>CAWIRW010000005.1:0-191714 GCA_963838655.1 uncultured Solirubrobacteraceae bacterium | reverse complement strand
TGGTCGGCGCCGACCTCGCCAACCTCGCCAATGAGGCCGCGCTGACGGCGGCGCGCCGCAACCACGAGAAGGTGCAGCTCGCGGACTTCACCGACGCGCTCGAGAAGATCGTGCTCGGCGCCCCGCGCGGCACCGTGCTCTCCGAGGAGGACCGCAGGCGGGTCGCCTACCACGAGGCGGGCCACGCGATCGTCGGCATGCTCACGCCGGGGGCCGACCCGGTGCGCAAGGTGTCGATCATCCCGCGCGGCATGGCGCTCGGGGTGACGCTCTCCGCCCCCGACCTCGACAAGGCCAACTACGAGGAGAGCTACCTGCTGACGAAGATCAAGGTCGCGCTCGGCGGCCGCGTCGCCGAGGAGATCGTCTACGGCACGATCACCACGGGCGCGGAGTCCGACATCGAGCAGCTGACCGGGATCGCCCGCGCGATGGTCGGCCGCTGGGGGATGAGCCGCCGAGCGCGACGAGGTCAAGCTGCTCGAGATCTTCCCGCCGACGACGCAGGAGACCTACGAGGCCGAGATCCACAAGGATCCCGGCCCGTACATCCGCGAGGTGCGGGCTGCCGCACCCCGGCGGCGTAGCTGAGTGCCCTGCGGGACGCGGGGCCGCCTCCATTTCCGGCGGGCCGCGCAGACGGCAGTCTCGACGGCGTGACCCCGACCCCCCCGGAGACGACCGTGACTGCATCGACCGTGGCACGCCCGCCACGCACCCTCTCATTCCTCGCCCGCGCTGCCGGCGCCCGGTGCGCGCGCGCTCGGCGGAGGCGGTCGTGTTCAGCTTCGCCGCCGTGCTCGCGCTCGCGCACGCGTTCGACGACGCGCTGCTGCTGCCCGGCGCCGGCGTCCCGCTCACCCGGCACGCGATCGCGTTGGCGATCGCGGTCGCCGCCACGGTGGCCGCCATCGTCAGCTTCGAACGACGGCCGGGCGTGCGCGCGGCGACCGCGTTCACGTTCGGCGTCCTGGCGACCGTCAACGGCGGCCGCCACGCGCACCACATCATCCATGAGGGCACGACCGCCAACGACGTGACCGGCGTGCTGGCGCTCGCCGCCGGCGTCGTGCTGATCGGGCTCGCCGCCTGGATCCCGTTCCGCCACCGCGGCGAGGGGTCCGCGAGTCCCGTCAAGCGCTGGGTGATCCGCGTCGCCGTGCTCCCGCTCGGTCTGCTCGCCGCGTTGTTCGTCTACATGCCGGTCGGCATGGCCATCGTCGACATCCACTCGCTGCACCGCGCCGTCGGCAACCCGCCGAGCGCCGAGTACGAGACGCGTGCACCTGACCACCTCCGACGGCCTCGACCTCGACGCCTGGTACCACCCGTCGCGCAACGGCGCGGCGGTGCTGATGATGTCGGGCGGGAGCGGCGACATCCGCGGCACGATCAGCCACGCGAAGATGCTCGTCCGCCACGGCTACGGCGTGCTGCTCTTCGGCGGGCGCGGGACCGGCGACAGCGACGGCACGCCCAACTCCTACGGCTGGGGCCGGGAGAAGGACGCGGCCGCCGCGCTCGACTACCTCGCCACGCGCAACGACGTTCAGCCCGGTCGTGTGGGTGCGCTCGGCCTGTCGACCGGCGCCGACATGGCGATCGACATCGCCGCCCGCCGCGGCGACGTCAACGCCGTGGTCGCCGACGGCACCGCCGCGATCGGCTACGAGGACGTCAAGGAGTTCACCGAGAACCCGGTGACCCGCCTGAACGATGGGTCCTGTTCAAGGCCATCGAGATCATCCAGGGCCGCTCCGGACCGAACGCCTCGCTCGCCGACCAGATCGCCCGCACCCGTGCCCCGCACCTGCTGATCGCCGCGGGTGAGATCGAGAAGACCTGGGGCGAGCTCTACGACCGCGCCGGTGGCGAGCGCTCGGACCTCTGGTACCTGCCGAAGGCGACCCACACGGGCGCGCTCCGCCAGTACCCGCGCGACTACGAGCGGCGCGTGGTCGCGTTCCTCGACGCAACCTGCGGGCTCGGTGAGCCCGCAGGTCGCAGAGGCGCCGACCGGAATCGAACCGGTGTAAACGGCTTTGCAGGCCGCTGCGTAGCCACTCCGCCACGGCGCCGGGAGCGCTAGAGGGTACCGCCGCCCGGGGCGAATCCGGGCTGGCGTCCTGCCTAGGGGTTGCCATGCGACCCCAGGGCAGGACGGTCGAGGCGGGAGTTCGCGGCGCTCGCGTCTGATCGGCACGGCGTCGTGACGCGGCGGTGCCTGTTGGCGGCCGGCATCTCGGCGGGGGCGATCAAGCGGGAGAGTCCGCACCGGCGCGCTCCTGCTCGAGTATCGCGGCGTCTATCGCGTTGGTCACAGGGCTTCGAGCCGCGAGGCGTCGTATCTCGCGGCGGTGGAGGCTTGTGGGAGGGGGCGATGTTGTGTGGGCGGGCGGCCGGGCATCTGCATGGGTTGCTGAAGGGTGCGCCACCTGGGGCCGAGGTGATGGCGCCCACCGAACGGCGCATTGAGGGGATCACTACCTGCCGCAGTAAGCGCATGGACCCTCGTGATGCGACTTCTGTCCTCGGGATCCCGGTGACGACGGTCGCGCGGACGCTCGTGGATCTCGCCGGCGGTCCTCGGCGTCGATGCCCTGGCGCGCGCGTGTCACGAGGCCGGCGTGCTCCACGGCACGACACCGGCGGAGGTGGAGGCGGTGCTCGCGCGGCGGCCGAGCAGCCCCGGGCTGCTCGGAGCTCCGCCGGGTGTGCTGCACGGCGACGTTCGCGTCACGCTCAGCACAGCTCGAGAAGCAGGTTCCTCGCGCGACTCAAAGCGGCGGGGCTGCCGCTGCCGGTGACGGAACCGGCCCGCCGGCGGGCGGCGGGTCGATTGCCGCTGGCCCGCACATCGGCCTGACGGTCGAGCTCGACGGCTACCAGTACCACCGCTCGCGCCACTCGTGGGAGCAGGATCGGCGGCGAGAGCGCGAGGCGCGGGCGCGCGGTGACGAATTCCGCCGCTACACCTACGGCGACGTCTTCGAGGACCCGCGGCATGCTCTCCGAACTCCGGGCCCTGCTCGACGCGCACCGCTGCTGTAGGGGTCGCCCGGCGACCCCAGGGCAGGACGCCTGCCGGTCAGGCGTCCCAGTCGGGCGCCCAGGACGGGTCGATGTCGCGCCGCGTTCTTGGGCGCGCGTCATCGCGCGCGCTCATCGTCGGTGAGCTCGAAGTCGAAGACGTCGAAGTTCTCGGCCCGGTGCTCGTGGCTTGCGGCCTTCGGGATCGCCGCGACGTGCGGCTGGTCGAGCAGCCAGCGCAGCGCGACCTGGCCCGCGGTCTTGCCGTGCGCCTCGGCGATCTCGCCGATCACCGGGTCGCGCGGGACCGCGCCCTGTGCGAGCGGCGAGTACGCGGTGACCATGACGTCGCGCTCGCGCGCGAGCTCGAGCACCGCGGGCTGGCCGAGGAACGGGTGGTACTCGACCTGGTCGGCGAAGAGCGGCGCGAGCTCGAGCGCCTCGCGCAGCATCCCGGCGGGGAAGTTCGCGACGCCGAGGTGGCGCGATCGCCCGCGTCGCGCGCCTCGATCGCGCCGAGCGTCTCGCGAGCGGGATCGCCCGGTTGGCCAGTGCAGGAGCAGCAGGTCGACGTACTCCGTGCGCAGTTCGCGCAGCGAGCTCCTCGGCCGACGGGGGCACGCTCTCCTCGCCGCAGTCCGCCGGGACCTTCGTCGTGACGAAGACCTCCTCGCGGGGGACGCCGGCGTCGTGCAGGCCTGGCCGACCTCGGCCTCGTTGCCGTACATCCGCGCGGTGTCGATGTGGCGGTAGCCGATCTCGAGCGCGTCGCGACACCGCCTCCCGGCAGTCGCGGCCGAGGATCTCCCAGGTCCCGAATCCGAGCTTGGGGACGGTGGTGCCCTGGATCTCGAGGGCGCGCAGCGAGGCATCGATCGTGGTCATCCTCGCCCCCTACCCGCGTCCACGCGCTTGCTAGCCTTCGGGCCGATCCCAGGGCGATTAGCTCAGCTGGGAGAGCGCGCCGCCCGCTCGACAAGGCGGAGGTCACTGGTTCGAGCCCAGTATCGCCCATCTCGAAACCCGCGCGGCGCGCGGGTTTCGTCGTTTCAGGACCAGTTCGTGGGGCCAATGTGGGGCCAAGTTTGCGGGCAGCGTGGCTAGCGCGCTCTGCTCGCCGCCGGCTTTCGCATCCAGGCGGAAGCGATAGCGGATCAGGTTCGCAGCGGACTGCTGGTTCGCATGGAGATCAGAAGCAGGAATGGTGGTGGCCGCCAGCGGTCCGGGCTGGACGGCGTCGGACTGGCCGGACAGGGCAGCGCGTCGGGCGCCGGGTCAGTCGGCGTCGTACTCGTCGGCGAAGTCCCAGACCCGGATGTTGCCGGGCTCGATACGGACTATGACGTCAGCGCGCAGCGCTTCCGTGTCGGCCGCGGCGTCGTTCTCGCCGATGTACCGGGCCTCGATGCGACGCGCGATGTCGGTCACGCCTTCCTCGATGAATCTCGCCGAGCCTCGGACCTCGACCCCGCGCAGCGGCGCGTCGGACTCCGCCACGACGATAGTCGCGCGAGGATCGCGCCGCAGGTGCCGGGCCTTTGCGTTCTCTGCCTCGACCGAGACGTTAAACCCGCCCTCGTGCCACTCGTGCCACACGGGCGAGAGCAGGACGGTCCCGTCGGGCCGCAGGGTGGCAAGCACGGCGACCAGCGGCTCGTCGAGGAAGTCCTTCAAGTCCGCAACGGTGATGTCGGTCCGCACGCAACAGACCGTACCGATGGCAGCTCGCGCCCTGCAATGCGATGCCTGCCGCCGACGCGGTTCATCGTCACTGTCACGACGAAAGCCGCGCACGTGCGCGGCTTTGTCTTCCCGGTTCTCAACCCGGCGTTGGTCGGGTCATGGGCGCGAGTACTTGCGTTCTGGCGGGCGCGCCTTGGGCCCGGGCCGGTCGGGGATGTTCAGGACGGAGGCGACCACGAGTTGATGCTGCTTGATGTGGGCGGCCTCGGCCGGCGTGATCTCGACAACTCTTGTCGGCGTGAGCATCTGAATGTGCCTCCTATGTGAGGACGTGATCGGGCGGTGAGGCTCGGACGCGCGTCACGCGCCCGAGCCTCTGGGCGGCGGTCAGGATCGGTGCAGCGCGTCGCGCAGGAATGCCGCTCCCTGGGTCGTGGCGGTGCGGGCGGCGTGGGTGGCGGCGAGTGGGTGCAGCATCACGAAGTCGTGGATGATGCCTCCGTAGCGCGTGGCGGTCACCTCGACTCCGGCGGCGCGCAGCTTGGTGGCGTAGGCCTCGCCTTCGTCTCGTAGGACGTCGGCTTCGCCGGTGATGACCATCGCGGGCGGGAGCCCGGCGAGTTCTTCAGTGCTCGCGCCGATCGGGGAGGCGAGGATGTCGCTGCGGCGGGTCTCGTCGGGGAGGTATTGGTCCCAGAACCAGGCCATGCCGGCGCGCGTGAGGAAGTAGCCGTCGGCGAACTGGTGGTAGGAGCCCGTGTCCATGCCGGCGTCGGTCACCGGGTAGTAGAGCAACTGCGCGGAGAACGACGGGCCACCGCGTTCCTTGGCCATGAGCGTGACGGCGATGGTCATGTTGCCTCCGACCGAGTCGCCCGCGATCGCGACGCGGTCGGGATCGAGGCCGTGTTCGCTGCCGTGTTCGACGATCCAGGCGGCTGCGGTGTAGGCCTCCTCGATCTGGGATGGGTACTGCGCTTCGGGCGCGCGCCGGTAGTCGGGAAAGACGACGGCAGCCTGGGCGCCGACGGCGAGGTTGCGCACGAGCAGGTCGTGGGTCTGGGGGCTGCCGAGCACCCAGCCTGCGCCATGGATGTAGAGGATGACGGGGAGTGTTCCGGCGATGCCGGCGGGCTTGATGAGGCGCACGGCGATCTGCCCGTGCGGTCCTCCGGAGATCGTGAGCTCCTCGATGTCGACGTCGGGCTTGTCGATCGCGGAGCGCTGTACGTCCTCGAGGACTTCCCGGGCATTGTCGGGGCTCAGCTCGTAGATGAACGGCGGTGTGGACGTCGCGTCGGCGAACTCCTGTGCGGCGGGTTCGAGGACGATGTTGCGCACTTCGGTCATGGTGACCTTCCTTTCGGTTGGTCGGCCTGGGATGAGGTCGACGTTTGGTCATCCACGACTCTGGCCTCGTTCCGCTACGGGCGCGTGCGTCTGACGACGACATTCGTGGTGCCTCGCGTACGTACGTAGGCCCGGTGCGACGTACGACTAACGTAGTCCCGCGCCTGACGCCAGCGCGGCGCTCAGCTCAACCCGAGACGTGATCCCGAGCTTCGGAAACACGCGGTAGAGATGCGTGCTGATCGTGCGGTGCGAGAGGTACAGCCGCTGCCCGATCTCGCGATTCGAGAGCCCGTCCGCCGCCAGCTGCGCGATCTGCAGCTCCTGCGCCGTCAGCTGGTCGCGCGCCTCGGGCACCCGGCGCCGGCTGCGCTCGCCGGAGGCGCGCAGCTCGGAGCGTGCCTGGTCTCCCCACTTGGAGGCGGCCATGGCGTCGAATATGTCGCGAGCTTCGCGCAGCGGTGCCCGGGAGTCCATCACGTGCCGGTGGCGGCGTAGCCAGCGGCCGTGGGCGAGCAGGAGCCGGCCCCGCCAGAACGGCCAGCGATCGAGGTCCGCGCTGAGGGCTTCCTCGAAGCGGATGGCCGCTTCGCGCTCGTCGTCGGCGAGCAGGGCGCGGGCGTGGCGGAGGTTGATCGCGATCCATTCGGCCGGGGTGTCGCCCACGAGTGCCTCGACCTGTGCCAGCCGCTCGCGCGCCGCCGGCGAGCTGTCGGTGTGCGCCGCGGCTTCTGCGAGGTCGCCGATGGCCATGCAGGCGAAATGCAGATGGTGGGCCGGATCGCGCTTGTCCCACAGCCGCTCGGCGAGCCGCAGTGCCTCGTCATGACGACCGTGCCCCAGCGCCGACACGATCGGCCCCGACTGGGCGAGCGCGACGATGTGGGCGGCGCCGAGCGGCAGCGCGATCTGCTCCGCACGCGACGTCGCGCGCTCCGTCTCCGCCGGGTCGCCGCGGACGGCCGCGATCATCGCGACCGCGGTCTCGGCGGTGGCGAGCCAGTTGGGCTGGCCCAGTTCGGTCGCCAGCCGGCGGGCCTCCTCGGCGGCGGGGATCGCGATGTCCCAGTTGGGCAGGCGAACCGCCATGATCGCTTGCCTCGCCAGCAGGCGGGGCAGGAAACCGAGGCGCCCTTCTGCCCGGGCGCTGTCGATCGCGGTGGCGCAGAGCGTCAGGCTGTCGTAGAAGGCGCCAACGACAACACCGGCCGAGCCCAAGTATCCCGCGGGCTCCGCACCCGTCACGCCGCCGTCCGCGGCGTCGTGCAGGCAATCGAGGACCTTCCGCGCGTTGGCGTGCGGATCGGCGTACGCATGGATCGAGACCAGCCGCGGATCCGCGGCGGCGGGCTGTCCCGCGCGATCGGCGGCCTCCACGATCAGCTGCCGAACCTCCGGGCCCGAGCTCGCCCACCACGTGCGCGCGGCGACGATCCAGAGCAAGGTGTGGTGCAGCTCGCGATCGCCCTCCGCGCCGGCCTGCTCGGCGATGGCGATCAGGCCGGTCACCCGTGAGCGATCCACCACCGTACGCGCATCCATGAGCTCGCGGAGGGAGCGCGCTCGCGCGACCTCCAGGAACCCGAGATCCAGGCGCTCCATCTCTCGCAGCATCGGGACCGCGATGTCCGGTCGCCCGCGCTCGTAGGCCAGCTCGGCGGTGGCGAACATGCGACGGGCCCGGTGGTCGGGGGCGCTGAGCTGCACCGCCCGCCGCAGCGCAGTCACGGCGACGTCGATGGCGCCTCGGCGCCGCGCGCGCGTCCCGGCCTCTTCGAGCTCGCTCGCGAGCTCCTCATGCGTTCCGCTCAGTAGTGCGGCGCGGTGCCACGCACGGCGGTCGGGATCGGCTTCGAGCGTCTCGGCGAGGGCCTCGTGCACACGGCGGCGCTGCTGCACGCCGGCGTGCTGCCGGACCGCGGAGCGCACGAGCGGGTGCCGGAACCGGATCGAGTTGACGTCCAGATCGATGAGCGCTGCCTCGGCGGCCGGCTCGAGCGCGTCGAGATCCAGCGGTGCCCCGGCGACGGCGCTGGCGGCCTCGAGGATCTCGCTCACGGAGTCCTCGTCACTGAGCGCGGCGACCAGCAGCACAAGGCGAGTGGCGTCGGGCAGATCAGATACGCGACCGGCGAAGGCGCGCTCGAGGCGCTCGGTCAGCGGCAGGCCGCCGGGCAGAGCTGGCTCGTCCTCGGGCTGACCGGCCGCAACCGCCGGCAGTTCGAGCAGCGCGAGCGGGTTACCATCGGCCTCACCCAGCACGCGGTTGCGCGCGGCAAGAGGAAGGTCCGGCGCTGCGACGTCGAGCAGCGCCGCGGCCGTCGCGTTGTCGAGGCCGGCAAGCCTGTGCTCCGGCAGCCCCGCGTCGGTGAGCGCCGAGGCGTAGCCGTCACGCGTGGCGGCCAACAGGACAACCGGGTCGGACTCGATCCGCCGAGCAACAAACGCGAGCACGTCTGCCGTCGGACGGTCGAGCCAGTGCGCGTCCTCGACGACCAGCACCACAGGCGTATCACCCGCGACGTCCGAGACGAGGTCGAGCGACGCCATCGCGATCCGGTAGGGCTCAGGCGCCACCTCGCGCGTCAGCCCGAACGCCGCGTCGAGCGCGTCCCGTTGGATCGGCGGCAGCTCGACCGCGCGCTCGCGTACCGGGCGGAGCAACTGATGCAATCCAGCGAACGGCAGAGTCGCTTCTGACTGCACGCCCGTGGCAGCGAGCACCGTCATCCCGCGATCGCGCGCTGCCTGCGCGGCGACGGACAACAGCCGCGACTTCCCGATGCCCGGCTCACCGCGAAGCACGAGCGCCTGCCCGCGCTCTCCTACCCCGTCCAATAATGACGTGAGGAGGCTCTGCTCCTGGGCGCGCCCGAGCAAAGGCGCAACCTCGTCACGAGCGGAGCCGAGCATGACCGGACCATCCTCCCATGCGGCAGTGAGGTTGGTCTAACGGCTACCTGTGTTAAGTCGGTATGCGATCGGATCCGGGCAACGGAGCGCCGTGGCGCTGAGTCGCCGCAAGCCTTTCGCCGGCTTCCGCTCCCCGCCGGGTGGCTAGTCCCTTCCCAGTGCCGGAGACCGCTCGCCATGGCTCCCGTCTGGTCGCGAGCGTCTCCGTAGCCGAGCGCGACACGCCCGGTTGGGACGAGCAGCGGGAGCGGAGGTCGAGACAACCTTCTCGACGGAAGCAGCAGCATCAGGCGCTTGCGCTGACCCGCCGCTCGCTACTGAGTTGACGAATCTGGGCAGCGCGACGACCACAAGCACTCGCCACCACCGCGCTTGACACGAGGCCCAGTTCAGATAAGCAGCATCGCGCTCTCCGTGGGCAACGCTGAACCGAGGATCCAGCAGACTCTCGGTGATCGACACAGTTCCGGCCGAGACCGTTGTCGCCCCGATCGAGGTCGGGAGGCTCGCGCGGTGGCGATCACCGCTCGTCAAGGTTGACCAGTCGGTTTGGCGCCGGTCCAGCCTAAGCCGATCCGGGAGGTACAGTTCGCCCGCCCGAGCTATCGAGGAGGCACGCGAGATGAGCGAGCGCCGTGGGGCGGACGCCGTTCCACCCATGACGCTGCGTGCCGGGCTGCGTCGTTGGTTTCTGCTGCCGCCGCGGCCTCACGGCGAGGTGATCGAGGACCGCACGGTCAGCTTCCTCGAGCTCTTCTACGACCTCGTCTACGTGGTGCTCATCCGCCAGATTGCGCACACGCTGGCCGAGGATGTCTCGTGGTCAGGCGTGCTCGATTTCGCCGTCGTCTTCGGACTGATCTGGATCGGCTGGTTCAACGGCGCCGCGTTCCACGAGCTGCATGGCCGCGAGGACGGTCGCAACCGCTCGTTCATCTTCTTGCAGATGGGGATCCTCACCGTGCTCGCCGTCTTCACGGGGCACGCGGCGAGCACCGACGGGGAACAGTTTGCACTCATCTACGCGGTGCTCCTCGCGGTCCTCCTCTGCCAGTGGGCCTCCGTATACCGGACCGACGCACCCGAGTACCGCCCGGGGGCGCTCCGCTACCTCGCCGGTCTGGCGGTGTCGATCGGAGCGTTGCTCGCCAGCTCGGGCATGGGGGACACCGGGCGGCTGGCCGTGTGGGCCGCCGTCGTCGGCGGCTCGGTCGCACTCGTTGTCGTGTACATGCTGCGTACGCCCGACGACTCGCTTGGGTTTCGGGCGACCCACTCGATGGTCGAGCGCTACGGGCTGTTCATCATCATCGTCCTCGGCGAGGTGGTCGTCGGTGTCGTCGACGGGCTGCTGGCGGTTGGGGATCTCGACTTCCGCACGGTCGCGACAGGCGTTCTCGGACTCAGCATCGCCTTCGGCTTCTGGTGGACCTACTTCGACTACGTCGGGCGGCGACTGCCGCGACAGGACGGAGGCTCGTTCGCGCTGTGGATCTACAGCCAACTCCCGATCGCGCTCGCGGTGGCGGCAGCGGGCGCCGGCATGGTGAGCCTGATAGAGCACGCCGCCGACGCCCGTACGCCCGAGCCCTCGAGCTGGCTGCTGGCCGGCTCGGTCTCGGCTCTGCTCATCGCGATCGTGGCGACGATCGTCGCACTGGCCGATTACCGGCGGCTCGCTGCTCTCTACCGCCCGCTCGCGGTAGCGTTGCTGTTCGGTGCGGCGGCCGCGCTGGCGATCGGATCGGCCCGCCCGGCGCCCTGGCTGCTCGCGACGCTGCTTGACTTGATCCTGATCGCGATCTGGTTCTTTGCATTCGCCCGAAGTCTGCGGACGACGCGGGACGCGCCCAAACCCGACTAGGGCACGCCCGCGGCCGCCGCACGCTCGCTCGTCGCGCGAAGCGCAAGTCCGCGACCGATTCGCTCGAGCGCTCCTTGCAGGCAAAAGGAGCTGTCTTGGCGCGCCCGGTTCGAGTGTCCACTCGCTGCTGGGTTGGACGACAAGCGATAGTGCTCAGTCGCCCGCCTGCGCTATCCGAAACACGCGCCTTCGCGCGCCGGCTCGCGAACCGAAACAAATCCGAAACACGCGCGTTCCGAGCCTGCTCAGAGCCACTTTTGAACCTGTCTCCCCGACTCATTCGGAACCTGTCGCCGCAGGATGCGAGCGACGGCGTCGAGTAGTGTCGCGATGTGTCGGACGAGCCATCCGCTGGCCCGGAGCGCGTTCGCACGGCCGAGATCGTTGCGGCGCTGTGCCTCGCGACGGATCTCGCGATGGGCTTTCCGTTCGAGCACGGTCTGCACGCAACGCAGATCGCGATGCGACTGGCGGAGCGTCTCGGAATCGACTCCGAGACGGCGTCGGAGACGTATTACGCGTGCCTGCTCTCGTACTGCGGCTGCACCGCGGACGCGGAGGTCGCCGATGAGGTGTTCGGCGGTGATCTGCTGGCGAGCTTCGGGCCGGTGCTGTTCGGCTCGCAGCGCGAGATGCTCGCCGGCCTCATGCGCGCGCTCCCCGATCCGGACAGCGGTGCGCCCGCGCGCGCGGTGCAGATCGCGCGGCGGGTCCCGAAAGTGGCGGTCTACACCAGGCCGCATCTGGTGGCCCTGTGCGAGGTAGGGGAGATGCTCGCGGAACAGGTTGGTCTGCCGGGCTCGGTGCACAACCTGTTCGTCTACAGCACTGAGCGCTGGGACGGCAGGGGCCTGCTGCGGCGCGCGAAGCGGGAGCAGATCCCGTTGGCGATGATGATCGCGAACGTCGCGCAGGATGCCGCTCTGCAGCATCTGTTGGGCGGGGCCGAGCGGGCAGCGGATGTCGTCCGGGCGCGCGGGGGCGGCGCGTTCGACCCGCGGGTCGCCACCTGCCTGGCGGACAACGCAGCCGAGATCCTGGCGCGCGATCCGCAGGCCTCGGCCTGGGAGGGGACGCTCGCCGCCGAGCCGCACCCGCGACTGACGCTGGAAGGGGCGGCGATCGATCGTGCACTGGGGGCGATGGGCGCCTTTGCCGATCTTGTCTCGCCCTCCCTCACGGGCCACTCGGCGGCAGTGGCCGAGCTGGCCGGGGCGGCAGCCGAGCGGTGCCACTTCGGGGTTGCGCAGCGCGCTGTCGTCCGTCGCGCGGCGCTCGTGCACGACCTGGGGCGTGTCGCGGTCGCGGCACGCGTCTGGAATCGGCCTGGTCCGCTGTCGGCGGACGAATGGGAGCGCGTGCGGCTGCACCCGTATCAGACCGAGCGCGTGCTCTCGCGCTCGGCGTTCCTCGCTGGGCTGGCTCCGATCGCGGGTGCTGATCATGAACGACTCGACGGCTCGGGCTACCACCGTGGCGCAACTGCCGCGGCGCTCCCCCCGGCGGCTCGCCTGCTCGCCGTCGCGGACGCCTATCACGCGATGATCCAACCGCGGCCGCACCGCGAGCCGTTGGCGCCCGAGCTCGCGGCGAAGGCCGTCACGGAGCAGGCCCGCGAGGAGCGGCTCGACGCCGACGCTGTCGCCGCGGTGCTAGAGGCGGCTGGCCAACCGGTGGCCCGGATCGAGCGTCCATGCGGGCTGTCCGAGCGCGAGGCCGAGGTCATCATCCTGCTCGCGCGCGGAATGCAGACCAAGCAAGTGGCCCGCGCGCTGGGCATCTCCGCCAAGACCGCCGACCGGCACATCCAGAACGCCTACGCGAAGATCGGCGTCTCGACCCGGGCCGGGGCGGCCGTCTTCGTCATGGAGCACGGCATGGCCGCATGGGGAGAACTCCCGATTGGCCCCACCTCCGGTCGCTCGTAGCTTCGCCCCAGCAAGCGATCGTCGAAGGAGGTAGCTCAAATGCAGGCTGTGCTCGTCAATGTCACCCTCCATGAGCGCGAGCCCGCCCTGGCGGTGCTCCGCGAGCAGATCGTGCCGCGCGCGTCGCGGATGCCGGGCTTCGTCGCCGGCTACTGGATGGTCTCCGACGACAACCGCGGAACGGATGTGCTCGTGTTCGAATCCGCCGAGGCAGCGCAAGCGCTTGCTCGGGTGATCGAAACAGAGGGACCTCCGACGGACGCAGTCGCCCTCGACGGCGTCGAGGTCCGCGAAGTCGTCGCGCACGCCTGAGGAGTGACCCGAATGCAAGCCGAGCATGAGCGGGAGCTCGAGACGGCGCACGCCGCCTTGCTCGCCCGGTTCGCGCCTGACGCCCGCGTCCGCCGTATCCGCTGGTCCCAGGGCACGACGCAACTCCTCGAGGCCGGCACCGGCGCGCCGCTTCTGTACATCCACGGCGGCCTGGGCGGCGCGTACGAAGTCGTGCCGATCCTCGCGGCTCTCGCGCGGAACCGCCGCGTGCTCGCAGTCGATCGCCCAGGCCACGGGCTAGCCGATCCCTTCGACTACAGCAGCGTCGACCTGTTCGACCACGGTCACACGTTCCTGCGGGACGTCGTGGACGCGCTCGAGCTCGCGAGCGTCGATCTGGTCGCCAACTCACTTGGCGCGTTCTTGTCCATCGCATTCGCGCTCGACGATCCCAGCCGCGTGTCGCGCCTCGCGCTCGTCGGCGTGCCGTTCGGCATCGCGCGAAGGCCGCCCCTCGCGATGCTTCCGTTCGGGCTCCCGCTCATCGGCCGCCCGCTTGGCCGGCACCTGCTCTCGCATCTGACGCGGGATGGGAGCCGGAAGTTTTGGGGGCAGCTCATGGTCGAGCATCCCGAGCGAGTCGACGACCTGCTGCTCGACGTCGATGTCGCGCACACGCGACGAAATGTCGAGAGCATGCTCAGCTTGATTGCGCGTGTCGCCGATTGGCACCGTGTTGGATACCGACGGGAACTGATCCTCGGTGAGCGCTGGCGTGCGCTGACGATGCCGACGCTTCTCGTCTGGCCCGAACGCGACGCATTCGGAGCGCCGAAGGCGGGTGAGGCCGTCGTCGCGATGAATCCGAACCTTCGCCTCGTTCGAGTTCCTGCAGCAGGCCACCTGCCGTGGATTGACGACCCTGAGCGCATCGTCGGTGAGATCGAGCGATTCCTGGACACCGAGCAAACGGCTCACGAGATCGGCCGGCCGAACCACGCGACTTGGCCGCACTTGCCCACAGTCGACTAGCTCGGACAAAGCGCCTCGCCCGAACTGCCGTCTGCCGGGCCGCTGAACCTTCACCTCCGCCCATGCCCGGCACCCGGCGGCTGGTGCGGTCAGGCGGGCACTCAGCGTAGCCGCGCGACCGCGAAATCGTTCCGCAACGGTGGCGGTTCGTCTTCGTTGCCGGACGAGGATGGCCGGCTGACTGCCGTCGGGTGAGCCGGGTATCGTTCTTCGCCGGAGTCGATCGCCCCGCCCGGGGTCAGGGAATCCGGTCACAAGCCGGAGCTGGCGCGCAGCGGTAGGGATGCGGAGACGGCCAAGGGAATCGCCATCAAGGGAATCGCCCCCGGGCGATTCCCCAGCCACTGGACGACATCGTCTGGGAAGGCGGCCCGATCCGGAGCATCCGAGCCCGAAGACCTGTCGACTCTCCGTCGGAGCACCTCCGGCGGGACCGACAACGCGACCTCGCGATCGGGTCGCCGGCAAAGGAGACGTACCCATGGCACGTACCGCCGTGCTGGGCTTTCCCCGCATCGGAGCCGAGCGCGAGCTGAAGTTCGCGCTCGAGGACCACTGGGCCGGCCGCGCCTCGCGCGCGCCGCGCTGGAGCAGACCGCGCGCGCGCTGCGCGCCGAGAACCTGCGCCGGCGGCGCCGGCATCGACGTGCTGCCGGTCGGCGACTTCGCGCTCTACGACCACGTGCTCGACGCGGCCGAGATGGCCGGCATCGTCGCCGACCGCCACCCGGCGACCACTTCCTCGCCTGCCGCGGCGGCGGCCGGGGTGACGCCGCTGGAGATGACGAAGTGGTTCGACACGAACTACCACTACCTCGTGCCGGAGCTGCGCGACGGATCAGTCGTTCGCGCTGCGACGCCGGCAAGTGGGTCGAGCACCTGCGCGAGGCGCGCGAGCTGGGCGTCGGCGCGCGGCCGGTCGTGCTCGGCCCGTTCTCGCTGCTGACTGCTCGCCAAGGGCGTCGAGGACCCGCTGGCGCTGCTGCCGGCGCTCACCGGCGTCTACGAGGAGCTGCTCGACCGTCGCTCGGCGCCGACGAGGTGCAGCTCGACGAGCCGGCCTCGTCACTCGGTCCGCGGCGAGGCGACGCTCGACGCGTTCGCCGCCGCCTACGCAGCGGCTCGGCGGCGTCTGCCTCGCGACGTACTTCGGCCGGCTCGACGAGCGCGACGCTCGCGCGGATCGCGAAGCTCGCCGCTCGGCGAGCTGCACGTCGACCTCGTGCGCGCGCCGGAGCAGCTCGACGCCGTGCTCGCCGCGCTGCCCGCCGGCGCGCGGCTGTCGGCCGGCGTGGTCGACGGCCGCAACGTCTGGGCGACCGACCTCGACCGCGCGCTCGACCGGCTCGACCGGATCGCCGCGCGGATCGGGACCGACCGGCTGACGATCGCGCCGTCGTGCTCGCTGCTGCACGTCCCGTACAGCGCGGCCCGCGAGACCGGACTCGACCCCGAGCTGCGCTCGCTGGCTCGCGTTCGGGGACGAGAAGCTCGACGAGCTGCGCCTGCTCGCGCGCGCGCTCGACGCCGCGCCGGACGAGCGCGACGAGCTGCTCGCGTCGCTCGCGCCGGGTCGCGGCCTCGCGGCGCGACTCGCCGCGCACGAACGACGACGCGGTGCGCAGCCGGATGGCCGCGCTGCGCGCCGGGCGACTACGAGCGCGTCCGCGCCGCTCGACGAGCGCCGCGCCATCCAGGCGCGAGCGGCTCGGCGCTGCCGGAGCTGCCGACGACGACGATCGGCTCGTTCCCGCAGACCGCGGAGATCCGCGAGCGCGCGCCGCGGCACCGGCGCGGCGAGCTCGACGACGCCGGCCTACGAGCGCGTTCCTCGAGAGCCAGATCGAGGCGGTCGTGCGCGAGCAGGAGGAGCTCGGCCTCGACGTGCTCGTGCACGGCGAGCCCGAGCGCAACGACATGGTCGAGTACTTCGGCGAGCAGCTCGACGGGCTTCGCGTTCAGCGACCACGGCTGGGTGCAGTCCTACGGCAGCCGCTGCGTCAAGCCGCCGATCCTGTTCGGCGACGTGTCCCGGCCCGCGCCGATGACCGTGCGCTGGTGGGAGCACGCGCAGTCGCTCACCGAGCGGCCGATGAAGGGCATGCTCACCGGCCCGGTGACGATCCTGCAGTGGTCGTTCGTGCGCGACGACCAGCCGCGGCGGCGAGACCTGCACGCAGATCGCGCTCGCCATCCAGGACGAGGTCGCCGACCTCGAGGCCGCGGGCGCGGCGATCATCCAGATCGACGAGGCGGCGCTGCGCGAAGGCCTGCCGCTCCGTGCGAGCGACCAGGACGACTACCTGCGCTGGGCGATCGACGCGTTCCGCCTGACCGCGGCGCGGGCGCGGCCGGAGACCCAGATCCACACGCACATGTGCTACTCGGAGTTCGGCGAGATGATCGAGCACATCGCGCGGCTCGACGCCGACGTGATCTCGATCGAGGCCTCGCGCTCGGGCATGGAGCTGCTCGAGGTCTTCGCGCGACTTCGACTACCCCGGCCAGATCGGCCCTGGCGTCTACGACATCCACTCGCCGCGCGTGCCCTCGGTCGAGGAGATCGAAGGGCTGCTCGCCCTCGCCGAGGAGCGCATCCCGCGCGACCGGCTGTGGGTGAACCCCGACTGCGGTCTCAAGACCCGCGCCTGGCTGGAGACGTCGTGGGCGCTCAAGCACCTCGTGGACGCGGCGCGGGCGAGGCGAGCGGTGGTGCGGACGTGATCGCACCGCTGGCCACCACGGGCGTCGGCAGCCTGCCCTTCGCCGATGCCCCGGCCGCCGTCCGGCACGCGGTCCGCGCCTACGACATCCCGTTCTGCCCGCAGCTCCCGGCGCACGACGGCGACATGATCCGCGAATGGCTCGGCGCCGACCCGCGCCGCTGCGGGTGGAGCGCCGGCCGCGACCGCGAGCGCCCGACCGCCTGGGAGGCGTTCCTCGCCGCCTGCACCGAGCACGACCGACGACTCGTCAAGCTCCAGGTCACCGGCCCGGTGACGCTCGCGGTCGCGCTGGAGCGCGCCGCCGGACGGCGCGGTCAGGGAGGGCGATCCGCGAGCTGGCGAGCGGCGTCGCGCTCTGGCTCGCGGCCAACGCTGCCGGCCAGGTCCGGGCTCTCGCCGATCGTGGCATCCAAGTCCTGCTCCTCGTCGACGAGCCCGGCCTGGCCCACGCAGGACTCGACTCAGGCGACGCGGACGCCGTCCACGTCTGGGACCCGCTCCGCAACACCGGCGCGACCACCTGGGGCCTGCACATCTGCGGACCGGTTTCGTGGCCGCTCGTCCGCGCGGTCCGGCCCGGCGTGCTCTCCTTCGACGCCGTGCGCTACCCGCCGCCCTCCGATCCGCTGCCACCCGCCATGCGGATCGCCTGGGGGGTGATCGACCCCGCCGCGCCGGAGAACCCGGACACCGTCGCCGTCCGCGCACGGGCGTGCCTCGCCTCCACGGGCGTGACGCCGGAGCGGAGCCTGCTCACCCCTTCGTGCGGAACCGGGCGACTCTCACCCGCTCGCGAGCGCCTCGTCGCCGCCGTCCTCGGCGCTGCGGCGGATCTCGTCCGGGCGGGGCTCCGAAGCGGACGTGCGATGAATCAGGAGCCCAAGCCCGGATATGACGACAGCTAGGCCTCGTCGCCGAGCGCGACGATGTGCTCGGGGAGCCGCTTGTTGTCGCCGTACATGAAGTGGTTGCGCATGTTCTCGGAGAACCGGCTGGCCTCGGTTGACTTCCCGACGGCCTCCGCGACCTCGCGGACCAGCATGGGCGAGGCTCCGCAGCAGACGCCGAGGTAGTTGACGCCGAGCTCGTGGATCTCCTTGGCGAAGGCGCCGATCTCGTACCGGTTGGCATACAGCGGGTCGAGCGCGGTCGGGAAGGTGCGACCGTGCGGCGAGGGCACCCGTGCGCGGTCGTCGCTGAGGTTGAAGAACGTCGGTTCCTCGGCCGTGGTCCGATAGGGGATCGGCAGCGCGCCGACATGGCACGAGACCGCCGCGCGGATCTGCTTGAGCCAGGGCAGCATGGTCTCGGGCCCGCGGAAGCAGTTCATGCCCACCACGGCCGCGCCCGCCTGCTCCAGCCGCTGGCAGGTCTCGACGATGCCGACCCCGTCGGCCATCTCCTCAAACGCCATCGGAGCGATCGTGAGGACGACGGGCAGGCCGGTGGCCTTCGCGACCTCGAGCGCCGCCAGCGCCTCGCCCGCGAAGTAGAACGTCTCGCCGATGATCATGTCGGCGCCGCCCTCGACGGCCCAGCCCACCATCTCCTCGAACATGCCGCGCACGTCGGCCTGGCGGGCGGTGTCCTCGGGGTCCCAGATGTTGGTGTTCGAGATGTTGCCGGCCATCAGGTCGCCGGGTCGCTGGTCGGCGACCTCCCGGGCGATCTGGAGCGCGGCGCGGTTCAGCGGCTCGAGCAAGTCCTCCTTGCCGATGACCCGCATCTTCTCGCGGTGACCGTTGTAGGTGAACGCCTCGACGACGTCCGAGCCGGCGCGCTGGTAGTCGACGTGCAGGGTCCGGAGGGCGTCCGGGTACTCCAAGGAGACCTCGGGGACGAACTCACCGGCGCTCAGGTAGCCACGGCGCTCCAGCTCGAACAGGAAGCCCTCGGCACAGATCACCGGCCCGGCGTCCAGGCGCTCGGCCAGGTCCCGGCTCGGGATCTCACGGGTGGTGGACTCGGTCATCACTGCTCCTCCGTGGTGGAGGGACGGGTCCGTCGCAGAGAGAGATGAGCCTCAGAGATCGTCGCCGGCCGGACCACGGGGGTGGCGGTAACCCCGTGGGCCCAGTGGCGACGCGAGTGTTGTCGCCGAGCCGTGCAGAAGTCCCGGATACGCCGATGCGCGCGTTACGTCACCGGTCTAAGAGGGGAGAGGAGCCTCATGTCCAACCGTCATCTCTGTCGCGCGATGAGCACGAAGCGGGGCGTGATCGCCGCCGCGACCTTGGCGATCGCACTTGCGGTCGGAGCCTGTGGAAGTGACGACGACGGTGGCGGCGCAGCAGGTGGCGACGGTGGTGGCGGCAAGAAGCTGACGATCTATTCCAGCTTGCCGCTCCAGGGCGCCGCAAGGGTGCAGTCGGTCGCGACGGTCAACGGAGCCAAGCTCGCGCTCAAGGAGGCCGGCGGCAAGGTCGGGGACTTCACGATCGAGTACGTGTCGCTGGACGACTCGACCGCCCAGGCGGGCGGCTGGGAGCCCGGCCAGACGTCGGCCAATGCCCGCAAGGCGATCGCTGACGAATCGACGATCGCCTACATCGGTGAATTCAACTCCGGCGCGACGGCTGTCTCGCTGCCGCTTCTGAACGAGGCCGGCATCGCCCAGGTCAGCCCTGGCAACACCGCCGTCGGCATCACATCCGACGATCCGGGTGCTACCCCCGGGGAGCCGGACAAGTACTACCCGACCGGCAAGCGCACCTACGCGCGCATTCTTCCCAAGGACACCTACCAAGGCGCCGCCCTGGCGACGCTCGCCACCGAGGAGGGCTGCAAATCGGCCTACATCCTCAACGACAAGGAGGTCTACGGGGCGGGCCTGGCCAGCAACGTCGAGCTGGCGGCGGAAAAGGTCGGGCTCGACATCAAGGGCAACGACGGCATCGACAAGAACGCGCCCAACTACCGCTCGCTCGGCGCCAACATCAAGGGCACCGGGGCGGAGTGCTTCATCTACTGCGGCATCACCGCCAACAACGCCGTCCAGCTCTTCAAGGACATGGCGGTCGCGCTGCCCGACGGCGCGCTGCTCGGCCCGGAGGGCGTCGGCGAGACCGGCTTCTTCGACTCCAGCGACGGCGGGTTGCCGCCCGATGTCGCGAGCCGCGTGCTCGTCACGATCCCGGGCGTGGCGCCGGAGGAGTACCCGCCGGCGGGCGAGGAGTTCCTCAAGGCCTACGAGGCCGAGTACGACGAGAAGAACCCCGACCGCTACGCCGTGTACGGCTACGAGTCGATGGGCCTGCTGCTCGACGCGATCAAGCGCGCCGGGCCCGACGGCGGCGACCGTGCCGCCGTCGTGGACCAGCTGCTTGCGACCAAGGACAGGGAGGGCGTGTTCGGGACCTACTCGATCGACGAGAACGGCGACATCACACTCACCCCCTACGGGGTCTACGGGATCAAGGACGACCAGCTCGCCTTCGATCGCAGCATCGAAGCCAAGCTCTAGACCGACTCGGGCTACCGGTTTGTGAGTACGTCCTCGATGAAGGCGATCACCTCTGGCGCCGCGGGGTCGATGAGGTGGCCGCCGGCGACGAGCGCGGTGCGGCCGTGGGGCAGTGCCTGTGCGAGGGCCTCGATCGGCTCGTGGAACTCCGGCGGCGAGTCGGCCGCCGCGACCAGCAGGGCCGGCTGCTGGATGGTGGCGAGCGCGGCGGCGTCGGCCTGAAGCCACCATTCGCCCTCCAGTTCCGCGAGGATCGCCTCGCCGTTCCCGGTCAGGAGCTGCCGGATCTCGTCCGGGAACGCGCACCACGCGTCGCGCCCCGCCACCTCGCAGATCAACGCCTCCGCGACCGCATCGACGCCCTCCCGCGCAGCCACTCGGCCGAGCCGGTCGGCGAGCGCATCCACCCAGGCGGCCACGGCGGGCGCGAGCTCGCGCGGCGCGTCCGGCTCGAGCAGGACGAGCGCTCGCACGCGGTCGGGGTAGCGGAGCGCGAGGTCGGTCGCCACGGTGCCGCCGTAGCTGCGCCCGACGACGACCGCCGGCTCCGCAATCGCCAGGGCATCGAGCAGCGCGGCCGCGTCGTCGGCGTGCTCGCCGACGCTGGTGCGCTCGTAGCTGGCCGGGCGTTCGCTGCGCGCGCACCCGCGCCGGTCGTAGCCGATCACGCGTCCGAGCCGGGCGAGCTCGTCGATCGCGTCGGCCCAAGCGAGGGCCGTGCCGCCGGCGCCGTGGATGCAGAGGATCGGGACGCCGCGGCCGTGCTGCTCGCAGTAGAGACGGATCCCGTTGACGTCGTGCATCCGGGAGAGCTGCCTCACGATCGGTCGTAGCTCCTCGGCGAAGACCTCCGGCCGTTGGAGGTAAGGGGCGTGGTGGCCTGAGATCGGCGCCACCGTCAGTCCGAGCTGCTCCGCGAACCGCGCCGTCGCTCGCATCAGCTGCGGCGAGCCGTCCTGGCTGACGAGCATGCGCACGGGCACGTGGCTGGCCCGGAGCCTCTCCGCATCCGGGATGTATCCGCCGAACGCCGCCAGCTCCTGGGAGAAGAAATGCGTGCCGTTGCCGAGGATGCGCTCGCGGATGCTGCGGGTCGAGCGCCTCGAACGTGGCGTCGGAGGTGTGTCTGCGGACGAAGGCCTCCATCGCGCGGCGCGGATCGGCCGCGGCCAGCTCGACGAGCGGCTGCAGCTCGACGTCCCCCGCTTCCGGCCTCGCCCGCCGAGGGCGATGAGCGCCGGCTCGTGCACGATCGCGCCACGGACGAGTCCGGGCCAGCGCGCCACCAGCTCGAGCGCGATGTCACCGCCGCCGCTGGTGCCGAACACGACCGCGGGGGCGATCCCGAGCTCCTCGATCAGCGCCGCGGCGTCATCGGCCTGCGCGGCGATCGACATCACTCCCCGTCACGGAGCCGCGCGCTTCGTGAGCAGCCGCGGCGGTCGTAGGCGACGGTCGTGAACTCGTCGGCGAGCCGCTCGGCGGTGCGAGTGAAGTGGCCGGCGTCGCCGCTTGCGCCCGAGACGAACAGCACCGCCGGCCCGGAGCCACGCACCTCGTGATGGAGATCGGACAGAACGCTGGTCGTGGTCGGCATGGCGCGACCGTACGGGCGCTCCGCGGCCCAGGCATCGGGCGAACGCCCCATCTCTCGAGGTCGCTACTCGACCAGGTCGTGGCGCATCGCGAACAGCGCAGCGCCGACGCGCGTCGAGACGCCGGCCTTCGCGTAGATGTGCTCGACGTGGTGGCCGGCGGTCTTCTCGGTGACCACGAGCGCCTCGGCGATCTCCTTGTTCGTTCGGCCCTGGGCGATCGAGCCGCAGGACCTCGACCTCGCGGTCGGTGAGCCCTGCCGGGTGGCGCTGGCGCACGCCGAGCGGCGCCGCACCGGCTGCCTCGAGCACGGCGTCCGACGGTCCGCTTGTCGAGCGTCCCGGCGCCGACCATCTCGCCGAGCTCGGTCCGAGCGGCGGCGGGAGGCATCGCCCGTCGGTGAGGGCGATCGTGGGTCATCGCGTCATAGGCGTCGGCCGCCGCCAGCAGGCGCGCCCCGACGCCGAGCTGCGCGGCCGCGGCGCCACGGTGGTAGCCGGAGCCGTCGAGACGCTCGTGATGCGAGCCGGCCAGCAGGGCGAGCGGTGCGAGCGGGGGCGAGCGCTCGAGCACGCGCTCGGTGTAGTAGGGATGAAGGCGAACCCGCTCCCACTCGCCCGCGCTCAACGCGCCGGGCTTGTCCCAGATGCCGTTCGGCACGGCCACGCGGCCGAGGTCGTGGAAGAAGCCCGCGGCCCGGATCGCCGAGATCTCGGCACGCGAGCAGCCGAGCGCCGTCGGCGGCGGTCGCCGCGAGCTCGGCCACCCGGCTCGAGTGCCCGGTCAGGAACGCCGAGCTTGAGGTCGACGAACTCGCCGAAGGCCCGGGCGACCACGTCGATCCCCGCCCTCGAGATCGTCGCGACCGGCTCGGGCTCGGCGTCGATGACGCGCCCGAAGGCATCGGGAAGCGTCCGCAGCGCGCAGGAGCGCCTCGGGCTCGGCGAGCGGCCGCGTCGACGACCTGTGGGTCGTAGCCGCGCCCGCGGCGCCTGCTGAGCGCCGCGACCGCGGCGTCGCGATCGCGCCCGTGGGCGACCGCGACGAAGTCGTGCGCGACGCGGACGATCCGCAGCGGCCGCGAGATCTCCTCCCCGGCCACGTCTCCCGGCACGCCCTTTCCGTCCCAGCGCGCCGTCACCTGTCCGAGCGCACGGGCGACCTCGTCGCGCAGGTGCAGGCGCCGGGCGAGCAACCGTCCGCCCTCGCACAGGCTCGCCGCCGCCAGCTCGAACTGCTTCTGGCCTCCGACCAGCTGCTTGGCGACCAAGCGGGCACGCTCGGGCAGCGGCCTGTCGTCCGCCAGCCGGCGGACGAGGTAGCGCACGTCCTCGGAGGGCTCGGACGCCGGGCCGAGGACCTGCACGCCGCTCTGGAAGTGGATCTCGTCGCCGCCGACCCAGCTCGCGAAGTAGGGCGCAGCCGCGGTGCAACCGACGTGGACCAGGAGCGCGACGTAGTAGACGTCGGAGCGCTCCTCCGGGGTGCAGCCGAGCCGATCCGCAAGCTCGAGCGCCGAGAGGCACACGCCGAGCTCGTGCTCGAGCGGCTGGCCCAGACCGAGGTCGGTCGCCAGCGACAGCGCCGCCATCAGCTCCGCAAGGCGAATGTGACCGTCGGGGGCCGCCGCCGTCACGGCGCGAGTCTAGATCGAGCCGGCAGTGCGGCGGCGACATGGTGAACCTCGTCGTTCATGACCCACCTCGCGATGCTCGACGTCGATGACGAGGGCACCCCCGCGACCTGGGGCGACCACGTCACCGACGACGAGACGGCGCCTAGCCGGTGCTCTCGGCGGGCCGCCCCCCCCGCGGGGTCCTTGTCGTTCAGCTCGCCCTCGAGCGAGATCCGCGGGAGCACGCGGTCGAGCCAGGCGGGGAGCGTCCAGGCGCGGTCGCCGAGCAGGGTCATGACCGCCGGGGCGATGACCATGCGCACGACGAGCACGTCGATCAGGATCGCGGCCGCGAGGCCGAGGCCGATCGTCTTGATGACGACGTCGGGATCCGTGACGAAGCCGAGGAAGACGCTGGTCATGATCACGCCGGCGGCGAGGATGATCCGGCCGACCCGCGCCATGGCTCGCACCACGCTCTGCGCCGGTCCGGCCCCGCGCAGGTACTCCTCGCGGATCCTGGACTGCAGGAAGACGTTGTAGTCCATCGACAGCCCGAACAGGATCGCGAACATGAACAGCGGCACGAAGGACACGATCGGGACCTCGCCGTCGACGCCGAGCAGCCCGGCGCCGACGCCGTCCTGGAAGACGAGCACGACGACGCCGTAGGCGGCCGCGATCGAGAGCAGGTTGAAGGCGGCGGAGACGAGCGGGACCCACAGCGAGCGGAACACGGCCATCAGCAGGAGGACGCTGAGGCCGACCACGAGGGCGATGAAGATCGGCAGCCGGCTCGCGATCTTGTCGGCCAGGTCCTGGAGCGTGGCGGTGGCGCCGCCGACGTAGACGTCGACCCGCGAGCCCTGGGTGGCGCTGGGGAGCACGTCGTCGCGCAGGCGGTCGACCAGCTCGCTGGTGCGCTCGTCCTGCGGTGAGCTGCGCGGGATGACGTTGAAGACGGCGGCGTCGCCGTTCGGGGAGGACTGCGGCGGGGAGGCGAAGGCGACGTCGGGGTCATCGGCCACGGCCTGCTGGACGCGCTCCAGCGTGCTCGCGCCCGAGCCGTCGGTGGGGGTGGTGGCGGCCAGCACGAGCGGGCCGTTGAAGCCGGGGCCGAAGCCCTCGGCGAGACGGTCGTAGGCGATGCGCGTGGTCGAGCCGGCCCGGTCGTTGCCGTCGTCGGGCTGGCCGAGCCGGAGCGACGCGAACGGGACGGCCAGCAGGACGAGTACGAGCGTGCCGACCACGGCGGCCACCAGCGGCCGGCGCGTGATGACGCCCGCCCAGCGCGCGAAGCGCGCGGAGGGCTCGACGTGCTCGGGCCGCTTCGGCCGCAGCCGCCGCGCGAAGGCTCCCATCAGCGTCGGGAGCACGGTGACCGCGCCGACGGCGACCATGGCGATGATGAGCGCCGAGCCGATGCCCATGCGCCCGACGAACGGGATGCCGGTGGCGAGCAGGCCGGCGATCGCCACCACGACGATCGCTCCCGCCGCGACCACCGAGGTGCCGGCGGTGGCGTTGGCGACGCGCGCGGAGTGGGCGACGCTGTCGCCGCTCGCGAGCTGCTCGCGATAGCGGCCGACGATCAGCAGCGCGTAGTCGATCCCCGCGCCGAGTCCGAGCATGATCCCGAGCGTGGGGGCGAAGGAGGGGAAGTCGGCGAAGGCGCTGGCGAACTGCAGCAGGAGGAGGCCACCGCCGAGCGCGATCAGCGACGAGATCAGCGTCAGGGCCATCGCGGCGGCGGAGCGGAAGACGAGCGTGAGCACGATGATCGCCACCGCGACGCCGATCAGCTCGCCGACCGGGGCGGTGGTCTGCTCGGCCTGGTCGACGATCGCGCCGTTGCGCGAGACCTCGAGCCCGGCCTGCTCGCCGATCTCGGACACCTGCTCAAGCCGCTCGCCCGGCGCGCTGCCGAGCGCGGAGGCGGTGCCGTCGTACTGGACGGGCACGTAGGCGATCCGGCCGTTCTCGGACAGCTGCGCACTGCCCTCGGCGAACGGGCTCGGCGCGCCCGTCACGTGCGGCTGTGCGCCGATCTCCTCGAGCGTCCGCTCGACCGCCGCTCGCCGCTCAGGCTCGTTCAGCGTGCCCGAGTCCACGGCGAAGACGACGTTGGCGGTGTCGCCCGCCGCCGTCGGGAACCGCGCGTCCAGCACGTCCATCGCGCTCTGCGATTCCGTGCCCGGGGTCCGGAAGTCGTCGACGAACGTGCCGCCTGCGGCGCCCGCCGCAACACCGATGGCGACGAGCGTCACCGCCAGGATTGCCAGCGAGCGCTTCCAGTGTTCCGCCGCGCGGGCGGCCAGGGTTCCGAGGAGATGGGCCATGGCCCCAGCAAAGCACACTCTGTGCGTGTTTGCAATAGCTGCAGATTTACACGATGTGCAGCGCTCGCTATGATTGTCACATGCCGGAGGGGCTGAGAGAACGCAAGAAGCAGCGCACGCGCGAGCAGATCATCGACGCCGCCATGCGCCTGTTCGCCGAGCGCGGCTACCACGCGACGACGATTGCCGACATCGCCACCGCCGCCGACGTCGCGCCGCGGACGTTCTTCTCGTACTTCCCGTCGAAGGAGGCGGTCGTCTTCCACAACGTCGACCGCGACCTCGACGAGCCTCGCGAGCGCGCTGCGCGACCGCCTGCCCGGCGAGACGGCCTTCGAGGCGCTGCGGCGCTGGATCGACGCGATGTTCGACGAGTGGATGGCCGAGGAGGACGAGGCGCTCGCTGCGCAAGCGGCTGTGCCGCGAGGACGAGGGGCTGGCCAACTTTCGAGGGCGGCGTGATGGAGCGCATCCGCGAGCTGCTGCTCGAGGCCATCGCCCGCGATCTCGGCGAGCCGCCTGACACGCTGCGCCCACGGCTCGTGGCCGCCGCCGCGATGGCGGCGCTGACGTCGTTGGGGGGCACGGTCGACGACAAGGCCGAGCAGCGCACGTCGGTGGCCAAGGCCGAGGTGCTGGCCGTGCTCGACGACGCCATCGTCTTCCTGCGCGCCGGCCTGGACGCGCTGCAGGACAGCTAGCCGCTCCCTGATGCTGACGAGACAGACCTCCCCAGGAGCACTGCGCGAGGCGCTCGTCGCCACCGGGTTCTCGAACGGCCATGGCGACCTGTCGCTGATCTGGCCGGCCCTGAAGCAGTGGCTTGCGCTGCCGGTCGCGAGAGATGATGCCCGGCTCCAAGTCCTCGGTTTCGAGTGCGGTCTGAACCGCAGCTCAGACGGTCGAGAAGACCATCCCGAGCTTCCGGAAGGTCTGGCATCGCGGCCCATGTTCTACCTGTCGGTGTTTCGAGTCTTTGACGACGCGGTCGACCGAGAGGGCTCCGGACAGGACGAACACGGTGTCGAATGGTGGTACCTCCCGGACGAGGAGTGGGATGCCATCGCCGCACGCGACGACTGGGACCACGACCATCACATCGGCTACCACTTCTGGGGCTTCGGGCACGCGGCCATGACAGGCTTCCTCCACCAGGTGGAGGAGACGCCGATGTACGGTGCCGCCCTGCGCAAGAGCGCCCAACTCACACGGGCGTTCGGGCTCGACGCCGACGGCGGAGAGATCGTGGCCAGCAACGTCCGACGCTGACTCGCCCGTCAGCCGACGAGGGCGACGCCGACGGCGATCAGCCACAGCGACCACGCGACGTAGACGGGCGGGGTGAGGCGCTCCGCGAGCTTCCAGCCGGTGGCCTCATGACGGCCGACGAACTCCAGCGCGCAGACCATCAGCAGCGGCCCGATGACGATGCCGGCCACGCCGAGCCAGCCGGGGACGGCCGACGACTGCGTGAGCGCGATGCCGGTGAGCGTGGTCCACGCACCGGTGAGGCCATAGCCGAGGTGCTCGCCGACGGCCACGCCGAGGTAGCGGTTGAAGGCCTGGAAGACGACGTCGACGGCCTCGCGGCGGGCGTCGCTCGCATCCGGATCGGCGTCGACGCGCGCGAGGTAGGGCACGAGGAACGGCCAGCGCACGAGTCCGAGGAACTGGACGGCGGCGGCCAGGACGCCGATCGTCGTCGCGAGCGAGAGCAGCGTGGCATCGGCGTCGTCGACGGCGCGCGACAGGAGCACGGCGAGCGGGGCGAGCAGCACGGCGGTGAGGGAGAACGCCCACCACAGCAGGACCAGTGCCGTGCCGCCCTCGCGGAAGCGGGCGAGGACCTCGCCGGTCGGCCGGCGCAGGACGTCGGGGTAGTCGAAGCGGGCGGCGAGCAGGGCGAAGGCGACGTTGAAGGCGAGCGGGACCGCGATCAGCAGGAGGCCGGCGACGGTGGCGGCGCTCATGCGTCACGCGCCCACCGCGGGAGCGACGGACGGCGCCGTCGGGGCGGCCGCCGCGCCGAGCACCCGCCGCAGGACGAGCCCGGTGAGCACGGTCACGAGGATCGCTCCGGCTGAGCCGAAGACGTGGTAGCCGCGCTCGACGTCAACGCCGATCGAGGCCGTGGCGATCCAGCCGAGCGTCCAGCTCGCGGCCGTGGCGGCCGTCCAGATCGCGGCGGCGCGCCGTCCGAGCAGCCCGCCCTGCGCCGCGCCGACGGCGGCACCGGCGATCAGGCCGGAGAGCGCGAGGTCGGGAACGTCGGTGCCCGCGCCGGTCGCCGCGGCGGCGACGGCGGTCCCCGCCGACATCGCCACGGCGGTGCGGCCGATCCAGCGCGAGCCGACGCCGTGCGCTCGCAGCGCGAGCCACTGCCCGGCGCCGATCACCGCTCCGGCGAGCAGGCCGCCGGCGGCGGCGGAGAGGGGGCCTTCGATCGAGCCGACGGTCTCGATCGCCAGCAGGCCGCCGAGCGGGAAGGCGAGGAACGTGGGAAGCCAACGCTTGAAGGTCATGAGGGGCGCTCCTGTTTGTGTACGCTGTACATTACGTGCACTAACGTACGCCGTACATCAACTCCCGTCAAGCCCGATGCCGAAAGACTCGAACCAGCCGCACCCTCGACGTGCGGCCCGCACCCGCAAGCCCCGCGGATCGCTGAGCCCGGAGGCGATACTGGACGCCGCCGAGGCGGTCGCGGTGAACGGGTTCGACGGGGTCACGATGCGCGCCGTGGCCGCCCGGCTCGGGGCGGTCCCGATGGCGCTCTACAACCACTTCACGACAAAGGACGCGCTCGTCGACGCGCTGCTCGACCGCGTCCTCGGCCGCTTCGAGCCCGCGCCGCCCAGCGGCGACTGGATCGAGGACCTGCGGGCGTTCGCGCGTGCGCATCGCGGCTTGCTGGCGCGCCACCCGTGGGCGGTCGCGCCGCTCTTCACCCAGCCCAGCCCCGGCCTGAGCTCGGTGCGCCTGGGAGAGCTCGGCCTCGGCATCCTGCGGCGGGGCGGCCTGCTGGACGCCGACGCCGTCGCGGCGCTCAGCGGCATCATCGCGCTCAACTACGGCTGGGCATCGTTCACCAGCGCGCGCGACCTCGAGCCCGACAGCCCGGGCCGCGACGTCGGCGCCGCACTGGCGGCGCTCCCAGCCGACGTCTTCCCGCTCACCGTTCGGACGGCGGAGGAGTGGGGCGCCTACGGGAGCGACGCCCACTACGAATTCGTGCTCGAGCAGTTCCTCGGCGGCCTCGCGCGGTCAGCCGGCTAGGCGGCGGTCACCAGCTTCTCGGCGTACTCGGCCGGCAGCCCCGCAGCGGCGACCTCGCGGGCGACTGACTCGGCGTCGTACGCGACGCGCTCGATCCGTGCGCGGACCGCTCCCTGCGCGTCGAGGTCGAGGACCGCGAACGCTCCGCGCGGGTCACCGTCCTTGGGCTTGCCCACCGAGCCGCAGTTCACGAACAGCACGCCGCCGTGCTCACGGATCCACGGCTTGTGCGTGTGCCCGAAGACGAGCGCGTTGCCGTCCTCGCTCGCGGCGAGGCGCTCGTACAGCCGTGGGGGCTTGTCCTCGAACAGGTACTCGTTGACCCGGCGCGGGGAGCCGTGGACCAGATGGGCGTGCCGGCCGCCGAGCTCGATCCGCAGGTCGAACGGCAGCCCGCGCATGAAGTCCTTGGCGGCGTCGTCGGTGTGCTCGAGCGTCCAGGCGACCGACCGCTGGCCGAGGTCGCGGTCGTGCGGCGTCGTGTACGCGCAGCCGCAGTCGTCGAGGTCGCGCGCGATCGCGTAGTCGTAGTTGCCGTAGATCGTCGGGATCCCGCGCTCGGCGATCAGCGCGCACACCTCGTTCGGGTGCGGTCCGTAGCCGACCAGGTCGCCGCCGCAGTACGTGCGCTCGATCCCGAGATCATCGATGCGCGCCAGCGCCGCCCTTCAGCGCCGGCAGGTTGGCGTGGATGTCGGTGATCACCGCGACCGGCGAGTCCACGCCGCACACCGTACTGCATTGACAAAGGCCACTTCAATCGATATGTGTGTATAGATGGCGATCGATCTGGAGCTGGCGCCGAAGACGAAGCGCTCGGCCGGCGAGCCGTGCTGCGAGCCGGTCGTGTACCCCGACGTCGAGCGCGAGCGCGCGCTCCGCATGGCCGCCGTGGCCAAGGCGCTCGGCGACCCGATCCGCCTCCAGCTCGTCGACGTGCTGAGAAAGCACGCCGGCAAGGTCTGCGTCTGCGAGCTGGTGCCGCTGTTCGACATCTCCCAGCCCACGCTGTCGCACCACCTCAAGAAGCTCCGCGACGCCGGCATCGTGGACTCCGAGCGGCGCGGGCTGTGGGCCTACTACTACGTCCATCCCGACGCCCTCGAGGAGCTGACCGCATGGCTGAGCTGACCGCCCCTGACGACCTCCGCGAGGCTGTCCGCGAGCGCTACGCCGACGCCGCCCGCCGCGCCGCCGATCCGGCCGCCACAGGCGGCTGTTGTGACGACGATTCCTGCGGTGCGGTTCTGTACGCCGCCGGCGACCGCGACGAACTGCCTGACACCGCGCTCACCGCCTCGCTCGGCTGCGGCAACCCGACCGCGATGATCGACCTTCACGCCGGTGAGACCGTGCTCGATCTCGGCTCCGGAGGCGGCATCGACGTCCTGCTCTCCGCCCGCCGCGTCGGGCCCACCGGGACCGTCTACGGGCTCGACATGACCGACGAGATGCTCGACCTCGCCCGCGCCAACCAGGCCAAGGCGGGGATCGAGAACGTGCACTGGCTCAAGGGTCAGATCGAGGCCATCCCGCTGCCCACCAACAGCGTCGACGTCGTCCTCTCCAACTGCGTGATCAACCTCTCGACCGACAAGCCGCGCGTGCTGCGCGAGGTCGCCCGCGTGCTCAAGCCCGGCGGCCGGTTCGCCGTCACGGACGTGATCGCCGACCCGGGCATGGACGACGCCACGCGCGCCGACCTCGCCGCGTACGTCGGCTGCATCGCCGGCGCCCTGACCCGCGACGAGTACGAGCGCCACCTCGCCGACGCAGGCCTGAGCGACATCGAGATCGTCGAGACGCACCGCATGCACACGCACGCGAGCTCGGCGATCGTGCGTGCTCGCCTCGCGGTCTCTCTACTCGGCCCTGAGCGCAGCCAGCGCGATGAGTGCGATGAACATGAGCCCGCCGGCGAACGCGAACGCCGCCGGCGGGGACGCGACCGTGTAGAGGACGCCGACGACGGACGAGGCGACGAGGTTGCCGACGCTCTGGACGGCGGCGAGCAGGCCGAACGCCGAGCCGCGGACGCCCTCCGGTGCCAGCGTGGCGACGGCGGCGTGCTCTGCGGTCTCCGCGCAGCCGATCCCGACGCCGGCCAGGGCGAAAGCGGCGGCCAGCACGGGGATGCTCGCGCCGGCGGCGGCGAAGCCCGCGTAGGCGAGCGCGAAGGCGGCGACGCCGAGGGCGAGGACACGAACCATCCCGCGCCGGTCTCCGAGCCGCCCGGCAGGGACGCTCGCGAGCGTCGCCGCGAGGTTGTAGACGACGTAGAGCGCGATCGCGACCTGCGCGGCGTCGTCGACCCCGCGCCCGGGCTCGAGCAGGTCGGCGGCGCGCAGGATGAGCAGCGTGGCGGCGACGTTGCCGAGCTCGAAGACCGAGATCCCGATCATCAGCCGTCCGAGCCGACCGCGCAGGACCGGTCGCACGTGCAGGCGGAACGGCCGGTGCTCGCGCTCGCTGGGCACGGCGATGCGACGGATCGCGTAGACGATCGCCGCGACGGCCAGCAACCCCGGGATGGTCGACAGCAGGATCGCGGTGCGCACGCCCACCAGCTCGACGAGCCCGAGCGCGAGCAGCGGCCCGCCGATGGCGCCGAGGTTGTCCATCGCGCGCTCGAAGCCGTATGCCCGCCCATACGCGCTCGCGGGCACGACATCGGCCAGCAGCGCGTTGCGCGACGGCCCGCGCAGCCCACGCGCCGTCCACGCTCCGGCGCGCAGGACGCCGACCTGCCAGGCGCTTGTCGCCACGCCGATCAGGCCGGATAGCACCGCCGTCGTGGTGTAGCCGCCGACCGCCACCGCGCGCCGGCGCTGCGGGTCGTCGGCGAGCGCCCCGCCGGCCAGTTTGGCGGCGCCCGCCAGCGCGTCCGAGACGCCCTCGATCAGCCCCAGTGCCGACGCCGGGGCGCCGAGAGTCGAGGTCAGGAACGACGGCAGCAACGCGGTCGGGACCTCGTGGCCGAGGTCGGAGAGCAGTGACGCCGACCCGATGCCGCGGACCCCCGGCGTCAACCACCGCTCGGGCTCGGCATCCCTGCGCGCGGCGACGTCCACGCCCGGCACGCTACGCGGCGCGCCGGCCATAGGCTTCGACCTCACTACCTTCGTAGGCAGTGTCCCGACGGGTCGTCTCCACGAGCGTCGTGCTGCTTCTCCTGCTGGCGGCGTTCGCCGGCGTCGCCGTCTCCGACCGGGACGAGCAGCGGACCTCGCGAGCGCCGGGCCCCGAGTCCGCCGCGCCGCCCGCGGAGCCCGCTCCGTCGCCGCCCGAGCGCGAGCTCGTGCTCGTCCGCCGGCGCGACGGTCTGCCGGCGTCGTGGATCCGGCGGCTGCGCCGCAGCAGCGCGGTGGACGCGCTGGCGACGACGTCGCGGACGCAGTGGCTGCTTCGCCGCTCGGCGGCGGCCGGGGCCGCGGGCGCCGACGCGGCGCCTCCCGGATACGCCGTCCCGCTCGACGTCCATGTCGTCGATCCGCGGGCGTATGCCCGGGTGACGGGCGAGCGCGCGTTCCGGCGCGTCCGCCGCGGGCGGGTGCTGCTGTCGGAGACGTCGGCGCGGCTGCGGGACCTGGGGCGCGGCGGCCGGATGACCCTGGAGGGGGGACGCACGGTCCGGGTCGCCGGGGTCGTCGCCGATCGCCTGGCACGGGACGCGGAGGTCGTAGCCGCGGCGGCGGACGTCGCGCGCGCCGAGCGCCGGCAGACCGCGGTCGTGGTCGCCACCGGCAACCCCGCCGCAGTCGATCGCGCCGTGCCGAACGACCGGCTCACGCGCGTCGCCACGCTCGACACGCAACCCACCGGTCGCCGCGGCATCATCCGCCCCGCCGCGGTCAAGCGGAGCTTCGGCGAGTTCGCCGTCCGCCTGCCCTACGGCTCGGACTGGATCGGCATCGACCCACGCTGGCTGCGCCGCAACGTCGTCAGCCGGGATGTGCCGATCCTCGGAGCCGTCACGTGCAACCGGTCCTTCATCGCACCGCTGCGGCGCGCGCTCGGCCGCCTGGAGCGCCGCGGGCTCGAGCGGCTCGTCGACCCCGGCGACTACGCGGGCTGCTACGCGCCGCGACGGATCCCGGCCTCCGGATCGCTCTCGCTGCACGCGTGGGGGCTCGCGATCGACCTCAACGCGAGCGAGAACCCACAGGGCAGCGAGCCGCGGCAGGACCGCCGGCTCGTCCGCGCGTTCGAGCGCGAGGGCTTCACCTGGGGCGGCCGCTGGCCGACCGCGCCCGACGGGATGCACTTCGAGCTGCACGCCGACCCGGGTCGCTGACCGCGGCTCGAGGCGCCCGACCGTCAGCGATAGCCGCTGGCGTCGGCCGGGCGACCGGCGTCCTGGACCTCGACGAGGTAGCGCCAGCAGTCGGGCTGCGAGCCGTCCACGTCGGTGAAGCCGTACTCGCGCGCGAGGCCGCCGGAGGAGAAGGAGCCGCCGTTGCGGCGCCCGAGCTCGGGGTCGGCGGCGAGCGCGGCCACCGCACGGCCGACGAACCGCGGGCTCTCGGAGATCGCGGCGAAGTGGGGATTGCGCCCCTCGCGCCAGTTGGCCTCGCTGACGCCCATCGCCTCGAGCATCATCTCCGAGCGCAGCCAGCCGGGGGTGAGCGCGACCGCGGTGCAGCCGTGTTCGGCGAGCTCGTGCCCCTGGGCGAACGCGAGCCGGATCGTGGCGCTCTTGACGAGGTCGTAGAACGCCGGGTTGCGGTAGGTGGCCGCGTTGTACTCGGCCGTCCCGTCGGTCATCTCGACGACGAGCCCGCCGGGGCGGCGGATGAGCATCGGCAGCGCGAAGTGGCTCGTGATCAGGTGCGTGTCGAGCGCCAGGCGCAGCATCCGCAGGCCGTTGTCGAGGTCGTGCTCCCACAGCGGGGTGTCCCACTCGAACAGCCGCTCGCCGCCCCAGATGTCGTTGACGAGCACGTCGAGCCGCGCCTGCTCGGCGTCGATGCGCCCGACGAGCGCAGCGACCTGATCGGGTTCGAGATGGTCGACGGCGACGGCGACCCCGGCGCCGCCCGCGGCGGTCACCTGCTCGGCCGTCTCCTCGATCGTCTCCGGCCGGTCGTACTCCGAGCGGCGCTCGCGGGTGCTGCGGCCGGTGCAGTAGACGGTCGCGCCCGCCTCGCCGAGCGCGACGGCGATGCCGCGCCCGGCCCCGCGTGTCGCGCCCGCCACGAGCGCCACCTTGCCTTCGAGGTTCATGCTGCCTCCTTGGTCGTGTGTCGAGTGCGCACGGCGAGCACCGCCAGCAGGACGAGTGCGCCGCCGGCGAGCTGCGCCGGCCCGAGCGTCTCGCCGAACGCCAGCGCCGCGAGCGCGACGGTGACGACCGGCTCGAGCGTCGAGAGGATCGAGGCCGCCGCCGGGCCGACGCGCCGAAGGCCGGCGAAGAAGAGCCCGATGGCGCCCACGGTGGACACGGCGGCGAGCCCGCCGAGCCAGGCGAAGCCTGCCGGGCTGACCGCGGACGGGTGCAGGTCGCCGGACGCGGCCGCGCCGAGCGTGAGGGTGACGGCCGCGCCGGTGCAGACGAGCGTGCCCAGAGCGAGCGGCCCGAGGCGCGCGGCGATGCCCTGGGACACGAGGATGTACACGCTGTAGACGACGGCCGCGCCAAGCCCCAGCGCCGTGCCGACGGGGTCGAGCGCTCCTGCGGCGGCGCCGGCGAGCACGAGCACGAGGCCGGCCGAGGCCAGCGCAAGTGCCACGGCCGTGCGGCGGCTCGCCGCCTCGCGCCCGAGAGCGATCGCGGCCACGGTGACGAGCACGGGATACGTGTACACGAGCAGCGACAGGAGCGAGGCGTCGAGCCGCTCGAGCGCCGCGAAGTAGCCGCCCGCCTGGGCGCCGTAGCCCACGGCGCCGAGCGCCAGGGCGATCGCGACGTCACGGGGGAGGAGCGCCCGCAGATGACGCACGCCGCCGGTCGAGGTCGACAGCAGCCAGAAGAGCGCGGCCGCGAGCACGAAGCGCGTGGCCAGCAGCGTCCCCACGGTCGCGCCCTCGTCGTAGGCGAGCTTGCCGAAGATCCCCATCGCGCCGAACGCGGCGGCGGAGGCGAGGCAGAGGAGGGCGCCGGGCATGACCGGGATGCTGCCCGAGAGATCGCTAAGTAACGACTCCGTTTCGTGAACGTGATTCGGTAGTGTTCCTTGACGATGCTCGACCTCCGCCGGCTGCGCCTGCTTCGCGAGCTGCACGCGCGCGGGACGATCGCCGCGGTCGCCGACGCGCTGCAGTTCACGCCCTCGGCCGTGTCCCAGCAGCTCGCGGTGCTCGAGCGCGAGGCGGGCGTCGCCCTGCTCGAGCCGGCGGGTCGCGGCGTCCGGCTGACCGACGCCGCGCTCGTGCTCGTCCGCCACGCGAAGGCGCTGCTCGACCGCGCCGAGGTCGCAGAGGCCGAGCTGGCTGCCGCCGCCGGCCGGGTCGCCGGGCGCGGGCGGATCGCGTCCTTCCAGTCGGTGGCGATGCGGCTCGCGGTACCCGCGATGCAGGCGCTCGCCCTCGAGGCCCCGGCGCTGCGCTGCGAGCTGGTCGAGGCCGAGCCTGAGCAGTCGCTGCCCGCGCTCGCGCTCGGCGACGTCGACCTCGTGCTGGCAGACGAGTGGCAGCACCAGCCGCTCGCGCGGCCCCCCGGCGTCACGCGCGAGGACCTGCGCGACGATCCGGTCCGCCTCGTGCTGCCCGAGGGTCACCCGGCAGCACGCCGCCACCCGGACGCGGTGCCGCTGTCCGAGCTCGCCGGCGAGCCGTGGACGACCGGCCATCGCGAGACCGGCTGGGAGGAGATCACCAACCGCACGTGCCGCGAGCTCGGCGGCTTCGACCCCGACCTGCGCCACCGCACCAACGACAGCGTGACGAGCCTGACGCTCGTCGCCGCCGGGCAGGCCGTCACGCTGCTGCCCGACTTCGTGCGCCCGGAGACGCATCCGGGCGTCGCCGTGCGGGCGATCGCCGAGGGCTCGGTGCACCGCACGATCTTCATGGCGACCCGGACCGCCGACGCGGAGCGGCCGTCGGTCCAGGCCCTGCTGGCGGCGGTCCGAGCCGCCGCCGTCGTCGACTAGGTGACCGGCACCTCGACCTTCGTGCGGTGCTCGTCGAAGTCCGACACGCGGGCGGCGATCTCGAGCGTCCAGTCGCCGGCGACGCCCAGGGCCGCGCCCGAGATCACGTAGTGGCCCGGGCCCGCCTTGCGCGGCTCGAGCTCGATCGGCGCGATCCGGCCGGGCAGCTCGGCGGTGACGGTGAGCTCCTGCGTCGCGTCGTACTGGCGGCCGGACGCGCGGTCGAAGAGGTAGACGTGCACCTGGTTGGGGCCGACGCGGGCGGGGTCGACGGTCAGCTCGAGCCGCGCGGGGCCGATGTCGGCGTCGGCCGAGAACGGTCCGGTGCCCTCGGCGATCGACGGCGCGTAGCCGGCGAGCGCGCCGGTGACCGCGAGCGCGGCGACGCCGAGCAGGAGCTCGGCGCGCAGCGTGCGGCGCAGGAGCACGCCCGCTCGCCGCGGATCGCCTGCGGCCCGCGAGAGCGCCGGCAGCAGGCGCCGGCGGTTGACCCAGCCGAGCGCGACGATGGCGGCGAAGAGCACGGCCTTGACGAGCACGGCTCGCCCGAAGGCGGTCTCGACGAGGTTCGCCGGCGTCCGCACCTCGACCACGCTCTGCACCACGCCCGACGCAAGCAGCACCGCGATCGCGATCCCCGCCAGCGCGCTGAAGCGGGTGACGACCGCGACCAGTAGCCGGGTGCGGTCGGCGGGCTCGAGCCGCGCGGTTGCCGCCCGCAGGACGAGCACGAGCACCGCGATGCCGCCCAGCCACGCGCTCATCGCCGCGACGTGGAGGACGTTGGCGGGCAGCAGCACCGCCACCGGCGACTGCACGCCGGCGTGCCCGCCGAGCGCGGGCAGGCAGGCGAGCGCGGCCAGCGGCACCGCCAGGGCCACGACCCCGGCGGGCCCGGGCAGCGCGAGCCCGGTGGCGCCGACGGCGGCAGGTCGCAGCGCCGGCACCGGTCCTGGGAGGGCGAGCGCGCCGGCGAGCAGCCACGCGAGCACGCCCGCGCCCCACCAGAGGCCGAAGCGGGTGCCGAGCACGTCGCCGACGACGCTCGCGCTGAGCGCGTCCCACACCGGGGTGCCGCCCGCCACGGCGCCCTGCAACACGATCGCGAGCACTCCGGAGAGGGCGCCTGCGGCTGCGGCGGCCAGCACGAAGGCGCGCGTCCGGCGGGCGAACGCCGCCGACGCGCTCGCCCACGCGCTCCCGCCGCCGGCCACCGCCCGCAGCCCCGGCAGCCAGCAGGCGAGCACGAAGATCAGCGCGCCGAGCGCCGCGGCGATGGCGCCGAACTGCACGGCGCGGACGGCCGCGAACGCCCACCGCGTGACAGGGCCGGCACGGTCGTCGCCGAGCAGCTCGGCGACCGTGGTCGCGGGCGCGGTCCCGTCGCCGGCGACGAACACGAAGCCGCCGGAGACGGGATGCGAGTCGGCCGAGATCACCCGGTACGTGACCGTGTAGCCGTCGTCGGGCAGGCCGTCGCGCAGCCGCACCGCGACCTCGCGTACCGCGGCCGCCGGGGTGGAAGGCGCGGCCGTCCTGCACCTCGCGCCCGCGCGCGTCGAACACCCGCACGGAGCCGAACTCGACCTCGACCGGCTCGCTGAAGCGCAGCGACACCTGCCGCGGCGCCTGCTCGAGCCGCGCGCCGCGCTCCGGCGTGGTCGCCTCGAGCAGCGCGTGGGCGCTCGCGGCCGCCGGAAGCACGGCCAGCACGAGGCATGCCGCGACGAGGGCGCGGATCACCACGCCTCCGCGGGCGCCCCTCGCCGGCGGCGGACGACGATCACGCCGACGCACAGCACGATCACGAGCCCGGCGAACGCGAAGATCGCGCCCAGCGGGAGGCTCGACGACGCCGTCGGCGTCCAGAACAGCGTGCCCGCGATCGCGCCGCGCCGGCCGCCGACCTCGAGCGGCACGTCCCAGTCGTAGACCTTCGTGCGCACGCTCTTGTCCTTCACCATCGGCGGGTCGCTCGCGGCCATCCAGTGCATGCGGTGGTCGTGCCACTCGAAGCGCCCGGAGCCGTCCAGCCGCTCCCAGCGCGGCTCGCCCTCCGAGTCGACGCCGTCGGGCACCGGCACCTCCCCGTCGCGCTCGGCGTTGATGTAGTAGGCCTTCGAGTCCGCGTTCACCCACACGTCGCCGCCGGCGTCGATCCGCGCGTACGGCTCCTGCTCGTAGCCGAGCACCACGACGTCGCGGTCGCTGCGGTTGCGCAGCAGCAGCCGGTCGTCGCGGTTGAGCACGGTGACGGTCACGCCCTCGACCGCGGGCGTGACCGACGTGATCGTCGAGAGGAAGTTCGGGCTCCCCTCGTGGGCCCAGCGCCGGGGCGGCCGCGAGCAGCGTCGCGGCCGCCAGGATGGTCAGGGCGAGGCGCAGGTCACTCCTCCTCGGCCGGCAGCAGCGTCACCCGCGGGGCCGGCGTGTCGGCGTTCGGGCCGCCCGTCCAGTGCACCTTCTCGCCCCCCTGGTACGTCTGGTGCGCGCGGAACACGAGCTGCGACGCCGGCCGCCCCGTCGGGCACCCGCACCGACAGTGGGAAGTCCTGGAACTGGCCGGGCGCGATCCGGTGGCGGCGATGGCGGGCCTTCCACACGACCCGCGTGTAGCGCTCGTCGACCGAGAAGCCGCCGAGGTCGACGGGGTCCGCGAGGCTGCGCTTGTACACCGTGCGCCTTCCAGCCCGGGACCCTCTGGTAGGAGAGGAAGTAGACACCGCCCGGGAGCCGCACGTCGACCTTCATCGTGCCCTTGTCGTCGCGCTCGTTCGGGACGCGGACGTCCAGCTTCGAGAACGAGCCCGCCACCGCCTCGCGGGGCTGCAGCGTGATGTGCGCGCCGGCGGCGGCGGGAACGGCGAGCGTGACGGTCGCGGTGAGCGCGGCCAGGGTGGTCTTCTTCATGGTGTCGGAGCTCCTTGAGATCAGCTGAGGTAGAAGGACCACGACTTGCTGGTCACGTGGCCGTCGTTGTGAAGGACCCGCATCGAGGCCCAGTAGCGGCCGCGGGCGAGCCCGTGCTTGAGCCGCACGCGCAGCACGCGGTCGTCGCGGACGACGGCGCCGTCGCCGCGCGAGACCTTCGTGCCGTTCGAGTTGCGGACGGTGAGCTTGCCGTCAGCGATGCGCCCGTCGAACGTGACCTTCACCCGCTCGAGGCTGCGCGCGACGGTCGCGCCGCGCTTGGGCGAGTAGGACTTGACGCTCACGTGAGCGGCGGCGGGCGCGGCCGCGACGAGCGCGACCGCGAGCGTGGCGAGCGCGAGCCTCATGCCGCCACCCGCGTGCGCCGCCACGAGGCGGCGAGCGCGGCGAGGCCGGCCAGGAGGCCGAGCGCGCCCACGATCAGCGCCGGGAGGCCGAGGCCGTTCCCGCCGTCGTCGTCCTCCGCGGGCGCGGCGGGCGCCGCCGTCGTCTGCGTGTCGACCGTGCCCGGGGCACCGTGGCCGCCGCCCGCCGCCGGCTCGGTGAGCGTGACGATCGGGGCCGGCTCCTCGGCATCCTCCGGGCCGATCCAGCGAACGACCTGGCCGTCGTCGTACGTCTGCAGCGCCTTGAACGTGAGCTGGTCGCCGGGCTTGCCCTCCGGCATCCGCAGCGAGAGCCCGAAGTCGACGAACTCGCCCGGGCCGATCGCCCCCTGTCGCCCGTCGCCCGTCCACGTGATGCGTGACACGGCCTCGTCGATCTCGAAGCCCTCGTCGGTCTCGATCGGATCGTCGAGCTTCTCGCGCCGGACGGTCACCGTCCCAGCCCGGGCGCGGCTCGTACGAGACGAACGCGAAACCGGCGGGCAGCTGCACGTCGACCTTGGTGGTGGCGCTGTCGTCGCGCTCGTTGGGGACGCGCACGTCGAGCCGGGTGAAGCCGCCCGCGGTCGCGGTGGACGGCTGCAGCGTGACGTGGGCGGCGGCGGCGGCCGGCAGCGCGAGCGCGCCGGCGGCGGCGAGGGCCGCGACAGCGCGCGGCCGGGACATCGGATGACGCATAGAGCTCCTTCGAAGTCGAGTCAGCAGGCTGGAGGCGCCTGCCGCCCGACGCGCGTCAGGCGGCCGGCGCGAGCAGCGCGGGCGGCCCGCGGACGCCGAAGGCGCCGTGCGCGAACGCGGAGCGGAGCGCGAGCACGGGCTGCGGCTGCCAGCGCTGGGCGCAGCGGCGCGGCCGCAGCACGGGTGGCACGCCGCGCCAGCGGGCGACGATCCGCTCCTCGCCGATGAACCGGCCGGAGAGCAGCAGCGCGCCGATCAGGAACAGCGGCGTGAGGTACAGCGCCAGCTCGCTGATGCCCGTCACCGCCTGGGCGGCGACGCAGACCGCCGCGAGGGCGGTCAGGCACAGCAGGAAGCGACGCTGCGGCCCGAGCATCCCGGCAAGCGTAACCCACGCGCGCAGCGACCGCGCCATCATCCCGCCGGTGACCGTCGACGAGAACGATCTCGCCGCTCGCGTCCAGCGGCTGTCGCTCGAGCAGAAGGTGCGCCTGTTGACCGGCGCCGACTTCTGGTCCCTGTACGACGAGCCGGCGGCCGGTCTGCGGCGGCTCGTGGTCTCCGACGGCCCGGCCGGCGTGCGCGGCGAGACGTGGGACGAGCGCGACACGTCGGCCAACGTCCCCTCGCCGACCGCCCTGGCGGCGAGCTGGGACGAGGCGCTGGTCGAGCAGCTCGGCCGCCTGCTGGCGTACGAGGCCCGCCGCAAGCACGCCGACGTCCTGCTCGCCCCGACCGTCAACTTGCACCGCACGCCGTACGGCGGCCGGCACTTCGAGTGCTTCAGCGAGGACCCGCTGCTGACCGCGCGCATCGGCGTCGCCTACACCCGCGGCGTCCAGAGCGGCGGCGTCGGCGCGTGCGTCAAGCACTTCGTCGCCAACGACTCCGAGACGCAGCGGATGACGCTCGACGCGCGGGTGAGCGAGCGGGCCCTGCGCGAGCTCTACCTCGCCCCGTTCGAGGCGATCGTCGGCGAGGGCGGCGTGTGGTCGGTGATGGCGGCCTACAACCGCGTCGACGGGCACACCATGACCGAGAGCCCACTGCTGCGCGCGATCCTGCACGAGGAGTGGGGCTTCGACGGGCTCGTGATGTCGGACTGGTTCGCGACCCGCTCGACGGTCGCGGCCGCCGACGCGGCGCTCGACCTCGCGATGCCAGGGCCGCAGAGCCCGTGGCGCGACGCGCTCGTGGAGGCGGTGCGGGCCGGCGAGGTCGACGAGGCGGCGATCGACGACAAGGTCACGCGGATCCTGCGGCTCGCCGCGCGCGTGGGCGCGCTCGAGGGCACCGAGGCGGCGCCCGTCCCGGTCTTCGACGACGTCGAGGTGGCGGCCGAGCTGCGGCGGGCGGCGACCGCCGGCTTCGTGCTCGCCCGCAACCACGCACGCACGCTGCCGTTCGATCCGTCGCAGCTCGGGCGCATCGCCGTGCTCGGTCCCAACGCCGCGGTCGCGCGCACGCTCGGCGGCGGCAGCGCCACGGTCTTCCCGCCCTACACGGTGTCGCCGCTCGAGGGCCTGCGCGCGGCGCTGGGGACCGACGTGCGGGTCGAGCACGCGGTCGGAGTCATCGCCAGCAGCCGGACGCCGGTGGCGCGGCCGCCGCACGTGGACGGCGTCGAGGTGCGCTTCCTCGACGGTGACGGAGCCGTGGTCGGCACCGAGCGGCGCCCTGGCACCGCGTTCAACTGGCTCGGCGGCTTCGGGCCCGGCGTGCCGTCCGAGCGGGTCGCGCGCGTCGAGGTCCATGCCGTGGTCCGCGCCACCGAGGCGGGCCGCCACGAGATCGGAGCGTCGGGCGTGGGCCGCTTCCGGCTCTCGATCGACGGCCGCGAGGCGTTCGACGAGCAGCTCGCGCTGCCGCCCGGAGCGGACATCGTCGAAGCGCTCATGACGCCACCGCAGCGCGTCCACGCGGTGGAGCTCGAGGCCGGCCACGAGGTCGGCGTCGTGCTGGCCCACGAGATCGGCACCGCGGACGGCCACATCGACCTCGGCGGGGCGAGCTTCCAGCTCAACCTCCAGCCGCCGCACGGCTCCGACGACGAGGAGCTCGACCGCGCCGAGGCGCTCGCCCGCGACGCCGACGTCGCCGTGGTCGTGGTGGGCACCACCGAGGAGGTCGAGAGCGAGGGCTTCGACCGCACGTCGCTCGCGCTGCCCGGCCGCCAGGACGAGCTCGTGCGGCGCGTCGCCGCGGTCAACCCGCGCACCGTCGTGGTCGTCAACGCGGGCGCGCCCGTGCTGTTGCCGTGGGCCGACGAGGTCGCCGCCGTGCTGCTCGCCTGGTTCCCGGGACAGGAGTTCGGCAACGCGCTCGCCGACGTGCTGCTCGGCACGGCCGAGCCCGGCGGACGCCTGCCGACCACGTGGCCGATCGTCCGAGGACCGGCTCCCGTCGACCCAGCCCGCGGACGGCGTGCTCAGCTACGACGAGGGGCTGTTCGTCGGCTACCGCGCCAGCGAGCGCGACGCCCGCTACCCATTCGGCCACGGGCTCGGCTACACGACCTGGGAGTACCGCGCGATCGCCGCGCCTGACGGCGTCGCCCCAGGCGAGGACTTCGAGGTCGCCGTCAGCGTCGCGAACACCGGCGACCGGCGCGGACGCGAGGTCGTCCAGGTCTACGCCGGGCGGCCGGAGGGCAGCGTCGAACGCCCGCTGCGCTGGCTCGCCGGCTTTGCCACGGTCGACGGCGAGCCCGGCGAGGAGCTCACCGTGCGGATAGCGATTCGGGCGCGCGCCCTCGAGCACTGGGGAGGGGATGGCGGCTGGACCGTCGAGCCTGGGCGCTTCCGCCTCGGTGCCGGCCCCTCGTCGGCCGCGCTGCCGGTCGACACCGACGTCGACGTGCGCAGCTGATCGGTCACGGTCGCCGGAGCGCCCGCACGGCGCGCACATGGCGGCGCACGGTGGCGGACGACGGCGTGCCGGCGTGCAGCTCGACCACGAACGCCCCACCGCCCGGGAGCACCTTGTTCGCCCAGCCCGCGGCCGTGCCGCGGTAGCGGGGGAGCCGGCGCACGGGCAGCCCGGAGATCCGCGCGTAGCGATCCACAAGCCGGCGGTCGGACCCCGCCGTCGGCACCGTGATGCCGTACGGCTGGTGCAGCCAGACCGTGGCGTGCGGGCGCACACGGCGGACCAGACGCATCGCCCAGCGCGTCTCAGGCTCCGACGCCTTGCGCGCTCCCGGCCAGTACCGCCCGCGCGCGCCGGCGCGCCAGCGATGCGGGAAGTTGCGGTTGAGGTCGACCCCGTGGGCGTTCGTGCGCGTGCCCCGGCTCGAGCCGTCGGGGTTGAGATCGGGCACGATCCACCACTGCACGCCCGCGGGCGGTCGCCGGCGCAGCAGCGCGCGCGTGACGCGGCGCCCGCCGGGCTCGTCGCCGTGCATGGCGCCCACGATCAGCACGCGCCGTGGCGCGGCAGGTTCGCCGAGCCGCGTCGCCGCCAGCGGCCGGCCCTCGACCGAGCGGCCGGCGGGCGCGGCGTCCAGTGTCCAGGCCGAGGTCAGCGCTACGACAAGTGAGAGCAGCTCACCGAGCAATTTGTCTCGAGTATGTCGTCATCGCACCTCATCTCACGCTATCTTTCCGCCGCGTGGAGGATCATGAGATGGACGCCAAGCGTCTCGCGGCCCTTGGGCACCCGATTCGCATCCAGATACTGGAGGCGGCGAACGACGAAGCGGTCAGCCCCAGCGACCTCGCCATAACGCTCGGCGAGCCGCTCGGAGTGGTGGCCTACCACTTCCGCGTGCTGCACAGCGCGGGCCTCATCGAGCTCGCCGACACCAAGCGTCGGCGCGGGTCGATCCAGAGCTTCTATCGCGTCGTCCGTCCGGGCTGGCGCGAGTTCATCGGCGCGCTGCGCGACCAGGTCGCCGACTAGGCCCCTCGATCACGCCGCCTGCCGGGCCGCTTCCGCCATCCGGCGGCGGCGCTGGCGCGCGTGCGCGAACACCCAGGTTCGCATCGCGATGTAGCGGGTGACGGTCGCCGCCAGGCCGGCGACGACGAGCACGGCCAGCTCGACCGCCCAGGGCGGCGTCGGATCCACGCCGTGGAGGACGAGCAGCGCCCCGTTGGTGAGCGCGAGCGTGAGGACGAACACGAGCGCGCCCCGGACGTGGTGGCGGACGAGGCCGGTGCGCCCGCGGATCCCGAAGGTGACCCGCCGGTTCGCGGCCGTGTTGCCGATCGCGGTCAGCGCGAGCGCCAGCGCGTTGGCGCCCGCGGCGCCGAGCGGCCCGCGCAGCGCCAGGAACAGCAGCACGTAGGCGATCGTACTCAGCATGCCCACCCCCATGAAGCGGGCGACGGGCGTGTCGGCCATCAGCCGCGCGACGCCCCGCAGGTCGTCGACCGCGGTCCGCACGATGCTCACCCGCGAGTCGGGGTCGTCGATCCAGTCGACGGGCACCTCGTGGATCCGCAGCCCGCGGCGCTGCGCCCGGACAAGCAGCTCGGTGTCGAAGAACCAGCTCGCGTCCCTGACCTCGGGCAGCAGGGAGGGGAGAAGGTCCGCGCGTACGGCCTTGAAGCCGCACTGCGCGTCGCTGAAGCGGGTCCGCAGCGTCAGGTGCAGGAGCGCGTTGTAGGAACGCGAGATCAGCTCGCGCCTAGGGCCGCGCACGACGCGCGCGCTGTGTGCCAGCCGCGTGCCGATCGCGATGTCGCTGTGGCCGGAGAGCAGCGGCGCGACGAGCGGCAGCAGCGCGCGCAGATCGGTCGAGAGGTCGACGTCCATGTAGCAGACCACGCGGGCCTCGCTCGCCGCCCACGCCGCCCGCAGCGCGCCGCCGCGGCCCTTGCGCTCGAGCCGCAGGGCGCGCACGCCGGGGAGCGCCGCCGCCAGGTCACGCGCGACGGCCGGCGTCGAGTCCGTGCTCGCGTTGTCGGCGATCACGATCCGCCACGTGAACGGGAACTCGGTGGTGAGGAAGCGGTGCAGGCGGCGGACGCTGAGCGCGAGCGCGGCCTCCTCGTTGTAGACGGGCACGACGATCTCGAGCTGCAGCCGGGCGCGCTCCGCCGCCGCCGAGGGGGATGGGGGAGAGCGAGGGATGACATGGCCCCAGCTTCGGCGGCGCCCGTCGGGAATCGGTGTGTGTCAGCTGAGAGACAACTGAGACCGGCACCCGCAACTTCGCCCGCGGCGTCCTGATGGAACCCGTATGCAGAGAAAGAGACTCAGCGGCAAGTTCGCCAACGTGACCTCGATGCTCGCGCTGTTCGTCGCGCTCAGCGGAACGAGCTACGCGGCCTACAACAGCGTCGGCAAGGGCGACATCCGCGCCAACGCGGTGGGCAAGAGCGAGGTGCGCACGAGCGCCATCGGCGCGTACGAGGTGCGCAGCGGTGCCATCCGCCGCAGCGAGATCGCCACCGGCGCCGTCGGTGCCTCGGAGGTGCGGGAAGGCTCGGTCGACAAGACCGAGATCACCGACGGCGGCATCGAGGCCGTCGACCTCTCCGACGCCACCCGCACGGCGCTCACCGACGCCAACGCCGTCACCTACCGGACGGCCGTGACCGCGGCCGGCGCGCAGGCCGGCGGCAACGCCAAGAGCGTGACCAAGGGCACGGCGGGCCTCTACACCGTCGAGCTCGCGAAGGACGTCGGCGGCTGCCAGTACTCGGCGACGCTCGCCGGCACCAAGAGCGGCACGACGATCGAGCCCGCGATCCCCGGCCACATCACCGCCGAGCCCGCGGCCGAGGCCACGAAGGTGACGGTCAAGACCTTCGACGCCACCGCCACTGCCGCCGACGCGCCGTTCCACCTGCTCGTCGCCTGCTGACCCTCCCGGTACCCCCGCGCGCCTGCCCGGCGCGCGGGGGTTAAGCTCGCCCCGGATGCCCGACGGCGCCCGGATCGAGCAGCTCGAGCGCGACCTGGCCGACGCGCTCGAGCAGCAGACGGCGGCCCGTGCGGTGCTCGAGATCATCGGGCGCCCGTCGGCGCAGCTCGAGCCGGTCTTCGAGACCGTGCTCCAGCAGGCGGTCAGGCTCTGCCGGGCGGACGCCGGGCTGATCTACGTGCTCGACGGCGACGAGTACCGCGTCGCGTTCGCGATCGGCGGCTCGGAGGCGTACCGCGACCACGTCGCCGGCATCCCGCTGCAGCGCGGCGCCGGCACGCTCGTCGGCCGCGTCGGCCTCAAGCGCGAGACCGTGCAGATCCTCGACGTGCTCGCCGACCCCGACTACGAGCTGCACCGCGCGCGCGAGCTGGGCGGCTTCCGCACGATGTGCGGCGTGCCGATGCTCGCGGGCGACAAGGTCGTCGGCGTGATCGTGCTGTGGCGTGAGACGGTCGAGGCGTTCGACGACCGCACCGTCGCGCTGGTCACGACGTTCGCCGCCCAGGGCGCGATCGCGATCCAGAACGCCCAGCTGCTGCTCGCACTCCAGCGCCGCGAGCGCGAGCTCGAGGTCGCGAGCCACCACAAGTCGGAGTTCCTCGCGAGCATGTCGCACGAGCTGCGGACGCCGCTGAACGCCGTGATCGGCTTCTCCGACGTGCTGCTCGAGCGCATGTTCGGCGAGCTCGGCGAGCGCCAGGAGGAGTACGTCCGCGACATCCGCGACTCGGGCCGTCACCTGCTCGAGCTGATCAACGAGATCCTCGACCTCTCGAAGGTCGAGGCTGGCCGCATGGAGCTCGAGGTCGCGCCGGTCTCGCTGCCCGACCTGATGGCGCACGGCATGGCCATGGTCCGCGAGCGCGCCACGCGCCACGGGATCGCGCTGTCGCTCGACGTCGCGCCCGAGGTCGGGACCGTGTGGGCCGACGAGCTCAAGCTCAAGCAGGTGGTGCTCAACCTGCTCAGCAACGCGGTCAAGTTCACGCCCGACGGCGGCTCGGTGGCGGTGGCCGCCGAGATCGTGGGCGACCAGGCCCGCGTCGAGGTGCGCGACACCGGCGTCGGGATCGCCGAGGCCGACCAGGAGCGGATCTTCGAGGCCTTCCAGCGCGGCGGCCGCGACGCCCGCTCCGAGGGCACCGGGCTCGGGCTGACGCTGTCGCGGCGGATCGTCGACCTCCACGGCGGGCGCCTGTGGATGACGAGTCGCCTGGGCGAGGGCAGCACGTTCGGCTTCGCGATCCCCGTGCGCCGCCCGGGCCTCGCTCCCGCCCGGGAGGGCACGGTGCTGGTGATCGAGGACGACCCGCCGTCAGCCGAGCTGCTGGCCGTGTACCTCGAGGGCGCCGGCTATCGCGTGGTCGTCGCGCGCGACGGCGCCGCCGGGCTCGAGCTCGCGCAGCAGTTGCTCCCACGCGTCGTGCTCCTCGACATCCTGCTCCCGGACGTCGACGGATGGGAGCTGCTCGCCCGCCTCAAGGGCGACCCCGCGACCGCGGCGCTGCCGGTGGTCGTCGTCTCGATGCTCGACGAGCGGTCGAAGGGGCTGGCGCTCGGCGCGTCGGGCTACCTCGTCAAGCCGGTCCGCCGCGAGCAGATCCTCGAGGCGCTGGAGCTCGCATGAGCACGGTGCTCGTCGTCGAGGACAACCCGCTCAACCGCAAGCTGCTGCGCGACGTGCTCGGCCACGCCGGCTACCGGGTGCTCGAGGCGTCCGACGCCGAGCAGGGTCTCGCGCTCGCCCGCTCCGAGCGGCCCGACGTCATCCTCATGGACGTCCAGCTACCGGATCTCGGTGGGCTCGAGGCGCTGCGCCGCCTGCGCGCAGACGCCGCGACCGCCGGGATCCCGGTCGCCGCCGTCACTGCGCTGGCCATGAAGGAGGATCGCGAGCGCGGCCTGGCAGCGGGCTTCGACGACTACCTCGAGAAGCCGGTGGACGTGCGCTCGCTCCCGGATCGGGTCGGGAAGCTGATCCGGTGATCCTCGTCGTCGACGACGTGGCGCAGAACGTCCGGCTCCTCGAGGCGGTGCTGACGCCGCACGGCTACGAGGTCGCCACCGCGAGCACGGGGGAGGAGGCCCTCGAGCGGATCGCCGGCGGGGGCGTGGAGCTCGTGCTGCTCGACATCGTGATGCCGGGCATCGACGGCTACGAGGTCTGCCGCCGGCTGCGCGCCGACGAGGCGACGCGGTTCCTGCCGGTGGTCACGATCACCGCCAGCGGCGACCACGAGAAGCGCCGCGCGCTCGAGGCCGGGGCGGACGACTTCGTGAGCAAACCGTTCGACCAGGCCGAGCTGCTCGCGCGCGTGCGCTCGCTGCTGCGCATCAAGCGCTACCACGACACGATCGCGGCGCAGACCGCCGAGCTCGAGGAGTTCAGCCGCCGGCTCGAGCAGCGCGTGGAGGACCAGGTGCAGGAGCTCGAGCGCATGCGGCGGCTGCGCCGTTTCCTCGCCCCGCAGGTCGCCGACCTCGTCGTCTCGTCGGGCGACGAGTCGTTCCTCGAGAGCCACCGGCGCGAGATCACCGTGCTCGTCTGCGACCTGCGCGGCTTCAGCACGTTCGCCGAGGCCGTCGAGCCCGAGGAGGTCATGGCGGTGCTGCGGGAGTACCACGCGGGCGTGGGCGAGGAGCTGCATCGCTTCGAGGCCACCCTCGACCGCTTCAGCGGCGGCCGCGTGATGGCCTACCTCAACGACCCGCTGCCGTGCACGGACGCGCCGGAGCGCGCCGTGCGCATGGCGGTGGCGGTCCGCAACCGCGTGTGGGCGCTGGCCGAGGGCTGGAGCCGGTCGGGATACGACCTGCATCTCGCGATCGGGATCGCCCACGGCCACGCCACGCTCGGCCGCGTCGGGTTCGAGGGTCGCTGGGAGTACGGCGCCATCGGGAGCGTCACGCTGCTCGCCGAACGGCTGTCGGAGGCGGCCGAGCCCGGCCAGATCGTCGTCAGCCGCCGGGTCCACTCGGCCACCGAGGCGATCGCCATCGCCCAGCCGCTCGGCGAACTGGCGCTCCCGGGCTTCGCGCGGCCCACCGACGCCTACGACGTCGTCGGGCTCAGCGCCTAGCCGCCACCGCCTCCGCAGCCACCGCCGCCGCAACCGCCGCCACCGCCACCGCCGTCGCCACCGACGTGGCCGCCGCCGGTGCCGCAGCCGCCCCCCACGTGCGCGGTCGAGGCACAGCCGGTGCCGCGCATGGTCTGAAGGCTGTCCTGGCTGGCGCGGATGCGCTCGATGTCATGCGCCCGCCAGAAGAAACCGTCCTCGATCCCGAGCTCCTGGTCGACGGCGAACAGCAGCGGCACGCCGGCCACGGTCAGCGACTGGCTCTCGACGACGGCCAGCGTGTTCGCGAGGCTCGAGCGCATCGGCTCGTCCATCTCCGACTCCGGCGTGTGGTGCAGGTAGCTGCCGAACGCCCGCACGCAGAAGTGGTGGTACTCGCGGGTCATGAGGATCATCTCGTGCCACGCGACATCGACCGCGCGCGAGGGCATGCCGAGCATCCGGCCGCTGGCGGCCAGGCACACCAGGTACCACTCGCGCAGCCCTTCGAGCGCGATCTGGACCTGGCGGTCGTCGTCGAACGTCTTGCGCAGCTTGGCGCGCAGCGCGGGCGAGAAGTCGTAGCCCTCGATGAACGCCCGGCGCCGCCTGGTCTGAAACGGGAGGGTGAGCATGCGGTCATGCTCGGGCTCGCGGGGCGCGCGGACAGCCACCCTTGGTGGCGCCGTCGCCACCACTGAGTGGGGGCCCCCGCCCAACGGACCATTCCGTGTGGAGCGATGTCCCGTTGGGCACCCCCTAGTCGCGCGCGGTGACGACGCCCTGCAGCAGCGCGACCGCGGCCAGTCGCGCGCGCTTCTGGTTCTGCGGGAGGTCCTCGAGGCCGAAGCGCTCGAACAGCGAGCGCAGGTGCGCCTTCACGGCGTCGACGCTGAGGTGCACCTCCTCGGCGATCTCGCGGTTCGTGGCCGGGGTGGCGAACGCCGAGTCGCGGACCGGCCGGCACAGCGCCACGAGGATCTTGCGCTGGGTCGGCGTGAGCAGCATCGCCGCCGGGCTCTCGGGCACGACCACCGTCGAGCTGTCGCCGCTGGGCGCCGCCCGGTAGACCACGGGCGTGTCGCCGAACACGAGCCGGTCGCCGTCGCGCAGCACCCGGCGGCCGACGACGCGCTCGCCGTTGACGAACGAGCCGTTGCGCGACAGGCCGTCGTCGACCAGCACCCAGTGGCCGCCGGTCGCCTCGAGCTGGGCGTGCAGGCGGGAGACCTCGCGGTCCCAGCCGAGCGACAGGTCGCAGTCCGCGCTGCGGCCGACGGTGAGCGTGCCGGGCGCGAGCTCGTGGAGCACCTGGCGGCCCGCGCCGTCGTGCAGGACGAGGAACGGCACGCCGCGGCGCTCGGCGTGCAGGCGCGCCTGGAGCTCAGCTGGGGTCGAGCGGTGCGGCGCGGTCATGCGGCCGCCGGCTCCAGCTCGTCGAGGGCGTGGCCGAGCGCGGCGAGCTCCGGCTCGCTCCCCGCGCGGGCGCGGCGGCAGGCGCCGTCGAGCTCGGCGAGCGCGCGGTCGAGCTTCGTCGACAGGACCTCGAGCTGCGCCTGCGCGCGCTGCTGGGCCGCGAGCCGCCGGGCGAGCTCGTCGACCCGCTCGGTCTTGCCGGGCTCGTGGCTCGCGCGCACCTCGGCGAGCCGCTGCCGGATCCGCTCCGGCGGCTCCTCGCCGACGGCGGTGCGCAGCTCCTGCACCCGCTCGGCCGCGCGGGCGAGGCGGTCGAGCAGCCCTTCCACTTCCGGTCCCCGCAGCGTCTCGCGGGCGGCGGCCACGGCGGCGGTCGCGGCCGGGGCGTCGGCGCCGGCGGCGGCGAGCATCGCGGCGGCGAACGCGGCCGCGCTCTCGTGCCGTTGGCGCGGCTGCTTGGCCAGCGCGGTGGCGACGACCGCGTCGAACGCCTCGGGCGCGCCGGTGTCCGACGGCCGCGGTGGCGGCTCGGAGACGTGCGCCCACAGCTTGCTCTCCGGCACCTCGAGCGGGAACGGCACCTGGCCGGTGAGCGCGAAGAAGAGCACGCACCCGAGCGCGTAGACGTCGGTCCACGGGCCGGTCGCGTCGCCGCGGATACGTTCCGGGGCGATGTAGTCGAGCGTGCCGAGCACCTCGGCGCTACGTGTGGCTCCGGCGGTGGCGGCGAGGTCCTCGACCAGTCCGAAGTCGGTCAGGTAGACGTGGTCCGCGGGAGTCACGAGCACGTTCGCGGGCTTGACGTCGCGGTGCACGAGGTCGCGTCCGTGCGCCGCCTCGAGCGCCGAGGCGACCTGCGCCAGCAGCCCGGCCGCGCGCGCCGGCGCGAGCGGCCCGTCGCGCAGCACGATCGTGCCGAGGTTGTCGCCGTCGACGAACCGCATGGCGAGGAACAGCGCACCCTCTTCCTCGCCGGCGCGGAAGATGGGCACCACGTTCGGGTGCTCGAGCGAGGCCGCGATCCGCGACTCGGCGATGAACCGCCGCCGGAACCCGGCGTCCTCGGCGAGCTCGGGCGCGATCAGCTTGAGCGCGACGGTCCGCTCGAGCGAGAGGTCCACGGCGGCGTAGACGACGCCCATGCCGCCACGGCCCAGCACCCGCTCGATGCGGTGGCCGGCGAGCACGGAGCCGATGCGTGGGTCGGTCACGGCTGAGACGGAGTCTCGTAGCCCCGCACCGCCTCCGCAAGCCGCGTCACCGCGAGCTCGAGCTCGTCCTCGCCCAGGAAGGAGAACGACAGCCGCAGCTCGCTCCGCCCGCCGTCGCCCGGGTAGAACGGGACGCCGGGCACGTAGGCGACGCCTGCCTCGAGTGCCCCTGCGCGCAGCGCCACGGTGTCGATCCCGGGCAGCGACAGCCAGGTGAAGAAGCCGCCCGCCGGCTCGCTCCACGTGCAGCCCGGGCGGCATGTGCTCGCGCAGCGCCCGCTCGACCGCTCGCCAGTGGGACGCGTAGAGCGCGCGCGCCTCCGGGATCCGGCGCTCGAAATGGCCGGCGCGGCCGTAGGCCTCGACGATGCGCTGCCCGAGGCCGCCCGCGCACTGGTCGGTGGTCTGCTTGGCGGCGGCCATCTGAGCGATCACGTCGGGCGGGCCGGCCGCCCAGCCGAGCCGCACGCCGGGGCAGAAGATCTTCGAGAACGTGCCCGCCTGCACGACGACATCCGGGGCCAGCGACCACAGCGTCGGCGGCGGCGCGCCGTCCTCGAACGCGATCTCGCGGTAGGCGACGTCCTCGAGGACGAGCACGCCGTAGCGGCGGCAGAGCTCGACCAGCTCGTGGCGGCGCGTCGGCGACAGCGTGCGCCCGCTCGGGTTCTGGAACTCCGGGATCACGTACACGAGCTTCGGCCGTAGGCCGGCGGCCAGCCGCTGCTCGAGCAGGTCGACCCGCATGCCGTCATCGTCCATCTCGATCCCGTGGACGTCGCGCCTCGACGCCCGCGAACGCCATCAGCGCGCCGAGGTAGGTCGGCGCCTCCACGACCACCGCGTCGCCCGGGTCGATCAGGCTCTGGCATGCGAGCGCGATGCACTCCATGCCGCCGCTGGTGACGATCAGCTCGTCCCGCTCAGGTCGGCGGCCCTCGAGCTGCTCCTGGCGTTCGAGCAGGAACTCGCGCACGCTCGGGATGCCCTCGACGGGCGCGTACTGGAGCGCGCCGGCGGGATCGTCGCGCAGCAGCCCGGCCACCAGCTCGTCGAGCGCGTCGGCCGGGAACGTGGCCGGGTTGGGAAAGCCGCCCATCAGCGAGAGCACGCCCGGCGGCGCACCGGCGAGGATCGCGTTGAGCTCGGCGTCGCCGCGGTTGCGCGCCCGCCGCGCGAACTCAGGCATCGACGCGGAAGGCAAGCGCGCTGGGCTCGCCGCGATCGAGCTGCGCGACGTGCTCGTCGTAGTTCGTGAGGTCATGCAGGCGCTCGCCGCGGCCCAGCGCCTCGAGGATCGCCCGCTCGGCGCGGGCGATCGCCTCGCCCGTCTCGAGCGCGGCCTCGAGCCGCTCGGGCGCGGCGATCACGATCCCGTCGTCGTCCGCGAACACGATGTCGCCGGGCTCCACGTCGACGCCTCCGCAGCGGACCGGCCCGCCCAACGCGGCGCGCGAGACGGTGGAGCCGGACATCGGGATCGTCCCGCGCGCGAAGACCGGGAGGCCGAGCCGGCGCAGCCCGTGCACGTCGCGGCAGAAGCCGTCGATCACGATCCCGGCCACGCCGCGGCGGCGCGCCTCGGTGGCGAACAGCTCGCCGGCGACGGCGAGCCGCCGCCCGCCGGTCACGATCACCAGCACGTCGCCCGCCTCGGCCTCGGCGAGCGCGCTGAAGACCGGCAGGTGGTCGTCCTCCGCGACGACCGTGAGCGCCCGCCCGGCCATCCGGACGTCGGGCACCATCGCGCGGATCGCCGGGTCGACGACCGGCAGGCCCTTGTCGGCGTCACACAGCGCCGACACCTCGATCCCCATCAGCCGCTCGACCAGCACGCCACGTACCGTGTCAGATCCGCCTGGTCCGGGGTGCGGTCCACCGCACCGCAAGAGGGGTGGCAGCGCCGGTTGCGCCGCCTTGGGCGCGCCGAAGATACTGGCGTCGTCATGCGCCCCCTCCGTCGCCGCCGGCCGTCCACTCCGCCCAGCGGCCTCGTGCACTGCGCTGCCTGCGGGCGGGACTTCGTGAGCCCGATCGACTGGGAGCCCGTCGGCGAGGACAGCTGGTGGATGTACCTGCGCTGCGGCGGCTGCGGCGACGCGCGCGAGCTGACCGTCGCCAACGCCGTGGCCGAGCGCTACGACGCGGAGCTGGCCCGCGGCGCCGAGGCGATCAGCCGCGCGGTCGACCGGCTCGACCAGGAGCGCATGCAGGACGATGTCGGCGTGTTCATCGCCGCCCTGCGCAGCGGGTTCATCGAGCCCGCCGACTTCGTCTACTGAGCCGGCGCCGGCAGGCGCAGCGCCGCGATCATCGTCCGCAGCCGCTCGCGCAGCGTTCCGCCGTCGATCCGCAGCAGGCCCGCGATCTCGCGCAGCGACAGCGTGGCGAGGCGCATCCGCAGGATGTCCTGATCCTCGGCGGGCAGTCGCCGCTCGAGCGCCGCGGCGGCCTCGGGGTCGAGCTCGGGGAACGTCGGTGCGCCGCGGGCGGCCGAGCGGATCGCCGCGGCCAGACTGCGCGCGTCGCCGCGCGAGTCGACCAGCGCGTCGGCGCCGGCCAGCATCGCGGCCGCGACCGCGCCGGCGTCGAACCCATCGGCGTAGAGGACGACCTGCGGGCTGGGGACGTGGCTCTTGATCAGGCGGGAGAGCTCGATGCCGTCGGCACGACCGGGGGCGTCCTCGACGACGACGACGTCAGGCGTCGTGGCGTACAGCATGTGCGCCACCTCGTTGAGCTCGCCGGAGGCGCCGGCCACGACGTTGATGTCGTCGGCCGGGGAGAGCAGCGCTTGGATGCCGGCCCGCATCGCGGGGTGACCGTCGATGACTGCTACTCGAATCATGTCCAGCAGTTCACCGGACCACCCTGTGAAGAACCTAAGCGCAGGCCGGGAGGTTCCTCAGAGCCTCACTCGAACAGCGGGCGCAGATGGTCGTTGAGGAACACGCCCTCGGGGTCGAGCTCGCGGCGGGCGCTGACGAAGTCGCCCGCGCGCGGGTACAGCGCGCGCAGCCGCTCGGGGGTGAGGAAATGCAGCTTGCCCCAGTGCACGCGCGCGTCGAAACCGGTCAGCAGCTCGTCGACGGCGCGCAGGTAGCCCCAGTAGTCGGTGCCCGGCCGGCCCGACACCGAGATCACGGTCGTGGCCGTCTCGAAGCTGGGGGAGAGGAACGCGTCGTCGGGCCCGACGGTGCGGACCTCCATCGGGAAGACCGAGTCGGGCAGGCTCGCCAGCATCAGCTCGCGCGTCGCCTGCAGCGCCTCCGGACCGCGCTCGAGCGGCACGAAGTACTCGAGCTCGTGGAAGTTGGGGTCGTAGACCATCGGGTAGATCCGGTAGCTGCGGTCCACGCGCCGCCCCGGCGTGTCGTCGTCGGGCTCGTCCGGCGTCGCCTCGTCGTAGATCTTCACGTAGCAGCGGTCCACCAGCGTCTCGCCGTGAGCGTCGAGGTTGTAGAGCGCGCCGGACTCCTCGGTCGGCAGCCAGAAGAAGCCGAAGTGCCGGTGCTCTTGTACGAGCTCGTCCCAGCGCTCGAGCACCTCCTCCCACGGCCAGACGACGACCTGCTGCTTGAGGCGGTAGGCCTCGGTCACCTCGAGCTCGAGCTCGGTGACGACGCCGAGCATCCCGACCGAGACCTGGGCGGCCCGCAGCAGGTCGGGCTCGTCCTCGCCGATCTCGCGGATCTCGCCGCTGCCGGTCACGAGCCGCGCGCGCCGGACGAAGCCCGACAGGCTCGGGTTGCCGGTCCCGGAACCGTGCGTCGCCGTCGCCACCGCCCCCGCGATCTGCTGGGTGTCGATGTCGCCCTGGTTGCGCAGCGCCAGCCCGGCCTCCCACAGCGGCTCGTAGAAGTCGTGGATCAGCGTCGCCGGCAGCGCCGTGACGCGCTGGCGCCCGGCGTCGGTGGACACCACGCCGCGCATCGCGCTCAGGTCGAGCAGCGTGCCGGGGGTCTCGACGATCGGCGTGAACGAGTGCCCCGCCCCGGCGACCCGGACGCCGCCGCGCGCCGTCTGTACGGCCCGGACCACTTCCTCCTCGTCACGGGCCTGCACGACTGCGGCGGGCGAGAACGACTGGTTCCCGACCCAGTTGGTCCAGGGCATGGGCCCGTTTCTACCGGATCGTCCCGATTGGGTGCAGACGAAGGTCAACTGCAGCATTGGGGGGAGCGCGGGAGGAAGCATTTCGTCCACGCCACGCGGTCCTCGCTCGTGAGGTGGACGAAATGCTTGCTATAGGGGAACAACGTCCACTTCACGAGCGGCGAGCGCGGCGAAGTGGACGAAATGCTCCCTCGCTGCCGCTCGGCTCCCACTCTCCCTACCCAGCCGCCGTTGACGTTCGCTGGGACACCACCCGCACCCCGGCGACCCAGCCGCCCCACCCGTCGTCGGGCTTGCTGTCCTGCACGCGCAGGTAGACCGTCCGGCCGCCGCCGCGCAGGGTGTTCAGATCCAGCACGTAATCGCGCCGGTTGGACAGGTCGCGGATCTCGCCGCTCTCCCGCAGGACCTCGGTCCACGTCGCCCCGTCCGTGGAGGACGACACCAGGAACTGGTTGCCCATATCGAGCGTGAGCGTGCCACCCGTGACGCCGGCCGGCAGCGTGAAGCGGTAGGTGAAGTGCGTGCCGTTGTCGGCGTACCGGCCGCCGTTGTTGAGCTGCGAGCCGTCCGCGTCGAACAGCCACGGCCGCTCCGCGTCGCTGCCGGCCTCGAACTCGATCGTGTCGCCGACCACCTGCAGCGAGCCCGCGGACGACAACTCCTCTCCATCCGCCGTCGCCCTCACCTGCAAGGGGTAGGAGCCCGGCGCGGCAGTCGCGGGGACGGCGACCGTGAATTCCACGACACGCGACTCGCCGGGCGCCAGCGCCCCAAACCGGCAGAGGCGGGCGTGACCGCGAACCCGTCCGGCGCGGTCAGCCTCACCTCGCCCTCCACCGGCGCCTCGCCGTAGTTGGAGACGGTCACGGGCACGGTCGCGCTCTCGCCCGCACCCGCGGCCGCGCCCGCACCGACCTCCAGCACGACCGGCGACGTGTTCGCCGGCCGGTAGTCGAGCAGCTCGACCTCCGCGACCGCCGCCGGCCGCGCGAAGCGGATCCGGTACGCCGTGTACGAGCCCGGCCGCGCGAGCTTGAAGGCCCGCGTCTGCGAGCGCCAGGTGAAGCGCTCGCCGCGCCGCGAGTCGAGCAGCGTCCAGCGCTGCCCGTCACGCGTGCCCTCGAGCACCCAGTCGCCCGGGTCGGCGCCCTCGGCGGCACCCGACGTGAGCGTGTAGAACCGCACGCGCTCGGCCGACGGGAACCCCCACTCCGCCGACGCCCCTGTCGCCTCGGTGCCCGACGTGTCGTCGAACAGCGGGTCCGCGGAGCCGCCGGTCAGGTCGGTCAGCGGCTCCGGCGGCTCGTCGCCGCGCGTGAGCGACGGCGGCGCGTCGGAGCGCCCGCTGCCCCAGTCCGACGGAGCGCGGCCCATGGCGAACTCGAGCCGCCCGCCGCGCGCCAGGTCCGCGTGGCGCAGATAGGCGCGGTCCCACCGCTTCCCGTTGAGCCGCAGACCCTGCACGTACACGTTGCGGCGGCTGTTGCGCGGCGCCTCGACGACGAGCTCGCGGCCGTTCGCCAGGTGCACGGTGGCCTGCTTGAACAGCGGCGAGCCGACCGCGTAGTACGGGCTGCCGACCTGCAGCGGGTAGAAGCCGAGCGCGCTGAACAGGTGCCAGGCCGACGTCTCGCCGTTGTCCTCGTCACCGGCGTAGCCCTGCCCGATCTCCGAGCCGACGTACATCCGTCGCAGCGCCTCTCGCACCTTGGCCTGGGTCTTCCACGGCTGCCCCGCGTAGTCGTACATGTACGGGATGTGGTGGGAGACCTGGTTGGAGAAGCCCCACTGCCCCATGCGCACGTCGCGCGCCTCGGTCATCTCGTGGATCACGCCGCCGTAGGAGCCGACGAACTTGGCGGTCTCCGGCGTGGCGAAGAACTCGTCGAGCTTCGCCGCCAGCCGGTCGCGCCCGCCGTAGAGGTTGGCCAGCCCCTGGCCGTCGTGCGGGACGTGGAACGCGAAGTTCCAGCCGTTGGTCTCGGTGTAGTCGTGGTCGTGGCCCCAGACCCGCGGGTCGTACTCGTCCGGGGAGGACTTCCACGTGCCGTCCGACGCCCGCCCCTGGAAGAAGCGGATCGCCGGGTCGAACATGTTCACGTAGTTCTGCGAGCGGCTGCGGAAGTACTCCGCCTCCTCGCGGTAGCGGCGCCGGTCGGCGGAGCGCGACCGCCGGTCGTCCGCCAGCCGGGCGGCCATGTTCGCGATCCCGAAGTCGTTGATCGCGCCCTCGAGCCCCCACGACACGCCCTCGGACACGCGCGACGGCGTGTAGCCGAGGAAGATCGACTCGATCAGGCCCTTGCGGCCGACCTGCGTGTTGTACGGATCGTCCTCGGCCGGCGCCACGGTCGCGTTGCGCACGGCCGCGTCGTAGGCGTCGCGGACGTCGAAGCCCTGGATGCCCTTCACGTGCGCGTCGGCGAACGAGACGTCGGAGCTCGTGCCCGTCATCAGGTTGGCGTAGCCGGGAGAGGACCAGCGCGAGATCCAGCCGCCGTCGCGGTACTGCTGCACGAAGCCGTCCACCAGCTCGCCGGCCGTACCGGCATCGAACAGCGAGTAGGCCGACCAGGCAGTCCGGTACGTGTCCCAGAACCCGTTGTTCACGTACACCTTGCCCGGCCGCACCGGCGCGCTCGCCGGCGGGTCGCTCGAGTCGGTCGACTGGACGGCGTGCTCGTAGCGCGGCCGCGAAGCCGAGCCGGTGTTCTCGTGGCCCGAGTTCGGGTACAGCGACAGCCGGTAGAGGTTCGAGTACAGCGTCGTCAGCTGGTCCTCGGTCGCGCCCTCGACCTCGATCACGCCGAGCTTGCGGTCCCACAGCCGTTGGGCGCGGGCCGACACGGTCTCCACGGTGTCGCCGGCCGAGAGCTCCAGCTGAAGATTGTGCTTCGCCTGCTCCACGCTGATCAGCGACGTCGCGATCCGCATGTTCACGGTGCGCGCGTCGAAGCGCGCGAAGCGCTCGCCGCTGCCGGTCATCGGGCGGTCGAAGGTGGCGTAGAAGAACATCCGCGTGGCGCCGTTCGAGAGCCCGCTGCGCGTCTCCGTCCAGCCGGTGAGGACGCCGTCGGAGATCTCCATGTCCCAGTCGGCGTTGACGTTGTCGAAGACCAGGCTCGACGAGTCGCCCGGGAACGTGAACCGGAACAGCGCCGCGTGGTCGGTGGGCGCGATCTCGGTCTTGATGCCGTTCTCGAACGTCACCGCGTAGCGGTGCGGCGAGGCGACCTCGTTGGCGTGGCGGAACGGCAGCCGGCGCTCGGCGCGGCCCAGCGGCGGGTCGCCGTCGGCTGCGGAGGGCATCACCTGGAACGTCTGGCGGTCGCCCATCCACGGGCTCGGCTGGTGGCTGAGCGAGAACGCCTCGAGCGCCGGCAGGTTCTCCGCGGTGTTGTCGAACTGGTACTCGTAGAGCCAGCTCAGCGTGCCCGCGTTGGTGACCGGCACCCAGAAGTTGAACCCGTGCGGCACGGCGGTGGCGGGGATGTTGTTCCCGCGCGAGAAGCGTGAGCTCGAGTTCGTGCCGCGCGTGGTCACGACCCAGTCGCGAGGGCCGCGAGCGCTCCCGCGGCTCGGGGCTGCCGTCGATCGTGATGTCGTCGACCCAGCCTTGGAAGTCATGCGGGCCGTCCGGGTTGTCGTACGCGACGAGGATGCGATCGATCGTCTTGCCCGCCGCCACCCGGCCGATCCGCGAGCGCTTGAAGTTCCACTGGTTGGTGTAGAGCGTCTTCGAGCGACCCTGGCCGCGCGGGCTGAGCCGCGCCCCGTGCTGGTCGCGGGCACGCAGCTGGGACAGGTACGTGCCGTCGGTGAACGCGAGGTCGACGGCGGCGTAGGTGCTCGGGTACGACAGGTCGTCGGTGATGAAGCGCGGGTAGACGAGGTACGAGAGCTCGGTCGCGCGCCGCACCCGCACGTCGACGTCGAAGACCTTGTTGTACGAGTAGCCGCGCCCCTCGGCGGTGTGCTGCCCCGCGTACTCGAGCGCCTTCAGGCCGGTCCAGCCGGCGCCCGCCTTGGCGTTGTAGCCGCCGCGCGGGCCGGCCCCGGCGATCGTGCGCATGTCCGACGGCGGCGGGGGAGAGGTGTCACCGTTGGACAGCTCGATCTCGGCGAGCTGCACGATGTTGCTCGAGCCCGAGTTGCGGGTGATGTTCAGGCGGTAGTGCCGGTAGGCAGTGGTGTTGGCGAACCGGTACTCGCGCTTCTGGAAGCGCTCGGCGAAGACCTGGTCGGTCTGGGTGTCGAGCGTGGTCCACGTCTGGCCGTCGCTGGAGCCCTGGAGGGTCCAGTCGCGCGGGTCGCGCTCAGCAGCGTCGTTGGCCGAGGTGAGCGCGTAGTGCACGACGGCGACCGGCTCGGCGAGCTCGAGCTCGACCCAGCCGGTGGTGGCGAACACCAGCCACTTGGTCTCGGCGGAACCGTCGACGAGGTTCTCCTTCACCTCGCCGCCATTGGTGTTCTCGCCGCTCGCCCGTACCGCGACCACGCGGTCGGTGACGTTGCCGGGGATGCCGGAGCGCCGCGGGCCGCTGATCCCGGAGGTCCGCTCGGCGGTGTTCGTCCACGCTGGCTGCGGATCGCCGGGCTCGAACGAGGACGAGAAGTCGTCGGCCGGCGCGGCCTGCGCGGCCGCGGCCAGCGCCAGCGTCGCGATGACCGTCAGCGGCCCGAGAATCCGGCTGATCGCGTGCATAGCGCCTCTCCCCCTGACAACGTTGTCATCCCTTGCTGCGCGTAACTCGGCGCGCTCGGTGCCGTACCCGTGGCGCCCGACGCCTCAAACCTCGGATATCGTCGCCCGGCCATGGCCGCCGCCAAGAACCTCGTCCTCCTCGGCCCGCCCGGAGCCGGGAAGGGGACGCAGGCGATACGCCTCGGAGACGACCTCGGGCTCTTCTACCTCTCGACCGGCGACCAGCTGCGCCAGGAGCGCGACGCCGACACCGAGATCGGGCGGCGTGCGGGCGCGTTCATCGAGCTCGGGGAGCTCGTGCCGGACGAGATCGTGGTGGCGATGCTGCTCGGGCGACTCGACGCGGAGAAGGTCGATGGCTTCCTGCTCGACGGCTTCCCGCGCACCGTCGCCCAGGCCGAGGCGCTCGAGCAGGGGTTGACCGCGCGCGGCCGCAAGCTCGACGCGGCGGTGCTGATCGACGTGCCCGACGACGAGGTCGTCGGTCGACTGGCTCTGCGTGGGCGGGAGGACGACCGGCCCGAAGTCGTGCGCGAGCGGCTGCGCGTGTATCACGACGCGACCGAGCCGCTGATCGGCTACTACGACGACCGCGGGCTGCTCGAGCGCGTGGACGGGACGGGGGAGGCCGAGGCGGTCCAGCACCGGCTGCGCGAGGCCGTCGACGGCCGCTAGCGTCCACCACGAGGCGATCGAAGGCTTCGAGGCGGTCACGCTCGCCGCCGGCGAGCTCGAGGCGGCCTTCGTGCCGTCGCTCGGCATGGTCGGTGCGTCGCTGCGCCACGCCGGCGAGGAGCTGCTCGACCGCCGTGACGGGCTCGCCGCCTACCGCGACGCGGGAACCGTGTTGGGTGTGCCGTTCCTGCACCCGTGGGCCAACCGGCTCGCCGGCGACGAGTACGAGCTGCACGGCCGCCGCGTGCGCCTGCCGGCCGGCCCGCCGCGCCGCAGCGATGAGCACGGGCTGCCGATCCACGGCCTGGTCGCCGCCCACCCGGGCTGGTCGGTGCTCGGCCTGCACGCCGACGCGCGGGCCGCGCGGCTCGCCGCCCGGCTCGACTTCGCGGCCGACCCGGCGCTGCGCGCCGCGTTCCCGTTCCCGCACGACGTCGTCGTCGAGGTCACGCTTACGCCGCAGGCGCTGCGGCTGACTACCACCGTGATCCCCACCGGCGCGGCGCCCGTGCCGATTGCCTTCGGCTACCACCCGTACCTGCGCCTCCCAGGCGTCGACCGGTCGCGCTGGGAGCTGGGCTTCCCGCCGCGACGGAAGCTCGAGCTCGACGCCCGCAAGCTCCCGACCGGGGAGGCCGAGCCCCGCACCGCGGAGCGGCTCGTGCTCGGTGACCGCACGTTCGACGACAGCTTCGACGGGATCGCCGACGGCGCCGCGTTCACGCTCGCGGGCGGCGGCCGCGAGCTGGCGGTGACCCATCACGCCGGCTATGCGGTGGCGCAGGTCTTCTCGCCTCCGGGTGCCGCGTTCGTGTGCCTCGAGCCGATGACCGCGCCGACGAACGCGCTGCGCACCGGGAGCGGCCTGCCCCGCGCGATCCCCGGCCGGCCCTACACGGCCCGCTTCTCGATCGGGGTGCGCAGCCACTAGCGGGGCACGGCACGCAGTGTGCCGCGCCCCGCGCGCGCGACTACCCCTCGCGCGGGACCTCGCCGCGCCACGCGCCGGTCTCGCTGCCGCGCTCCTCGATCATCTCCTTGAAGCGCTGCAGGTCGCCCTTCACGCGCCGGTCGGGCGCGTCGATCGCGTCGCCGATCTTCTCCTTGATGCCCACGGGCACGAAGTCCATCTGGACCATCACGCGCGAGTGGGTGTCGTCGAGCTTGTGGAAGGTCACGACGCCGGCGTTCTCCTTGCCGTCGATGTTCTTCCACGCCACCCGCTCGTCGGGCAGCTGCTCGGTGATCTCGGCGTCCCACTCGTGGCGGGTGCCGCCGAACTCGGCGACCCAGTGCATGCGGCGGTCGTCGATCTGGCGGATCTCCTCGACGCCCTCCATGAACTTCGGGAACTCCTCGAACTGCGTCCACTGGTTGTACGCGGTCTGGACGGGGACATCCAGCTCGATGGACTGCTCGATGGTCGACACGCGGTCCTCCTTGTTCGAAAGTGGGTCTGTCTCACTGCGACCTCACCATCGAGTACGGGGAGCAAGCGCGGCCGGACCAAGCGGCGCCTGTGCGCTAGTCGTCGAACTCCTCTTCGTGCCCCTGCCCGGTGCGGGGCTTGGAGCCGAAGCCGCGCTGCAGCCCGCCGGTGCTCACCCCCGGCGGCGGGCCGCCTGGCTGGGGGTCGCCGGCGCGGCCGCGGTGGGTGGGGCGGTCGCGGTCGCGGGACGGCTGGACGCGCTTGGGCTCGTCCTTCTGCTTGGGGAAGTGCGGCGGCCAGGGAGCGTCTCCGAGGCCCTCCTCCTCGTCGCGGCGAGCGAGGTCGTGGAGAGCGTCGAGCGAGCCGGGGTGCTCGTCGATGTCGGCGGCGGGATCGCCGACCGTGCGCAGGCGCTCGCGCAGCGTGTCGAGCCGCAGCTCGCCGGCCTCGACGGCCGGCACCTCGTCCCACTCGAGCGGGGTCGACACCCGCGCGTCGGGCGTCGGCCGGACCGAGTAGGCGGAGGCGACCGTGCGGTCGCGGGCGTTCTGGTTGTAGTCGACGAACACGCCGTGGCGCTCCTCCTTCCACCACTTGCTCGTCGCCAGGTCGGGCGCGCGGCGCTCGACCTCGCGGGCGAGCGCCAACGCGGCGCGCCGCACCTCGAGATGGCTCCAGCGCGGCTCGATCCGCACGTTGACGTGGATGCCCTTGGATCCCGAGGTCTTCGGGTAGCCGCGCAGTCCGTGCTCGGAGAGCACGTCGCGCACGACCATCGCGGTGCGGCGCACCTCGTCCCAGCCGATCCCGGGCGTCGGGTCGAGGTCCACGCGCAGCTCGTCGGGATGATCGAGGTCGTCGCGCCGCGCGGGCCACGGGTTGAAGTCGATCACGCCCAGGTTCACCGCCCACACCAGGTGCGCCGCGTCGTTGGCCACGAGTTCCTCGGCGGTCCGGCCCGACGGGAACGCCACCGTCGCCGTCTGCAGCCACTCGGGGATGGTCTTCGGCACGCGCTTCTGCCAGATCGGCTCCTCGCGGATCCCGTTGACGAAGCGCTTCATGACCGTCGGCCGCTCGCGCACGTGCACGAGCACCGCGTCCGCCGTGTCGAGGTAGTACTGGACGACGTCGAGCTTCGTCCAACCCGGCTTGGGGAAGTAGACCTTCGCCGGGTTGGAGAGCCGCACCTCCTGGCCTGCCGCCTCGATCGTGGTGTACTCGCTCTTGGCCACCCAACGGGAGACTAACCGCGCTCCTCGATCAGCCCGCGAGCGCCGCGTCCATCCACGCGGCGCGACCGGCGATCCAGGCCTTCAGGCCTCCCACCGCCGAGCGATGCGAGTGGTGCACGAACTGGGCGGCGAACAGCGGCTTGCCGAGGATCGGCCAGCGGGCGAAGTTGCGCCCTGCGGGAGCGCGCAGCGTCCGCGCCCGGCGGTCGACGGTGTGCAGGAGCGTGCGTGCGAACCCGCGCGCCTGTAGCGCGCGCCAGCGCTGGGCGAGCGCCGCGCGGAACCCTGGGTCGGCGAGCAGCGCACCCGCCCACGGGCGGCCGGTGAGGAGCCAGCCTTCGGGCGGCGCGGCGCCGACGGCGGTCACGTTGCCGGCGCTGAGGTCGAAGTCCCAGACGGGGCCGAGATGCAGCTTGCCGCCGCGCAGGTGCACGAACGTGCTGCGCAGGAACGCGTCCTGGTTCTTGAGCAGCTCGGTGAGCAGCACGTAATCGACGGCTGAGCGCTCGTCGAGGTGGGCGCGCCAGCCCGGGCCGCCGAGCGACGCCTCGAGAGCATGAACGGCGCGCCGTGGTGCCCGGCCCTCGACTTCGCGGAATACCAGGCCGGTGGCCGAAGGGAAGCTCTCGTCGCCCCGATCGAGCGCTCGGCGCTCGGTCAGCTCGACCAGCGCGGTGCCGGGCACGCGACGCCGGCTGAGTTCGGCGCGCTCCATCAGCACGTACACGCCGCGGCGGCGGCCGTTCAGCCATAGCTCGACATGGCGCGTGCGGCTGCTGGCCAGGCCGAGCCGGCGCGCCGCGTGGTGAGCCAGCGCGTCGCGCAGGAGGGACGGATCGGTGAAGGCGGCGTTCAGCACCCAGTCGCGCTCCGCCGGCATCCCGAGTAGCCGCACGCTGCGGCGGGTCTCGAACCCGTACGGCTTCTTCGGGAACGCCTGCGAGTTCTGCCCGCGCACCTCGATCCCGATGCGGTGGCTGCGCCCGCCGACGGTCAGTCGAGCGGGCACCTTCGGCTCGTCGCGGATCGCCTTGGCGGTGCGGATGTCGAGCCGCGGGACGTCAGCCGCCGCGGGCGCGGCGAGGCCGAGCGCGAGGCTCGCGGCAAGCAGGACCGTCTTCACGCCGCCATCGTCCGCGTGGCACGTGAGCCGTGGGTGAGCGGGTCATGAGAGCTGTGCTCATCTGCCGGCGAACGTCAACGTCAACTGCGGCTGGGTAGGGAGGGTGAGGGAGCCGGCCGGGTCGGCGATCGTGCGAACCATGTCGCGTAGGCCTCGGTTTCCGAGGCTAACTCGACATGGTTCGCCAACCTTGCGCGATAGGCCCCGGATTCCGGGGGTAACTTCACGGATTTCGCGATCCGCCCGCCCACCGCACGGGTGTTCCCCGCGCAGCGGTTGGCTCCCCAGCCTCCCTACCCAGCCGCGTTGACGTTGACGTTCGCCCGAGCCCAGCCACCGCCCGGGGGAGGAGGTAGTTGCGCTCGCAACCGGTTCGCGCTATCCTGCTCGCATACGTAACCGGACTGCGGTACGGTTATGCCACACCAGCCACTCCAAGGGGAACTTCTGATGAGCACCGCCACCGCCCTCAAGGGCACGTACACCGCCGATCCCGTCCACTCGAGCTTCGGCTTCTCCGTCCGCTACCAGGGCGTCTCCCTGTTCCGCGGCACGCTCGACGACGTCCAGGCCACGCTGACCGACGGCCGCCTCGAGGGTCGTGCCAAGGTCGAGTCGATCTCGATCCGCACGCCCGAGCAGTTCCGCGCCCACGTCCTCTCCGCCGAGTTCTTCGACGCCGCCAGCCATCCCGAGGTCGTCTACACCTCGAGCGATCTCGACGTCTCGGACGACGGCACGGTCTCCGTCGACGGCGAGCTGACGATCAAGGGCATCACCCGTCCGGTCACCGCCACGGGCACGTGGATCGCGCCCGAGGGCGACGCCTTCGGCAACACGCGCGGGCACCTGAACCTCGAGGCCCAGGTCGACCGCACCGAGTACGACATGAACTGGAACGCCCCGCTGCCCTCGGGCGGCAAGGCGCTCGCCAACGAGGTCACGCTGACCGTCGAGCTCTCGCTCGTCGAGCAGGCGTAGGTCCGATGCGGATCCTCGGCATCGCGGGCAGCGTCCGCCGGGAATCCCACAACCGCAAGCTGCTGCGGGCGGCAGGCGATGTCCTGCCGCCCGCGGTGGAGCTCGTGGAGTGGGAGGGCCTCGCCTCGCTCCCGATCTTCGACCAGGACCTCGAGCTCGATCCGCCGGCGAGCGTGCGCGAGCTCCTCGACGCGATCGAGGACGCCGACGCGCTGCTGATCGCCACGCCCGAGTACAACGCGTCGCTGCCCGGCGGCCTCAAGAACGCGCTCGACTGGGCCTCGCGCCCGTTCCCGGAGAACGTGCTGCGGCACAAGCCGAGCGCCGTGATCGGCTCCAGCACGGGGCTCTTCGGCGCCGTCTGGGCTCAGGCAGAAGTGCGAAAGGTGCTGAAGGCCAGTGGCGCCGACGTGGTCGAGAACGAGCTGCCGGTCGGGATGGCCGACAGCGCGTTCACCGACGACGGCAAGCTGACCGACCCCGAGCTGACCGCGCGCCTGGCCGACGTCCTCGGCGACCTCGCGCGCGAGGTCATGGCGCCCGCCGAGGCCGCGTGAGCCGGAACATCACCTCGTCCTCGTAGCACCAGCTCCAGTCCTCGCCGGGCTCGGCCGAGCGGATGATCGGGTGCCCGGTCTCGGCGTTGTGGCCGGTCGCGTGGCGGCCGGGCGAGTTGTCGCAGCAGCCGATGTGCCCGCAGCTCTGGCACATCCGCAGATGGACCCAGCGGCCGCCGGTGGCGAGGCACTCCTCGCAGCCGGCGACGTCGTCCGGGACGTCGGTGATCTCGATCGTGTCGATGTGCGTGCAGGCGGCCATGACGACATCCTGACGGAGAGAAGTCCAATATCTGCGGCGTGTCCGTCATCTACGTGACCGGCCACCGCAACCCGGACACCGATTCGATCGCGGCGGCGATCGGCTACGCGGAGCTCAAGCGGCGGCTCGACCCGCACAACGAGTACGTCCCGGTGCGGCTCGGCGAGTGCAACGCCCAGACGCGCTGGGTGCTCGAGCGCAGCGGCGCGGACGAGCCGGCGCTGCTCCCGCACGTGATGCTGCGCGTGCAGGACGTGATGCGGGAGGAGTTCCCGCTCGCCGAGCACACCGTGCCGGTGCGCGAGGTCGGCCTGATCATGGCTCGCGACGAGGTCGACCTCGTGCCGGTGGTGGCCGACGACGGCGAGCTGGCGGGCGTGATGACCGAACGCGCGCTCGCCCGCCGCTACGTCCGCGAGTCGCGCGAGGCGTCCAAGCTCGACGCGCCGACCGCGGTGTCGGCGATCGCCGGCGTGCTCGAGGGCGAGCAGCTCTCAGGCGAGGGCTCGCTCGAGGTCACCGGCCGCGTGTGGGTGCTGGCGATGGCCACCGAGTCGCTTCCGCTCGGCTTCAGCGCCGGTGACGTCGTGGTGGTGGGCAACAGGCCCGACGCCCAGCGGATCGCGATCGAGGTCGGCGTGGCGCTGCTCGTCACCAGCAACGGGACGAAGCCGGCCGACGACGTGCTCGAGCTGGCCCGCGAGCGCGGCACGGCGGTAGTGGTCTCGCCGCTCGACTCGTACGTGACCAGCCGCATGATCACGCTCTCGGCGCCGTGCCGCGCGCTGATGGACCGCGAGCCGCTCGCCGCGCGGCCCGACGACCTCGTCGCCGACGTGTCGGAGATGATCGAGGAGGTCGACTACCGGGCCGCCGTGGTGGTCGACGCCGCCGGGCATCCGGTCGGGCTGGTCACGCGCTCGGACCTCATCAACCCACAGCCGCGCCGCGTCCTGCTCGTCGACCACGCCGAGGAGGCGCAGAGCGTGGCGGGCGTCGAGCAGGCCGAGATCGTCGAGATCCTCGACCATCATCACGTCGGCTCGATCGAGACGCGCGTGCCCGTGCTCGCGACGTTCGACCCGGTCGGCTCGACGGCGACGCTGGTGATCGAGCGCTTCCGCCAGAACGGGATGGAGCCGAGCAAGCCGGCGGCGACCGCGCTCCTCGGCGCCGTGCTCTCCGACACCGTGATCCTCAACTCGCCGACCACGACCGACCGCGACCGCGCGGTGATCGCCTACCTCGAGCAGGTGCTCGCCGTCGAGGCCGAGGGGTTCGGGCGCGAGATGTTCGAGCGCACGTCCAACCTCTCCAGCGTGCCGGTCGACGAGATCGTCGGGCGCGACGCCAAGGAGTACGAGGCCGGCGCGCACACGCTCAAGATCGCCCAGGTGGAGACGGTCGGCGAGGACCTGCACGATCGCGAGCAGGACCTGCTGAAGGCGCTCGACGATGTGCGCGAGAAGGAGGGCCACGCGCTGGTCGCGTTGATGGTCACCGACATCATCGCCAAGAGCACCCGGCTGTACCTCTCCGGCGCCGATCGCTTCTCGATCGAGCGCGCGTTCGGGCGCGACGCCGACGACGGCGTGGTCGATCTGCCGGGCGTCATGAGCCGCAAGAAGCAGGTGGCGCCCAAGCTGCTCGCGGCAGCTGGCTGATCGAGCGATTCAAGCGGAGCGCGCGGGGGGCCGATCATCTCCTCGTATGAGCGCTCGCCCCGCTTTCTCGACGATCAATGGAGGCGCGACCCGCCACGCGGGGCGCCGTCCGTGGATCGACCATTGGCTCGAGACCGTCAGGGATCTTTCAGCGCTCAAGGCCTCTCATCCAATGATGGACGCCGTGATCGACGAGGTCGACGGCCGCATGATCCGCGTCGGCACGCAGTGGCTGGCGGACTTCGCATCCTGCAACTACCTCGGGCTCGACCTCGACCGCGAGATCATCGACGCGGTGCCGGCGTACCTGGATGCGTGGGGAACGCATCCGAGCTGGTCGCGCCTGCTCGGCAGTCCGGTGCTCTACGAGCAGATCGAGGAACGGCTCACCGCGCTGCTCGGCGCCGAGGACTCGCTTGTCCTGCCGACGATCACGCACATCCACATGTCGGTCATCCCGCTGCTCGCCGCCTCCGGGACGATCTTCATGGACGCGCGGGCGCACAAGACGATCTACGACGGCTGCCAGGTCGCCCGCTCCCGCGGCGCAGCGGTCAAGCGCTTCCGCTTCGAGGATCCCGACCACCTCGCCCAGCTGCTGCGGGCGGAGCCCGACCCGACCCGCCTCGTGTGCATGGACGGCGTCAACAGCATGACCGGCAACGCGCCCGACCTGCCGGCGTTCGCGGCGGTGGCCCGCGAGCACGGCGCGCTGCTGTACGTCGACGACGCCCACGGCTTCGGCGTCATCGGGGAGCGTCCGAGCGAGGACTGCCCGTACGGCCGGCGCGGCAACAGCGTCGTCCGCCACTTCGACGAGACCTACGACAACGTCGTGCTCGTCGGCGGCTTCTCGAAGGCGTATTCGTCGCTGCTCGCCTTCATCGCCTGCCCGACCGACGTCAAGGACCTGCTCAAGGTCGCCGCTCCCCCGTACCTCTACTCGGGCCCGTCGCCCGTCGCTTCGCTCGCGACTGTGCTGGCGGGCCTGGACGTCAACGAGCGCCGCGGGGACGAGCTGCGTGGGGTGCTGTGCCGGCACACGCGCCGCGTCCTCGACTGCATCGAGCGCCTCGGCGTCGACACGCCGAACCGGTCCGGGTTCCCGATCATCGAGATCCCGCTGCGCGACTACCGGCGCATCGCCGAGGTCGGTCAGCTGCTCTTCGATCGCGGGGTCTACGTGACGCTCGCCGCCTTCCCGCTCGTGCCCAAGGCCGAGGTCGGCTTCCGCATCCAGCTGACCGCGGCCAACACCGACGCCGAGGTCGACACGCTCATCGAGGCACTCGAGGACCTCGCGGCGCGGGACGAGCTCAAGCGCGCCGCCGGCGAGGCGCCGGACCCGCCCTGGCAGGTCGTCTGATGACGAGCGCGCGGCGGCTGCCTGTGCCGAGCCTGTGGCAGGCACACCTCGCGGTCGGAGGGTTGCTGTGCGCGCTCTACGTCTTCGTGCCGCCGTTCGCCGGCAGCCCGATCGTCATGAACGTCCTCGGGCTCTCGCCGGTGGTGGCGATCGTGATCGGCGTCCGCCGCTACCGGCCGGCATCCCCTGCACCGTGGTGGTGCTTCGCGCTCGGCCTGTTCCTGTTCTGGCTCGGCGACGTCTACACGTACAGCTACGAGCTCCTGCTCGAGAGCGAGGTGCCGTTCCCGTCGCTTGGCGACGCGGCGTACATCCTCGTCTACCCGGTGCTGATGGCCGGCCTGTTCCTGCTCGTCCGGCGCCGCAACCCCGACGGGGACCGCGCCGGGGTCATCGACTCGCTGATCATGACGCTCGGGCTCGGGCTCGTCTCGTGGGTCGCGCTGATCGCGCCCTACCTCCAGGACGACGCGCTCACGATCGTTCCCAAGCTGGTGTCGATCGCCTACCCGCTCGGCGACATCCTGCTGCTGGCGGCGGCGATCCGCCTGGCCGTGGACGCCGGCAAGCGCGCGCCCGCGTTCTATCTGCTGGCCTCGAGCATCGTCACGCTCCTGCTGACGGACTTCGTCTACGGGCTTGTCACCCTCAACGGCACCTACACCGGGCAGCTCTGGCTCGACGCCGGCTGGATCGTCTTCTACCTGCTGTGGGGCGCCGCCGCCCTCCATCCGTCGATGCGAGAGCTCGAGCACGCGGCCCCCGAGCGCGACATGCGGCTCAGGCCGCTCCGGATGGGACTGCTGCTGACCGCAGCGGTGATCGCGCCGGTGATCGAGATGGCGCAGGAGCTGACGAAGACCGACCGCATGATCGTCGTCAACATCGGGTCGATCGTCCTCTTCGCGCTCGTCGTCGTTCGCATCGTCGGCCTCGTGCGCCAGCAGGAGCGGTCCGTGAAGCACGAGCGCGTGCTCCGCGTCGCAGGCGACGCGCTCGTCGCGGCGACGCGCCGTGAGGACATCCATCACGCCGCCCTCGACGCCGCACGCTCGCTCGTCGATCGCGAGGCGGCGGCCTTGCTCTGTGTCGTCGAGCACGACGACGTGCGGGTTGTGGCGATGGAGCGCGAGGCCGTCCGCGACGAGTCGTCGTGGACGCTCTCCGCGTCGACCGCAGAAACACTGCTGGCGGCGGGCACCGCCGAATCGGTCCTCCTGCGCCTGGACGACACGCTGCGCGCGGCGTTGCGGCTCCCCGACGATCGAACGCACGCGTTCGTACTCGAGCTGTCGGTCCGCGCGGGCCTCCGCGGGCTGCTCGTCGTGGCGTCGGACGACGCCGCCTCGCGCATGGTGCGGCGGACGCTCCAGGCGCTGGCGACGCAGGTGTCGCTCGCGCTCGAAAGCGCTGCGCTGACCGAAGAGGTGCATCGCCGCACGAGCGAGGCGCGCTTCGGCTCGCTCGTACAGCACTCGAGCGATCTCATCACCGTGCTCGACTCCTCGGCGGTCGTCGTCTACCAGAGCCCTTCGATCGAGCGCGTTCTCGGCTACAAGCCGGAAGACGTCGTGGGTCAGCGCTTCGCGACCCTCATCGACTCGGCGGAGCAGGGCCGCCTGATGCATCTACTCGCCGACGGCGCGGCGTACGCGGGCAGCGACGCGCAAGTGCTCGAGTGCTCGCTCCGCCATCGGGACGGCACCGTGCGGCAGTTCGAGATCCTGCACACCAACCTGCTCGACGACGAGCACGTCCGCGGCATCGTTCTCAACGGCCGCGACGTCAGCGAGCGCAAGGCGTTCGAGGAGCAGCTCGCGCACCAGGCGTTCCACGACCCGGTCACCAACCTCGCCAACCGGGCGCTGTTCGGCGAGCGTGTGCGCCACGCCGTCGCCCGCTCGCGGCGCGAGGACTACGGGCTGGCGATCATCTTCGTCGACCTCGACGACTTCAAGACCATCAACGACAGCCTCGGCCACGCGGCCGGCGACCAGGTGCTCAACGAGGTCGCGCAGCGGCTGACGGCGAGCATCCGCGCGAGCGACACGGCGGCCCGCTTCGGCGGCGACGAGTTCGCCGTGCTGCTCGAGGGCACCGACGGCCCGCAGACCGCGGCGGACACGGCGGAGCGGATCATCGAGGCGCTGATGACGCCGCTGACCGTCGAGCACAAGCAGCTCGCCGTGCGTGCCAGCCTCGGCATCTCGGTCGTGAAGGACGGCGCGAAGGCGGACGCCGACGAGCTGATCCGCAACGCGGACGCCGCGATGTACATCGCCAAGCGCGAGGGCAAGGGCGGCTACCGGTTGTTCGAGCCGGCGATGCACGAGGGCGTGCTCGAGCGCCTCGAGCTGCGCGCGGACCTCCAGCGAGCGATCACCTCCGACGAGCTCGAGCTGCACTTCCAGCCGGTGGTGCGTCTCCACGACGGCTCGGTCGCGGGTCTGGAGGCGTTGGTGCGCTGGCGCCATCCAGAGCGTGGGCTCATCGGTCCCGACCAGTTCATCCCGCTGGCAGAGGAGATGGGCCTCATCGTTCCGCTCGGGCGCTGGGTGCTGCGCGAAGGCTGCCGCCGGGCGAAGGCGTTCCAGACGCTGCAGCCGGCGGGAGCCGCGCTTTCGATGGCCATCAACCTCTCCGTCAAGCAGCTGCAGCACAGCGACGTCGTCGCCGATGTCAGCGACGCGCTCGCGGAGTCGCGTCTCGAGCCGGGGACGCTCACGCTCGAGATCACGGAGTCGGTGATGATGAACGACACCGACGTCGCGATCGAGCGGCTCGAGGCGCTGAAGGCGCTCGGCGTGCGGCTGGCAATGGACGACTTCGGCACCGGCTACTCGTCGCTGAGCCATCTCAGCCGGCTGCCGGTCGACATCCTCAAGATGGATCGCTCGTTCCTGCGCGCCGGTGCGACGCCCGAGGCGTCCGGACTCGCCACCGCCGTCGTGGCGCTGGGGAAGACCCTCGAGCTCGACATCGTCGCCGAGGGCATCGAGTTCGCCGAGCAGTGGGACACGCTGCGGGAGCTCGGCTGCGACCTCGGGCAGGGCTACCACTTCGCGAGGCCGATGAGCGCCGACGCGACGCTCGCGTTCCTGCGGTCGGGCAGCACGACGCCCCAGGCGGGCGATCTCGCCACGGCCGATGCACCATAGCTACGAGGGTCTCGATCGCCCGGGCGGTGTGAGCCGCGTGCGGCTGCTGGCACCGTTCCGGCACCGCGACTTCAGGTTGCTGTGGAGCGGCATGTGCGTCTCGCTGCTCGGCGACGGTGTCTTCCTCGTGGCGATCGCCTGGCAGGCCTACGAGCTCTCGAACGCTCCCACAGCCCTGTCGCTGGTCGGCATCGCCATGACGGTGCCGACGATCGTGTTCCTGCTGATCGGCGGGGTCGTGAGCGACCGGATCGATCGTCGCAAGGTGATGCTGGCGGCCGACGTCGGCCGTGGACTGCTGGTGGGGGCGCTCGCCGTGCTGTCGCTGACCGGCGCGCTCGAGCTGTGGCACATGGTCGGGCTCGTCGCCGCCTACGGCGCTGCAGCCGCCTTCTTCGGGCCGGCGTTCGACGCGATCACGCCGGAGATCCTGCCGGAGGACGAGCTCGCGCAGGCGAACGCGCTCGATCAGCTCGTGCGCCCGGCGATGCTGCGGCTGGCGGGGCCGGCGATCGGCGGGCTGCTGATCAGTGCCGTGGGCGTCGGCGCCGCCTTCGCGCTCGACGCGGCTTCCTTTGCAGTGTCGGCCGCAGCGATCCTGGCGATGACCCGCCGTCCTCGCGTCCCGAGCGCTGAGCCGGTCTCCATGGCCGGCGACATCCGCGCCGGCTTCGCGTATATCCGCGGGCACGTCTGGCTGTGGGCGACCTTCGCGAGCGCCGCCGTCGCCTACCTGCTCTTCATGGGGCCGGTCGAGGTGCTGCTGCCGTTCCTCGTCAAGAACGACCTTCACGGCAGCGCTGCGGACCTCGGCCTGATCTTCGCCGCCGGCGGCATCGGATCGGTCCTGTGCGCGGTTGTGCTCGGCCAGCGCGGGCTTCCCCGGCGCGACATTACCTTCATGTACCTGACCTGGACGCTGGCGACCGTCGCGGTGGCGGGCTACGGGCTGGCCGGCGCCGTCTGGCAGCTGATGCTCGTGAGCCTCGCCTTCAACGCGCTCGAAACCGCAGGGACGATCGTGTGGGCGACCGCCAAGCAGCGGCACGTGCCGCCCGAGCTGCTCGGACGCGTCTCGAGCCTCGACTGGCTGATCTCGATCGGCCTCCTGCCGCTCTCGTTCGCCCTCACCGGACCGGTGAGCGGCGCCATCGGCGTCCAGGCGACGCTGGTCGGCGCCGGGGCGATCGGCGCGGTCGTCACCTTCGGCGCGCTGCTCCTGCCCGGCATGCGCGCCGTCGAGGGGCTCACGTCGCGCGCGGTGCCCGAGCCCGCGCCTGCGTAGCTATCGTCCGGGTGATGAAGCGCCCGGTCCAGCACACCGCGGGGGTCGTCGCCGAGTGGCTGCGCGACGGGCGCCGCGTGGTGGCCGGCACGCTGGTCGCGGTCGATGGCTCCGCGCCGCTCGACGTGGGCGCGAGCGTCTACGTCGAGGAGGGCGGGACGCTCGAGGGCTCGGTCACCGGCGGGTGCGTCGAGGGCGCCGTGGCCGGGGCGGCGCTGCAGATCCTCGAGAACGGCGGCGGCGGGCCGCGGCTGGAGACCTACGGCATCTCGGACGAGCTGGCGGGGACCGTCGGGCTCATGTGCGGCGGCACCGTGCACATCTTCATCCACGAGCTGGCGGGCGGTGCGCGCGAGGCGACGCTGTGCGGCCTCGAGGCGATCCTGGAGGAGCGCCCCGCGGCGCTCGCGACGCTGCTCGACGGGCCGCAGGCGGGCGCCAAGGTGTACGTCGACGCCGAGTCGCGCGTGGGGTCGCTCGGCGGCCCGCGGCTGCTCGACGGCAACGTCGAGCGCGAGGCGCGCGGGCTCGTCGTGCAGGGGCAGTCGACGGTGCGCTCGTACGGCGAGGACGGGGCGACGCTCGGCACCGGGCTGCGGGTACACGTCGCCGTGTTCGCCGAGGCGCCGCGGATGCTGATCTTCGGGGCGATCGACTTCGCGGCCGCTTTGGCGCCGATGGCGCGCGGGCTCGGCTACCGCGTGACGATCGCCGATCCGCGCCGCGCGTTCCTGGAGTCACCGCGCTTCTCCGCGGCGGCCGAGGTGGTCCCCGGGTGGCCCGACGCGGTGCTTCGCGAGGGCGAGCTCGGCCCGCGCGACGCGGTGCTCGTCTTCACCCACGACCCGAAGCTCGACGTGCCCGCCGTGCTGGCAGCGCTGGCGAGCGGCGCGGGCTACATCGGCGCGCTCGGCAGCCGCAAGACGACGCTCGACCGCAACGACCGGCTGCGCGCGGAGGGCGTCGACGACGACGACATCGGGCGCGTCTTCGCGCCCTGCGGGCTCGACGTCGGCGCCTCTACCGTCGAGGAGACCGCGATCGCCATCCTGGCCGAGATCATCGGCCACCGCGCGGGCCGCGAGGGCGGCTCGCTGCGCAGCGCGTCCGGGCCGATACGGCGCGAGCGCGACGAAGCGAGCCGCCTCGTTCCCTAGCGGATGATCACGAGCTTCGCGAGGACCGTGTCCTCGTCGTCGGTCGGGCTCACGAACACCTCGCCGTGGGCGGTGCGGTAGGCCCCGGTCCCGCCGGTGATCGCCAGCTCGAACTCGCCCTCTCCGGCTTCGGAGAAGGTGACGAGGCCCTGCATCGCGATCTGGCCGCGGCGCAGCTCGGCCGTGAGGACGAGGTTGACGACGGCCGACTCCGTCGCCTCGTCGAACCGGACGAACGTCCCGACGCCGCCGAGCATCCCGACCTTGCGTCCGCGCTCGAACAGGTCGTCGCTGAAGGCGAACTGGTCGCCGACGGCCGGCGGCTCGGTGCTCTCCGGGCTCTCTTGGACGGTCGTCGACACGAGGCGCAGGACCTCGACGCCGTGTCTGTCTCCCCGGTGCTTGTCCCTCGAGGAGGAGGCGGAGGCGGCCGTGATGCCGGTCACCGCGAGGACGAGGACGACGATTGCGCTCAACGTGAGCTTGGTTCTCATGACGCTCTCCTAAGGATCGAAGTGGATCCCGCCGTGGAGGTGGAGCGCCGTGTCGGGAGGCGGTCTGGCAACGTCCATGCTGCGCCGAGCCTATGCCGAGCCATACGTGGGCGCCAACCCGCCCGGTCGGGGTCCTGACCCGGCTCTCGACGAACCGACGCCGAGTCGTGCCGTAAACCGTTGCATCGCCGGGCGCGTTGGGTTAGCGTCGGCCTGCGGCGAGGCTCCGAGCTGCCAAGGAGGTCTCGAGATGGGATTCATCGGCCGATGCATATTCGTCGCGACCGTGCTGTCGCTGCTCGTGGCCGGGTCCGCGGCGGCGACGTTTCCGGGTAAGAACGGCAAGATCAGCTTCAACCGCTTCGTCGAGGACGACGAGACGCTCAAGATCTTCACGACCACGCCGTTCGGCAGCCCAGCGAGGCTGGTGACCGATTTCGGCGAGGGCGTCAATTCGCTCTTCTCGGACTGGTCTCCCGATGGCGAGAAGCTGGCGATCGACACAGATCGCTCGGGCCAGCCACAGATCTGGGTCGTCAACCCGGACGGCTCCCGGGCGCGGCAGCTCACCGACGTCGCCGCAGGTGCGTTCGACCCCGCGTGGACTCCGGACGGGAAGACGCTGGCGATCGACACCGACTTCGGCGACGGCCCGGGGATCTTCCTGATCCCGGCGCGCACGCGCGACGGCGCGTTCGTGACCCGCGATCAGGCGCAGCGCGTGACGCTCGTGACCGACGGCGGCTTCGACTCCGAGCCGCAGGTCTCCCCGAACGGCCGGTGGATCGTCTTCACCCGCTACACCGAGTGCGGCGGCGAGACGCCCGAGGGGTGCGAGACGCGGATCTTCCGCGTGCGGACGAACGGCAAGAAGCTCCAGCAGCTCACCGGCGTGGCGCTCAACGCATCGGCGCCGGACTATCACCCGAGCGGCCGCTGGATCGCGTTCGACACGGCTGACAATCAGACCGCGCCGAACGTCGGCCACATCGTCGTCATGCGCCCCGACGGCTCCGGCAAGCGGATCATCGTGCGCGGCGACAGCGACGACTTCTTCAACAACCCGTCGTTCTCGCCGGACGGGCAGAAGGTGGCGTTCACCCGCTTCGCGGCGGATCAGGAGGACTCGGCCCCGCGGATCTGGACCGCCAAGGCCGACGGCCGTAACCCGCGGCAGCTGCTCGACTCGCCGACGGGCGACAACAAGGCCGACTGGGGCCCCGCCCCTCACGGGCACCATCACGACGACAAGCACTGACGCTGCCGGCCGGCACCGTAATACCCTCAATCCGATGCGGATTGCGGTGATCGGTGCCGGCCCGGCCGGCTTCTACGCGAGCGACCAGCTGCTGGGCGCGGGCTTCGAGGTCGACCTGCTCGACACGCTGCCGACGCCGTTCGGGCTCGTGCGCTCGGGCGTGGCTCCCGACCACCCGAAGATCAAGACCGTCACGCGCGCGTACGAGAAGACCGCGCGCAAGCCGGGGTTCCGCTTCTTCGGCGGCGTCACGCTCGGCGAGCACGTCTCGCGGGCCGAGCTGCTGGCGCGCTACGACGGCGTCCTCTACGCGTTCGGCACGGACGACGACAACCGGCTCGGCATCCCGGGCGAGGACCGGCCGGGCTCCTATCCCGCGACGCGCTTCGTGGCCTGGTACAACGGCCACCCGGACGCGGTCGACGAGTCGTTCGACCTGTCCGCCCAGCGCGCCGTGGTGATCGGCAACGGCAACGTGGCGACCGACCTCGCGCGGATGCTCCTGCTCGACCCCGACGAGCTGGCCGTGACCGACACGGCCGACCACGCGCTCGGCCCGCTGGCCGCCGGCCAGGTCTCGGAGGTGGTCATCCTCGGCCGCCGCGGCCCCGTGCAGGCGTCGTTCACGAACCCCGAGCTGCGCGAGCTGGGGGAGATGGCCGGCGTCGACGTCGAGGTCGACCCGGACGAGGTCGACGTCGAGGTCCCGGACGAGGTCACCCCGACCGTGCGACGCAACGTCGAGATCCTCCAGGGCTTCGCCGCGCGGCCGCCGGGCGGCGCCGCCCGGCGGGTCACGCTGAAGTTCCTGCGCTCACCCGTGGAGATCCTCGGTGAGGGCACGGACGGGCCGGTGACCGGCATCCGGGTGGTGCGCAACCGGCTCGAGAACGGGCGCGCGGTGCCCACGGGCGACGAGGAGGTGCTTGGGTGCGGCCTGGTGCTGCGCTCGATCGGCTACCGCGGCCGCCCGATCGACGACGTCCCGTTCGACGAGGCCCGCGGCCTGATCCGCAACGACGGCGGGCGCGTCTGCGACGAGGAGGGCCGCCCTTGTGCCGGCGAGTACGCCGTCGGCTGGATCAAGCGCGGCCCGAGTGGCGTGATCGGCACCAACAAGAAGGACGCCGCCGACACGGTGGCCAAGATCGTCGCTGACGCCGAGGCCGGCCTGCTCGGCTCGTCGAACGCGTCTCCGTCGGACGCAGACGAGTGCGCCGACTGGCTCGCCGCCTGCGCGCCCGACGCCGTCGTCTGGGAGGGCTGGCAGGCGATCGACGAGCACGAGCGCCGCGCCGGCGAGCCCCAGGGCCGCCCGCGCGTCAAGCTCGTCCGGCTCGACGAGCTGGTCGCCGCGGGGCGCGGCGTCGCTCGCTGACACCGGGTTTCTTGCACGTCAACCGCGGCTGGGCAGTCGGCGAACGTTGCCGGTGCGACGCCGTCCGTGGGCTCATCGCGCCACCAGCCAGATCTTCTCGCGGGTCACCGCTCGCTGACCCACCGTGTTGCGGGAGACCGCGATCGCGGTGACCCGAAGCGTGCGGTTCCGCGCCAGCGATCCGCGCGTCCTCCGGCGCAGCAGGAGGTGAACGGCGCGGCGCTTGCCGCCTTTCACCAAGAACGTCCGGTCGGCCACGGTCCTCCGCGCTGCGCGCAGGCGGAGCCGGACGCGGCAGTGGCGCTGGCTGCGCGGGCAGCGGACGCGGAGGCGGACCGTGCCATCTTCCGAGATCCGCACCCGCTTGGGCGACAGCGTCACGCGCGGGCCCCCGGTCTCGCCGCGCCCCGAGCTGCCACGGGAGCCGCCCCGACGCCGCTTGCCGACGGTAAACCGGCGCTCGGCCGGCGTCGGATCCAGGCGTCCGGCCGCGTCGATGGCCCGCACGTGGAACGTGTGCATGCCCTTGGAGAGGCGGGTGTACACGCGCGGGCTGGAGCAGGCCTTGAACGCGCGGCGGTCGATCCGGCACTGGAAGCGATAGCCGGGCATGTCGCCCACGAACGACAGGCGGGCGGTCTTGCGCCTCACGGACGCTCCCGTGATCGCCGTCTCCGGCATCGGCGTGCCGTAGGTGGCGAGGTAGTCGCCGTCGGCCGCGCTGAAGAACGCGTACGTCATGCCCTTCACAGTGCGAACCGGGGCGACAACGGGCAGGCCGCTACGCGTGAGGCTCGACAGCGAGCCGCTCGGGGTGCTCGCCGGAAGCATCGCCTCCAGCCCGCGAGCGCCTTGGCCGCCGGTGACGGTGAACCGCAGCCGCTGGTTCCAATGGCTCACGTCTCGGAACGCCGACGTGTTGCGGCCGTCGAGCCAGCTGAGCATCTGCGCCGCGGAAACCACCGGCACGCCGCGGAACTGCGCCTCGGCCACGATGTCGTCGGCGCCTCCATGCGGGAACCGCTGCTGGTCCGTGTGCATGTTGGCAGTGAAGACCCCGTAGTAGCCGGCCGGCCCCAGTGCTCCGTCGATCAGGGCCTTGATGTGCGTCGCGAGCGCCTGCTCCGACTCGTCCGTCAGCTGCGTCGCCGCCTGGTAGACGTCGATGAGCGAGCCGTCAGCGTGGGCGAACCGCTGCGGGAAGCCCGATCCCGTGAAAAGGCCAGGGCGGTTCTGAATCCACGAGCCGGGCCAGTAGTAGTAGTTGGTGTCGAGCCGTACGCCGTGCGCTCGGGCGATCGTCGCCTCGCTCGCCCAGTCGCTCCAGGCGATGCAGTGCGTTCGGTTCGTGAGTGGGCCGCTGATTCCGGGGAGGTTCGAGCGGAACTGGGCCAACTGTGAGGTCCAGTTGGCGGCGAGCTCGCCGGGCGTGAAATCCGAGCAGTCGGTGTTGAGGTGCAGCCCGATCTCGAACCCGGCGCTCTGGTAGTTCGTGGCGCCGGGCACCGAGATCGAGGAAAAGGCGTAGGACGTCGCCCGCACGCAGTCCCAGTTCGCCACCGAGCAGCCGGCCGGGTCGCGTGCCATGAGGCGGTTGAAGTGGTTGTGGGTTCCGACGCCGCCGTATCCGTGATCGTCGCCCGTCATGACGACGGCGGCCTGCTCGCCGCGCGGGAGATACCAGAAGCGTGGCAGGGGCGTCCGGTCCAGGTTCATCTGGATGATCAGGTTCGCCAGCAGGCGCTGCTGCTCGTCCGCTTGCGGGATCGCCACCTTGGCGAGGTTCACCCAGTCGGAGGCGCTCGAGCCGCCGAAGAAGAGGTCGTTGGAGCGCATGGGGGCGATCCCGTCACGCTCCTGTCCGGCCCAGGCCGGGTTGCCTTGACGAGTGAAGACGACCGATCGCGCGAGGTCGTACATGAACGCGGCGGCCTGGCCGCCGGCCGAGCCGACGCTGCGCAAACTGACGGCCGGCGTGCCGGCGGGCGAGTCTGCGTCGCCGTACAGCGCTGCCACGGTTGCCGTGCCGGAAGCCAGCCCGCGAAGGTCGGCGGTGCCGTGGTACTGCATCGTCGCCGCGGTGATTCCGGCGCCCGGTCCGGACGTCGTGTCGATTGCGAGGTAGCCCTCGCTGACGTCGCCGCCGTCGCCACCGAGACCGAGCAGCGTCGCAAGCTGGTTGGTCGGCCGCATCGCGATCAGGTTCCCGCCCGCGCTCACCCAACCGCTGAGCGCGGACAGCTGGTCGGACGTGAGTCCAGCCGGCGCGAGCACGACAACCTGGTAGGAGCGGAGCATCGTCGAGTTCAGAGCCTCGACGGGCGCCACCGCGAACTCGTTTAGGCCCTCCGCCCTCAGGATCTCGGTGTAGTAGCCGCTGAACGCATCGGCGGGATTGGTGACGACGAGCACGGGCCCTCCCGGTGCGGTCTGCGCCGAGGCGGCCGGGGCCCAGAGGGCGCCTGCGGCCAGCGCCACCATGGCGGCGCGGCGGATGGTCCTGCCGAACATGTCGCTCCCCGTTGACGTGTACTTCACGGTCAGCGCCCCCTCGGCGCCAGCAGCCGGATTCGCGTCCGGGTCAGGGCGCGGTGGCCGGTGGCATCACGCGCGGAAGCCACCGCCGTCACCCGCAGGACGCGGTCGTGCACAAGCTTTCGCCGCGCGGAGCGGCGCAGACGCAGCCGCACGGTCTTCGGTCCACCGCTGCGGACGACGAAGCGCCGCTTGGCGATGGTGCGGCCGTCGCGGCGCAGGCGCAGCAGCACGCGGCAGGTGGTCTTGGCGCCTGGGACGGTGACCCGCAGCCGAACCACGCCCTTCCGCGACACGCGCGCGCGACGTGGCTTCACACGCGCGCGCGGGGCCTTGTGGCCGGCGCTCGGTTCCCCGGGCGTCGCGCCGCCGCCCGAGCAGGCGCCGCCCGGCGAGGTGCCCTCCAGATTGCCGCTGTCGTCGACGGCCCGGCTCTGCGCGTTGCCTGCGCCGCCGGTCGGGTGGCTCCAGTTCTCGCGCCCGGCGGCCGGGTGCCAGGTGGCCCCTCCGTCCGTGGAGACCTCGACGCCGCCGACCCGGCCGCCGGTGTCGGTCGCTGTGCCGCGGACGACGCCGCCGCTAGTCGACGTGATCCGTGATCTCGGCGGCGTCCCGTCCGTGGTGCAGACCGGCCGGCGGAGCTCCCCCTGGAGCGTCGTCGGCTGAACGCCCATGTCGGCGAACAGGTTCGTGGTGGCCTGCTGCATGCGGCTGTCGGCGGGGTTGCCGCCGCCATCGTGGTTGGCGTCGAGCCCCCACGACCATTGGATGGTCCCCGCGCCGAAGACGAGTGCACCGCTGCGGTGTCGGTAGAGCGTGAGGTGGTGGGTGGCGGTTCCGGAGGCATAGGTCGAGCCGTAGTCCTGGACCACCGGTGCCGAGTCGACGGTGGTGGTGGAGAGCCGGAAGGCGCCGGGCGGGCGATGACCGTTGTCGATGTCCTCGTCCCACTCGTATCCGAGCGTGCCCCAGGGGAGCGTGGCGGTCTGCCCCGCGCCCAGCGCGGCGATGCTGGTGTGTCGCCAGAAGCGCATCTGCCCGTCCGCGGCCGGGACCTGGATGGCCGTCGTGGCGCCGTCGTTGACGGTGAAGAGCTGGCCGGTCAGCGAGTTCTCGGGCCGGCCGTCGTGCGGGCCGAAGCGCGGATCGCGCCACGTGCCCGTCCACACGCCGGGCGTGGGGTCGATCTTGGCGCTCGCGTGCGTCTCCTTGTACGAGACGAGCGTGCGATGGCCGTTCTCCCAGCGTGTCTTCCAGAACACCTCGTTGCCGCTGAGGAACGCCATGTGCACGCCCGCGTCGCGGGCCGACTCCCAGTTCGCCCGCTGGGTGCCCGACCAGTACTCGTCGTGGCCGACCGAGAGCAGGGAGCGGTGCTCGCGCAGCTCGGCCCCGTAGCGGTCGCTGTCGACGCCGGTGAAGTAGGAGACGTCGTAGCCGTTGCGCTCGAGCCACCGGACCATCGGGTACTCGGCGTTGAAGACCCAGTCCTCTTCCGCGTAGTCGCGCGTGTCGAACGGGCGGTTGTAGCTGACCTTGTACGCGCGCGAGGCGGGCGGACTCGCGCTCGAGCCCGTGTAGAGGCTGTTGCCGCCGTACTCGTTGTAGGCCTGCCACGTCGTGTCCGAGGTCTGGAAGAGCACGTCCGAGCGGCCGTCGTCGTCGCGCACGACGAAGACGATGTGGCTCGCACCTGGCGTGCCGTCCTCGCGGATCAGGACGGCGAAGTAGATGCCCGACACCGCGTTGCTGGGCACGACCCAGGAAGCCGATACCGACCAGTTGCTGCAGTCGACCAGCCCGGTCAGCGAGTCGGTCCAGCAGGCGGGCTGCGAACTCGACGGCGACTGGGGCCTGAACGTTGCGATCCGACGTGCCCCGAGTCCCCCGTAGTAACCCATGCGGAAGATCTCGATCCGGTAGAGGGTCGAGCTCGAGTCGATCTTGAAGTCGATCTGCCGGCCCTGGTCGACGCTGATGTCCGTCGAGAAGCCCTGCAGCTCGGGGTCACCCCCGCCGCCGACCTCCCAGTCCGCGGCCGGATTGCCAGGCCTGCAGTTCTCGGCCTCGATCTCGTTCGCCGGCGAGGCGCACGTCGCCCACGCGGCATCCGGTGCCGCGGCGGCCATCATCAGAATCGCTCCCAGGGCGGCGAGCACCGCCGCGCGGAGGCTCGAGCGCCTCGTCACGGAAGCCGCACGCACTGCATCGTTCTTCAGGAATCGGCCACGGATACGCGAGCAACGTGCGGCGGATGGCGTCAGGCGCGCGGGCCGGCAGAAAGGGCTCTCTGGTTGTTACGAAGCTGACCGCCGCGAACCGCGGCGAACCTACCGACCGGAACCTGTAGCCGACCCGGGGAGGTGAACACGTGCGGGACCTACACGTCGCTCCCGACGAGCGGAAAGCGACCTGGCGCATCCAGGGCGACGAGCACGAGGAGCCGAGGTCGGAGCATGCCACGGCCACCGACGCTGAGTCCGCGGAGCGCCGGCAGGCCGAGATCGACCAGGTCGAGCGGATCATCATCCACGACCGCTACGCATGGACCCGCCAGCTCATCCGCCGTGGCTACGCCTGGATGCAGCGGCGGCAGCAGGTCCTTTGTGGCCGAGACGGTCGAGCTGGTCGGCGGAGTGATCGTCACCGCCGGCTTACGGGGACGCGCGCTGGTCAACCACGAAGTGCGTGACGTCGAGATCGCGGTCGACGAGGTACCGCTCGTCCTCCGGGTTAGAGGACCGCGCGCTCCGGGTCGTCGCCTCGTGTAGCCCGGGTATCCCTGTTCGGCCATCTAGTCCGCGTACGCGCCGCCGTCCTAGATCGTCACTGCTCCGCGCCAGATGCGCGCAATCATGCGACGTCCACGGGATGACAACATGTGAGTGGGAGCCCCTGACGGGGCTCCCACTCGTGACAGATGGATCAGACCGGGTAGAGCCAGATCTTGCGGCTCGACGTGCGCTTGTTGCCGGCGGCGTCGGTCACCGTCAGCGTCGCGACGACCTTCAGCTTGCCGGCCTTGGCGAGCTTCTTCTTGGCCGCCTTGGACAGCTTGAGCGAGATGTAGCGGCTGTCGCCACCGTCGATCTTCCCGCTCTTGCTGGCGACGGTGTCGCCGTCCCACTTGAACTTCAGCGCCACGCTGCAGCGCGTCTCGTCGTCGGGGCAGGTCAGCAGGAGGCGGACCTTGCCACGCTTCGTGACGTCCGCGTCACGAGGCATGCCGATCTTCGCCTTCTTCGAGTCCACTACGGCGGTGACCGCGAACTGCTTCGTCGCAGCTGCGCCGACGTTGCCGTAGGCGTCCTTGCCACGGACCGACACGGTGTGAGTGCCGACGCTGCAGGTTGCCGAGCTGAGCCGGGTTCGAGCAGGCCGCGTACGCGCCGCCGTCGAGGCTGCACTCATACGTCGCCGAGGCGTCATCCGAGGAGAACGGCACCTTCGCCGAGTTCCCGGTCACCGCGATCGTCCCGATCGACGTCGTCGGCGCGGTCGTATCGATCTTGAAGTCGACCGAGGCCGCTGTCAGCCGCGGCGTGTTGGCGCCGTGGTCGGTGCTCAACGTCGCCCGGTACCGGAGATAGCGCGCCGGCGGGGTGGCGTTCGGGCTGCTCCAGGCAGTCCAGTTCACGTTGTCGGCGCTCGACTGGGTCGTGTATGTGATCGACGTGCCGGCCGGGGTCGTTTCCTCGTGGCCGAGGGTGAAGCCCGAGACACGCGCGTCGCCTGCGTCGAACGTCCGCGACGTCCAGGTACCAGAGCCGGCGTTGAGAAGCGACATCGACTCGACGGGCAGAGACCTGTTCGCCGTCTTGTCACTCGCCATCGGGGCAAGGGTCTTGCCCGTCATGTCACCTGCGAGAGTCGCCTTCTGCACGCCGTCGACCCAGAACACGAACCCCGTCGCGGTCCAGTCGATGCGGAAGTCATACGTCTCTCCCTGCGTGCCGACGAGGACCTGCGGCACGGTGTCCAGGGTGTCCGAACCGGTGTTGACTCGGGCGTAGATCTCGGCGTTGTTGCCGGCCGTGCTGAATGCGGCCCACGGGCCGTTCTGCAAGTCGACGCCGAAGCCGACGTGCTGCTGGGCCTGATCGAACGTGGTACGGAACCGCAGTGAGCTGCCCGGACCGACGGGCGTCGCGTTCTTGGCCCAGGCGCGGTCGAGAATCAGTCCGTCGTCCGCCGTCGCAGTGCCTGGGTTCAGCGGGTCCGGGTCCCAGACACCGGATGTGAAGCCGGTCGGCAGTGCCGGGCCTTCGAACGTCGTGTCGAACGCCGGCGTCAGCTCGATGGCGACGCCACCGACGAGCGCGGTCTTGTCGTGCGTGCCCTGGCTGAAGTCGTCCTGCACGGGAGCCGCCTGGGCGGTCCCGACTGCGGTTCCTAGTGCGCCGGCCACCAGTGCCGCCGCCACGGTCCGCCGTACTGTTGCCGAACGCAACGTGACCCTCCTTGTCGACCTGCTAGTCCCGGTCTGGCGCCTCATCGGCCAACCAGCCGGATCGTCTTCCGTGTGACCGCCCGGTCACCCGCCGGATTCTTGGAGACCGCGACTGCGGTCACCTTCAGCGTGTGGTTGCGCGTCAGTGACGCCCGGGTGCTGCGATGCAGGGTGAGTTCGATCACTCGTCGCTTTCCGCCTTTCACCACAAACGTGCGAGAAGCCACGGTCTTCCGCGCCGCTCGCAGGCGGAGTTGCACGCGGCAGCGGCGCTCGGTGCTCGGGCAGCGCACGCGGAGCCGCACCTTGCCGTCCTCCGTGATCCGGACACGCTTCGGCCTGACCGTCACGCGCGGGCCGCCGCCGCCCTCGCCCGGGCCGCCCGACGGACCGCCGCCGCCCGGCGTCACCGTGCCGACCGTGAACCGGTGCTCGGCCGGCGTCGGATCCGGGCCATCCCCGTTGACGGCTCGGACGTGGAACGTGTGCGCGCCCTTGGCCATGCCCGTGTACTGGCGTGGGCTGCCACAGGCGGTAAACGCGCCGCCGTCCATCCGGCATTGGAAGCTCGCGCCAGCGCTATCGCTCACGAACGTGAATCGCGCGGTGGTGCCGCTCACGGACGCGCCCGTGATCGTCGTGTCCGGCGCGGGGGTTCCGTAGGTGGCGACGTAGTTCCCGTCGGCGGCGTCGAAGAACGCGTAGTTCATGCCCTTCACGACGCGCGCAGGTGCGACGACAGGCGCGCCGTTGCGCGTGAGCGACAACGCGCCGGCGGCGTTGCTGGCCGGGAGCATCGCCTGCAGGCCACGAGAGCCCGAGCCGCCCGCGACGGTGAACCGCAGCCGCTGGTCGGCGTAGCTCAGGTTCCGGAACGCCGACGCGTTGCGCCCGTCGATCCAGTCGAGCATCTGCTGCGCGGACACCACCGGGACACCGTTCTGCTTGGCCACGGCGACGATGTTGTTGGCGTTCGTGGCCGGCCGGTCCGTGTGCATGTTGGCCGTGAAGACGCCGTAGTAGCCCTGCGGGCCGTTGGCGCCGGCGATCAGGGCCTGGGCGTGCGCCGCGATCCAGCTGTCGTTTCCGCCGCTGGTCCCCCACTCGTCGACCAGCTGCGTCGTCGCCTGGTAGACGTCGATCAGCGTGCCGTCCGTGTCGGCGAACCGCTGCGGGAAGCCTGAGCCGGTGAACATGCCCGGCCGATTCGCGACCCACGAGCCCGGCCAGTAGTAGTAGTTGGTGTCGAGCCGGACGCCGCGTGCGCGCGCAGCGGTCGCCTCGCTGATCCAGTCGCTCCAGGCGATGCAGTGCGTACGGTTGGTTCGCGGAGCGACCCCTCCGAATGCAGTCAGGAACGGCGGCAGCTGCGATCCCCACTCGTCGTTGAGGTCGGCCCAGTCGTCGAAGTCCGAGCAGTTCGTGCTGAGGTGGAGAGCGATCTCGAAGCCCTCGGCCCGGTAGCTCGCGTAGCCCGGGACCGAAGTCTCCGGATAGACGTACGAGGTGGATCGCACGCACTGCCAGTCGGCCACGGAGCAGCCGGCGGGGCTGGCGCTCTTGAAGCCGTTGAAGTGCTCGCGGGTGCGGCCTTCGCTGTTGACCGCATGGTCGTCGCCGGTCATCACGACCGCCGCGTTTCCGCCCCGCGGCAGATACCAGAAGCGCGGCAGCGGCATCCGGTCGAGGGTCATCTGGATCACGAGGTTCGCCAGCAGGCGCTGCTGCTCGTCCGCCTGCGGGATCGCGACCTTGTTGAGGTCCACGTAGTCGGGGAAGAAGAGGTCGTTGGAGCGGATCGGTCCCGCCTGACCGTCACGCTCGTCCCCCGCCCATTCGGAATTGCCCTGGCGGGTGGAGATGACCGAGCGCGCGAGGTCGTACGTGAACGCGGCGGCCTGCCCGCCCGCGACACCGACGTTGCGCAACGTGACCGCCGGAGCGCCCGCCCCGCTGGAGGCGTTCGTGAAGAGTGCCGCCACCTGCTGCGTGCCGGCGCCAAGGGCCCTGCGGTCGGCGACGCCGTGGAACTGCATCGTGGCCGCCGTGATGCCGGCACCCGGCCCCGAGGTCGTGTTGACGCCGATGTAGCCCTCGGAGACGTCGCCCCCGTCGCCGCCAATGCCGAGCAGCCCAGCGAGCGCATCGCTCGGCCGCATCGCGATCAGGTTTCCGCCGGCGCCGACCCAGTCCGAGAGCGCGCTCGCCTGCGCGCCGGAGACCGCCGCGGGTGCGAGCACGACGACCTGGTAGGAGCTCAGCAGACCCGGGCTGAGCGCCCCGACGTCCGCCGTCGCGAACTCGTTGAGGCCCTCGGCGCGAAGGATCTCGGCGTAGTAGTCGCTGAACCGGTCGCTCGAGTTGGTGACGACGAGCACCGGCGAACCGGGGCCCTGCGCCGCGGCGGCCGGGGCCCACAGGGCGCCGGCGGCCAGCGCCACAACGGTGGCGCGGCGGATTGTCCTACCCAACATGTCACTCCTCGTTGACGAGTACTTCACCGTCAGCGCCCCCTCGACGCCAGCAGCCGGATCGGTGTTCTGGTCACGGCGCGACGGCCGGCCCTGTCGGGCATGGAGGCCACCGCGGTCACGCGAAGCGTGTGCTCGAGCGCGAGCCTCCGGCGCATCGAACGGCTCAGGTAGAGGTGCACGGTCCGCCGCTTGCCGGCCTTGACCACGACGCGTCGGCTCGCGAGGAGCCGGCCGTGATGGCGCAGCTTCAGCGAGATCTTGCAGGCGGTCTGGCCACCCGGGCACTTGAGCCGCAGCTTGAGCAGGCCGTCGCTGGAGACGCGGACTTGGCGCGGTGTGATGACAGCGCGCCACGCGGGACGCGTGCCAGCGCCGGAGCCGGACGTGCCGCCGCCACCGCCCGTCGAACCGCCACCCGTCGAGCCGCCACCCGTCGAGCCGCCACCGCCGGAACCGGTGCACAGTCCGGGCGATCCCGGCGCACGGCCCTCGAGATTGCCGCTGTCGTCGGCCGCGCGGCTGCGGACGTTCGTGGCACTGGAGGAGTAGCTCCAGCTCTCGCGTCCTTCGGCCGGGTGCCACGTCGTCCCGCCGTCCGTCGAGACCTCGACGCCGGCGACTCGGCCCCCGCCACTGTCAGTCGCCGTGCCGCGGACGGTCCCCCCGCCGGTCGAGGTGATTCGCGAGGTCGGCGGCGCTGTGTCCGAGCTGCAACTCGGGCGAGTGAGCCCGCTCTGGAGCGTCGCTCCCTGCGCACCCATGTCCGCGAGCACGTTCGCGGTCGCCTGCTGCATGCGGATGTCGGCCGCCGGATTGGCGCCACCGAACTTCGAGTCGTGCTCTGCGTCGAGCCCCCACGTCCACTGGACCGTGCCGGCGCCGAACACCAGCGCTCCGCTCGGCGCCCGGTAGAGCGTCATGCTGTGGACGGCGGTCCCGCTCCCGAACCTCGAGCCGTAGGACTCCGGCACCACCACCGGCGCGCCTGTGACCGTCGTCGACGAGACCCGGAACAGGCCGGCCGGCCGGTGGCCGTTGTCGATGTCCTCGTCCCACTCGTAGCCGAGAGTCAAGCCGGCAAGCGTGGCGGTCTGCCCCGCGCCCAGCGCGGCGATGCTGGTGTGTCGCCAGAAGCGCATCTGCCCGTCCGCGGCCGGGACCTGGATGGCCGTCGTGGCGCCGTCGTTGACGGTGAAGAGCTGGCCGGTCAGCGAGTTCTCGGGCCGGCCGTCGTGCGGGCCGAAGCGCGGATCGCGCCACGTGCCCGTCCACACGCCGGGCGTGGGGTCGATCTTGGCGCTCGCGTGCGTCTCCTTGTACGAGACGAGCGTGCGATGGCCGTTCTCCCAGCGTGTCTTCCAGAACACCTCGTTGCCGCTGAGGAACGCCATGTGCACGCCCGCGTCGCGCGCCGACTCCCAGTTCGCCCGCTGGGTGCCCGACCAGTACTCGTCGTGGCCGACCGAGAGCAGGGAGCGGTGCTCGCGCAGCTCGGCCCCGTAGCGGTCGCTGTCGACGCCGGTGAAGTAGGAGACGTCGTAGCCGTTGCGCTCGAGCCACCGGACCATCGGGTACTCGGCGTTGAAGACCCAGTCCTCTTCCGCGTAGTCGCGCGTGTCGAACGGGCGGTTGTAGCTGACCTTGTACGCGCGCGAGGCGGGCGGACTCGCGCTCGAGCCCGTGTAGAGGCTGTTGCCGCCGTACTCGTTGTAGGCCTGCCACGTCGTGTCCGAGGTCTGGAAGAGCACGTCCGAGCGGCCGTCGTCGTCGCGCACGACGAAGACGATGTGGCTCGCACCTGGCGTGCCGTCCTCGCGGATCAGGACGGCGAAGTAGATGCCCGACACCGCGTTGCTGGGCACGACCCAGGAAGCCGATACCGACCAGTTGCTGCAGTCGACCAGCCCGGTCAGCGAGTCGGTCCAGCAGGCGGGCTGCGAACTCGACGGCGACTGGGGCCTGAACGTTGCGATCCGACGTGCCCCGAGTCCCCCGTAGTAGCCCATGCGGAAGATCTCGATCCGGTAGAGGGTCGAGCTGGAGTCGATCTTGAAGTCGATCTGCCGGCCCTGGTCGACGCTGATGTCCGTCGAGAAGCCCTGCAGCTCGGGGTCACCCCCGCCGCCGACCTCCCAGTCCGCGGCCGGATTGCCAGGCCTGCAGTTCTCGGCCTCGATCTCGTTCGCCGGCGAGGCGCACGTCGCCCACGCGGCATCCGGTGCCACGCTGGCCATGAGCGCGATCCCTCCCAGTGCGGCGAGCACCGCCACCTGGATCCTCCAGCGCCTCGTCGCCGAAGCTGCTCGCACGTCGTTCGACCTCCAAAGAGTCGATCTCGGTTACGTACAGCAACGGGGGGCGAGGGCCGTCACGCACGCGGCCTCGACAAAAAACTTGTAGAGGTCACGCTTCTGACGCCTACCGAAACTCGACATTTCGCGAAGACGAAGCGTCGACTTGAGGTCGAGAATGAGATCGCAGACTAGAGTGCCATTCATATGGTAGGCTTCTGCCATGCGTACTACCATCGATGGCGCCGGCCGCTTGGTAGTGCCCAAGCCGCTCAGGGACGAACTGGGGCTGTCTGCCGGCACCGAGCTCGAGCTCGAAGCCGTCGACGGACGGCTCGAGGTCGCGGTGCCGTCCCGTGTTCACCAGGAGGCGGGACCGCACGGCGTGCGTTTCACGGCGGACGAGCCAGCTCCGCTGAGTTCGGAGCAGGTTCGCGCCCTGACCGAGCGGGGCAGGCGCTGACGGCCGATACGAGCGTCGTCGTCGCCGCGCTCTCGGCGTGGCACGAGCAGCACGATGTCGCTGCTCGAGCGCTCGAGCGCGTCACCGTCCTGCCGGCGCATGTGATGCTCGAGGCCTACTCGGTGCTCACTCGGCTGCCGGGGGGGCTTGCGGTGCCGGCGGCGACGGCCGCCGACGTGTTAGGTCGCCGCTTCCACGATCCGCCGCTGGAGCTCCCGAGGTCCAACGGGGTGAGGTCCTCCGCACGCTGGCGGGCGCCGGCGTTCTCGGCGGCGCGACCTACGACGGGCTCGTCGCCCTTCAGGCTCGCGGGCACGTGCTGCTCACGCTCGACCGGCGTGCGCAGGAGACGTACCGCCGACTCGGCGCGCCGTTCGAAGTCGTCAGCTGAAGCGTCGGCGGTGCGGGCGCCACCGGCGCATGGCCGCCTCGCGCCGCTGGCGTGCGCCGTTGGCGGCGAGCTGGGCGCGGGCGAGGAGGAAGCGGCGGCGGGTGTCGTCGAGCTCGCGGGAGCGGGATTCTTGGGGAGTCACGTTGGTCACCTTGGCGCATTAACGCGGCGGGCCGGGTGACCGCGTGGTGAAAGCCCCGACGATTGGGGGGGACCGGCATGATTACGCCCCGTGCAGAACGTGCGGGACATGGCGGCATCCGACGCGCGACGCGTTCGGGCCGTTTGCCGAGCGCGCGGGCGGGGACGACATCTTCCGCGTCCGCCTGGCCCGCCACTTCGCCGACTTCTACGAGCCGTTCGCGCGCCTGTACGGGGCGGACCCGCGCTTCGCCGACGGCCTCGACGCCGTCGCCGACGCCATGGCAGAGGCCTACGCCGCCCGCGAGCCGCGCCTGCGCCGGCTCGACTACGAGCGCGAGATCACCCCGGACTGGTTCCAGCGCCAGAGCCAGGCGGGCTACATCGCGTACACCGACCGCTTCGCCGGCACGCTCGACGGCGTGCGCGCCCGGCTCCCGTACGTGCGCGAGCTCGGCCTCAGCTACCTGCACCTGATGCCGCTGCTGCGCTCGCGCCCCGGCGAGAACGACGGCGGCTACGCCGTGGCCGGCTACCGCGACGTCGAGCCCGCGCTGGGAACGATGGACGACCTTCGCGCCCTGTCGGGAGCGCTGCACGACGAGGGCATGAGCCTGTGCGTCGACCTCGTGATCAACCACACGGCGCGCGAGCACGACTGGGCGCAGCGGGCGATCGCCGGCGACGCCGCCTTCCGCGACTTCTACCTCACCTATCCCGACCGGACAGAGCCCGACGCCTTCGAGCGCACGCTGCCGCTGGTGTTCCCGGACTTCAAGCCATCGAACTTCACGTGGTCCGAGGAGCTCGGTCGCTGGGTCTGGACGACGTTCAACACCTGGCAGTGGGACCTCGACTACGCGAACCCGGCCGTGTTCGCGGCGATGCTCGAGAACCTGCTGTTCCTGGCGAACGCCGGCGTCGACGTGCTGCGGCTCGACGCCGTGCCCTTCATGTGGAAGCGGCTCGGCACGAGCTGCCAGAACCAGCCCGAGGTCCACGAGCTGCTGCAGGCCTACCGGGCGATCGTGCGGGCGGTCGCGCCCGCGGTGGCGTTCAAGGCCGAGGCGATCGTCTCTCCCCACGACCTCGTCGGCTACCTCGGGCTCGGCCGGCACGCCGGCCGCGAGTGCGACCTCGCCTACCACAACTCGCTGATGGTGCTGCTGTGGAGCACGCTCGCCACTCGCCGCGTCGACCTGATGACGCGGACGCTGCGGGCGATGCCGGTCGCCCCCGCCGGGTCGACCTGGATCACGTACGTGCGCTGCCACGACGACATCGGCTGGGCGATCACGGAGGACAACGCCGCGGCCGCCGGGGAGGACGCCCACGAGCATCGCAAGTTCCTCGTCCGCTACTTCCAGGGCGACTACTGGGAATCGTTCGCGCGCGGCGCCGTCTTCCAGCCCGAGTTCAACGGCGAGGGCCGCACGAGCGGCACGGCGGCGTCGCTGGCCGGGCTCGAGGCCGCGCTCGAGGTCGGCGACGAGACGGCCGTCGACCTCGCCGTGCGCCGGATCCTGCTCCTGTACGGCGTGGCCTTCTCGTACGGCGGGATCCCGCTCGTCTACATGGGCGACGAGCTGGGGCTGCTCAACGACCACGGGCACCGCGACGATCCCGAGCGGGCGGCCGACAACCGCTGGCTGCACCGCCCGTCGATGGACTGGAAGGCGGCCGAGCGGCGCCACGTCGCGGGAACGATCGAGGCGCGGCTGTTCGAGGGGCTGCAGCAGATGGCGGCGGCGCGGCGCGGCTGCGTCGCGCTCCACGGCGCGGGGACGGTCGAGCCGTTCGGCACCGGCAACCCGCACGTCTTCGCCTACCGGCGCGACCACCTGGGGACGGCGTTCCTCGCGCTCGCGAACTTCTCCGAGCACGAGCAGCCCGTCGCCGCCGTCCAGCACGGGCTGCGGATCGACGACGGGCGGCTGATCTCGCCCGGTCGCCCGCCCCGGCGGGCGGGCGACCACGCGATCCTCGAGCCCTACGGCTTCGCCTGGCTCGAGTACTAGGGGCCGTTCAACGAACCCCTAGGGCCGGCGACCGCCCGGGTGCTCGTGGGCCTCGACAGCGGTGGCCCTGAAGCTCCGGTTCACCTTGACCTCGACCATGGTGCCGTCCGCCTTGCGGACGTGAGCCTCGTAGCCGCCGTCGCGGTCGGCGTGGACGAACAGCACGGTGCCGCCCGCGACGCGCGCGAGCGCGGCCGCCTTCACCTTCTCGGCCGCTGCGCCGGTGAGCGCCTGCGGGCCGCCGCGGCCGCCCGGCCTGCCCGCCTGGCCCGCGGCGATGGCGGTGGCCGTGCTCGCGCCGCGGCCCGAACCCGTACGGGCCCGGCCCGCCGGTCCGGGCCGGGTCGACGCCGCTGCGGGTCTCGCCGCGGTCGCCGGCGGCGCCGGCCATCGCGGTCCCGCCGATCGCGGCGGCGCCGACGGCGGCGGCCACGGTCAGTCCCTGCTTGAGCGTTGGTGCCACGGATCTCCTCTCGATGTTTCGAGCGATTCTCGGGTCGCCGCCTGGGGCGGCCGTCGGAGAGCGCTGAGGATCTCCTGAGACCGCCCCGGCGGCGCCGGGCTCAGACCGTGCTGTCCGAGCCCGTGCCCTGCTCGGACGACCCGCCGCCGCCGTTCTCCCCCTCGGGGCACGGCGTACGGCCGGAGCCGTCGCCCTCGGGCGCCCGGGGCTGCTCGCCGTCGGGCGCCTGGTACTGGATCGGCGTCGTCGTCTGCTGCGCCGGCGCGGGATCGCCGGCCGCCCAGCTCGACACGGCGGCCACGAGGGCCACGAGCATGGCGAGCGCGAGCACGTACAGCGCGACGTGCCAGGGTCTGCGAGCTGCCTGCATGGCGTGTGCTCCTTTCGTCGGGTGCGAGGAGCACGCTCGCAAGCCGGGCGTCACGCCCGGATAACGCATGCGCCACTCTCAGCAACCTCACGCACTCGGAGGCTTGACTCGATGGCGTGCGCATCCGAAGGTCATGAGGTTCTCGAGTCCGGAGGGAAGCGGCCGACGTTCAGCGCGCCCAGCAGGACCTCGCGCTCGAGGCCGGGCATCGGCACCAGGCTGATGGCGGCGATCACGCCTGCCTGGCGGGTGACGACGCCCTCGGCGATTAGCACGTTGATCGCTTCGGCGGCTTGCCGCGCGGCCTCGGTGGCGCTCATACCCGTACCTCCGGCTCTTCGTCGTCGATCTGCACTTCGACGGTCAGCAGGGCACGGATCTCGGGGTCGTGCAAATCGGGTGCGCGCAGCACCTTCCACGCCTGGATGAACAGCTCGGGCTCGCTGATGAACACCGCCAGGTCGGGCATGTCCGTGTACTCGCGGGGGCCGAAGTCAGGCTCGACCGCAATGGCGCGCAGCTGGTCGATCGGCACGCACAGCTCGGGGATGGCAGAGAACCTGAGCCAGCCTCCCTCGACGGTCAGCGTGCCGTCCGCGCAGACCCCTAGCTCGTAGATGTCGATGTGCAGCTCGCGGTCCAGGAAGGGACCCAGCAGCTCGGCCTCCCGCTCGCGGTAGCCGCCGAACGGGTTGACCATGCGAGGATCGGTCATCGCTGCTCGTCCTGGGACTCGCGATGGAGGCGAACGGCCTCGCGACCTCTGTAGTCGGCCTTGTTCAGATGGTGCGTCGTGCGGCGATACCAGCGCGTGCTCTTGCGCCTGGACCTCGCCGCTCGCTCGTCCCGATACTCGGCGAGCGCCTTCAGCTGCTCGGCCTTCGTGGGCAAGAAGAACTCTCGGAATGTCACGCGATCTCCTGGGGGTTGGTGGCTCATCGGCTGTGGGTGACGTCGCATGGACGCAGCCCGCGCCGTGGTCGACGCCAGCCCGAGGTAGACACACATACCCACGGACGTAAAGCACGTTACGTGATACGCAATAGCTTTACGTCCGCTTGAAGAGACCTACGAAACGCGAGAGAGGAAAATCGACGCTCTAAGTGGTTTGCTCGATCTGCCACGTACATCGTCGCAAGAGACAAGCACGTTACAGTACCCGACATGCCTGAACGCGATCGCGCGCAGATGTACGCAGAAGCCAATTCCACGCTCGAGCGGATCCGCGAACTCGGCGCCGAGCGCGCGCAGGCCCGAGCACGCGCCCTCGAGCTCAGCCACCAGCTGGCGCCCCTGCTTCAAAAGGCGGCAGCCATGGGCATCCCCAAGACGGATCTCGCCACGATCGCGCAAGTCAGCCGCCCCGCGCTGGCCCAGATGCTCGATCCCACGACTCCGCCGGAATAGTCCAACGCCCTGCCCGCGCGTGCCGGGGCAGGGTCGGTCCGCATCGCGCCACGGCGAGCGAACTTGCCGCAGATGCCCAGAGCCCGGCTAGACGAATCGTGCCGGGGGCGGGCGCGACCGGGGCGGGCCTTCATCGCCGCCTCGGTCCCGCTGAAACTCCTAGGCCTGCCGCGTCCGGCTTGGGGCGGGTCGAGCGCCGAACGTGCGGAGGACGTGCTCCAGCGTGGAGGCGAGGACCTCGTGCGTCGCCGCCCGGCTGGCTTCTCCGTGCAGCCAGCGTCGTGTCGCGGCGCGGTTGAGGCCGGTCCAGCATTCGAGCGCGTAGCGCAGCCGCGGCGAGTCCTCGGCGATGTCGGCGTGGTGAGCCGCGAGCAGCGCGACGGCGCGGCGCACGAGGTCGGTGACCACTTGCCTGACCTCGGGGTCGGTGATGTCGTCGCCGCGCGCGATCGTGGCGAGCCAGATCGTGCGGTTCGCCTCGGTCCAGTCGAGCCAGCGCGACACCGTATCGGCCACGCGCGCACGAGCACTGCGACCCACCGGCGGCCGCAGTCGTTCCTCGCGCTGGGCGCCGAGCCGTTCGAGCAGCGCGATGTAGACCTCCTTGCGACCACCGAAGTAGTGGTGCACGAGCCCGCGCGTGACCCCGGCCGAGCTTGCGATGTCCTCGATCGAGACCTCGTCGTAGGCGCGCTCGGCGAACAGCGCGTTGGCGGCGTCGAGGATCTGTTCGCGCCGCTGTCCGGGATCGAGGCGGCTGTACTTCGGCGTCGAGCTCATAACGCGAGTCTAAAAGTTGTTGGCGATCTGTCAAGACGTTACATTCGCCGACAAGACTATTGCGTATCGCCGACAAGGAAGTATGACAGGCGCGGTAGGACGCGGCCTCCGGTCACCGCTGGGACCTGGAGACCCCAGGCGGCGGATCAGGGCGTCAGCACGCGGGAATGGACCGGCAACCGCTGTGCGTCAACTCGAATCTGGACGGGACGATCCACGCCTGCGGGCGGGGCCGTGCCGCCTGGTATTCGCCAGGACGAACCCCCATTCCCAAAGGAACCCATGAAGCACAAAAGAGCAATCGCCGCGTCGCACTGGTCGCGCTCGGCGTCGGCGCCTACTAGTCGAATAGTGACACTGTCGTCACCTTAGGGTGGTGGCAACGTGGGCGTCTGGCCAAACTGGCTAGGTCAGGCGTCCACGCTGCCGTCAATCCTGGCGTGCAGGAAAACAACCAAGGAAAAGTAATGCGCAAGTCGATCATCGCAGGAGCCGCCATCACGGCGTCCCTCGCGCTTGCAGGAACCGCTCAGGCGGATACCGTCACCACGACGTTCGACGGTCTCACTGACGGAAGTGTCAACAATCAGGATGGCTGGCTGGTTGATCAGCAAGTACGACGTGGCCGTCACGCCGGTTGCCGCTGGCAAGGCGCTGCGTGTCTCCAACGCTGTCACGTCCGGCAGCTTCGGTGACATGCTGCACTCCAAGCCGGTCACCAAGCCCGCCGGTGAGAACGAGGGCAACAACGTGCTCATCAACGAGTTCACGTTCACGGCTCCCAACGCCCATGTTCCGGGTCTGTTCGTCACCGTCAGTCCTGACGACGGTCAAGGTGGCCGCATGAGCCGCCTGCGCTTCGATGACACTGAGGCTGGCATCAAGGTGTCATTCGCTGACGCCACGTTCACTGATCAGATGCTGACCACGCTCACCCGTGGGGATACTCACACGATTCGCTTCGAGACGACGTTCGTCAGGGGCGACGACAACGATGTTGTCCGCATCTTCATCGATGACGACGAGATGATGCGCGGCGCGTCGTGGGAGAACTACTACCGTTTCAATGAGGAGCGCAATCCGGGCGCGGTTGACCGACTGATCATCCGTACCTCCGGTACTGCTGCACCGGCTTCACTGGGCAGCGGCTTCCTGTTCGATGACGTGAGGAGCAAGTCCTATCACGTCAACAACCCTGATCCGCTTCATCCGGTTGTTCTTCCCACCGGCCCGAAGGGCGACAAGGGTGCTGATGGAACCAACGGCACCAATGGTAAGGATGGCACGTAATGGTGTCAATGGTAAGGATGGTGTCAACGGTACCACTACGATCATCCATGATCGCAGCCCGGTGACCGGCGCTTCGATGCGCACCGTTCACGCCTCGAAGATCAAGGGTCTGAAGTTCATCAGTGTCCAGGCGAAGCTGCGTGGTAAGAGCCTGCCGAGCTACGGTCGGTCGGTCAAGGTCGATCTCCGTGGCAAGTCGGTCGGCAACTACATCGTGCGTATGGCTGCCAAGTACAAGAAGGGCGGCAAGATCTACAAGGTTCGCAGCATCCGGAGCCTGAATATCGTCCGCAAGTAGTAACAGGTAGTATCATCCCGAGGATGGGTGGGGCTGGCTTCGGCTGGCCCGCCTGCCTCCTCCAACCCTCAGCCGTCACCTACGGGTGGCGGCAGCATAGGTGTCCGTGTCAGTGTCTTGGATGCTGACATCTATGCTGCCGTCAATCCTGGCGTTGCAGCAACCAAAGGAGAACGAGAAATGCGTAATCGTTTCATCGCCGCCGCTGCTGCGGGCGGATACGGCTGGCGGGAGTCGTAGATCAGCACGTATTCACCGTACCGCATCGCTTGCTTGATCCCGCCAGTAGATTTGGTGAGTCGGATGTGGCGCTGCGGCTGGTGCGGTCTTCTGTCGTTGGCCGCACGCGACACGCCTGGCGACGCTGCGGAAGTGCTATTGGCGTTTTCTTTGCACGCTGGTGGCGCGGGGTTCGTGCCCGATCTGACGCCGCGAGCTGCCAGAGCTCGCCGTCGACTCCGTACCTACTTCCGTGACGCAGGTAGCTCTCGAACGCCGAGGCAGTCATCGGTGCGCTTCCTCGGGAACGTCGCCGCTGAGCCGGTGAAGCAGGCGGCCCCTTAGCGGCGCTGACCTGTTCGACCGCGATCGGGCCGAACGGGGCGCTCACCAGGTCCGATGACAGAGCCACGCCGTTCCGCTTCGCCGAGCTCGTTGCGCGCGTACACGCGCTCGCCCGCCGCGCGGGGATCGCACGACCGGCGGTGCTCGTGTGCGGCGACCTGCGGCTCGACCCGGCCCGCCACGTGGTCGTGCGAGCCGGGCTGAGAGGTCGACCTGTCGCCGAAGAAGTTCGGCGTGCTGCTCGAGCTGACGGCCGCCGAGGGAGGCGTGGTCAGCGCGGAGGCGCTGCTCGAGCGCGTTTGGGACGCCAACGTCGACCCGTTCACGAACACGGTGCGCATGACGGTCATGAAGCTGCGTCGCAAGCTCGGCGATCCCGCCGTGATCCGGACGGTTCCGGGCGCCGGCTATCGCCTCTGATCGACTGGAGTTCGTGTCGGTTGATGTCGATGAATTTGGGATGGCGGGTAGCATCACCTTGCGAATGTGGGAATCGGCCGTGGACGTCGCGGCCGCGCTGGAGCGCGCGCTCCACGGCCTCGGGTCGGCCGTGGCGGATGCGTCACCGGGGTGGCTCGCGCTCGGGCTGGCATTGCACCTGCTCAACCAGGTGGCGCGTGGGCGCGGCTGGTTCGCGGTCGTGCGGGCGGCGTGCCCGGATGAGCCGGAGCTGCGCCGCCGTGACGTCGTGGCCGCCTGGGTCGCGGGCGCGGGCGCGGGCGGCATGTTCTCGGCCCGCGGCGGCGACGCGGTGCGCGTGCTCCTGCTCGGCCGCCGGATCCCGCGCGCCGGCTGCCCGCTGATCGCCGGAACGGTCGTCGCCGAGGGAGCGGGGGAGCTGGCCGTCGGGCTCGCGCTGCTGGCCGTCGCGCTGCTCGCGGGCGTGGGGCCGGAGCTCGGCGCGCCGACCTCGACCCTCCTCGTCGTGGGTGTCGGCATCGCCGTGCTGGTGGCGATCGGGTCGCGCGTCGCGGTGCTGCGCCGACTGGCCGCACGCGTCGCGCTGGGGTGCGCGTGCCTGCGCTCGCCCGCGCTCTACGCGCGCGCCGTGCTCCCGTGGCAGCTCGTCAGCCGGGTCTGCCGCTTCGGCGCGCTGGCCTGCTTCCTCGCGGCGTTCGCCCTCCCGGTCACCCCGCTGGCCGTCCTCCTGGTCATGTTCGCGCAGGGCAGCGGCCGCCTGGTCCCGTTCGCGCCCGCCGCGGTTGGCGCCACCGTCGCGATGCTCGCCGCCAGCTTCGGCCCGGTCACCGGCGCCGCCGTCCCGACCGCCCAGCTCGCCGCCTTCTTCGTCGGGATGAGCACCGTGCTCACCGTGGTGGGAGCCACCCTCTCGCTCACGATCTGCGTGCGCGCCGCGAGCTGGCGCGGCGTGGCCGAGGCCCTCCGCCTCCGCCGCGCTCCTGCCGGCGCCTGAACGCTGCGCAACCTCCCCGCCATCGCCTGAGACGTCTCCGCGGAGACGTCTCTGCCTAGGCTCCGGCGAAGGCGGGCTGGCGGCCGGCCGGGGCGGTAGGCCGGCGGAACGTCGTGCGGACCATCGCGGCGCCGAGCGCGTACCCGAGGCCGGCGGCGACGACGCCGGCGGCGATGTCGAACACGTAGTGGTTGCCGGTGGCCACGACCGCGAGGCCGATGACCGGGCCCCACATGAGCCACAGCGCCTTGGCGATCGGGCTGCGGACGGCGGCGGCGAGCGCGATGCCGATCACGACGGCGAAGCCGACGTGCAGGCTCGGGACCGCGGCGAGCTCGTTGTAGAAGCTCGTCGTGAGCGAGGAGTCGAGCGAGACGCCCGTCTGCGACGTGATCGTGTCGACCAGGCCGGAGTCGGCCAGCCGCGGGGGAGCGACGGGGAACGCGGCATAGACCGGGATCGAGATCAGCCAGGTGGCCAGGATCGTGTTGCGGAGCCGCAGATACAGCGGGCGGGAGCGGCGGAAGAGGAAGATCAGCGCACCCGGCAGGACGACCAGCTGGGCGGCGAGGTAAAGGTGGTTGAGCAGCCACAGGACCCACGTGCCGGTGAGCGCGCCCTGCACGGACGCCTCGGTGGCAATCCCGAGCTGGCGCTCGAGGTCCATGATCCAATCGGCGTTCGCCTGAGCGACGTCGAGCTCACCGATGGTGACCCAGCGCGCGGCGCTGTAGACGAGGTAGGCGAGGAGGAACACGCCGATCTGCATACGGGCCCGGGGAGAGAGGGAGAGGCGCGCGACGTGCATTGATCGAAGGTACGCAGCCACCCGCGCGCCCGCATCGGGGGGAACCCCATTTCTGCGGTGGGGGCTGGACGAGTGTTAGGTGCGGGTATCCGAACTCTCGGTTAGCGTCGGCGCTTCATGCGAAGGCTCGGAACCCTCGTCGCAGCGATCACGCTGCTCACAGCCGCCCCTGCCTCGGCCGAGACCTTCACGGTCAACACGAACGCCGACGTCGGGGGGCACGCGTGCCCGGGCCGACATGCATCGATTCGCGGCGCGCTCGACTGCCGCCGCTCGCCAACGGCGCGACGACCGAGGACCTGATCGTCGTGCCCGCGAACCCGCACGGCTATCCAGCTCATGGCGCGCGGAGCTCTGATCGTCAATTCGCGCGTGATCATCCGCGGCGCGCGGCGCGCGGACGACCGTCATCGCGCGAGTCGAACGGACAGCTGCCGATTCGGCGAGTCTTCGACGTCGCCGGCGTACCAGGTGACGATCGAGTCGCTGACGATGGCAGGGCGGTCAGGCTGGCTCTGCGAGCGGGCGGCAACCTCCTGCAACGACGGCGGCACCGTCGTGCTCGACCATGTGCGCGTGACCGGCGGCAGCGCCGACCAACGGCGGCGGGATCGCGAACGAGAGCGGCACGATGACGATCCGTAACAGCCTGATCGACGGGAACGATGCGCAAATGCGGGCGAGCGGCGGCGGTATCTACAGCGTCGACGGCAGCCGCGCCGAGCTTCGTCGTGATCGCAGGACTCGACGATCGCGGCCGAACATCGGCTCGGCTGCCGGGCGGCGGAATCTGGATTCGCGCACGGCAGCGCCAGTGTCGCGACGCTCGATGCGCGACGACGGTCGCGCAGGAACACCGCTGGCGGAATCCTGGCGGAGTCGCGTGACGGAGCCGGCCGCGATGCACGGTGCGCGGCTCGATCATCGTCCGACAACCACGGCGACGTGCCGGGGCGTTCGAGACTGCGGGGCTGCGGCCTTCCGACGAGCGAGGGCGGAAACCTGGAGACGGAGAGCGACTGCGGCTTCACGGTCGCAGCCGGCGACCTGCCGAACGCGAGCCCGCGGGCTCAGCGCGGCGCTCGTCAACGCTGGCGGGCAGACCGACGTGTTCACCCTCGCCGCCGAACAGCCCGGCGATCAATCGTGCCGGCGCATGCACCGGCGCCGATCAGCGGGATCTGCCGCGCCCGCAGGGTGGGTTGTGTGACTCGGGGGCGTACGAGGTCGATCAGGCTCCCGATACCACCGTCGTGGCGACCCCGCCGACGTTCGCGTTCTCCTCCAGCGAGCCGGGCGTCTCGTTCCAGTGCCGCATCGATCGGCCGGGCCGGACGGGGACGTTCGTTGGTTGTACGTCGCCCGCGAGCTACGCGAGCCTTCGGCAGGGCAGCTACGCGTTCGTGGTCCGGGCCGTGGACTCGGGCGGCGCGGCGGATCCGTCGCCTGCCGTGGCCAGCTTCGTCGTCCAGCCTCAGGCAACCCCGGGCAAGTTCGTGCTGGTCAAGGAGGTTCGGGGCCGAGTACGCGTCAAGCGGCCGGGTGGGAGGTACGTGAACCTAAGCAGCCTCACCGAGATCCCCGACGGCTCGCTCGTCGATACACGGAAGGGCACCGTCCGGCTCTCGTTCCAGCCGCGCGCCGGGGCGAAGCTCCAGACCGCGAAGTTCTGGGACGGCGTCTTCAAGGTCGACCAGCGCAAGAAGATCATGGAGCTCGTGCTCGTCGAGAAGCTCGCGAAGTGCGCCCAGCAGGGCAACGCGACCTCAACCGCCAAGAAGAAGAAGTCGCGGCGCCTGTGGGGTGACGGGAAAGGGCGGTTCCGGACGAAGGGCCAGTACAGCTCGGCCACCGTGCGCGGCACGCGGTGGCTGACCCACGACAGCTGCGCCGGCACGCTGACGAGGGTCCGCAAGGGCAAGGTCAACGTGCGGGACTTCGTGCGCAGGAAGACGATCCGGCTGAAGAAGGGCCAGCAGTACCTGGCCAGCCCCGGCTGAGGCGCGGCGAGCGAGAGTACCCCGGCGCCCGCACCGGGTACGCCCCCAACGTGGTCGTCGTCCTCGAGCTGCTGGCCGCGTTCGTGCTGATCGTGGTCGGCGCGATCGGGTTCACGAACGCCGTCGAGTGGCTCGGGCACCGGCTGAACCTGGGGGCGGGAGCGGTTGGCGCCATCCTCGCCGCCGTCGGCACGGCGCTGCCGGAGTCGATCATCCCCGTGGTCGCGCTCGCCCGCAATCCCGGCGACCCGGAGGCGGTCGAGATCGCCATCGGGGCGATCATCGGCGCTCCGTTCCTGCTCGGGACCGTGGCGATGCTGCTCGTCGCCGGCTCGGCGATCGCGTTCAGAGATCGCCGTGAGCAGGACGACCGCGTGGAGATCGACCCGCGGTCCACCCGGCGCGACCTGACCTTCTTCCTCGCCGTCTTCCCATGCGGGCTGCTCCTCGGCGCGCTTGCCGTCGAACGCCCAGCCCGGATCGTCGCGGCGGTCGCGCTGATCGCCGCGTACGGCGCGTACACGGCTCGCACGATCAAGCGCGGCGGGGACGCCACGGACGAGGAGCTCAAGCCGCTCTACTTCGACCGCAGCAAGCAGGACCCGCCGAACACGCGCCAGATCGCCGCCCAGTTCGTCGTTTCGCTGGGAGCCATCATCCTCGGCGCCGAGCTGTTCGTCGGCGGCGTCGAGACGATCGCCGAGGAGCTCGGCATCGCGGCGCTGATCATCGCCCTGATCCTCGCCCCGCTGGCCACCGAGCTGCCGGAGAAGGCGAACAGCGTCGTCTGGATGCGCCAGGGCAAGGACGTCCTCGCCGTGGGAAACATCACCGGGGCGATGGCGTTCCAGTCCACGATCCCCGTCGCCCTCGGGCTCACGCTCACCGACTGGGACCTGAACCGCTACGCGCTCGCGGCCGGGATCGCGGGCATCGCCGGGGCCGCGCTCGCCCTCTACGCGCTCCCGCGGCAGCACCTCCGCCCGGTCCACGCGGCCGTCTGGGGAGCACTGTTCGTGGGCTTCGTCGCCTTCGCCGCGTTCGGCTGAGCGGCGCGCCTCAGATCGGCGACGACGGCCACTTGCCGATCAGTCGGCTCCCGCGGGTACGAGGATGCCGCGGCCTTGCAGCCGCCCGTTGTCGAGGTCCGCCATCGCGTCGTTGATCGCGTCGAGCGGGTAAGTGCTCGTGTGCAGCGTCACCTGGCCCTGCGCGGTCAGCGTCATCAGCTCCTGGAGGTCGACGTAGGTGCCCACCAGGCAGCCGATGAACGAGATCTCGCGCGAGATGACGTCGATCGTCGGGATGTTGATGTTCTCGCCGTACCCGATGACGTAGTAGAAGCCGCCGTCCTGGACCATCGCGATGCCGTCCTCGATCGCGCCCTTCTCGCCGACGAAGTCGATGATCGCCTCGGCCCCGAGCCCGTCGGTCATCTCCTTGACGGTGTCGACGTGAGTCGTGCCGTCGACCTTGATCGTGCGGTCGGCGCCGACCTCGCCGGCCAGCGCCAGCGCCTTCTCGGACGGGTCGACGACGATCACCTCGGCCGGCGTCATCGCCTTCAGGCACTGGATGCCGATGTGGCCGAGGCCGCCCGCGCCGATGACCACCACGCGAGTGCCGGGCCCGAGCACCGGGATCGCCTTCTTGACCGCGTGGATCGCGGTCAGCCCGGCGTCGGCGAGCGCGGCGATCTGCGTCGGATGCAGCGACGGGTCGAGCTTGATGACCGAGCGCGCGCTCGTGTAAAGGAAGTCCGCGAAGCCGCCGTCGCGGTTGACGCCCGGGAACGACCCGTTCAGGCAGTGCATGTCGTCGCCGCGCCGGCACGGCGGGCACAGGCCGCACGAGATGAACGGATGCACGATGACGGTGTCGCCGACCTCGACGTTGGTCACCCCGGGCCCGACCTCGTGCACCCACCCCGCGTTCTCATGGCCCGGCGTGTAGGGCAGCTCGACGCCGGACTTCTCGGCCCACTGTCCCTCCTGGATGTGCAGGTCGGTGCGGCACAGCCCGGCAGCGCCGATCCGGACGACGACGTCGAGCGGCCCGGTGGCGCGCGGCTCGTCGACCTCGTCGAGCTTCAGGGACTCGTGATACTCGTGCAGGCGGGCCGCTCTCATGCTGCAACTCCCTCCTCGTCGTAGCGCACCTTCAGCAGGTCACGGCAGATCCCACCGTTGGCCTCGAGGCTGAGGCTGACCAGCCGCGCGCGCCGCAGCCAGGTCGGCAGCTCCTCAGCATCGAGCGGCTCGCCGTCACCCGCGATCACGGCCGGCGCCTCCGGGTCGCAGGGGAGGCCGAGCGCGGCGCGCAGCTCGACGGCGCGCTCCGCCTCCGCCGAGGCGGGCAGATCGGCGACCCGCAGCGCCACGACTGCCTCGGGGCTCGCGCCGTCGGCGAGCAGCGCCTGGCACAGGCGCGCCTGGCGGGCGAGCAGCGCCTTGCGCTGGAACAGCTCGCGCAGCGCGTCGAGATCGTCGGCCGTCTCGCCCGGGAACGCTGAGTCGAAGCCCGCGCCGCGACCGATCGCGGCGTTGATCTCATCTCCCGTGTAGTGGTCCTCGAGTACCACCGTCACCTCGCGCACGCCGGGCACGGCCCGCACTGCGGCGCTTGCGTCGGCCGCCATCAGGAACGCGAAGTTCGGCGCGCACTGCGGCGTCGGCAGCCGCAGGCGCACCGATACGTCGCCGCCGGCGCCCACGACGCAGGAGCCGACGAAGCCGAGCGTGGTGATCGGCTCGTCGAGCTCCGGGTCGTAGACCGTGCCCAGCGCCTCGAGGACTCGGGAACGCAGCGTCATGGCAACACCTCGCCCGGGAGAATCGCCCTCTGGGCGATTGCTCCCAGCGAAACGAGCCCGCAGGGCGAGGCTTCGCCGGTCACGCGCGCCCTTCGACCAGCTGCGCGTCCTCCTGGGCGGCCGGCGTGCCGGCCTCGTCCGGTAGCTGGAACTCCTTCGGCACCTCGATCCCGTACAGCTTGGCCGCGTTGAGCCCCATGATCTTCTTCTTGCCCGCCACGTCCAGGCGCGGGTAGTCGGAGTAGTCATCGTCGTCCGGGAAGTCCCAGTCGACGAAGCCCTCGACCTGCCACTTCGGCTCCCAGATCGCGTAGTCGGAGCCGAACAGCATCTTGTCCTCGCCGACCCAGAACAGCAGCTCCCCCATCATCCTGGCGAACAGCCGCGGCCGCGCGTGCATGTGGCCGCCGATCGCGACCGCGAGGCCCGCGTAGACGTTCGGCTCCTGCGTCGCGATGTAGACGAAGTCCTCGATCCGCGGCAGCCCGACGTGCTCGACGATGAAGTTGAGCTCCTGGAAGTCGGTCGCCACGTGGTCGACGTCGGACACGTCGAACGCGTCCTTGTCCAGCGGCCAGATCGTCGGTCCCTTGTGGACGTGGATGTTCTTGATGCCGAGGTCCCGGCACATCTCGAAGAACGGCACCGCCTCCGGGTCGGTCAGCTTCCAGCCGCGCGAGCCCTTGTACCACTCGGCGGTGTAGAGCTTGACGCCCTGGATGCCGTACTTCGCATGGTCGGCCTCGAGCTGGCGCAGCCCCGCCTCGCCCTCGCGCGGATCCCAGCGCCCGTTAAGGATCAGCTTGCCGGGGAAGCGGTCGAGCAGCGGCGCGTTCTGATCGATCGTGTTGAACCCGTCCGCGTACCACTCCTTCAGGTACGTCGACTGGAAGATCCCGACATCGACGTAGCCGTCCTGGAACACGTCCTTCTCGAAGTCCTCGACCGAGTACTTCTGGAAGTGCTCGATCGTCCAGTGCGTCTCCGCCGGGGCGAGCCCCATGTACGCGTGGAAGCACTCGATCCAGCCCTTGGCGTACTGCTCGGCGCCCTTGACCCAGTTGTCCGGGCTGGCGTCCCAGAAGTGCAGGTGGCCGTCGACCACGTAGTACTTCTCGCCATCCTTCTCGTACATGCAGGCCTCCTACTTCTCGACTGGCTGGAGATCGAAGCCGAGGTACTCGGCGTCGGCGATCGCCGGGCGCACGACGTCCGGATCGTCGTCGCCGTGCCCGAGCGCGTGACGCGCTCGACGAATGCCTCCCACGCGAACCGCAGCTCTTGCGCTCGCACGGTGGGTGCGGTGCCGACGTCGAGCGCCAGCCACGAATCCGACTGCATCGAAACCCCGGGCTCCTCACTTCCCGCTGGTGGCGATCAACACTAGCGCGGGCCCGGAGCCTGGGCAATGCGGCCGCAGGCGCTCCAGCTGCGCGACGGCTTCTTCGCCGAGCCCACGATCCGCCCGTGACCCGTTCAAGCTCGGCTGACGCTGTCGGCCGGCTGCAAGCGCTCCGAAACCGCGCATGTGGATGGTGGTCGCACACCGTCCCCGCCCGCCAAGGAGCAACCATGTTGCACCGCCTCATGCTGCAGAACGCGCTCATCGCCGCGCTGGCCGCGAGCGTCCTCGCCAACACACCGGCGATCGCCAAGCCCGTCGACCGGCCCGCCGTTCGGTCCGACAGCCCGGCGGCCACCTCGCCGAGGCCCTACACGATCGAGGACGGCCGCTCGGCCGACGCGCGCGATGCCGCCAAGGACGCGGCCGTCCAGCCCGGTCAGCCGACGTGGCCGGTCAACCCCAAGGTCCTGACGCCTCCCCGCACCGAGGGATCGACCCGCGGTGGCAGCACCGACAACGACGACATCTGGCTCGTGGTGGGCGTCGCGCTGGCCACGCACCGCGCTCGCCGGCGGTGCCGCCGGAGCCGCGCGCTTCTCCCGGCTGCGCGCCCGCCGCGTGGCCGTCTAAAGCCCAACTCGGGGCGCCGGCATGCACGTCGGCGCCCCGTGGGCGTTAGCATGCCCCGCGGTGAGCCGGGAAGCCTGGTCGGCGTCCGCCGACCCCTGCCCTCTCCGTGACCCTCGCCGTCATCCTCTTCGCCGCCGCTCTGGCGATCATCGCCAGCGAGCGGGTCGACCGCACGAAGGTCGCGCTGGCCGGCGCCGTGCTCGTGATCGTCACGCAGACGATCGAGCAGGACGCCGCGTTCGACGCCATCGACTGGAACACCATCGGCCTGCTCGCGGGGATGATGCTGATGGTCAAGCTCACCGAGCCGACCGGCGTCTACAACTGGCTCGCGATCAAGGCCGGCCAGCTTTCCGGCGGCCGGCCGCTCCCGGTCGTGCTCGCGCTCGGCGGGACGACCGCGCTGCTGTCGGCGTTCCTGGACAACCTCACGACGGTGCTGTTGATGGTGCCGATCACGTTCCTGCTCGCCGACGCGCTCGACATCGACCCGATCCCGCTGGTGATCATCGAGATCGTCGTCTCCAACATCGGCGGCACGGCGACGCTGATCGGCGACCCGCCGAACATCATCATCGCCGGCGCCACCGGGCTCTCGTTCATCTCGTTCATCACGAACCTGGCGCCGATCGCCGTTCGTCACGTTCGCGGTCGTGACGACGCGGGCTGTACTTCTTCTACCGCGACCGGTTGCAAGCCGCGCCCGAGGCCCGCGCGCGGGTGATGGAGCTCGATGCGTCGCGCTCGATCGAGGACCCGGACGAGCTGCGCCGGACCGTGCCGGTGCTGATCGGGACGATCCTCGTCTTCTTCCTCCACCAGGCGCTGCACCTCGAGCCCGCCACGGTGGCCATGGGCGGCGCCACCGTGATGCTGTTCACCAGCCGCCAGTCGCTCGAGGGCGCGCTGTCCGGAATCGAGTGGCCGACACTGTTCTTCTTCCTCGGCCTGTTCGTGATGGTCGGCGCGCTGGAGGAAACCGGGGCGATCGACGAGGTCGCCGAGGGGATCGCCGACCTCACCGCCGGCAACCGCAGCGCCGAGCTGCTGGGGATCGCGTGGGCTTCGGCGCTGGGCTCGGCGCTCGTCGACAACATCCCGTTCACGGCGGCGATGATCCCGGTCGTCGAGTCGCTCGAGGGCGACGACGCCTACTGGTGGGCGCTGTCGCTCGGCGCCTGCTTCGGCGGCAACGCGACGCTCGTGGCGGCGGCCGCCAACGTCGCCGCGGCCGGGATGGCGGCGCGCGCCGGGCAGCCGATCGGCTTCATGACGTTCTTGCGCATCGGCGTGCCCGTCACACTGGTATCGATGGTCCTCGCGACCGGGTACATCGCCCTCAGATACCTGTGAGCCCTCGCAGCCTCACCGATCCCCTCCTGCGCGAGACGCCGGTCGTGCGCGCGGACGAGACCGTCGCCGACGCCGTGCGCGCCGTGCTCGACAGCGAGCTTCCGGCACTGCCGGTCGTCGAGAACGGCAAGCTGCTCGGCATCTTCGGCGAGCGCGAGTTCCTCGGCGCGGTGTTCCCCGGCTACCTGAAGGAGCTCAAGTACGCCGGCTTCGTCAAGCGCAGCCTCGAGGACGCGCTCGAGAAGCGCGCGAGCTGCCGGAGCGAGCCGGTGCGCGGGTACGTCAACACCGAGCACGTCGACGTGGGGGCGGACTACTCCGACGCCGAGGTCGCGGAGATCTTCCTCCACCACCGCGTGCTCGTCCTGCCGGTCACCGAGGACGGGAGCGTGGTCGGCGTGATCACGCGGTCGGACTTCTTCCGCTCGGTCGCCGAACGGTTCCTGAGCGCGTGACGCGCACGCTGGTGATCGTGCTCGCCGGCGGCGCCGGCGGGCGGCTCGAACTGCTCACCCGCGAGCGCGCCAAGCCCGCGGTGCCGTTCGCGGGCAGCCACCGGCTGGTCGACTTCCCGCTCAGCAACTGCCACAACTCCGGGCTCTCGGACGTCTGGATCGTCCAGCAGTTCAACCCCATCTCCCTCAGCGACCACCTCTCCAACGGGCGCCCGTGGGACCTCGACCGCACGGTCGGTGGCCTGCTCGTGCTGCAGCCGCGGCAGGGCGACGACGGGCGCAGCGGCTTCCCGCGCGGCACGGCCGACGCGCTGTGGCGCAACGCGCCGCTGATCCGCGAGTTCGCGCCCGAGGCGCTGGTGGTGCTGAGCGCGGACGCGGTGTACGCGCAGGACTACGCCGCGCTGGTCGCGGAGCACGTGGAGAGCGGCGCGACCGTGACGATGGTGACAACGGAGGTCGACCCGGACGACGCCGGGCGCTACGGGGTCGTGCAGGTCGAGCGTGGCCGCGTTCGCGACTACGCCTACAAGCCCGATGAGCCGGCGAGCAACCTCGTCGCCAACGAGGTGTTCGTGTTCAGCCCCGAGCCGCTGCTCGAGACGCTCGAGGATCTGGACGAGCCTGAGGACCTTGGGGACGAGGCGCTGCCGCGGCTGGTCGAGGCGGGCGGCGCGCGCGAAGTGCGCTTCGACGGCTACTGGCGCGACGTGGGGACGGTGGACGCCTACTGGGAGTGCCACATGGACCTGCTGTCCGACGACCCGCCGATCGACCTCGACGCGCCCGGCTGGCCGATCCTCACCCACGCGACGGGACGGCGCGCCGCGGTGCGGGTGCGGCCCGGGGCGGAGATCGAGGGGTCGCTGCTGGGGCCGGCCTCGGTCGTGGCGGGCACCGTGGAGCGATCGGTGATCGGGCGCGGAGCGGTGGTCGAGCGCGGCGCCACCGTGCGCGAGGCCGTGATCCTGCCCGGCGCGGTCGTGCGCGCAGGGGCGAGCGTGGTGCGGGCCGTGGTCGACGACGAGGTCGAGGTCGGCGCCGACGTGGGGGAGGAGGGCGGCGAGATCGCGCTCGTCGGGATGCAGGCGCGGGTGACCGAGCGGGTCCCGGGCGGCGGACGCTTTCCTGAAGTCGACTAACGCGGCAGACTTCGCTCCATGCCGATTTCTCGAGGTTTCCGGCGCCGCCACGCCGAACCGCCCGCCGGCACCGCGCTGCCGCCTGGCCAGTACCTCACACACGACTTCCCGGTCCTCTCCGCGGGCCCGACGCCCGAGGTGCCGCTCGACCGCTGGGAGCTGTCCGTCACCGGCGCCGCCGACCCCGAGCGGCGCTGGGACTGGGAGGCGTTCCGCGCGCTCCCGAGCGAGACGTTCACGGTCGACATCCACTGCGTGACGTCGTGGTCGAAGCTCGGGACGACCTGGGAGGGCGTGTCCGTGGACACGCTGCTGGAGGGCGTCGAGCCGCTCGGCGGCTACCTGGTGGCCGACTGCTACGGCGGGTACACGACCAATCTCGCCGCTCGAGGACGTCACCGACGGCAAGGCGTGGGTGGCGTTCGCCTACGACGGCGAGCCGCTCGAGCCCGAGCACGGCGGTCCCGCCCGCCTGCTCGTGCCGCACCTGTACCTGTGGAAGAGCGCCAAGTGGGTCCGCAGCCTCGTGGTCACCGAGCACAACGAGCCCGGCTTCTGGGAGACGCTCGGGTACCACGACCACGGCGATCCGTGGCTGGAGGAGCGCTACGGGTGACGCCCTGGCGCTCTGCGGAGGTGCACGAGTCCGTGCGCGAGACGGCCTCGGCCGCCACGCTCGTGCTCGAGGTGGACGGCTGGCCCGGGCATCGCGCCGGCCAGCACGTCGACGTGCGCCTGACCGCCGAGGACGGCTACCAGGCGCAGCGCAGCTACTCGATCTCGTCGGCGCCCGAGCAGGAGCGGCCGGCGATCACGGTCGAGCGGCTCGACGACGGCGAGGTCTCGCCGTACCTGGTCGACGACGTGCGCGCCGGCGACTTCGTCGAGGTGCGCGGTCCGGTCGGCGGCTGGTTCGTGTGGCACGCGCGCGACGGTGGCCCGCTCTTCCTCGTCGCCGGCGGGTCGGGGCTGGCGCCGCTGATGGCGATGCTGCGGCACCGCGCCCTGGCGGGCAGCGACGCCGAGGCGACGCTGCTGCTCTCGGCTCGCAGCCCCGAGGACGTGCTCTTCGCGAGCGAGCTCGACGCGCTGGACGGCGCGCGGGTGGAGCGCACCTACACGCGCTCTGCGCCCGAGGGCTGGACGGGGTACGCGCGCCGCGTGGACCGGGAGATGCTCGCTGAGGTCGCACCGGTGCCCGGCGCGCGCGTGTACATCTGTGGACCGACGGGGTTCGTGGAGGGCGTGGCGGACGACCTCGTGGCGCTCGGCCACGACCCGTCGCGGATCCGGACGGAGCGCTTCGGCGCCACGGGAGGATGATCATGGCCACGACCGGGGACATGCGGCTCGACGGCAACGCCGTCGCCGGCCTGCTGGGCGAGGTGTTCGCCTCTGAGATGACTGCGGCGGTGGTGAGCTGCGCCCACTGCGGGACGACCGGCGCGGTGGCGACCGCGCAGGTCTACGCGCACGGCCCCGGCGTCGTGCTGCGCTGCCCCGGCTGTAGCGGCGTGGTCATGCGCTTCGCGCGCGTGCGCGGGCGTCTGCTCTCCGACCTGCACGGCGTCGGGATGCTCAGCGCGCCTGACGAGCGCCCTCGAACGGGCTAGTGCGAACGCGCCACGTACGACTCGTAGCTTGTCAGCAGATCGACCCAGCCGCCAGGGCTGGAGACGGCGTCGCGCATCTCTGGACCGCGCTCGCCGAGCGCCTCGAAGCCGCGATGCTCGAGCGCGACGACGGTGTGCTCGCCGTCGGGCTCGAACGTGACCTCGACCTCGGTGGCGTGTGCGGGGTCGGGATCGAAGTCCCAGTCGGGGCTCAGGTGCCAGGCGAGGACGAGGCGGCGGGGACGTTCGTATGCGGTCACGAAGCCCCAGTCGCACTCGCTGCCGTCTGCAGTCCGCTCGTACCAGCGGCCGCCCGCCCGCGGCTCGATCACGACGTCGACGGCGGCTTGGGTGCCGATGTGGTGGCTGTCGAGCGGCCACCACGTGGCGAAGCCGGCCGTGAAGGTCTCGAAGGCGCGCTCGGGCGTGGCCTTGACGGTGACGGTCACTGCGGCGGAGAGCGTGGTCTGCTCCGTCATCGTTCCTCCTCGACTGCGGTCTTGAATGCGGTCAGCGCCTGCTTCCACAGGCTGTCGATCGAGTCGCGGACGGCCTCGAGGCCCTTCGGGTCGAGCCGGTAGAGGCGTCGTGTGCCGTCGCGGTCGTCGTGGACGAGCCCGGCCTCCTTGAGCACCTTCAGGTGCTGGGAGACGGCGGGGCGGCTTACGGGCAGGTGCTCGGCCAGCTCGCCGACCGGCTGCGGCCCGCCGGCGAGGCGGCGGACGATCGCTTGGCGGGTGGGGTCGGCGAGGGCTGAGAGGCCGCTGGTTCCGTAAGTCATCACTAACGGTAAGCGTACGCTTACGTATGCGCTGCTGTCAAGGTCGGGTCCGCCCGCGACCCGAGGGCTCGGTGGTGGCGGCTCCGCCGCCGCCGATCAGAGGCCGGGCGGGTGCCGGACGACGTAGCCGGCCGACGAGCGCTGCTCGGACTGCCAGCGAGAGCCGGTCTCGTTGCGACCGGTCGTGTCGAAGCGGCGGCCGTTGACGACCATGTACACGTGGCCGGGGGAGGCGTAGATCGTCACGTGGCGGCCGCGGCCGGGGGCGCCCCAGCGCATGAAGCCGCTGCTGGTGAGCGCCGAGGAGAGCAGGCCGGCGCCGTGCAGCGCGTACGAGACCGAGCCCGAGCAGTCGTAGCCGGTGTCGTTCCAGCGGCCATGCCCGCCGCCGTACTTGTACGGCTTGTGCGCGATCCGGTTGGCGGCGCGGATGATGCGACGCACCGCGCCCCCGCCGCCGCCGCTACGCGGGCCGCTCGAGCCGCTCGAGCCGCGGCGCTTGAGCACGACGCTGCGGCCGCTCTGGCCGAGGGCGCTCCAGGTGGCGGGGCCGACGATCCCGTCCGCGGTCAGGCCGCGCCGTCGCTGGAAGCGCTTGACCGCCGCCTCCGTGGCCGGGCCGAAGATGCCGTCGGCGCCGATCCCGAGGGCCCGCTGCAGGCTCACCACGGCCGCCTTCCGGCTCGACCCGCCCCCGCCGCCGCCCGACGAGCGCCGCGCGTTCGAGCGCTTGAGCGCGCTCCACGTCACGGGGCCGACGATCCCGTCGGCGGTCAGGCCGCGCCGCCGCTGGAAGCGCTTGACCGCGCGCTTCGTGGCCGGTCCGAAGATCCGGTCGGGAGTGAGGCCGAGCCAGCGCTGGACCATCGCCACCCGCGGCCCCTCGGAGCCCCGCTTGAGCGGCTTCGCGGCCTCGGCGGCGGTCGCCGGCACGAGCAGCACGAGCGCCGCCAGGGCAGCAGCGAGCGCCGCACGGGGGGCGCCGCGCCGGTCCTGCTTCACGTCTGGTCCGTCAGTCCTCAAAGGGTCACGTGCGATAGCGCCTACGAGGTGAGCTGACGGGCTCGCGATCACTCGCTACGCCGCACTCACAGCGGCGATTCGCCCCCGCGACCATCCAGGCCGCATCGGTTCCCCCGTTCACCGGCCCCGGAGGGCCGGCGATTCGGCGGCCGTCGTTCTATCAGTCCCGACTCCTCCCGGTGCACGATCCCTTGCAGCCAGCGGGCGTAGCGGGAGGTCGGGGGAGGCCCTGGTCTCGCTACAGTAGGCCGCTCAGGCGGCTGTGGTGAAATTGGTATACACGCGAGCTTCAGGTGCTCGTGGGGGCAACCCCGTGGAGGTTCGAGTCCTCTCAGCCGCATGCCCGAAAGGGTCCGTAGGCGGGCGCTAAACTGCCCGACGGCGCAGTCGCCCGCCGCTATCGTCTAGGGGACTAGGACGCCGCCCTCTCACGGCGGAAACCGGGGTTCGAATCCCCGTAGCGGTACCTCAGGAGCCCGGCTGGAAGCCGGGTTTCGTCGTTCTAGGAACGGCGCTTGGTGCGACCCTCGCGGTAGAGGTCGGCCATCGCTCCGACGGACGCTCGGTTGGCGTTGTCGAGCACCGATGGCCCGGATTGGGGCTTGCGCGCTTCGTGCGCGGCCTCCGCGGTCGGTCCCAGAGGCTCCGGTCGCCTGAGCAGCCGTCGCAGCCATCGTGGCATCTGCACCTCGCCGCCCCACGCCTCCTGCTGTTGATCCGACATCCAAGGCTCCTTTCGGCCTCGAGGGATTGCTGTCGGACGCGAGTGTCGTCCGGATCGCCACCGCCGGCCAGGGACCGTTGGTGTCGTCATCCACACCTCGTTTCTCCGGCTGCACGTGTGACGTTCGTCAGCGCTGACGATCTCGAACCTGATTGCCGTTGATCGTCGCGCGCGCGAGTCGTGGCGCGACATCAAGGTCTACCGCAACCACGTTCGACCGTTCAGCGGCGCAGCGTGACCCGCCGCGACACGACGCGCGTGTTGAGGGCGGCGTCGATCGCGCGAACCTCGAGTCGCAGCGAGACGGTCCGGGCGCGCCGCAGGCGTGCGCCGGCAGTGCGCGACACGCGGGTGCGGATGTTCGTGCGGCGGCCGGCCGCCGCTCCCGTGCGTGCTCGGGCCACGACCGCTCCGTCGCGGCCTGCGCGCAGGCCGAGGCGCCTCGCCGTGCGCCGGGAGAGGAGCAGCCGGGTCCGCAAGGTGCACGACTCCGAGCAGGTCGCGCGGGCGAGGACTCCTCGGCTCACAGCCCGCCCGACGACCTGCCGGGTCGGCGCCGCGACGCGCAGTGCCGGCGCCGTGGTGTCGCTACCGGCACCGGGGGACAGCGACCGAGCGGGCGCGGGGGCGGGAGTGATCGGTGCGCTGGGCGCCGCCGCGGCGGTCGGATCGATGGTCGTCAGCGCCCGGGCGGCGTTGAGCACGCCGCCGGTGACGGTCCGGCCGAGCAGTGCAGGGCGCGGCACCACCGAGCCAAGGAGCGCTGTACGCACCTGCGCCACCGTCGCCGCCGGGGCGCGCGCCCATGCCAGCGCTGCGGCGCCGGCCACGTGCGGCGTCGCCATCGACGTGCCCGAGAGGTACGCCCACGAGCCGCCCGTGTAGCTGCTCACGATGTTCACCCCGGGCGCGGCGACGTCGACCGTCGTCGCTCCGTAGTTCGAGAAGTTCGCCAGGCCGTCGCGCTGGTCGGTCGCCGCCACGCAGACGACGTTGGCGAGCGCGTAGTTGCAGGGATATGCGGGGTCACGGTCGTTGTCGCGGCCGTCGTTGCCGGCCGCGACCACGAACAGCGTCTGCGGAGCGGCGGCGATCGCGTCCTGCTCGGCGCGCGAGAAGCTGCCGCCTCCGAGGCTCGCGTTGACCACATGCGCCTTGCGCGCGCCCGCGTAGCGGTACGCGCGGATCACGTCCGAGACGTAGCCGGAGCCGTCCGCGCCGAGCGTGCGCAGCGGCATCAGCGAGACGTTCCATGCGACGCCCGCGACGCCGCGCCCGTCGTTGCCGCGAGCCCCGACCGTGCCGGCGACGTGGGTCCCGTGGCCGTTCGCGTCGCCAGGATCGTTGTCGGCGTCGACCCAGTCCCAGCCGCGCCAGTCGTCGACCAGGCCGTTGCCGTCGTCGTCCGCCCCGTTGTACTCCCGCCGGTCGCCGGACTCGCCGGCGTTGCGCCAGATGCCGGCAGCGAGGTCGGGATGGTCGAGCTGGACCCCGGAGTCGATCACCGCCACCGTCACGGCCGCGCTCCCGGTCGTCATCTGCCACGCCTCGGGGGCATCGATGTCGGCGTCGACCGTGCCCGCGGTGCCGGCCACCGACTGCCCGGTGTTGTTCAGGCTCCACTGCCGGCTGAAGTACTGATCGTTCGGGACGACCGCGAACGCCCGGCGCGGGACGTCGGGCTCGGCGTAGAGGACGTTCGGCGAACGCTCGAGCTGCTCCGCGGCCTCGGCGGGCGACTGGCCGCCCTCAGGCGCGACGAGCTGGGTGTTCGGCAGCGGCAGGGACTCCGCGAGGCGTACGTCGGCACGCTCCCGGGCATCTGCGCGCTCGCCCGACGGCGTTCCCGGCTCGAAGCGGACGATCACGTTCTCCGCGCCGGCGTCGACGCTCCCCGTCGCGGCTGGGATCGTGGCCAGCGAAGATTCGCCGTCTAGCAGCCCGGCACCCACCACGAGGCCGGCAGCGGCAGCGACCGCTGCCGCACCGAATCGCCGCGCGCCTGCAGCACTCAAACCCGCCATATTCCGGTGTTACCCGTAGTGGAGCTCACGTCAACATTCGTGGCGCGCTCGTAACGCACGGTCACGTGCCAAGACGGAGTCGCCATGATCAGGGTCGTGCGCATCCCCGCCGGACCGACGCTGCAGGGCAGGCACGTGACCCTGCGGCCGATGCACGACGGTGATGCCGACGAGCTGCGCCGCCTGCGCGCGGCTCCCGAGGTCTCCCGCTGGTGGGGCCCGCTCGAGGACGACTTCCCGCTTTCCGACGACCCCGACGCCACGCGGATGTGCATCGCGGTCGATGGCGAGACCGTCGGGCTGATCCAGTACGGGGAGGAGCCGGAGGAGGACTTCCGGCACGCGTGGGTCGACATCTTCGTCGACGCCGACCGCCACGGCGGCGGGATCGGGACCGATGCGCTCGAGACGCTCGTCGAGTACCTGCTGACCGAGCGGGGCCATCACCGCGTGACGATCGATCCGGCGGCCGACAACCTCGCCGCCATCCGCTGCTACGAGAAGGCCGGATTCCGCCGGGTGGGCGTGATGGAGTCGTCGTGGCGCGACCCGCACACGGGCGAGTGGCTCGACGCGATCCTGATGGAGCTCGTGCGGCTCCGCCCCACGCGCGCGTAACTGAGCCGACCGATTGTGCCTGCAAGCGCGCACATTGTCCGGAGCCGACCGATTGCGCTCGCAAGCGCGCAAATTGTCCGCACGCGCACATTCCGCATTCGTGTTGCGGTCACATTTATGTCCCGCTTGGAATCGGCCAGAAGGATTCTGGCGCATGAGCGATGCCCTCGCTGCCCTCCGCACGGAGGCCCCGACACAGGAGACCCGGCCGCTGCAGGCGGTGCCGGACGAGGACAGCCCGCAGGCTGCCGCGACCGTGCTCAAGGCCGCCCCGGGGCGCTACCTCGCCGCCGACGACAACGGCGAGCTGGTGCTCTACGCGCTCGGCGACCGAGAGGGGCAGAGCCTGCACATCGGCCGCAGCCCGGTGTCCGACATCCTGCTCGACGACGCCTCCGTCTCGCGCAAGCACGCGGTGCTCGTGCATCGCGGCGGCCAGGCGGTGCTGCTCGACGACCGGAGCCTCAACGGCATCTACGTCAACGGCCAGCGGGTGAGCGAGGCGGCGCTCAACGACGGCGACTGGATCGCCGTCGGGCAAGTGAGCTTGCGGTACGTCGAGGTCACTGGCGGCTGAGCAGTCCGGCCGCCGGCGCCACCGACGCGTACCCCTGCACCCGGCCCGGGCTTGCCAAGCAGGCCCGGGCCGGGGATACCTTCACCGTGGCCAGATTGCACGGGCATTTCCTCGCGGGAGAGGCGGGAGAGCTGGCCGGCGTGTCCGGCAACACGATCGGCCAGTGGGCGCGGTGGGGCTACATCCGCCCCTCCCAGTCGGCCGAGCTGCCGCACGTGTACAGCGTCGAGGACGTCGCCGAGGCGGCGATCGTGCACACCCTGCTCGAGCGCGGCGTCCGCCATCGCGACATCCGGCGGGCGATCGACCGGCTGGATGCGTATGGCGACTGGCCGTTGAGCGAGGCCGCGCTGGGGACTACGCCGGAGGGCCGGATCGTGCTGCGGGAGAACGGCGCCGTCTACGCGCTCTCGCCGCGGGGGTGGCAGCTCATGGCCGCTCCGCCGGCGGTGGAGGATGTGCCGCTGCGGCTGCGGCGGGGTGGTGGCCGACGAACGTCAACGTCAACGGCGGCTGGGTAGGGAGGGTGAGGGAGCCGGCGTGGCCGGCGATGGCGCGAACCTCGTGAAGTTACCGTCGGTTTCCGGGGGTAACTTCACGAGGTTCGCCGGATTTCGCGATCCGCCCGCCCACCGCGCGCAATTTCCCCGCGCAGCGGTCGGCACCCCAGCCTCCCTACCCAGCCGCAGTTGACGTTGACGTTCCCGTCAACCGCCGCGCCGACGACGAACCGCGCGCCCGACCACCGAGCCATCCAACGCCTCGCCCACCGTTCCCAAGGCGGATGCGACGGAGTGGCCGGCGCGCCCCAGCCGCGAGTCGTGCGTCGGTTCGACCGCACGCTCGGGCGACGACCCCTCGGCGACCGCCACGCCGCGAACCGCGCCCTCGAGCTCCCGCAAGCGCCCCTCCCAGCGGCGCTCCCACGTCGCGAGATCCTCGTCGCCGCGCGCAGCGGCCAGCTCGGCGAGGTACCCGAGCAACACGCCCACGTGCGTGGCCTCGAGCACCGCACCCCGCAGAGCCTGGTTGCGCTCGAGCAGCAGGTCGGTGACTCCGCGCAGGTGCGCGAGCTGACCGCCGGCACCCTGTGCCGCCGGCTCGCCGTGCAGGTTGTGAACCGCGGTGAGCCCGGCCAGCTCGCCGAGCATCTCGCGCGCCGCCGCGGCACCCCGCGACAACACCTCGGCAGGCTCGCCCCCCAGACGCGACCCGAGCCGATCCCAGTGGCTCGCCAGATGCCGCCCGGTGGCGTACAGCTCGCGCAGCGCGCGGTGCTCGGCCGGGAAGAGGCCGTTCTGGCTCAGCGGTAGCGGCCCGGTTCCCACAGCGGCTCCTCGTCGCCCGCGGCCACGTTGGCGGCCCGCGAGAGGATGAACAGCAGGTCGGAGAGGCGGTTCAGGTAGCGCACGCCCTCGGCGTTGACGGCGTCGCCGCACGCGATCACCCGCCGCTCGGCGCGCCGGCACACCGTCCGGCAGACGTGGAGCTGCGCGGCGACCGCGCTGCCGCCCGGCAGCACGAACGACTTCAGTGCCGGCAGCTCGGCGTTGACCTCGTCGCAGGCCTGCTCCAGCCACGCGGTCTGCTCCCCGACGACCCGCAGCCGCGACCGGTCGTCGCTCAGAGGCACCGCGAGATCGGCGCCCACGTCGAAGAGGTCGTTCTGGATCCGCTGCAGCCAGCCGGTGAACCGCTCGGGCAGGCCGGGCAGCGCGAGAGCCACGCCGATCGCGGCGTTGAGCTCGTCGACCGTCCCGTAGGCCTCGATCCGCGGATCGGTCTTCGGCACGCGACTCATGTCCCCGAGGTGCGTCTCGCCCCCGTCGCCGAGCCGCGTGTAGATCCGCGTGAGGTTGACCGTCATGACCTCGGGGCGGTATAGCATGGCCCCTCGACAAACATGGTCGGTGGACAGGGAAGCCGGTGTGAGACCGGCGCGGACCCGCCACTGTGACCGGGGAAGCCATCGCACGCGGCCGCATGGCCGCCGCCACTGGCATCGCGACGCGAGCCGGGAAGGCGCGACAGGTGGGCCCGGGAGCCAGGAGACCTCCCTCCGACCCCAAGCCGATTCGCCCTCGCGGAAAGGGGTGGCTCAACCATGAAGTTCCGAATCGTCGCCGGTCTCGTCGCCGGCATGGTCGTCGCAGCGGCGCCGGCCGCGGCCGAGCCCGTCACCGTCGACCTCCGGATCGAAGGTCCCACGCGCACGATCTTCGAAGGCCCGGTGACGACCGACGTGCGCGGCTTCCGGTTCACCGACGACACCGTCACGCACCGCTGCGACGGCACCACCGTCGGCGGCAGCAGCCCGACGCCGGTGCCGACGCGCGGCGCCGTGGTGGCCGCCGCCGCCAAGCGCGCGCCGTTCTCGATGACCGGCGACTGGTTCGAGAGCCTGGGCGCGACGTTCGAGACCATCGACGGCGAGTCGGTGGCGTTCGACTCGGCCACCGGCCGCTTCCTGGCCGAGTACGAGAACGGCCAGTTCGCGAGCTTCGGCGCGTGCGCCGACCCGGTCGAGGACGGCGACGACGTGCTGTTCGCCTACGCCGACGGCAGCGAGACCCTGCTGGCGCTCTTCGGGCCGCGCCGCGCTCGCGCCGAGCCGGCCGTTCAGCGTCCTCGTCGCCGACGCGTCGACCGGTGAGCCGGTCGCCGGCGCCGACGTCGACGGCCAGCTCACGGGCACCGACGGCCGGGTGACGCTCGACGCTCCCGGCGAGCGCCCGTTCGTCGACCTCAAGGCCAGCAGGACGGGCGCGATCCGCTCCAACCGCCTGCGCGTGTGCGTGACCAAGCGGCCGTGCGGCGGTTCGAGCGATCGCACCGCGCCGCTCGCCCGCGTGACCGGCATCCGCCACGGCGCCGACTACTCGACGCGGGCCGCGCGAGCTGCGCGGCCGCGTGGGCTCGGACCCGGCGGGCGTGCGCGAGGTGCTGGTCAGCCTGCGGCGCAAGCGCGAGGGCAGCTGCTCGACGTATTCGGCGACCGTCGAGCGCTTCGTTCGCCGCCCGTGCGGCGCAAAGGCGCCGTTCGCCGTCGATCCCGAGCGCGGCCGCTGGAGCTACCTGCTGCCCGCGCGGCTTGCCGCCCGGCCGGTACGTGCTCGAGGCGATCGCCGTCGATCGCGCCGGCAACCGCGACAGCCTCGAGCGGACGCGCAACAAGGTGGTCTTCCGGGTCCGATGAGGGCGGCGGCGCTGCCCATCCTGCTCGCGGCGCTGGTGGCGGCGGCTCCGGCCGACGCCGCCAGCGTCGACGTGATCGTCGTCGGCAAGGAGCGGGTGCTGCGCGCGCCGAAGGACGTCCGGCTGAAGGCGCGCACGGTGAAGGTCGGGTCGCGACGCTGCCGCGTCGGAGCCCGCACGCCGCTGGCGGTGCTCGCCGCCGACGCGGCTGCGGCTGGGGATCCGCGACTACGCCCGCTGCGGCCGTGACCCGGCCGCCGCCGGCGGCCTCTACGTTGCCAAGGTGGGGCGCGAACGCGAGAAGGGGAGGGGCGGCTGGGTCTACAAGGTCGGCCGCCGGGCCGGGACCGCCGGCGCCGCCGACCCGGCCGGCCCGTTCGGGACCGGCCGGCGGCTGCGCCACGGCCAGCGCGTGACGTGGTTCTGGTGCGAGCTGCAGGCATCGGGGAGCTGTCAACGCACGCTCGAGGCGCAGCCCGACCGCCGCACCGCGCGCCCTGGCGAGACCCTGCGCGTGACGGTGCGCGGCTATGACGACTACGGCCGCGGCGTCGCCACGGCAGGCGCTGCCGTGCGGCTCGGCGCGGCCGCCGCGACGACCGACGCCCAGGGCGTCGCGCTGCTCACGGTCGGCCCGCAGACGGGCCGGCTGCGGCTGACGGCGACCCGGGCCGGCTCGGTGCGGGCGTTCCCGGTCACGGTGACGGTCGCGATGAGGTGGCTGCTCGTCCTCGCGCTGGTCGCGCTCCTTGCGGGCTGCGGCTTCGGCGAGGGCGCCACCCGCGGCGACGCCACGCTCACCGTCACGCGCGACTTCGGCGGCGAGGCGCTGCACGAGGGCGCCGAGCAGGAGACCGCCACCGACGGCGACACCGTGATGCGGCTGCTGCAGGACCGCTACGAGGTCGACACGCGCTACGGCGGCGGGTTCGTGCAGGAGATCGACGGCATCGGCGGCGGCCGCGCCGACGGCCGCCGGGTCGACTGGTTCTACTACGTGAACGGCATCGAGGCGCCCGTGGGGGCGGCCGAGCGCCGCGTGTCGGCCGGCGAGCGCGTGTGGTGGGACCACCACAACTGGGAGGCCGCCCAGCGCGTCCCGGCGGTGGTCGGCTCGTTCCCCGAGCCGTTCGCCACCGGCCTCGAAGGAAAGCGCTTCCCCGTGCGCCTCGTATGCGCGGGCGAGGCCGAGCGCTCCTGCGACGAGGTCACCACCCGGCTGCTGGACTCCGGCGTGAAGGCGGTGCCGCGCGCAGTGCTCGAGCAGTCGCCGGGGGAGGAGGTCCTGCGCGTGATCGTCGGCCGCTGGGCCGAGGTCCGTCGCGACGCCGTCGCCCGCCGGCTCGAGCGAGGGCCGGCGGCGACCGGCGTGTTCGCGAGGCCCACCGGCACCGGCGACACGATCGTCCTGCTCGACGCCGACGGCCAGCCCGTGCGCACGCTGCGGGCCGGCTCGGGGCTCGTGGCGGCGACGAGCGTCGAGGGGCAGGCGCCGACCTGGATCGTCACCGGCACCGACGAGGTCGGGGTGGCCGCGGCGGCCGCGGCGCTCACCGAGGATCGGCTCGAGCAGCACTTCGCGGTCGCGGTCGAAGCGGGACGCGACGTGCTCGTTGCCCGTCACCGGCGCGGGAACGACCCCGTGATCGCCAACCCGCTGAGCGCAGCTCGCGCGGGCGTCGGCGCACTGTGGTGCGTGACGCTCGGGCTGGCGGCGCTGTCGTTCGAGCATCCGCTGCTGGTCGGCACGCTGGTGGCCGTCACGGTGGCGGCGGCGGCCGCGGCGCACGCGGGCCGGCTCGTCGCGCGCGCGGTGCTGTGGGCGCTGCCGTTCGGCGCGGCGATCGCGGTCGTGAACGCGCTCGTCACCCGCGAGGGGCTGACCGTGGTGTTCCGCGGCGGCTCGGTGCCGCCGCTCGGGCAGCTCGACGTGACCGCCGAGGCTCTGGCCTACGGTGGCGTGCTCGGCCTGCGGGCGGTGGCGTTGATCGCCGCCGCGGCGCTGCTGACCGCGGCCGTCGACTCCGACGAGCTGCTGCGCGCGCTCCGCCGCCGCTCGCTGCGCGCGGGCGTCACGGCCGCGCTGGCCACGCGCCTGATGCCGGTCCTCGCCCGCGACGGGCGCCGGCTGGCCGACGCCCAGCGGACGCTGACCGACCGCCCGCCCCGGCTCGGCGTCCTGCGCGCCGTGACCGCGGGCGCGCTCGACCGCGCGACCGACGTCGCCGCCACGCTCGAGGTGCGTGGCTTCGGTGCCGGCGGGCGGCTGCAGCGGCGCCGGCGGCCGGTCTCCCGCCACGACGTCTCCTTCGCCGCTTCTGCACTGGCGGTCGCCGCGCTCGCCGTCGCCGCCGGGATCGGCGGCTGGGAGGGCTTCGAGCCGTACCCGCGCACCGAGGCCTCGCTCGGCGCCGCGCAGCTCGGCTCTCGCGGCGGCGCTGGCCGCGTGCGCGCTGCTCCCGTTCGCCGACCGCCGGGGGATCGGGTGAGCGCGCTTGCGCTCGACGGCGTCACGTACGCCTATCCGGGCGGGCACGAGCCGTCGCTGCGCGACGTGTCGCTGACCGTCGAGCCCGGCGAGTTCGTGGTGCTCGCGGGCGCGTCCGGCTCGGGCAAGTCGACGCTCCTGCGCGCCGCCGCCGGACTCGTGCCGCACTTCCACGGCGGGTCGTTCGCGGGCAGGCTCACCTGCGGCGGGCTCGACACGCGCGACCACGGCCCTGCCGAGCTCTCGGCGGTGGCCGGGCACGCTGTTCCAGGATCCCGAGACGCAGGTCGTGATGGGCACCGTGCGGTCGGAGCTCGCGTTCCCGCTCGAGAACCGCGGCTGGAGCGCGGCGGCGGTCGCGCGCGGGGTCGAGGAGGCGGCGCTGGCGCTCGGCATCGCCGCGCTGCTCGACCGCTCCACGCACCAGCTCTCCGGCGGCGAGCTGCAGCGCGTGGCGCTCGGCGCCGCGCTGGCCGGGCGGCCGCGTCTGCTGCTGCTCGACGAGCCGACCTCGCAGCTCGACCCGGTGGCCGGCGACGAGCTGCTCGGCGTGCTGCGGCGGATCAACGAGGAGTGGGGGACGGCGGTGCTGGTCGCCGAGCACCGGCTCGAGCGCTGCCTGCCGGCCGCCGACCGCGTCCTTGCGCTGCAGGACGGCGCGATCGCCTTCGACGGCTCGCCGGAGGCGTTCGCGGCCTGGGCACCGCCCGAGCTGCAGCCGCCGGTCACCCGCCTGTGCGTGCTGGCCGGCATCCCCGAGCGCCCGGCCACGGTGAAGGCGCGCCCGGCGCGCGCTTGCGGATCGGCTGGCGGCGCTGACGGCGGACGAGTCGCGCCGACGACGCTCGCGGACGGCGGCGACGTGCGAAGCGGTCCCGAGCCCGTCGTCGGCGCTGCGGCGGGCGTGGTACGAGGTCCCGTCCGGGCCGGCGATCCTGCGCGGCGTCGATCTGGCGCTCGCCCCGGGCGAGGCGGTTGCGCTGCTGGGGCGCAACGGGGCCGGCAAGTCGACGCTCCTGCGGATGCTCGCGGGCCTGCTCGAGCCCACGCGCGGCAAGGTCGTGCGCGCCGGCCGCGTCGCCCTGCTGCTGCAGAACCCCGGCGACTACTTCCTGCACGACCGCATCGGCGACGACGTGCCGCAGGCCGGGCGAGCTCGCGGATCGTCACCCGCGCGACGTGTCGGGCGGCGAGCGGCAGCGGCTCGCGCTCGAGCTCGTGCTGTCCACCGGCGACCCGCCCGTCGCCGTCTGCCTCGACGAACCGACGCGCGGGATGGATCGCGGCCACGGCGCTCGGCTGGCGGCCCGGCTGCGCGAGCTGGCCGCGCGCGGCACCGCCGTCCTGGTGGCGACCCACGACGCTGAGTTCGCCGCGGCCTGGGCCGAGCGCGCGATCCTGCTCGGCGACGGTCGCCCGGTCGCCGACGCGCCGATCGCCGAGATGCTCGGCGGCGGCTGGTACTTCGCCACCCAGACCGCGCGCGTTCTGGGCGGCGCCGGCGGCGCGCTCGACCCGGAGAGCGGCGCCGCGCTGCTGCGGGTCGCGAGAGGTCGTCGGATGAGCTGGGTCGCCGCGTCGTTCGCGATCCTCGCCGTGGCGCTCGCGGCCGGGTTCGCCTGGTACGAGCGGGCGCACCCGACGGCACGCGTGATCGCGCTCGTGGCGACGCTGGCGGCGCTCGCCGCGCTCGGCAGGATCGCGTTCGCGCCGCTCCCCAACGTCAAGCCGACGACCGACATCGTGCTGATCTCGGGCTACGTGCTGGGCGGCGCGCCCGGGTTCGCGGTCGGCGCCGTGGCCGCGCTCGCCTCCAACCTCTTCTTCGGCCAGGGGCCGTGGACGCCGTGGCAGATGGCGGCCTGGGGCGGGGTCGGCGTCGGCGGGGCCGTGCTTGCGCGGCGTCGCCGGGCCGCCAGCTCGCGCGGCGTGCCGCTCGCGGCGGCGTGCGCGATCGCCTCGCTGGCGTTCGGGGTGGTGATGAACCTGTACCTGTGGGTCACCTACTCGGGCGACCACACGCTGGCCAAGCTGGCGGCGATCTCCGCCACCTCGCTGCCGTTCGACCTCGCCCACGCGGTCGGCAGCGTGCTGTTCTGCCTCGCCTTCGGCCCGGCGCTGGTGCGCGCCCTGGCCCGCTACCGGACGCGCTTCGAGGTCCACTGGGTGCCGGTCGCGGCGACCGGCCTGCTGCTCGCCGCTGGCGGCGGTCGGGAGCGCCGCCGCAGGCGAGCGCCTCCCAGGCCGACGCGGCGGCGGCCGACCGCTCCGAGCGGTACCTGCTGCGCGCCCAGAACGACGACGGCGGCTGGGGCGGAACGCCGGGCCAGCCCTCCTCGCAGCTCTACACGGGCTGGGCGGCGCTCGGGGTCGCCGCGGCGGGCCGCAACCCGCGTGACGCCGGATCGCCGAACGCCATCGCGTACATCCGCGCGCACGCGCGCGAGCTGAACGACCTCGGCGAGCTCAACCGGACGATCCTGGTGCTGCGCGCCGCCGGGCTCCGGCCGCGGATCGGCGGCCGCAACCTCGAGCAGGCGCTGCTCGCTCGCCAGCGCCGCGGCGGCTCCTTCGCCGGCCGGGTGAACACGACCGGGTTCGCGATCCTCGGGCTGCGGGCGGCCGGGCGCCCGCGAGGCGATCGCGCGGTCCAGCGCGCGGCCGAGTGGATCTCGCGGCCAGGCCAACGACGACGGCGGCTTCAACTTCGCGGGCCGTGGCGGGCCGTCCGGGATCGACGACACCGGCGCCGCGCTGCAGGCGCTGGCCGCCGCCGGCTGGCGGGGCCGCGACGTCGTGCGGCGGGCGGCGCGCTTCGTCGTCCGCAACCAGGCGTCCGACGGCGGCTTCGCGCTGATCCCGGGCGGACCGTCGAACGCGCAGTCGACCGCCTGGGCCGTGCAGGGCCTGCTCGCCGCCGGGCGCGAGCCCAGCCGGGTGCGCCGCAACGGCTCGCGCGACCCGATGAGCTACCTGCGGTCGCTGACGGCCGCCAACGGCGAGGTGCGCTACTCGCGCTCGAGCCGCCAGACGCCCGTCTGGGTCACCGCCCAGGCGGTCGCCGCGCTCGCCCGCACGACCCTGCCGCTGAAGCCGGTGCCGCGCGCGCGGACGGCGTCCACCGCGGCCACGGCCGCCCCTCCGCCGGCGGCCACGGCGACCACGACGGCGACGCCCGGCGCCGAACGAGCCCGCCAGGCGCTGCCGGAGATCGCCAAGGCGTCGCCGCGCCGGGCCGCGCTCGCCGCCGCGGCCCAGGTTCCCGCCGCGGGGGCGCTCGTGTCCGCGCTGATGTAGGCCGCGCGGCGGCGCTCGGCCTGCGGCGCGTCGTATACGGTCCTGCGCGGATGCGGATCGGCGTTCCGAAGGAGACGGCCGACGGTGAGCGGCGGGTGGCGCTCGTGCCGGACGTGGTCCGGCGCCTGTCCGGCGCCGGCCACGAGGTCGTGATCGAGGCGGGCGCGGGGGCGGGAGCCGGCGTGCCCGACGGCGACTACACCGAGGCGGGCGGCACGGTCGGCGACCCCTGGGGCGCCGAGGTCATCGCGCGCGTCGCGCCCGGGCCGCCCGGCGGCCTCAAGCGCGAGCACGTCCTGATCGGCTTCCTCGCCCCGCTGACCGACGGCGAGAACGTGTCGGCGATCGCGCGCACCGGCGCGACGGCGTTCGCCATGGAGGCGATCCCGCGCATCTCGCGCGCGCAGTCGATGGACGCGCTGTCCTCGCAGGCGACGGTCGCGGGCTACCGGGCGGTCCTGATCGCCGCGCAGGAGATGCAGCGCTTCCTGCCGATGCTGATGACGGCCGCGGGCACGATCCCGCCCGCCCAGGTGCTGGTGCTGGGCGCCGGGGTCGCCGGGCTGCAGGCGATCGCCACCGCGCGGCGCCTCGGCGCGGTGGTCACGGCCTTCGACGTGCGCTCGGCCGTCAAGGAGCAGATCGAGTCGCTGGGCGCGAAGTTCTTCGAGGTCGAAGGGCTCGGCGACGCCGAGGGCTCCGGCGGCTACGCACGCGAGCTGACGCCGGAGGAGCAGGAGACGCAGCGCAAGGCGCTGACCGAGCAGATGGGGCGGTCCGACGTGATCGTCACCACCGCGCTCGTCCCCGGTCGTCCGGCGCCCAAGCTGATCTCCGCCGAGGCCGTCAACGGCATGAAGCACGGCAGCGTGATCGTCGACCTCGCGGCCGAGGCGGGCGGCAACTGCGAGCTGACCCGGCCGGGGGAGACGTACACCACCGACAACGGCGTCGTCATCGCCGCGCCGCTCAACGTGCCGTCGAGCATGGCCGAGCACGCGTCCTCGCTCTACGCGCGCAACGTGCTCTCGCTGCTCGAGCTGATGACCGGCGAGGACGGGGCGCTCGAGCTCGACTGGGAGGACGAGGTCATCAAGGGGGCGTGCGTGACGCGCGACGGCGAGATCGTCCACGAGGGTGCACGGAAGGCGGCCGGATGGACCTCCTGACCGAGCTGGCGATCCTCGTGCTCGCCGCGTTCGTCGGCTTCGAGGTGATCTCCAAGGTCCCGAACACCCTGCACACGCCGCTGATGTCGGGCACGAACGCGATCCACGGGATCGTCCTGCTCGGCGGCCTCATCCTGATCGGCCCCGCCGACGGGCTGCTCGAGGACCTGCTGCTGATGGTGGCCGTCGCCTTCGGGACGATCAACGTCGTCGGCGGCTTCCTCGTCACGGACCGCATGCTCGGCATGTTCAAGGGGCGCAAACGTGATGGATGACCTGATCGCCGCGCTCTACATCGTCGCCTTCTCGCTCTTCATCGTTGGGCTGCACATGCTGCGCGGGCCGCGCACCGCCGTGCGCGGGAACCTCGTGGCGGCGGTCGGGATGGCGATCGCGGTGATCGCCACGCTGCTCGACGACCGGATCGGCGACTGGCCGCTGATCGCGGTCGGGATCGCGGTCGGCACGGCGGTCGGGGTCCCGGCGGCGCGCAACGTGAAGATGACCGCGATGCCGCAGATGGTGGCGCTGTTCAACGGCGTCGGCGGCGGCGCGGTGGCGCTCATCAGCGTCGTCGAGTACAAGGAGGCGCTGGAGGTGGGCGGCAACCCGGCGCTCGAGGAGCTGATCCCGGTCCTGTTCGCGGCGATCATCGGCTCGATCTCCTTCTGGGGCTCGAACGTCGCGTTCCTGAAGCTGCAGGAGTCGCTCAAGGGCCGTTTTCGCATCCCGAAGGCCATCAACGGCGTGCTGGCCCTGGCGGCCGTCGCGCTCGCCGTGACGATCGCGGCGGGCTCGGAGTCCGAGCTGCTGTTCTGGCTGATCCTGCTGCTCGCCGGCGCGCTCGGGGTGCTGGCCGTGCTCCCGATCGGCGGCGCCGACATGCCGGTCGTGATCTCGACGCTGAACGCCTTTACGGGGCTGTCGGCGGCGGCGGCGGGCATGGCGCTCGACAACACCGCGCTGATCGTGGGCGGCATGCTCGTCGGCGCCTCCGGCTCGATCCTCACGCGGCAGATGGCCGAGGCCATGAACCGCTCGATCGGCAACGTCTTCTTCGGCGGGCTCGGCGCGGGCGGCCCGGCCCTCACCGGCGGCGGGGAGGAGGGCGGCACCGTGCGCTCGACGAGCGCCGCCGACGTCGCCATCCAGCTCTCGTACGCGCGCCTCGTCGTGGTCGTTCCGGGCTACGGGATGGCGGTCGCCCAGGCCCAGCGCGCGGTCGCCGACCTCGCGGCCCTGCTCGAGAAGCGCGGCATCGAGGTCCTGTACGGCATCCACCCGGTCGCCGGCCGCATGCCGGGCCACATGAACGTCCTGCTGGCCGAGGCCGACGTCCCGTACGACAAGCTGAAGGAGATGGACGACATCAACGGCGAGTTCGCGCGCACCGACGTCGCGCTCGTGATCGGCGCCAACGACGTCACGAACCCCGCCGCCCGTACCGTCGCGGACTCGCCGATCTACGGAATGCCGATCCTCGACGTCGACAAGGCGGGCAGCGTCATCGTGCTCAAACGCTCGATGAACAGCGGGTTCGCGGGGATCGACAACCCGCTCTTCTACAACGAGAAGACCGCGCTCCTGTTCGGCGACGCGAAGGCCTCGGTGGGCGAGGTCCTCACCGAGGTCCAAGCGCTCTAACAATCTTCACATCGGGCCGCCGCCGAGGAATATCGTGCGGGACATGCGCGTTCTCCTGACGGCCCTCGCGGCCACCCTCGCCTTCGCGGCACCAGCCTCCGCCCAGTCGCCGAACCTCGTGGTCAACGAGATCGACTACGACCAGGTCGGGACGGACACCGCCGAGTTCGTGGAGATCCGCAACAACGCGACGACACCGGTGAACCTCGATCCGTACGACGTCGTGCTCGTCAACGGCAATGGCAACGCGGTCTACGAGACGGCGGATCTCCCTGCCGTCGACGTCGCGGCCGGCGGCCACTACGTCGTCTGCGGCGATCAGGCGACTGTCCCGGAATGCGACCTCGACTTCGGCGCGAACAGCGATCTGATCCAGAACGGGTCGACCCGGATGCGGTGGCGATCGTCATCGGCAGCACGATCGTCGATGCGGTGTCCTACGAGGGTCAGGTGCCGGGCTACTTCGAGGGCGCCGCGGGAGCGCCCGCCGACAACAACACCACGCCGGACGTGAGCATCCGCCGCAGTCCCCGATGGCTGCGACACCGACCAGAACGCGGTCGACTTCACGCTAGGGCCGGCGACTCCGGGCAGCTCGAACGGCGGGACCCCTTGCGGCGGCCCGCCGGTCGACGCCGCGCCCAGCGTCACCGCGACGAGCCCGTCGAACGGCGCGACCCAGGTGCCGCTCAACGCGAACGTGGAGATCACGTTCAGCGAGGACGTGACGCTGGCGGGCAACCCCGTGAGCATCACGTGCACCGCGAGCGCGGCGCATGGCTCGACGGTGAGCGGTGGGCCGCGGACCTTCACGTTCGACCCGACCACCGACTTCGTGCCGCAACGAGACCTGCACGGTGCGGGTGTCGGCGGCGAGCGTGAGCGACCAGGACGCCGACGATCCGCCGGACAACATGGCCGCGGACTACACGTTCAGCTTCAGCACGACGGGCCTCGCCCTGCGCATCCACGACATCCAGGCCGCGCAGCACATCTCGCCGTACGACGGCGACTTCGTGGCCGGCGTGCCCGGCGTGGTGACCGCGCTCGCGCCGCAACGGTTTCTGGTTCCAGGACACCGCGGCCCGACCGCGACGAGCGCACATCCGAGGGCATCTTCGTGTTCACGAGCACGGCGCCTCCCGTCACGATCGGGCAGGCGCTCGCGGTCAACGGCCGCGTGGACGAGTTCCGGGCCGGCACGGACAACGACGCCAACGACAACCTCACGATCACCGAGATCGTGGAGGCGACCTGGACGGCGACCGGCACGGGCACGATCGCGCCGACGACCGTCGGCTTCGGCGGGCGGATCGCGCCGATCTTCGTGATCGACAACGACGCCGTCGGCGGCACTCCGGAGAACTCGGCGACGCCGTTCGACCCGCGCCAGGACGGGATCGACTTCCACGAGAGCCTCGAGGGGATGCTCGTGCGAGTCAACAACCCGGTGGCCGTCGGGCCGCCGAGCTTCGGAGAGTTGCCCGTAGTCGGCGATCGCGGCTTCCTGGCGTTCCCGCGGACGACCCGCGGCGGTGTGATCGTGCGCCCGAACGACTTCAATCCCGAGCGCATCTTCCTCGACGACGGAGCCGGCTTCCCGGTCCCGAGCGCGAACGTGCGGGACCGCCTGGACAGCCTCCAGGCCGTCGTGGACTACTCCTTCGGCAACTTCAAGTACAAGCTGACAACCGCGACGACCGCGCACGACGGCGGCCTGCAGCGCGAGACCACCGAGAGACCGCGCCGGCAGGAGCTGGCCGTGGCCTCGATGAACGTCGAGAACCTCGACCCGACCGACCCGCCGGAGAAGTTCGACGAGCTCGCGAGCATCCTCGTGAACAACATGCGGTCGCCGGACATCGTGGCCATCGAGGAGGTCCAGGACAACAACGGCCCCGCGCCCGGGACGTCCAACGCCGAGCTCACGTACGCGGAGTTCATCGCCGCGATCGCGAGCAACGGAGGGCCGACGCTACCAGTTCCGCCAGATCGACCCGGTGCCCAACGCCGACGGCGGCGAGCCGAACGGCAACATCCGCGTCGGCTTCCTGTTCCGCACGGACCGCGGGCTGTCGTTCGTCGATCGGCCGGGTGGCACGGCGACGGCACCGACCGCAGGTCGTCGATGCCCCGGGCGGCGCCGCAGCTGAGCTTCAGCCCGGGTCGCATCGACCCGACCAACCCCGCGTTCCTCAACAGCCGCAAGCCGCTCGCCGGTGAGTTCCGCTGGAACGGGCGCACGCTGTTCGTGGTCGGCAACCACTTCAACTCCAAGGGCGGCGACGACCCGCTCTTCGGACGCGTCCAGCCGCCGGTGCGCAGCACCGAGGTGCAGCGACACCAGCAGGCCAACGTGGTGGCCGACTTCGTCGAGCAGCTGCTCGACGCCGACCGCCGGGCGAGGGTGATCGTGCTCGGAGACCTCAACGACTTCGAGTTCTCCGAGACGCTCGACATCCTCGAGGACAGCGGGCTGACGAACCTGATGGAGACGCTGCCCGTGCCCGAGCGCTACTCGTACGTGTTCGAGGGCAACTCGCAGACGCTCGATCAGATCCTCGTCTCAGGCGCGCTCACGCGCCCGAGGCCGGAGTACGACTCGGTGCACGTGAACGCGGAGTTCGCCGACCAGGCGTCCGACCACGACCCGCAGGTCGCGCGGCTCCAGGTCGGCGGCGACGATTGAGCACGGGGGCCCACCCCACCGGCGGAGAACGTGTGGAGCGTCCCCCGGTGGGGCACCCCTAGGCGGGCGGCGGCGCGCTTGACAGCGCCTGGGCCTCGGCCGCTTCGGCGGTCGGGGCCGGCCGGGCGCCGGTGAGCATCCAGTGCACCTGCGCAGCGGTGTCGCCGGCGTCGCCGCTGCGCGGCTCGCGGTGCACCGACAGCAGCCGCTCGTTGCCGAACCGCAGGACGGACACGCTGAAGGCGGAGACCTCGACGCCGTGCCGGCGGGCCAGCCACTCGACGGTCGCGAGCGCGGGCGGCTCGTAGCCGCCGGCCACCAGCACGAGCTGCGGCGAGTCGCCGGGGACGACGGCCTCGAGCGCGTCGGACACGTCCGACAGGCGGGCGGCGTCCCAGCCGGCGACGTCGGCGGCGGCGGCCAGCGCACGGCCGATCTGCCACTCGACGGTCTCGCCGGTCACGTGCAGCACGACGGCGCGGCCGGTCTGCTCGTCGAAGGCCAGCAGGTCGACGCCGGGCGCCGGCTCGCGGGCGACGAGGCGAAGGTTGGGCAGGCCCAGCTCGTGGGCGAAGGCGTCCCACGAGCTGCTGACCAGCGTCAGCAGTTCGGCACGCTCAGGGCTGTTCTCCGTGACGAGGCCGCCGGCCTGGGGGGCGACCAGCGTCCCGGAGGTCTCGTCGATGCGAAGCAACGGAACCTCTCCTGTCGGGGCGTCGGTGGCTCCCTTATCGACCGGTTGCGGACCGAACCTGTAGCGGAAACCACCTGCACCTGCTCGCCGATCTCGATCCGCCCGGCGGCGAGGACGCGGCCGTTGATGCCGAACGCCATGCCGTGATGGGCCGTGAGGTGGCGGAGCAGCCCCGGCCACTTCTCCTGCGTGTCGGGATGCCGGGTGGGGATCGCGCAGCGCTCGCAGGGGTGCAGGAACCGCACGCGCACGCCGCCCTCGAAGGCCAGCTCGCCGCCCTCCCAGCCGAGCTCGGCCCACGGCTCCGCGTCAAGCTCGAGGTGGATGTTCGGCCGGAAGCGGCGCGGGTCGATCGGCCCGTCGAGCTCGTCGCCGAGCGCCGCCAGGCTGGCGGCCGTGGTCAGGAGCAGCGAGCGCTCGAGGTCCTGGATGCCGTCGACGTTGCGCACGAGCTCGACGTCGCGGCCGAGGTCGTCCGCGAGCGCGGTTCGCAGCCGCGGGTCGCCCCACACGTAGCGGTGCCCGTCGGGTGCCACGACGGTGGCGCGCGGCGGGTCCCGCGGGTCGAGGCTGCCGTCCTGGTTGAACGGATACGCCGCGTGCCAGGCCAGCAGCCGCGGTGCCTCGCGCGCGGTGAGCGGCTTGTCGACGCCCTTGTGCTCGTGGTAGACGGCGTGGGTGCGGTCGCCGCCCGCGCCGCGGCCGTCGACCCGCAGGGCGCGTACGCGCTCGCCGCCCATCGACTTGACCGGCCAGCGCCAGAGCGCGGCGACGGTTCCGAGCGGGCGATCCATGCGGCACCGCAGGCTAACCTGTCGGCGGCCGATGATCGCCCGCGCCGACGCCGTCGCATGACCCGCCTGCGGCTGCGCGGTCAGGTGCGTCGAGCTGGGCTCGCGCCCGCTGCTGATGGGGATCGTCAACGCCGCGCCGGACTCGTTCTCCGACGGCGGCGACCATCCCACGCTCGCCGCCCGCGTTGCGCAGGGCGCCGCGCTGCTCGAGGCGGGAGCGGAGCTGCTGGACGTCGGCGGCGAGTCGGCGCGCGGCGACACGCCCGCGCTGCACGAGCGCGAGGAGATCGAGCGGGTCGTGCCGCTCATCGCGCGGCTGACCGAGCTCGGCGCGCTCGTGTCGGTCGACACCTACAAGCCGGCGGTGGCCGCCGCCGCGATCGACGCCGGCGCCGTGCTCGTCAACGACACCTCGGGGCTGCGCGACCGGGCGCTCGCGGACGTGTGCGCACGCACCGGCGCCGGGCTCGTGGTCATGCACACGCGCGTGCAGCCCAAGGGAACGCTGCTCGACCCCGCGCGCTACGACGACGTCGCCGCCGACGTGACCGGGTTCCTGCGCGAGCGGGTCGCGCTCGCGCTGGCGCACGGCGTCGACGCCGAGCAGCTGGTGCTCGACCCCGGCCCCGACTTCGCCAAGACGCCCGCCCAGACCGTGGCGGTGCTGCGACGGCTCGGCGAGCTGCACGAGCTCGGCCGCCCGCTGCTGCTGGCCGCGTCCAACAAGGACTTCGTGGGCGCGCTGACGGGCCGCGGGGCGCGGGAGCGGCTCGCGGGCACGCTCGCGGCCGTCGCCCACGGGGTAGACGCCGGCGTGCACATCCTGCGCGTCCACGACGTGGCCGCCGTGGCCGACTTCCTGCGCGTGCGCGCCGCGCTGCAGGGCGACTTCGAGCTCGAACCGGACGCCGGCCTGACCCCCGATCGCTACCCTGCAGGGCGCTAGGGGCCTATCCAAGAACCCCGACACGGATCTTCTTGGACAGACCCCTGGGGTTGCCGGCCGCTGCGCACAACGCGGCCGGATGCCGACCGACCGACCACCGAAGGAGCACTACCGAATGTCTGCCGTCCTCGATCGCGGCGAGCTCGAGAAGAGCCCGCTCGCCGACCTGCACCTGCTGGCCAACGAGCTCGGCGTCGACGGCTTCCGCCGTCTACGCAAGGACGACCTGATCGACGCGATCCTCGCCGGCCAGGACGCCGCGCCCCGCGACGAGGAGCCCGCCGACGAGCCCGCCGAGGAGCCCGAGGCGGAGGGCGACGCCGACGACGGCGAGCGCAAGCCGCGCCGCGGACGCCGCGGCGGCCGTGGCCGCGGCCGCGCCCGCGCCGAGGAGGGCTCGACCGACGAGGACGCCGGCGAGCCGCGCGACGAGCCGCGAGCTGCCGACCGCACCGCCGAGGGCGTCGTCGAGCTGCTGGGCAACGGCTCGGGCTTCATCCGCCTCGCGCCGCCCGACCCGACCGACGACGACGTCTACATCTCCGCCGCCCAGGTCAAGCGCTGCGAGCTCGTCTCCGGCGACCGCATCGGCGGGCCGGTGCGCCCCGCGCGGCGCTCCGAGCGCTACCCGTCGCTGATCCGCGTCGACACGATCAACGGTCGCCCGGCCGACGAGGTGGCCGAGGGCACGCGCTTCGAGGACCTGCCCGCGGCCTTCCCGTCCGAGCGCTTCGAGCTCGGCAGCGAGGACCCGACCGTGCAGGCGATCGAGTGGCTGACGCCGTTCGGCAAGGGCTCGCGCGTGCTTGTCGCCGGCGCGCCCCGCGCCGGCAAGACCGAGGCGCTGCGCCGGCTGGCGGGCGCGCTCGCCGGGCGCGACGGGCTCGAGGTCTCGCTCGTGCTCGCCGGCGTGCGGCCGGAGGAGACCGGCGACTGGCCGGTCGAGCCCACCGCCGCCGTGTCCTTCGCCACCTCCGCCGACGCGCAGGCGCAGGCCGTGGAGCAGGCGGTAGAGCAGGGCCGGCGCGTCGCGGCGCGTGGCGGCGACGCCGTCGTGCTCGTCGACACGCTCGAGGGCCTGTCGCCCGCCGCCGCGCGGCGCGCGCTGGCGGCGGCCAGGAACATCGTCGACGGCGGCTCGCTGACCGTGATCGCCACCGCCGCGGCACCGCTGGGCGGCGAGACGACGGTCGTGGCGCTCGACGCCGGGCTGACCGCGCTCGGGCGCTTCCCGGCGCTCGACCTCGAGGGCTCGGGCGTGCTGCGGGCCGACCTGCTCGTGGGCGACGCCGGCGCCGAGGCGATCGCCAAGGCTCGGGCAGACGCGCTGGATTAGAGGGGGCCCCGCCCAACGGTTCATTCCGTGTGGAGCGATATCCCGTTGGGCACCCCCTAGTGCCGGGAGTACGCCACGCGCTGCCAGTTCGGCTCGGGTGAGAGCTCGATCGGCTCGAACTCCCGCTCGGGCTGCACGTAGTCGAAGCTGTGCGTCGCCTCGTCGAACACGACCTCCAGCTCGCCCTCCTTGACGCGCTGGTCGAGCCAGGCGGAACGGAACACGAGCCGGCGCAGCCAGTGCACGAGCGAGCGGTCGGCGGGCCCGACGAGCTCCGGCCAGCAGTCGTTGACGTGCTCGCCGAGGCCCGAGGCGGGATCCTGGATCTCGCCGTTGACGGCAAGGTTCACGAGGTCCTCGAGCTCGGTCGACTCGAGTCGCGCGCGGACGAAGCCGAGCTTGCGGGCGGCCTGCTCGACACGCTCGGAGAAGTCGCGCTCGTTGAACGTGAACCGGAGCTCGCCGTACTCCAGGACGTAGTCCTGTCCTGAGTCGTAGTTGCCGCGGCGCAGTGGGTCCATGATCAAGACGCCCGCGGTTCCCGCCGGGGCGTCTGCATCTTATGCCCGAGTCCTGCCCGCGGACTCGCGTGGTACGAAACTTTCACCCACCTGCGACCGCACGCCGCAGCTCGGCGTCGTGCTCGGCGATCCAGCGCCGCGTGCGCTCGGCCCGCAGCCGGCCGCCGCTCCGCCACACGTGCCCGAACGTCGGATGGCCGCCCGCGACCGCGGCCCGGACGACGTCGTAGCACCACTCCTGGGCGGGAGACAGCGCGTCGATCACCGCGGGCCGCTCGCGCTCCGGGAGGCCGTAGGCGTCGAGGAACAGCCGCAGCCGGACGAGCGCTCGCCCTGCCAGCCCGGGCGGGGTGTCGCGCGGATCGCGCAGCGGCACCCACAGCCGCGCAGCGCACGCCACGTCCCAGGCCGCCGAGCTCGGTCCCGCGAGGTCGAAGTCGATCAGCGCCACCGGGCGCCCGCCGGCGAAGATGACGTTGTCGAGGTTCGGGTCGTTGTGGCCGACGATGCCGCCCTGGAAGGCCTCCGGCACCGGCGACGGCCAGCGGTGCGCGGACCCGTCGAACGTCGCGACGGCGTCGTGGTAGCGGCGCAGCAGCTCGGCCACGCCGACGAGCGCCGCGTCGGTCAGCGCCCAGTCGGCGTGCGGCTCGATCGCCGCATCGCCGGGGATGTAGCTCAGCACCTCGCGCCCGCGCTCGTCGATCCCCAAAAAGCGCGGCGCACCGTCGAAGCCCACCCGCTCGAGGTGCTCGAGCAGTGCGTGGGTCGCCGGGCTCGTGTCGCGCTGCGGGCGGCGCACGGTGTCGCCGACGCGGGTCACGAGCCCCGCGTTGGTGAAGCCGCCTTCGAGCAGGACCTCGTGCGGCTCGCGCATCGCGCTCACGGCTCGGCGACCAGCGCGGTCGCCATGGCGGTGTGGGTGACCAGGCTGGTGACGAGCCCGCCGCGCAGGCCGGCCCTCACGGCGCGCGCCTTCTCGGTGCCGTAGGCGATCGCGATCACCTCGGGCACCGCGCGCAGCTGCTCGGCGTTGACGCCGACCAGCCGCTCGCTCAGCGCCGTGGTCATGACCTCGCCGTGCGCGTCGAGCTGGATGGCGCACAGCTCCGCCCGGGCGCCCTGCTCGTACATCTGGAGCCGCTCGGCGTCGGTGACCGCGTCGGCGACTGTCGAGAGGCCCGCCTGCCAGGCGCCGAGCCCCACGACGGCCTTCGTCACGTGCTCGAAGCGGGCGATCGCACGGGCGACCTCGGGCTGGGTGCGCATCACGCGCGCGGTCGCGGCGTCGGGGACGAACATCGGCGCGTGGTAGAAGAAGGCGGGGCCCTGGGAGATGCGGGCGACGTCGCGCACGAGGTCGACCGAGCTCTCGTCGACGTCCGGGCGCGACAGGGCCCCCGTGAGCTGGACGACCTCGCACGGCGCGAGGCGGGTGAGGTGGCTGCGCATGGCGGTCAGCGCGCGGCCCCACGCGAGGCCCAGCACGTCGTCAGGGCCGACGATCTCGGTCAGGAGCCGAGCGCTCGCCCGCCCGAGGCTCGTGCGCAGCAGCGCCACGTCGTCCTCGGGCGAGTCGACCACGAGGCAGTGCTGGAGGCCGTACTTCTGGCTCAGCTGCACGGACAGGTCGAGGTTGATCTCGCCGCGGTAGTCGAGCTCGATCCGCACGAGCCCGCTCTCGCGCGCCTGGTCGAGCAGCCGCGCGACCTTGAAGCGGCTCAGGCCGAGCTGGTCCGCGATGTCGCTCTTGCTCGTGCCGTCGAAGTAGTAGCGGCGCGCGATCGTTGCGGAGAGCACGAGCGCCGCTGGCCCGGCGCCGTCCTGTTTGGCCAACCCTTCCTCCTTGCTCATTTGAGCGGGTCCGAGGCAACTCTTGCACAGATACTTGACAAGTGCCAGAGATATCGGAGAATCTGTTCTCGAACGAGATGGTCCATGCTCAAATGAGCACGTTGGGGAGGAGGCGGACCTGCACACTCTTCTCGGTGAGGTCGTAGCGCGTGGCTCGCGGTCGGCCGTGCACGCCTACGGGCGCGGCGCGGTCGTGAAGGTGCCGAAGCCGACGACGCCCGACAACTGGATGGCGGAGGACTGGATCGAGTGCGAGGCGCGCTACGCCGAGGCGGCCCGCGCCGCCGGTGCGCCCGCCGCGCGGCTACTCGGCATCGAGCGGATCGACGGCCGCCCGGCGAGCGTCTGGGAGCGGATCGAGGGCGTGACGCTGTGGCAGTACGTGCTTGACGGCTCCGATCGCGCCACCGAGGTCGGCCGCCGCCTCGCCGAGCTGCAGCTCTCGCTGTTCGAGCTCGTCGCACCTGTGGCGCTTCCGAGCCAGCGCGACCGCCTGGTCAGCAAGATCCGCCTCGCGGCGGCGAAGGTCGATCCCGGGCTCGCACGCGCGCTCGCGCTGATCCCGGACCGCGTCGGCCGGCTGCGTCTGTGCCACGGCGACCTGCACCCGAGCAACGTCATCCTCAGCCCTGACGGCCCGGTCCTCGTCGACTGGTACGACGCGTCGCGCGGCGACGCCGTCGCGGACGTCGCGCGCGCGTGGCTGATGCTGCTCGGCGACGGCGGCGTCGGGCCTCGCCACCTTCCCGGAGCCAGTCGGGACGTGCTCGACGCGCTCGCGCGCGGATACCTGGGACGGCTGTGGGAGCCGCTCGACCTCGACGAGGAGCGGCTCGAGCGCTGGCAGGGGATCAACGCCGCCGCGCGCATGGCCGAAGGGCTGGCATCGCGAGCGCTGTTCGAGATCTGGGAGCGCTGCGAGCCCGCCGCCGACGCCCACGCCGTTCACTCTCACGCGTACTGAAGAAGGAGCGGCCGCAGCTCCTCGAAGATCCCGGAGCCGGCCGCCAGCACGAGGTCGCCGTTCTCGGGGCACGGCAGCTCGACGTCCGCTCCGGCCTCGGCGGCGATCAGTGCGCCCGCGGCGCGGTCCCACGGCTCGGTGCCCGACTGGTAGTACGCGTCGACCCGGCCGCAGGCCACCCAGCACAGCTCGAGCGCGGCCGAGCCGAAGCAGCGCACGTCGGCCACACACGGGAGCAGCCGCGCGGCGAGCTCGCCCTCCCGCATGCGCTCCTCGGCCCGGTTCGAGAACCCGGTCGCCACCAGCGCCTGCTCCACGGACGTGCAGTCCGAGCCGGCGATCGGCTCGCCGTCGAGCGTCGCTCCGCCGCCGAGGTGGGCCGAGAAGAGCTCGTCGCGCAGCACGTCGATGACGGCGCCGGCCACCACCTCCCCGTCCACGGCGGCGGCGATGCTGACGGCGAACAGCGGGACGCCGTGGAGGAAGTTGACGGTCCCGTCGAGCGGGTCGGTCACCCACAGCAGGCGCGCGTCCGGCACCGTCTCGCCGCGCTCCTCACCCAGCACGCCGGCGTCTGGCGTGGCGTCGCGCAGGTGGCGCCGGATGAGATCCTCGGCGTAGAGGTCGGTCTCGGTGACGACGTCGGTCGGCGAGGACTTGCGTCCGACCAGCACCGGCCGGCGGTGGGCGTCGGAGACGACGGCGGCGGCGGCGCGTGCGACGGCCGCGGCGATCCGCTCGAGCTCGCTGGGGGAGGGAGGGTCGCCGGGGTCAGGCACGGCGGACGAAGATCCCATGGCCGCTGAGGAAGTCGACGGCCTCGGGATCGACCCGCGTGTCGGTCACGAGCACGTCGATCTCGTCGAACCGGGCGAAGCTGAACATCTGGGCGTTGCCGAACTTGGAGTGGTCGACCATCGCGATCACCCGCTGCGCGGACTCGATCATCGCCCGCTTGAGCGCGCGCTCCTCGCGGTGGGGCGTCGTGAGCCCGTGCTTGAACGACAGGCCGTCGCAGCTGATGAACAGCGTGTCGATCGCCATGTTGGCGAGCTCCTCGCAGCCCGTGTCGTCGACCATCGCGAGCGTGTTCGGGCGCACGGCGCCGCCGAGGACCGTCAGGCCGCGCACGCCGCGGCGGCTGAGCGTCAGCGCCGTCGTCAGCGAGTTGGTGACGACGTGGACCTCGTGGTCGACCGGGAAGACGTCGGCCAGGCGCTGGCCGGTCGAGCCGGAGTCGATGATCACCGAGCCTTGCTCGGGCACCTCCTCTGCGGCCATGGTGGCGATCCGCAGCTTCTCCTCCGCGTTCATCTTGCCTCGCACGTCGAGCAGCGGCTCGTGGTTGATCCGCTCGATCGGCACCGCGCCGCCGTGGACCCGGCGCAGCATGTTGCGGGCCTGCATGTCGGACAGGTCGCGCCGGATCGTCTCCGTCGTCACGCCGTAGCGACGGGCGAGGTCGGCGCCGTCGACCGAGCCCTGCCGCAGGGCCAGCATGTAGATCGCCTGCTGGCGGTCGTGCGGCAGGCGCGTCGCGGTCTCCGCCTCGTCGCTCACCGCTGCCCCTCCATCGCGGCCAGCGGCCCGGCGTCGGCGATCCGGCCGTACGCCGCCGCGAACGCGTCGCGGAAGCGCGCGGACTTCGCCAGCGCCGGCGGGAACACCGCGTCGTACTCGAGGAACGCCACGGGGTCGTCGAGCGCGTTGGCGGCGTGGCGGCGGGCGGCGTCGCCGCTGGCGTCATACGCCTGGTCGGCGGGATCGACGACTCCCAGGTAGCGGGCCCAGCCTGCCAGCGCCGTCGTCGCGCGCTCGATCGGCCCGTCGCGCTCGAGCTGCGCGGCGATCGTGGGGATCAGGAACGTCGGGAACTTCGCGCTCCCGTCGAGGCACAGACGCGCGATCTGGTCGCGCACGCCGCCATTGGCGAACCGCTCGAGCACGGTCGCGACGTAGTCCTCAGGCGGGTGATCGGGGATCGCGGTGAGCGTGGGCACGGCCTCGCGCTGCAGGAGTTCCTCGAGGAAGCGGGTGACCGCGGGCACCGCCATCGCGTCGTGCACGAAGGTGATGCCGGCGAGCGCCGAAAGGTACGCCATGCTCGAGTGGCCGGCGTTGAGCAGGCGCAGCTTGTAGAGCTCCCAGTCGTGGACGCGGTCGGTGAACAGCGCGCCGACGTCCTCGAACGCGGGCCGCCCGGCCGCGAACTCGTCCTCGACCACCCACTGCCGGAACGGCTCGGCCACGACCGGCCAGCGATCGCTGATCCCGGCGCTGTCCCGCAGCCAGGCGCGGTCGGCGTCGGCCGTCACCGGGGTGATGCGATCGACCATCGAGTTGGGGAACGAGCAGTGCTCCTGCACCCACTCCTCGAGGGCCGCATCGGCGCGCGCCGCGGCGGACAGCGTTGCGGTGCGCGCCGCCGCCCCGTTCCCCGGCAGGTTGTCGCAGCTGAGGATCGTGAGCGGTCCGGCACCGCGCTCGCGGCGCGCGGCGAGCGCCGCGGCGAGGCGATCGAACGTCGTCGGCTCGCCGCCTTCGGCCGGCTCGGCGTAGCCGGCCTCGGTCACCGTGAGCGAGAGGATCGCGGTGGTGGGCGCTGCGACGAGCTCGACGACGCGCGCCTCCTCGCCCGGCGGGCCGTGCACGAACCCCACGATCGAGCCGATCACCTCGGCGACCGGGTCGCCGTTGCCCTTCTCGACCAGCGTGTAGAGGTGGTCCTGGCTGCTGAGCGCGGACTGCATCTCGGCGTCGTGCGGGAGCAGCCCGAGGCCGACGATGCCCCAGTCGCCGCCGGCGGTCGCGAGCTCGTGCGTGTAGACCGCGAGGTGCGCGCGATGGAAGCCGCCGACGCCCACGTGGACGATGCGCGGTGCCAGCCGCCCGCGGTCGTACGTGGGGACGGGGACCCCGCGGCGACGGATCTCGGCGAGGTGGTCCTGGCGAAGCTCGATGGCGGTTGCCACGCCCACGGATCGCCATATAAACACAGGTCAAGGCACACCGCAAGCATGTGGATGGGTGGAATTGACTTCGTTTGAGGCTTGACACCCAACAGAACCAACGGTATTAGTTGTGGGGTCCGGAGGGATCCTGTGCTCCGGGTCCGAGGAGGAGGAGACGAGATGAGGAGTTGGGGACGCCTTTGGTCGATCGCGGCACTGGTGGCCGTCGCCGGAGTGGTGGCCGTCGGCTGCGGCGGCGACGACGAGTCCGATTCGGGAGGCGAAGGCGGAGGCGGCTCGCTCAACGTCGCCATCGTCGACAACCCGCAGATGAAGGACATCGCGGAGCTCACGCCCTCGCTGTTCACCAAGGAGTCGGGCATCAAGGTGAACTACACGGTGCTCGACGAGGGCACCCTGCGCCAGGTGACGACGCGTGACGTCGCCGCCGGCGGCCAGCAGTTCGACGTCGTGATGATCGGGCTCTACGAAGCGCCGCAGTTCGGCGAGAGCGGCAGCCTCGTCGACCTCACGCCCTTCGCGACGAAGGAAGCGGCCTACCAGCTCGACGACGTGATTCCGAGCGTCCGCAAGGGCCTGTCGGTCGACGACAAGATGTACGCGTCGCCGTTCTACGCCGAGTCCTCCTTCCTCATGTATCGCAAGGACCTGCTCAAGAAGGCCGGCGTCGAGATGCCGGCGAAGCCGACGTGGGACCAGGTCGCAGACATCGCCCGCAAGGTCGACTCGTCCGACACGGCCGGCATCTGCCTGCGCGGCAAGCCGGGCTGGGGTGACCTCGGGGCGGCCTTCACCACGGTCCTGAACACCTTCGGTGGCACGTGGTGGAGCGCCAACGACGACGGCTCCATCGGCGAGGCGCAGATCACCCAGCCCGAGTTCAAGGAGGCACTCACCTTCTACACCGGCCTCGTCAACGAGGTCGGCGAGGACGACGCCGCGAACGCCAGCTTCAACGAATGCCTGGCGCAGTACCGGGACGGCAAGGTGGCCATGTGGTACGACGCCACCGTCGCCGCCGGCCTGCTCGAGGCCGACGACAGCCCGGTGAAGGGCAAGAACGGCTACGCGGCGGCTCCCGTCAAGGAGACCGACGCCGCCGGCTGGCTGTGGGCGTGGTCGCTCGCGATTCCCTCTTCGACCGAGAAGCAGGATCTGGCCTGGAAGTACATCGCGTTCGCGACGGGCCCGGACTACATCAAGCAGGCAGGCGACCAGATCGAGGGCGGCTGGGCCGCGATCCCGCCCGGCACCCGCGAGTCGACGTACGAGCTCCCCGAGTACAAGAAGGCGGCCGCGGCGTTCGCCGACCCGACGCTCGAGGCGATGGCCTCGGCGCCGATCGACAACCCGGGGACGACGCCTCGACCGGGCCTGCCGGGCGTGCAGTTCGTCGGCGTGCCCGAGTTCCAGGACGTGGGCAACCAGTGCACCCAGCAGTTCTCAGCCGTGATCGCCAAGCGCACCTCCGTCGATGCCGCCTTGGCTGCCTGCCAGCAGGTGGCCTCGGGGGCGAGCGGCGGGTGATGCCGGCGTCATGACCGCCACCGAAAGCGTGACCGCTTCCAGCGTGAAGCGGTCACGCAACCTCCTCCCGAATCGCTCCAGCGAGGCCTGGCGCCGGCGGCTCCCGCTGCTGCCGGCACTGCTCATCATGATCGTGCTGACGCAGGTGCCGTTCGTGATGAGCATCTACTACAGCCTCACGGACTGGAAGGTCGTGCCGCCGGGCCCGCGCGAGTTCGTCGGCCTCGACAACTACATCGACGCGTTCAAGGACGAGTTCTTCCGCGACGCGGTCTGGGTGAGCTTCCAGCTCACCGTCGGGCCGGTCGTGGGGGCGATCGCGCTGGGGACGGCGTTCGCGGTGCTGCTCGACCGCAAGTTCCTCGGCCAGGGCGTCGTGCGCACGCTGATCATCACGCCGTTCCTGCTGATGCCGGTGGTCGTGGGCCTGATCTGGAAGAACCAGATCTTCCACGGGCTGTACGGCACCCTCAACTGGCTCATCGAGCAGCTCGGCTTCTCGTCCGTGGAGTGGGTCTCCCGCTACCCGACGCTGTCGATCGCGATCGTGCTGATCTGGCAGTGGACCCCGTTCATGATGCTGATCATGCTGGCCGGGCTGCAGAGCCAGCCGGCCGACGTCCTCGAGGCCGCGAAGGTCGACGGGACGTCCTCTTGGGGCACCTTCCGCCAGCTGACGATCCCCCACCTGCGGCCCTACATGGAGCTGGGCATCCTGCTCGGCACCATCTACCTCATCCAGGTCTACGACCAGATCGCCGTCATGACCGGCGGCGGCCCGGGCTCGACCAACGTGCCCTACTTCGTGTTCCAGCGATCGATCGGCGGCGGCTGGGAGTTCGGCCAGGCGTCGGCCTACAGCATCGTGGTCGTGATCGCCTCGATCGTCATCGCCACGATCGCGTTGCGTGTCCTGTCCAATCTGCTCAAGGGGGAGGACGCCGCATGAGCGCCGGATCGCCTGCAGTCGCCGTCGGCGAGAGCCGCTGGGTCAACGCGGCCTTCGGGGTGCTGGCGTGGTTCGTCGGCCTGGTCTTCTTCTTCCCCGTGTTCTGGATGGTCCTGAGCGCGTTCAAGGAGGAGCAGGACGCGAACACCGCCCCGAAGCTCTTCTTCGATCCGACCCTGGACCGGTTCGACGAGGTGACCGGGAGCGCCACCGGCCTGCTCTCGTTCGGCGAGGCGTTCACGAACTCGGCGGTCATCGTGATCGTCTCGACGCTGGTCGTGCTGGCGCTCGCGATCCCGGCCGCCTACGCCCTCGCCATCCGGCCCGTCTTCAAGTGGCGCGACGCCCTGTTCTTCTTCATCTCGACGAAGTTCCTGCCCGTCGTGGCCTCGATCCTGCCGATCTGGATCCTGGCCAGGGAGCTCGAGCTCCTGAACACGCGGCTGGTGCTGATCATCCTCTACATGGGCATCAACCTGCCGCTGGCCGTGTGGATGCTGCGCTCGTTCTTCCAGGAGATCCCGCGCGAGCTGATCGAGGCCGCCGAGATCGACGGTGCCGGCCTGCGCGGGCAGATGACGTCGATCATCCTGCCGATGGCGGCTCCCGGCATCGCCGCCACGGCGCTGCTGTGCGTGATCTTCGCCTGGAACGAGTTCTTCTACGCCGTGCAGCTGAACCCGGTCGACGGTTCGACCGTGCCGATCTGGGTGACGACGAACATCAGCACGCGCGGCGACTTCCTGGCGAAGCTGTCGGCCGCGTCGCTGCTGGCCTGCATCCCCGTGGTGCTCGCCGGCTGGATCGCCCAGAAGCGGATGATCCGTGGCCTGGCCATGGGTGCAATCAAGTGAGGAGGCCCGGATGACGTCAGTGACGTACGACCAGGCGACCCGGACCTACGAGGGAACCGACGTCGCGGCGGTCGACAAGTTGAGCATCGACGTCGGCGACGGCGAGCTGCTCGTGCTCGTCGGGCCGTCCGGATCGGGGAAGTCGACGGCGCTGCGGATGCTCGCGGGGCTCGAGCCTCTGGACGACGGCGTGATCCGGATCGGCGAGCGCGACGTCAGCAACGTGCGCCCGCGCGACCGCGACATCGCCATGGTGTTCCAGAACTACGCCCTGTACCCGCAGCTCTCGGTGGCGGAGAACATGGGCTTCGCTCTCAAGCAGCAGGGGGTGCCGAAGGAGGAGCGCCGCACGCGGGTGCAGGAGACGGCGCGGATCCTGGACCTCGAGCCGTATCTGGATCGCAAGCCCAAGCAGCTGTCGGGCGGCCAGCGCCAGCGGGTGGCGATGGGCCGGGCGATCGTGCGCCAGCCCGCCGTGTACCTGATGGACGAGCCGCTTTCCAACTTGGACGCCAAGCTGCGAGTGCAGACGCGGACCGAGGTGGTCGAGCTGCAGGCGCGGCTGGGCGTGACGACCGTGTACGTCACGCACGACCAGGTCGAGGCCATGACGATGGGGCACCGGGTGGCGGTCTTGAAGGGAGGTGTCCTCCAGCAGTGCGATGCTCCGGGCACGCTCTACCACGAGCCGGTCAACCTGTTCGTGGCCGGGTTCATCGGGTCGCCGGCGATGAACCTCGTCGACCTGGGATCGGAGCGCCCGCTCCGGCTGGGCGGGGCGGAGCTCTCGCTCGACTCGGCCGCCGAGGGCGCGGTCGCCAACGCGACGGGCGACGTCACGCTCGGCTTCCGGCCCGAGACGGTGCGGCTCGGGGACGGGCCGCTGCAGGCCCAGATCCGGACGGTCGAGGACCTCGGGAACGAGGTGTTCGTCCACATCGCGCTCGATCACCGGGGCGACACGCTGGGCCTCGTGTCGAGGCTGGCGCCGCCGTTCGACGCCAGCCCGGGGGACAACATCGGGCTCCAGCTCGCCGGTACCACGCACCTGTTCGGCGGCGACGGGATGCGGCTCGCCTCGACGAGGGCGACTCTGGCGTAGGGGCGAAGTTCTCGGGGCGCCGGCCTCTTGGGGGCATGACTGCCGGCGCCCCGTTGCTCCTGCTGGTGGAGGACGACCCGCTCCTCGGGACCTTCCTGGCCGACAACCTCGCGGCCGACGGCTACGAGCTGGCGGTCGCGGAGACGCTGCGCGACGGGCTGCGCGAGGTCGAGTACAAGCGCCCGGAGCTCGCGATCGTCGACCTCGCGCTGCCGGACGGCTCGGGGTTCGAGCTGATCACGCGCGTGCGCGAGGCCGACGGGCTCGCCCGCCTGGATCCGCTGCTGCCCGTGATCGTCCTGTCGGGCCGGTCGGGCGAGCTCGACCGTGTGCGGGCGTTCGAGCGGGGCGCGGACGACTTCGTCGCGAAGCCGTTCTCGTATCCGGAGCTGCGCCACCGGGTCTCGGCAGTCCTGCGGCGCGCGCACGGGCGCCGGGTCGAGGGGCGGTTGCGGGTGGGCGAGCTCGAGCTCGACCCGGCGTCGCGCGAGGTGCGGCTGCGAGGCCGGGGCATCCATCTCTCGCAGAAGGAGTTCGCGCTGCTGCGGGCGCTGGCGGGCGAGCCGACACGAGTGCTGACCAAGGCGGAGCTGCTGCGCGACGTGTGGGGCTTTCGCTCGCTCGGCACGACTCGCACTCTGGACAGCCACGCCTGCCGGCTGCGGCAGAAGCTGGGTGCCCAGGGCGACCACTTCGTGGTGAACGTCTGGGGCGTCGGCTACCGGCTCGTCGACGGGCCGGTGCCCGAGGAGGTGGCCGCATGATCGGGCCGCTGCTGTGGATCCTCGCGGTGGTCGCGCTGCACGTCGAGGGCCGGCGGCGGCTGGCATGGGCGGCGCGGGCCGACCATGACGTGCGCGGGCCGCTGTGCACGGCGCGGCTGGCGCTCGGCGGGCTCGAGCCGTCTGCTCGGGTCCAGGCGATCGACCTCGAGCTGCGACGCGCGGCGCAGGCGCTCGACGATCGCGCGGCGGCGCGGCGCGGGCGCCGGGCGGGCGGCGGCCGCTCGGCGGTCGACCTCGGCGGCCTGCTCGCCGCCGCCGCGCCGGCCTGGGACGCTCTCGCCCGCGCGCACGGCACGCTCTTGACCGTGGGCGGCGGCGGGCCCGCCAGGGTCCACGGAGAGCCGCTCCGCCTCGCGCACGCGTGCGCGAACCTCGTGGCGAACGCGGTCGAGCACGGCGGCGAGCGGGTCGACGTCCGCGTGACCGCCGGCGACGGCCGCGCCGGCGTCCACGTGAGCGACGACGGCGATGGCCTCCCCGCGCCGCTGCCGACGCTCCTCGCCGCCGCCCGCGGCCGGTCCGCGACCCGCGGTCACGGCCTCGCGATCGCCGCCGGCATCGCGCGCCGCCACGGCGGCCGCCTCGTCGAGCTGCCGTCGGCGACCGGCGCCCACCTCGTGCTCGACCTCCCCGCGGCAGCGCCGCCGACGTGCCGCGACGAGCCCGGCCTCGTGAGTCGGCGGCGGCGGGCGGCGCTGCTGCTCGGCCTCGCGCTGGTGCTCGGCGCGCTGGCGGCCTCCGACATGGGCCGGCGCGAGGCGGCGCTGCGGGCGCAGATGGGGCCGATGGTCGCGGTCGTCACGGCGGCGCGGGCGCTCCCGGCGGGGCGGCGGCTCGACACCGGCGACCTCGCCGTGCGTCGCATGCCAGAGCGCTTCGCCGCCGGCGGCGTGGCCGCGCTGCCGGAGCTGCTCGTCGGCCGGCGGCTCGCGGTCGCGGTGCCGGCCGACGCCGCCGTGGCCGAGCACCTGCTCGCCGAGGACGGTGCGCCGGGTGCGGCGGTGGGACGGGGGCAGCGGGCGGCGGAGATCGTCGCCGCCGCCTCGCCCGAGCTCGTCGTGCCGGGCGCGCGGGTCGACGTGCTCGTGACCCGCGAGCGCGGCGCGGTAGGGGAGACCGAGCTCGCGCTCGAGGACGTCGAGGTCCTGGCCGCGCGGGCCGCGGCCGCCGCGACCCGCGAGGACAGCCAGCCGCGCGTCGCCGCAACGCTGCGCGTGTCCGCCGCCCAGGCCGTGTACCTGGCCGCCGCGGGAGTCTTCGCGCGCGACATCCGGCTGCTCGCCCGCTCGCCGGGCGACCGCGCACGCCTCGGCCGCGCGGTCGTCGGCAGCGAGCTCGCGCCGCCCTCCGGGCGCTGACGACTCAGACCGGGGCGTTCGCCTGGGGGCGAGGTCCGCCCGTGCGGACTCTTACCGGCGATGGCCGATCTCGACGCCCTCGCCGCCGACTTGCGCGACCGCCTCCTGGCGGGCGCCGGCGAGCCCGGCGGTGACCTCGACGGGCGGATTCGCGAGCTCGTGGACCGCGAGGCGGCGGTGCTCGACGCCGACGCGCGCGCCGAGCTGGCCGGCCGGATCGCCGAGCGGGCGTTCGGCCTCGGTCCGCTCGAGCCGCTGCTCTCCGATCCCGAGGTCGAGGAGGTCATGGTCTGCGGCACGGCGCCGGTGTGGGTCGAGCGCGCCGGACGCGTCGAGCGCACCGCCGTGCGGTTCGCCCACGAGCGAGACCTGCGTGACGCGATCGAGCGCATCCTCGCGCCGCTCGGCCGCCGGGTAGACGAGGCCGAACCGCTATGCGACGCCCGGCTCCCGGACGGCTCGCGCGTGAACGTCGTCATCCCGCCGCTCGCGCTCGACGGGCCGGTGCTGACGATCCGGCGCTTCCGCCGCCGCGGCTTCACGCCCGAGGAGCTGGTCGCCAACGGGACGATCACGAAGCCGCTGCTCGAGTTCCTCGCGCGCGCCGTGCGAGCGCGCGCGAGCATCCTCGTCTGCGGCGGCACCGGCTCGGGCAAGACGACGACGCTCAACGCGCTCTCGACCTTCGTCGGCGCCGCCGAGCGGGTGATCACGATCGAGGATGCCGCCGAGCTGCGGCTCCGCCAGCCGCACGTGATTCGGCTCGAAGCCCGTCCGCCGAACCTCGAGGGGCGCGGGGAGGTGACGATCCGGCGCCTTGTGCGGAACGCGCTGCGGATGCGGCCCGACAGGATCGTCGTCGGCGAGGTGCGCGGGGCGGAGGCGCTCGACATGCTGACCGCGCTGTCGACGGGGCACGACGGCTCGCTGTGCACGATCCACGCCGGCACGCCGGCCGAGGCGCTCCGCCGCGTCGAGACGCTCGCGCTGATGGCCGGCCTCGGATTGCCGCACGCCGCGCTGCGCGAGCAGGTCGCCGACGCCTTCGACCTCGTCGTCTGCCAGGCCCGCGGCGCTGACGGCTCCCGCCGCGTGAGCGAGGTCGCCGAGGTCGTCCGCGTCGCGGGCGGCCCAGCGGCGCGCGAGATCTACGCCTGGCGCGGCGGCCGCGGTCGCTGGCGCGCGGCCCTGACCGACACCCTCGCGGCGCGCCTCGCCGCGGCGGCATGACCGCGGCCGTCGTCCTCTCGTTCGGGGCCGGCGCGGTCGGCGTGCTCGGGGCGTGGGAGGCGCTTGCCGCGGTCGAGCGGCTGCGGGTCGCGGCCGTGCTCGGCCGGGCGGTCGAGCCGCTCGCGCGTGCTGCGCGCGAGGGTCGCGCTCCGACCGGGCCCGAGCGGCGCCGGCTGGCGCTGGTGTCGACGGGCGCGCTCGTCGTCGCGGGGTGGCTCGTGGGCGGCTGGCCGCGGGTGCGCTCGCTGCGGTCGGCGGGCCGCTGGTGGTCGCCGCGCTCGTGCGTTCGCGGCGCCGGCGGTACGCGCGTGAGCTGCGGGCCGGCGCGGGTGCGGCAGCGCGGGCGCTCGCCGACGCGGTCGGTGCCGGGCACTCGATCCGGGGCGCGATCCTGGTGGCCGCCGGAAGTGTCGGAGGTGCCGCCGGCCACGAGCTGCGGGCAACCGCGCGCGCCCTCGACCTCGGCGACCCGACGGTCGTCGCGCTCGAGGCACTGCAGCGGCGCGCCGCCGACTCCGGCCTGGGACGCGATCGTCGCCGGCATCCTCCTGCAGCGAGACGCCGGCGGCGACCTCGCCGGCCTCTTGCGCGACCAGGCGGCGGCACTCGCCGCCGCCGAGCGGATCGAGCACGAAGCGCGCACGGCGACCGCCCAGGCGCGCTTCACCGCCCGGCTGGTGCTCGTGCTCCCGCTGGGCGCCGCCGTCCTCGCCGAGCTCGCCAGCCCCGGCCTCCTTGCCGGCCTCGTCACCCACCCGCTCTCGGTCTGGCTCGTCGCCATGGCCGCGATTCTCCAGGCGGCGGCGATCCTCGCCGTCTCGCGTCTCGCGAAGGCGCGACGATGAGTCGCGGCGCGCCGATGGCCGCACGCGCCGGCGCGGGCGCGCGCGGATGAGCCGTGGCGCCGCCCTCGTCGGAGCGTCGACGTGACTCGCGCGACGCTGCTCGCGGCTGTCGCCGGCGTCCTCGCAGCGCCTGGGATCGTCGATCTGGTGGGCGGCGTGCGGCTGCCGCGACGGTCGGCGAGCGGGGTGGGACTGGGGTTGCTCGCGGCGCTCGGCCGCGGGCTCGGGGTTCGGGCTCCGCGGCGGCTCGGCGAGCGGATCGTGGCCTCGGGGCTGGAGCTCGCGCCGCATGACTTCATGGCGGTCAAGGGCGGCGCGGCGCTGGCGGGTGCAGCCGTCGCCGTGGCGGCGCTGCCGATCGCGCCCGGTCGGCTCGGGCCGGCGCTGCTCGTCGCGCTCCCCGCAGTCGCGTTCCTGGCCCCCGACCTGTGGCTGCACCGGCGGACCAGCGAACGGACGCGGGTAATCGAGGCGGACCTGGCCGATGTGCTCGACCTCATCCGCGTCGCCGTGGCCGCCGGCCTGACGCCGAGCCGCGCGCTCGGCGAGGTCGGCGCGCGCCACCCCGGCGTGCTTCCCGCGGAGCTACGGAGGACGGCCGACCGGATGCGGTACGGCGTCCCGCGTGCGAGCGCGTACGAAGACCTGGAACGGCGCTGCCCCGCGCCGGGGGTCGCCGCGCTCGTGGCGGCCCTGCGCCGCGCGGACCGCCACGGCGCGCCGCTCGCGGCCGCGCTCTCGGCCGACGCGCGCACGGCGCGAGCGCGGCAGGCGCAACGCACCGCAGAGGCGGCCGCGCGCGCCGCCCCGCAGATCCAGCTCGTCGTCGCGCTGCTGCTCGTCCCGGCGGTTCTGCTCCTCGTCGCCGCCGCGCTCGTCCCCGCGATCGTCCCGCTGGAGTGACGCCTAGCGCAGGCCGGCGGCGAACCGGACTCGGGCGTCTCCTCCGTCGGTGCTCCCGCCGAGGGCGAGGACGTCGAACGCCTCGACGTACGGCTTGGCCTCCTGCCACTCGGCACCGGCGTCGCCGGAAGCGTCGACGAGCTTGACGAGGTCGGGCATCGACAGCAGGAAGGACGGATCGGCGTCGTCGCCGAGCAGCTCCGTCGTGCGCTCGTAGAGCTCGGTGTCGCCGAGCTGCTCGTCGGGCGAGAGCGCGTCCTCGGCGGCGGCGATGCCGGACGTGACGACCACCTTGTCCTCGCCGCGCGCGAGCACCAGCGGCTTCGGCGCCGGGCCGGCCCACTGGAACGCGATCTCGGCGCCCTCGACCTCAACCGGCGTCGCGTTCACCCCGTGGCGCGAGCGCAGCGCGCCCACGATGCGCCCGAACGCGCCCGCCGACGCTGCCTCGTCCGTGACGCCGAGCACGACGCCGAACTCGATCGAGTCGGCGCTGTCGCCGCGGATGAACATCGCCGCGTCGCCGACCCAGCTCAGGAGGTCGCGCTCGAGGTCGAAGCCCAGCTCGCGCTCGATCGCGGCGCCCCCGATGGCGCCCGCGAAGCCCTTCAAAGTCGCGCGGATCGTCTCGCCGACACGCGGCATGGCCTGCGCGCCCCACGCGTCGGCCGGCAGCTCCTCCAGCAAGGGCGAGCCACCCGCGCCGACCAGCGGGCCGAGCCGCGCGGCGCTGCCTGGCGGGAGCTCGGCCTGGACGTCGAGCGCGAGCCGCGAGCCGTCGGCCAGGAACGCGCCGCGACCGGCGGCAGCCGGTCGAACGGGATCAATGCCTTCAGCGCCTGCGCCTGCTGGGGATCGGACTCGGTCGCGAGCTCCAGCAGGCGCCGCGTATCGACGTAGAAGTGGGCCAGCCGCTCGTCCTCGAGGTCCTCGATGGCGGTCCGGTACGGCTCGTGGTCCACCAGCCCGTCGCCCTCGAGCGCGTCGATCGTGCGCCTGAACTCCGGCTCGTCGCCGAACAGCACGAAGTCCTCCACCACCGCACGCGCGTCGCCGTCGGCGTCGACCGTGTAGTCGACCCCGGCGTGCGAGCGGGTCTCCTCGCGTGTCCCCGATCGCTTGTAGGCGGCGGCGAGTGAGTCCTCCGCCGCCTCGGGGTCCGTGGTGGCGACGACGAGGGCCGCGGCCGGCTCCTGGTTCTCGTCGAGCCGAGCACTCACCCACATTCCCGCGCGGTCGCCGAGCCAGGGCTTGACGTCGCGCTCGTAGTCGAAGTCGTCCACCTCGGCGAGCAGCTCGCGGAGCTTCGCCTCCGGGTCCGACGTGCGCAGGATCTTGCCGGCGGCGTCGAGCGCATCCGATCGCAGCTCGCCCTCCGGGCGCACGGTCGCCTCCATGTAGAAGAGCGCGTCACGCGGCACCGCGCTCGCCGGGTCGGCGCCCGCTGCGCCTCCGCCGCCACCGCAGGCAGACACGAGCAAGGCAAGAGCGGCGAGGAGCGGAGCGAGTCGAAGCATGGATCCTTCCGTTTCGGTCACGACGCCGCGTGTCTCCCACGCGGCCCCACGCAGGGTGTCGCATACCCGGATACCCCGCAACTCGCGGTGCAGATCGCGCGCATGCAACGCGGCCTGCGATCCGGACGAAGAACCGGCGCGCTCGGGCGCCCTGGAAAAAGTCCTGGAAATCAACATGTTCGAGGTCCGCAAGCTGACTGCATTCAAGTCGTGTGGGGCGAAAGACGATATTTGTGTTGCAGAGTGGGACGTGGTGGGGTACCTTCCCGTCGCGAAGCCGGTCCGGGGTGGCGGGGCTCCTCCCACTCCACCACCCCGGATCGACTGAACCTTCGCCCCTTGTCGGAACATGAGCCTTGGCCTTCCACGGCACCTTCGAACACTCGCTCGACGCCAAGAACCGGCTGACCGTCCCGGCCCGGTTCCGCGCAGCGCTCGCCGGTGGCGTCTTTCTCGTACGCGGCGTCGACCCCTGCATCTCGCTCTATCCCGAGGAGACCTACACCTCGATCACCCAGTCCGCGCTGAGCGCGCTGAACCCCTTCTCACCCCAGGCCCGCGAACTGAAGCGGATGCTGTACGGGAACGCGACCAGCTCGGAGCTCGACTCGGCCGGCCGCGTGATGCTCGGCACGAGGGAGCTCGAGCACGCGGGCATCGCGCGCGAGGTGGTCGTCACCGGCGCCGGCGAGTGCCTCGAGCTCTGGGACCGCTCCGCCTGGGAGGCCTACTACCGCGACCTGTCCCAGCGGGCGCCTGACCTCACCGTGTCTCTTGGCCATCCTGCTTGACATGCCCCGCACTCACGTCCCGGTCCTGGCGGGCGAGCTGATCGAAGCGCTCGACCCTCAGCCCGGGCAGATCGCGATCGACTGCACGCTCGGCGCCGCCGGCCACGCGCGGCTGGTCGCGGACCGGCTCGGGCCCGCCGGCACGCTGATCGCGATCGACCGCGACCCGCTCGCCGAGAAGGCGTTCGCCGAGCTCGCCGCCGAGGTGCCGTGCGCCACCCGCTTCATCCGCGCCGACTTCGAGCACGGCCTGCGCGGGCTCGCCGAGGAGGGGACGGAGGCCGACCTCGTCTACCTCGACCTCGGCATGTCCTCGATGCAGGTCGACACGCGCGAGCGCGGCTTCTCCTACGCCTACGACGCCCCGCTCGACATGCGGATGGACCCCAGCCAGCCGCTGACCGCCGCCGAGCTGGTCAACACGTGGGACCGCCGCCGGCTCGCCCGCGCGCTGCGCGAGTACGGGGAGGAGCGCTTCGCCGACCGGATCGCCGCGCAGATCGAGCGCCGGCGGCCGCTGACCACCACCTTCGAGCTCGTCGACGCGATCACGGCCGCGATCCCCGCTCCCGCGCGCTTCGCGGGCGGGCACCCGGCCAAGCGCACCTTCCAGGCGATCCGCATCGCCGTCAACGAGGAGCTCGCGCAGCTCGACGCCGCGCTGCCGCTCGCGTGGGACGTGCTGCGCGTCGGCGGGCGGCTGGCCGCGATCTCGTTCCACTCGCTCGAGGACCGGCGCGTCAAGCAGTTCCTCACCGGCAAGGCCCGCGGGTGCATCTGCCCGCCCGACCTGCCCGTCTGCGGCTGCGGCCGGACGCCGGAGGCCGAGCCGGTGTTCCGGCGCTCGGTGGCGCCCACGGCCGGCGAGGTCGCCGACAACCCACGCTCGAAGTCAGCCCGCCTGCGCGCGGCCCGCAAGCTCAGGGAGGAGCACTAGTGCCAGCCCAGACCGTCCGCACCCGCCACGCCGCCCGGCCGCGCCCGGCGCAGCGGCCGCTCCCGCGCCACGCGCGGCGCGTGTCCGGCCCGCTGCGGCCGGCGCCGGTCGCCGCTCCCGCCGCGGGCGCCGTCCGCCGCGGCACGACCGGCGTCTTCGAGCGCATCCGCGCGCTGCCCGAGCACCGCGTCGTCGACGGCCTCCTGCGCGGGCGCGCGTGGATCTGGCTGGTGGGCGTGCTGCTGGGCGGCATCGTCGCCATGCAGGTGTCGATGCTCAAGCTCAACACCGGCATCTCGCGGGCGGTCACGACGATGGGCACGCTCGAGCGCCAGAACGCGAACCTCGAGGCCGACATCGCGCAGCTGTCCGCGCGCGAGCGGGTCAAGCTCGCCGCCGAGCGCGAGGGCATGGTCGCGCCGCCGGCCGGCTCGATGGAGTTCCTGAACGCGCGGCCGAACCGCGACGCCGAGCAGGCCGCCAAGCGGATGCAGCCGCCGAGCGACGAAGCCGCGGCGATCATGGCCAACGGCGGGCTCGAGCCGGGCGTGCTGGCGGCCGTCGAGCCGGTCGCGGTCGAGCCAGTCGCCCCGGTCGCCACGGACCCGGCCACGGGCGCCCCAGTCGCCGACCCGAATGTCATCGCACCCGTCGCGGACCCGGCCGCGACCGCCGCCACCGGAGGCTGAGCCGGTGCGGCTGATCGAGCGCCGCATCGGCTTCCTGTTCGCCGTCTTCCTGTCCCTGCTCGTGCTCGGCGCGGGCAAGGCCGCGTGGCTCGGCGTCGTCAAGGCCGGCACGCTCAAGCAGGCCGCGACCGTCCAGCAGGAGTCCGAGGTGCTCGTCCCCGCCCGCCGTGGCACGATCTTCGACCGCGAGGGCACCGAGCTGGCCGTCTCCCAGCCGGCGGTGACGATCGCCGCCACGCCCTACCTGGTCGAGGACGCGCCGGGCGTGGCCGCGCGGCTCGCGGACGTCGTCGATCGCCGCGAGGACGAGCTCCTGCGCGAGCTCGCGCGCCGCGACACCGGCTTCGTCTACCTCGCGCGCAAGGTCGAGCCGGACGACGCTCGCCGCGTGCAGAAGATGGAGATCGCCGGCCTCGAGTTCATCCCCGAGTTCGACCGCGTCTACCCGCGCGAGTGGAGCGCGTCCCAGCTGCTCGGGGTGACCGGGACCGACGGCCACGGCCTCGCCGGGCTCGAGTACTCGCTCGACGAGCTCCTGCGCGGCCGCGACGGCGAGCGCCAGCTCAAGAAGGACGCGCTCGGCGAGCCGATCCAGCTGCGCGAGACGCAGCCCACCGTGCGCGGCGCCGACGTCCGCCTGACGCTCGACGGCAACCTGCAGGACCGCGCCGAGGCGGTGCTCGCCGACGTCGGCGAGGCGTGGAAGCCCAAGGGCGCCACCGCGATCGTCATGGACCCGCGCGACGGCGCCGTGCTCGCGCTCGCCAACTGGCCGCGGGTGAACGCCAACGCGCTCGGCGACGCGCCCGCGTACGCCCGCCAGAACCGCGCGATCGAGGTCAACTACGAGCCGGGCTCGACGTTCAAGGCGTTCACCGTGGCGGGCGCGCTCGAGGAGGCCGAGGTCACGCCGGACACGACGTTCAACGTGCCGCCCACGATCACCGTCGCCGACCGCGAGATCGGCGAGTCGCATCCCGCCGGCTACCGCACGCTGAGCACGCGCGAGATCCTCGAGCAGTCGTCGAACGTCGGCTCGATCATGATCGGCCAGCGCCTCGGGGCCGAGCGCTTCGACCGCTGGGTGCGCCGCTTCGGCTTCGGGAGCCTGACCGGCATCGACCTGCCGGGGGAGGAGCGGGGCATCCCGCTCGCGCTCGAGAACTACTCCGGCTCCTCGATGGGCAACCTGCCGATCGGCCAGGGCATGGCGGTGACGCTGATGCAGATGGCCACCGGCTACGCCGCGATCGCCAACGGCGGCGTGGTGCGGGCGCCGCACGTCGTCGAGCGCGTGGGGGCGCGGGCGGCGCGCAAGCCGAAGGGCAAGCGCGTGATCTCCGAGACGACCGCCGCCGCCGTCCGGCGCATGCTCGAGGGCGTGCTCGGCCCGGGCGGCACGGCGTCAGGCGCCGGGATCGACGGCTACGTGATGGCCGGCAAGACCGGCACCGCCGAGAAGCCCGACGAGTTCGGCGGCTACTCGAAGACCAAGTTCGTCTCCTCGTTCGTCGGCTTCGCTCCGGCCAAGCGGCCGAAGCTGCTCGTGGCCGTGATGGTCGACGAGCCGCAGGGCGACATCTACGGCGGCACGGTCGCCGCCCCGGCGTTCCGGGAGATCACCAGCTTCGCGCTCAACTATCTGCGCATCGCGCCGGACTGAACCATGATTCACTTCTAGGCGATGCCGTACCGCCCGACCGAACGCACCCGCGCCCGCCTCGCGGCCGCCCGCGAGCGGATCGTGGACGCCGCGCTCGACCAGCTGGCCGAGGGCGGCTACGCGTCCGCCTCGATGGCGGCCGTGGCGCACCGCGCCGGGGTCGCGACCGGGACCGTGTACCGCCACTTCCCGTCGAAGCAGGACCTGTTCGCCGAGGTCTTCCGCCGGGCGGCCCAGCGCGAGGTCGACGTGCTGCGCGGCACGACCGAGCGCGGCGAGCCGGTCGCGGCGCGGCTGGCGGCCTGGGTCGAGACGTTCGTGCGCCGGGCGCTGGCCGAGCCGACGCGGGCGTACGCGCTGATCGCCGAGCCCGTCGACCCCGCCGTCGAGGCCGAGCGGCTGACCTTCCGGCGCGCGTACGCCGACCTCTTCGCCCGCGCCCTGCAGGACGGCGTCGACAGCGGCGAGCTGCCGGCGCTCGACCCCGACCTCACCGCCGCGGCGATCGTCGGCGCGCTGGCCGAGGCGCTCGTCGGCCCGCTCGAGCGCCGGGACGCGGGCGCCGACGTGCTCGTCGACGCTCTCCAGACCTTCGTCCTCAGATCCGTGGGAGTCGACGCCATGCTCACGCATGACGTCGACAACCAGTCCGTCCCGTTCGAGGACGTCAACCTCTTCGACGCCGACCTCGCGCTCCAGGAGGCGCTCGAGCGCGAGGGCGCCGCCTGGGCGGTCGACCGCGCCCGCGACACCGGCGCCGTGGCCGGCTCGGCCGAGGCGCAGGAGCACGGCCGCCGCGCCGAGCGCAACGAGCCGCGGCTGCTCACGCACGACCGCTTCGGCCACCGGCTCGACGAGGTCGAGCTCGACCCCAGCTGGCACTGGCTGCTGCGCGGCGCCGTCGAGCGCGAGATCCACTCGCTGCCGTGGCGCGACCCGCGCCCCGGCGCGCACGTCGCGCGCGCCGCGCTCGAGCTGCTGTGGACGCACGCCAACGCCGGCGTCATGTGCCCGGTGTCGATGACGTACTCGGCGGTCCCGGCGATCAGAACCGATCCCGGCCTGGCGGCCGAGTGGGAGCCGCGCCTGACGCTCCCCGACTACGACCGCGGCGCCCTGTGCGGGATGGCCATGACCGAGAAGCAGGGCGGCTCGGACGTGCGCGCCAACACCACGCGCGCCGACCCGGTCGGCGACGGCGTCTACGAGCTCACCGGCCACAAGTGGTTCTGCTCCTACCCGCCGTGTGACGTCTTCCTCGTGCTCGCCCAGGCGCCCGCCGGCCTCTCCTGCTTCCTGCTCGAGCGCGGCCCGGGGATGGAGTTCCAGCGCCTCAAGGACAAGCTCGGCACCCGCTCGCTGCCCTCGAGCGAGGTCGAGTTCCGCGCCGCCCCCGCACGGCTGCTGGGGGAGGAGGGCCGCGGCGTGGCGACGATCATCGAGATGGTCACCCACACGCGGCTCGACTGCGTGATCGGGAGCGCGGCCGGGATGCGGCGCGGCGTGGCCGAGGCCGTCCACCACGCTCGCCACCGCAGCGCCTTCGGCCGCCGCCTGGCCGAGCAGCCCGCGATGGTCAACGTGCTCGCCGACCTCGCGATCGAGTCGGAGGCGGCGACCGCCACCGCGCTGCGGCTCGCGCGCGCGTACGACGAGGGCGACACCGCGCTCAGACGGTTCGCCACCGCGGTGCTCAAGTACTGGATCTGCAAGCGCGCCACGCCGCACGCCGCCGAGGCGCTCGAGTGCCTGGGCGGCAACGGCTACGTGGAGGAGTCGCCGATGCCGCGGCTCCTGCGCGACGCACCGCTGAACGGCATCTGGGAGGGCTCGGGCAACGTGATGGCGCTCGACGTCCTGCAGAGCCACGGCGCGCGAGCCCGAGGGCCTGCCGGCGTTCCTGGCCGAGTGCGAGCTCGCGCGTGGCGCCGACGCTCGGCTCGACGCCCACCTCGACGCGCTCCACGCTCCCGACGCCGAGTGGACCGCCCGCCGCACCGTCGAGGACCTCGCGCTCGCCTTCCAGGCGTCGCTGCTCGTCCGCCACGCCCCGCCCGCCGTCGCGGACGCGTTCTGCGCCGGCCGCCTCGGCGACGCCCGCGGCCGCGTGTTCGGGACGCTTGCCGCGAGGCGTCGACGGCGACGCGATCGTCGAGCGCGCACCTCAATGGAGCGGGCAGATGAGGCGCGGCACCTCGCCCGACTCGCCTGCCTGGCCGGCCTGCCAGTAGACGCCGCCGAACGCGCACCAGCGTGATCGCCACGCCGACGGCCAAGTCGCGGCGCAGCCGCCGGCTCATGCCGGGCTCGCCGCGACGCGCGGCCGCTCGCTGATGGGCAGGTGGACGATCGCCGCGGCCAAGCCGAGCACGATCGAGAGCCACCACATGAGGTCGTAGGCGCCGGTGGCGTCGTAGACGGCGCCGCCGAGCCAGACGCCGACGAACGCGCCGACCTGGTGGCTGAGGAACACGATCCCGAACAGCAGACCGAGGTCGCGCGTCCCGAACATCACGGCGATCAGGCCGGAGGTGGGCGGCACCGTCGACAGCCACAGCAGCCCGATCAGCGCCGAGAACACGAGCACCGTGACCGGCGTGGCGGGCAGGACGACGAACAGCGCGAACGCCGCCGCGCGCGACGCGTAGATCCCGCTCAGCAGCAGCCGCCGGCTGTAGATGCCGCCGAGGATGCCGGCGCTGTATGCGCCGATGACGTTGAACAGCCCGATCAGCCCGAGCGCCCACGCCGCCAGCGCGGTGCTCAGCCCGAGGTCGGTCAGGTACGGCGGCAGATGGGTGGAGACGAACGCGATGTGGAAGCCGCAGACGAAGAAGCCGCTCGTGAGCAGCACGTAGCTCGGGTGGGTGAGCGCCTGACGGACCGTGCTGACGGTCGACTCGCGCGGGCCCTCGTCGACCGTGCTCGGCCCGCTGCTGAGCGCCCTCGCCAGCACCGGCACGAACGCGACCAGGCCGCCGATGAGCACGAGCGCGGTCGCCGGCCCGTACGCGCTGATGAAGCCCTGGCCGAGCGGCGCGAAGACGAACTGGCCGAGCGAGCCCATGGCCGTGGCGAGGCCCATCGCCCACGACCGGCGGTCCTCGGGGACGAGCCGCGCGAAGGCGGCGATGACGATCGTGAACGACGCGCCGGAGAGGCCGAGGCCGACGAGCACGCCCGCGGTCAGCGCCAGCGTGGTGCCGCTCGTGCTGACGCTCATGAGCACGACGCCGAGCGTGTAGATCACCCCGCCCGCCGCCAGCACGCGCCCGGCGCCGTAGCGGTCGGCGATCGCGCCGCCGAACGGCTGGCCGAGCCCCCACAGCAGGTTCTGCACGGCGATCGCGAACGCGAACGTCTCGCGATCCCAGTCGCGCAGGTCGGACAGCGGGTCGGTGAAGAGCCCGAAGCTCGTCCGCGCCCCGAACGTGATGAGCGCGATCAGGCACCCCGCCGTGATCACGACGCTGCGTCTGCGCCACCACGGTGTCATGCCCTGCAAGGTATCCGTCCCCCGCCCACCCGACCGAGGCCGCTCGTAGACTGACGCGCCGATGACCGTCCGAGAGCTGCTCGGCGACGGGCCGGCCTTGGAGGTCGGCGGCCTGGCCTACGACAACCGCTCGGTGAAGCCCGGCACGCTGTTCTTCTGCGTGCCCGGCTTCACGCGCGACGGGCACGACTTCGCGCCCGACGCGGTCGAGCGTGGCGCCGCGGCGCTCGTCGTCGCCCGTCCGCTCGAGCTCGGCGTCCCCGAGGTCCAGGTGGAGGACGTGCGGGCCGCGATGGCGGTCGCCGCGGCGCGCTTCCACGGCGACCCGACGGCCCGCCTGCCGGTGGTGGGGATCACCGGGACGAACGGCAAGACGACGACCGCGTTCCTGTTGCGCGCGCTGCTCGAGGCGTCGGGCCGCCAGACCGGGCTGCTCGGCACCGTGACGTCGGTCGTCGCGGGGCAGGAGCGGCCCACGGTGCGCACGACGCCGGAGGCGATCGACCTCCAGCGCACCTTCCGCGAGATGCTCGACGGCGGCGACACCGCGTGCGCGATGGAGATCTCCTCCCATGCGCTCGAGCTGCGCCGCGCCGACGGGATCCACGTCGCGGTCGCGGTGTTCACCAACCTCACACAGGACCACCTCGACTTCCATCCGACGATGGAGGAGTACTTCCTCGCCAAGCGGCGGCTGTTCGCGTCGCCGCTGACCGACGTGCGGCTGATCAACGTCGACGATCCGTATGGGCGGCGCCTGGCCGACGAGTTCCCGGGCAGCGTCACCTTCGCCGTCGACGCGCCTGCCGACTACCGCGCCACCGAGCTCGAGGCCGGCTTCAGCGGGACCGACTGCACGTTCGAGACGCCCGACGGCGCGTTCCGCGTGCGCGTGCCGCTGCCGGGCCGCTTCAACGTGCTCAACGCGCTGGCGGCGTGGGCGGCGGCGCGCGCGGTGGGCGCCGAGGTCGAGAGCCTGCCGGAGGCGGTGCGGGTCCCGGGACGCTTCGAGCCGGTCGCCGAGGGCCAGCCGTTCGCCGTGCTGGTGGACTACGCCCACACGCCCGACTCGCTGGAGAACGTCCTGCGCGCGGCGCGCGAGCTGGCCGAGGGACGGGTGATCGCGGTGTTCGGGGCCGGCGGCGACCGCGACCGCGGCAAGCGGCCGCTGATGGGCGAGATCGCCGCCCGGCTGGCCGACGTCTGCCTCGTCACCTCCGACAACCCGCGCTCGGAGGACCCCGAGGCGATCATCGCCGAGATCCTCGCGGGGGTCCGCGAGGGCTCTCACGTCGAGCACGACGCCGACCGGCGGGCGAGCATCGAGCGCGCCGTCGAGCTGGCCGCGCCCGGCGACGTCGTGGTGATCGCCGGCAAGGGCCACGAGCAGGGGCAGGAGTTCGCGGGCGGGCGCAAGGAGCCGTTCGACGACGTTGCGGTGGCACGGGAGGCGCTGGGCGCGTGAGGGGCTGGGACGCGGAGCGGGTGGCGTCGGCTTCGGGCGCGCGGGTGGTGGCGGGGGCGGCCGCCGGGCCCGCGCGGGCCGTGATCGACTCGCGGGCGATCGAGCCCGGCGATCTGTTCGTGGGGCTGCCGGGGTCGCAGGTCGACGGCGGCCGCTTCGCCGCGCGCGCCCTGGACGCCGGCGCGTGGGGCGTGCTCGTCGCACCGGCATGGGGCGATGGGTTGGCGGGAGGCGCCGTGCTCGCGGCCGACGATCCGCTGGCGGCCCTGCAGTCGCTCGCGCGGACGTGGCGGCGCGAGCTGGGCAGCGCGGTGATCGCCGTCACCGGCTCGGTCGGCAAGACGTCGACCAAGGACCTGATCGCGGCGGTGCTCGCGGGTCAGCGCTCGGTCGTCGCCTCGCGCGCGAACTTCAACACCGAGATCGGCATGCCGCTGGAGATCCTCGGCGCGCCCGCGGGCACCGACGTGCTCGTGCTCGAGGCGGCGATGCGCGGCTTCGGCCAGATCGCCGAGCTGGCCGCGATCTGCGAGCCGGACGTCGGCGTGATCACGAACATCGGGCCGGTCCATCTCGAGCAGGTGGGATCGCTCGCGGGCGTGGCGCGGGCCAAGGGCGAGCTGCTGGTCGGAATGCGCGACGGGGGAACGGCGGTGGTGCCGGCCGGCGAGCCGCTGCTCGAGCCGTACCTTCGCGACGGGCTGAACGTGGTCCGGTTCGGCGAGGGCGGCGACGTGCACCTCGACGGCGACGACGTCGTCGCCCACGGCGAGCGGCTCGAGGTCGAGCTGGGGTTCACCGCTCGCCATCAGCGGGTCAACGCGCTGGCGGCGGTGGCCGCGGCGCTGGCCGTCGGCGTGCGGCCGTCCGGCCGGCTCGAGGCGCCCACGGGCGCGCTGCGCGGCGAGCTGGTGGAGCTCCCGGACGGCGTGCTGGTCGTCAACGATTGCTACAACGCCAGCCCGCTGTCGATGCGCGCTGCGCTCGACGAGCTGGCCGGGCCGGGCCGGCCGCCGGCCGGCGGGTCGCGGTGCTCGGGGACATGCTCGAGCTGGGTGCCGAGGAGGCCGCGCTGCACCGCGAGGTCGGGACGCAGGCCGAGCGCGCGGGGGTCGAGCTGCTGGTGACGGTCGGCCCGCGGGCGGCCGCGATGCTCGACACCTTCGACGGCGAGGGCTACGCGGTGGCCGACGCGCGGGAGGCGGCCGCGCTGGCCGGCGAGCTGCTCGGGCCGGGGGACGTCGTGCTCGTCAAGGGCTCGCGCGGCGTGGGCCTCGAGATCGTCGCGGAAGCGCTCGCGGCCGCCGGGGTGCCTCGTGGGTGAGGTCCTGATCGCGGGGACGGCGTCCCTGCTCATCTGCGTCTTTCTCTCGCCGAAGTTCATCGAGTTCCTGCGCGAGCGCGAGTTCGGCCAGCAGATCCGCGAGGAGGGGCCGCAGGAGCATCACGCGAAGGCCGGCACGCCGACGATGGGTGGGATCATCATCTTCACCGCGATCGCGGTGCCGTTCCTGTTGCTGACGAACCGCGACGCGCGCTCACTGGCCGTCTTCGCGGTGGCGGCGGCGTGTGCGCTGCTGGGGTTCGCGGACGACTACACGAAGCTCGTCAAGCGGCGCTCGCTGGGGCTGCGGGGGCGGACGAAGCTCGTCGTCACCGTGCTGATCGCGATCGGGCTGTGGCTGGCGGCGTCCGAGGGCGCCGAGCTGGGGGACACGCTCGACCTGCGGATCGTCGACTACCAGATCGACCTCGGCTACCTCTACCCGGTCCTGATCTATCTGGTGGTGGCGGGCACGACGTCGGCCGTGAACTTGACGGACGGGCTCGACGGGCTGGCCGCCGGCTGCGTCTCGATCGTGCTGCTCGCCTACATCGCGATCACGTTCACGACGCGCCAGGAGGACCTCGCGCTGGTCGCCGGCTGCTTCGCGGGCGCCTGCGTGGGCTTCCTGTGGTTCAACTCGTTCCCGGCGTCGATCTTCATGGGGGACACGGGGTCATTGGGACTGGGCGGCGCGATCGCGGCGATGGCGGTGATGACCAAGACCGAGGTGCTGCTGATCATCCTCGGCGGCATCTTCGTGATCGAGGCACTGTCCGTCCTGATCCAGGTCTTCTCCTTCCAGGCGTTCCGCAAGCGGGTCTTCCTGATGGCCCCGATCCACCATCACTTCGAGCTGCAGGCGTGGTCGGAGACGAAGATCATCCTGCGGTTCTGGATCGTCGCGGCGGTGTGCGCCGCGATCGGCTTCACGCTGTACCAGCAGTCCGTCGGCTGATCAGCTTCGCCACGACTTCGTTCCAATTGCGTGCCAATCGTCGCGCGCAGGGCTTCGGCGGCCGGATTCGGCCATATGGTCGCTCGCCGACCATGCCCACGAGAGGAGCAGACCATGGACCCCGAGCTTGTGCGTGAGACGGTGGCCGCCATCCCGGCCGGCGCATGGATGAGCTACGGCGACGTCGCGCGGGCCGCCGGCGGCACCGACGTCCACGCCCGCGCGCTGAACCAGCGCTTCATCCGCGAGGAGATGCCAGGCAGCCACCGGGTACTGAAGTCGGACGGGACGGTCGGCGGCACCGCGCTCGGCGACCCGTCGGCGGTCCGCCGCCGGCTCGAGGCCGAGGGCCTCGAGTTCGAGGGAGGCCGAGCCGACCCCGCCGCCCGGGTGAGGCCCGACCCGATCGCCACCGCGGCGTGAACGACGGCCCGGCGGTCGCGCACGGTGCCCGTCGGGCGGGCGCGCTTGAATGCCTGGGCGTGATCGAGCGTCCGCCGTTGCCTGCCGGGCCGTTCCTCGTGGTCGGGCTCGCCCGCTCGGGCGTGGCCGCCGCCCTGGCGTTGCGCGCGCGGGGAGCGGAGGTCGTCGGCTGCGACGCGGCGGAGATCACCGCCCAGGCTCGAGCGTCGCTCGAGCGGGCGGGCGTGGCGGTGCACGCGCCGAGCGACGGAGTCGGGCTGCTCCCGGCGGCCTCGACGGTCGTCAAGAGCCCCGGCGTGCCGCAGGCGGCGCCCGTGGTCGCCGCCGCCCTCCGCTCGGGGACGCGTGTCGTCGGGGAGCTCGAGATCGGCTGGCGGCTGCTCCCGAACTCGTTCGTCGCCGTCACCGGCTCCAACGGGAAGACGACCACGGTCGAGCTTGTCGGCCATATCCACCGCGAGGCCGGCGTGCCGGTCGCGGTCGCCGGCAACGTCGGCACGCCGTTGACCGCGTTGCCGGGCGCGATCGGCGGCGCGGCCGTCGTCGTCTGCGAGGCGTCCTCGTTCCAGCTCGAGGACACGGAGGCGTTCGCGCCCGACACCGCCGCGCTGCTCAACCTCGCCGAGGACCACCTCGACCGCCACGGCACGTTCGACGCGTACCGCACCGCCAAGCTCGAGGCGTTCGCCCGCCAGCCGCCGGGAACGCTCGCCGTCGCACCGTCCGATCTCGTGGATCAGCTCGGCGGCGAGGCGGAGCGGGTCACGTTCGGGCCGGGGGGCGACATCGAGGACCGCGACGGAGCGCTGTGGTGGCGGGACGGGCGGCTCCTCGGACAGGACGAGATCCGCCTGCGCGGCGCCCACAACCGTGAGAACGCCATGGCGGCCGCCGCCGTCTGCCTCGCACGCGGGCTGCCGCTCGACGCCGTCCGGGCCGGGCTTGCGAGCTTCGCCGGCGTCGCCCACCGCATGGAGGAGGTCGCGCGCCGCGACGGGGTGCTCTACGTCAACGACTCCAAGGCCACCAACGTCGCCTCGGCTGTCGTCGCGCTCGCCGCCTTCCCACCGGGGACCGTGCACGTGATCCTCGGCGGCCGCGGGAAGGGCAGCGACTACGGGGCACTCGCGCGCGCGGTCGGGGAGAGCGCCCGCGCCGCGTACCTGATCGGCGAGGCCGCCGGCGAGATCCGGGCGGCGCTCGAGGGCGTCGAGGTGGTCGACGCCGGCGACCTGGCCACGGCCGTCGCCGCGGCGCGCAAGGTGGCCCGACCCGGCGACGTCGTCCTGCTCTCGCCCGCCTGCGCGTCGTTCGACCAGTACCGCTCGTTCGAGGAGCGCGGGGACCACTTCCGCGCGCTCGTCGCGGACGGGTGACAGCCCGCGTCGTGCGGCACCGCTTGCGAACGTCAACTGCGGCTGGGTAGGGAGGGTGAGGGAGCCGGCGCGGTTGGCGATCGCGCGAACCTTGTCGGGTTACCCTCGGTTTCCGAGGCCAACTGGACATGGTTCGCGAACTATCCCGGATAGGCGTCGGTTTCCGACGCTAATCGGGGATGTTCGCGATCCGCCCGCCGACCGCGCGCGACTTCCCCGCGCGGCGGCCGACACCCCAGCCTCCCTACCCAGCCGCCGTTGACGTTCGCCCGCGTCCGCCGACTCCGGCTCAGGGGGTGATCGGCCACCGGCAGGGGTCCGGCGCCGAGCGTCGAAGGCGGGTCTGATGTCCAGTCGTCAGCGCCGGCAGCAGCCCCTCGAGCACCGGCTCCTGCTGACGGCCACGTTCTGCCTGCTCGCGGGCGGCGCGGTGATGGTCTACTCGGCGTCCTCGGCCCGGACGCTGCTCGAGGGCAACGGGGACGGGACGACGTACCTGGTCAAGTACCTCGCGTACGGCGCCGTGGGCGTCGTCGCGATGCACCTCATCAGCCGCCACGGGCTCGTCCCGGCGCGCCGCCTCACCCGCCTCATCCTCGTGGCCGCGTTCGTGCTGCTCGTGCTCGTGCTCGTCCCCGGGCTCGGCCTGCAGATCAACGGCGCCCGCCGCTGGCTCGGCGCGGGACCGCTGGCGTTCCAGCCGTCGGAGGTGATGAAGCTCGCGCTGGTGCTGCACGTCGCCGCCGTGCTCGGCGCCAAGCCGCAGCTGGCGCGCCACCTGCGCGGGGTGCTGGGACCCGTGATCGGCGTCGGCGGCGGCGCCGTGCTGCTGATCCTCGCCCAGCCCGACCTCGGCACCGCGCTCGTCATGTGCTTCACGCTCGCCGCGATGCTGGTGGCGGCGGGCCTGCCGCTGCGTCAGCTCGGCCTCGTCGCCGGCGCGGGCGCGTTGCTCGTGCTGCTCTACGCGCTGATGGACGCCGAGCGCACCGAGCGGCTCACGACGTTCGTCAACCCGTGGGCGGACGCCGCCGGCGCGGGCTTCCAGTCGGTCCAGGGGCAGATCGCGATCGGCAGCGGCGGCTTCTTCGGGCTCGGCCCGGGCCAGTCGGTGCAGAAGATCTTCTACCTGCCCGAGGCGCACACCGACTTCATCCTCGCGGTCATCGGGGAGGAGCTCGGGCTGGCGGGGATCTGCGCGCTCCTGTGCCTGTACGGCATGATCGGGTACGCCGGGCTGCGAACCGCCCGCAACGCCAAGGGCGCCTACGCGAAGCTGCTCGCGGGCGGCCTGACCAGCCTGATCCTGTGCCAAGCCCTGCTCAACGTCTACGCCGTGCTCGGCCTCGCGCCGCTGACCGGCGTCCCGCTGCCGTTCATCTCCTCGGGCTCGACGTCGCTGATCGTGCTGCTGTGCGCCATGGGGCTGCTGCTCAACATCGCGTCGGGCGGCTCGGCGCACCTGCGCGCCGTGGACGGTGGTCGTGAGCGCGCTGGGCGCGATTCGAATCGTGATCGCGGCGGGCGGGACGGCCGGCCACGTGGTTCCGGCGATCGCGGTCGCCGACGCGCTGCGGGCTGAAGGCGCCGACGTCCGCTTCGCCGGTGGTCAGCGCGCGGAGGCCGAGCTCGTTCCCGCCGCCGGCTACCCGCTCGAGCCGCTGCGCGTCGAGGGCATCTCGCGCACCAACCCGCTGAAGGCCGCCCGCGCGGTCGTCAAGGCGGGCGCGGCAGTCGCGGCCGCCCGCCGGCTCGTGCGCGGCGCCGACGCCGTCCTCGGCGGAGGCGGCTACGTCGCCGGTCCGGTCGGACTCGCCGCGGTCGCGAGCGGGATCCCGCTGGTGCTCACGGAGGCCGACTCGCACCTCGGCCTCACCAACCGCCTGCTCGCCGGCCGCGCGCGGCGCGTCTGCCTCGCGTTCCCGATCGACGGGCGCGACAGCGACCGCTACCTGCTGACCGGCCGCCCCGTGCCACCGACGGTCACCGACCGCGACGGCGCCCGCGAGCGGTTCGGCATCCGGCACGGCGAGACGGCGGTGCTCGTGTTCGGCGGCTCGCTCGGCGCGCGCTCGATCAACGAGGCCGCAGTGCGAGCGTTCGCGGGCGCGCCCTACCGCGTGCTCCACGTGGCCGGGCGGCGCGACTTCGCGACGCTCACCGCGCCCGACGAGAACTACGTGCTGCGCGACTACGTCGAGCCCTTCGGCGCCGCCCTCGCGGCGGCCGACCTCGCCGTCGCCCGCGCCGGCGGCTCCGTGTTCGAGCTCGCCCAGTACGGCCTGCCGTCACTGCTGATCCCGTACCCGCACGCGTCCGGCAACCATCAGGCGGCGAACGCGCGCTGGATGGAGCACGCCGGGGCGGCCACGGTGCTGGCCGACGAGGCGCTCACTCCGGAACGCCTGCGCGCGGAGGTCGACGCGCTGGTGGCGGACGACGCTCGCCGCCGCGCCATGGCCGCCGCGGCGCGCCGCCTCGCTCGGCCGGACGCCGCCCGCGTCATCGCCCGCGAGGTCCTGCGCGCGGCGCGGGCTTGACAGAGGCCTCACGCAAGAGTACGTTCCGCCCGAACCCGATTCGACATTGTCGAATCCCTTTCTCCGAATGAGGAGGAGAGAATGGAGTCGTTTTCGCTCGGCCAGCGTGCGCTCGCCGAGACGCTCGGCACTGCCCTGCTCGTGCTTGTGGGCCCAGGCTCGGTAGTCGCCGCCCTCGTCCTGGCCGGCGACAGCACGCCTGCGATCTCGGGTGCCGACCTGCTCGGTATCTCGTTCGCGTTCGGCCTCGTCATCACGGCGCTCGTCTATGCGCTCGGCAAGGTCTCGGGCTGCCACATCAACCCGGCGGTCACGTTCGCGCTCGCCGTCACGAAGCGCTTCCCGTGGCGCGAGGTCCCGACCTACTGGGGCGCGCAGGTGGCCGGCGCCGTGCTCGGCGCGTTCGGCATCTGGGCGCTGTTCGCGCAGTCGGGCATCGACCTCGGCATGGGGCAGACGTCCTTCAACGAGGACACGACCACGTGGGCCTCGGCGGTCTTCGCCGAGGGAATCGGGACCTTCATCCTGATGCTCGCGATCCTCGGGATCGTCGACCCGCGCTCCCCCAACGACCACGCCGGCCTCGTGATCGGCGGCGTCGTGGTGGCAATCATCATGGTCGTCGGACCCGTCACGGGCGCCTCGCTCAACCCGGCGCGTGCGTTCGGGCCGGAGCTCGTGTCCGCGATCGGCGGCGGCGCGACCAGTTGGGGCCAGCTGATTCCCGTCTATGTCCTGCCCGGCCTCGCCGGATCCGCGCTCGCGGCTGTCGTCTACGACGCACTCGCCGCGCCGCGCCAGGTCGCGCGGCCGATCAAGACCGCCGTCACCACGCCCGACGACGTGCTCGTCGCCAAGTGATAGAGGAGACTTCATGGCCACTGTGACCCCCACGCTGCGCAAACTGCTCAACGACCCGGACGCTGTCGTCCGCGAGTCGCTGGCCGGGCTGGCAGCCGCGCACGGCGACATCCTGCGTGTCGACGCCGACGCCCAGATCGTCGTGCGCGCCGACGCGCCCCGCGCCGGCAAGGTCGCGCTCATCTCGGGCGGCGGTTCCGGCCACGAGCCGCTGCACGGCGGCTTCGTGGGCCTCGGCATGCTCGACGCCGCGTGCCCCGGTGAGGTCTTCACCTCTCCGGTGCCCGACCAGATGCTCGCCGCCACGAAGGCCGTGGACGGCGGCGCGGGTGTCGTCCACATCGTCAAGAACTACACAGGCGACGTGATGAACTTCAAGCTCGCGGCCGAGGACGCCGCGGACGAGGGCATCGCGGTCGAGTCCGTGCTGATCGACGACGACGTCGCGGTCCAGGACTCGCTCTACACGGCCGGGCGGCGCGGCGTGGGCGCCACCGTGCTGGCCGAGAAGCTCGCCGGCGCGGCGGCCGAGCGTGGCGACGACGTCGCCGCTGTGGCGGGTATCGCGCGCCGGGTGAACGAGCGCACGCGCTCGTTCGGCGTGGCGCTCTCCTCGTGCATCCCGCCGGCCTCCGGGCAACCCATCTTCGACCTCCCGCCCGGCGAGATGGAGGTCGGGATCGGGATCCACGGGGAGCCCGGCCGGCGTCGCGAGGCGCTCGGCACCGCCGCCCAGGTCGCCGACATCATCGTCGAGGCGGTCGTCAGCGACCTCGCTCCCGCCGAGGGCACCGAGGTGCTGCCGTTCGTCAACGGCATGGGCGGCACGCCGCAGCTCGAGCTCTACCTGCTCTACGGCGAGGTCGAGCGCGCGCTGCGCGAGCACGGGCTCGTGCCGGCTCGTCGGCTCGTCGGCTCCTACATCACGTCGCTCGAGATGGCCGGCGCCTCGCTGACGCTGCTCGCGCTCGACGACGAGCTGACCGCCCTGTGGGATGCTCCCGTGCACACCGCCGCACTCCGCTGGGGGGTGTGAGCGGGTGCAGCCGACCGTGGGCGCCGCCGTCTCCGTCACGACCTGGATGAACGAGGTCGCCTCCGCCGTCGAGGCGGAGGCCGACCACCTGACCCAGCTCGACTCGGCGATCGGCGACGGCGACCACGGCGTGAACATGACGCGCGGCTTCCGCGCCGTGGTGGCCGCGCTGGAGGACGGCGCGCCGCCGGGGCGGCAGCTCGTGACCGCCGGCAAGACGCTGGTCTCCACCGTGGGCGGCGCCAGCGGCCCGCTCTGGGGGCTCGCGTTGCGGCGCGCGGGCCGGGCGGTCGGGGACGCCGACGCGCTCGACGGCCCGGAGCTTGTGAGCGCGCTCGAGGCGGCGCTGGCCGCGGTGGTGGAGCTGGGGGCGGCCGAGCGCGGCGACAAGACGATGGTCGACGCCCTCGCGCCCGCGATCGAGGCGCTCCGCGAGCGCGTCGGCGACGATCTCGACGCGGCGCTGGAGGCGGCGGCGGACGCGGCCGACGAGGGTGCGCGCGCGACCACGCCGATGCAGGCGCGCAAGGGCCGCGCGTCGTACCTCGGCGAGCGGTCCGTCGGGCACCAGGACCCGGGCGCGACCTCGACCGCCCTGATCGTGCGCGCGCTCGTCCGCGCCGTCGGACCGGCGGGCTGATGGCCGAGCACGTACTGACGGGCCTGCCCGCCGCGCCGGGTACGGCAGCCGGCCGCATGCGACGGCTCGACGACGCTGCCGGCGACGCGCTGGCCGGCCCGCCGGAGGCCGAGCTCGGGCGCGCCCGGGCCGCGCTCGCCGCGGCCGCGGAGGAACTCGACGCGCTCGCGGGCCAGTTGCGCGCCGGCGGCCGCGCCGACGAGGCCGACATCGTCGCCACCGGCTCCCTGATGGCCGCCGACCCGGCGCTTGACGCCGCCGTCGAGCTCCTCGCGGCCGCGGGCCGGCCCGCTGCCGCGGCCGTGCGCGAGGCGTGCGCCGAGCACGCCGCCGCGATCGGCGCGCTCGACGACCCCCAGCTCGCCGCACGAGCCGAGGACGTCCGCTCGCTCGGCCGCCGCGCGGCTCGCCTGGCGGCGCCGGGCGAGGACGTGTCGCAGCGCGGCGACGGCCGCGGCAGGGACGAGGCTGTGTCGCAGGCGGGCGACCCCGGCGGCGGCGACGAGCCGGTCGTGCTCGTGGGGGAGGACCTCGGGCCGGCCGACGTGGCCGAGCTCGGGTCGTCGGTGGCCGGGGTGGCGCTGGTCGCGGGCACGCCCACCGGGCACGCCGCGGTCGTGGCCCGCGGGCTCGGGATCCCCATGGTGGTCGGGCTCGGCGCGGCGCTGGCCGGTCCGCGCGACGGCGCGCCGCTGGTCGTCGACGGCGCCGCCGGCTCGGTCGTGCTCGACCCGTGCGCCGAGCGCCTCGACGCCGCGCTCGATGCCCGCCGCCGCCACGAGGCCGAGCGGGCGCGCGCGGTCGCCGACCGAGGGCTGCCGGCGGTGACGCGTGACGGCGTGCCCGTGCGAGTGCTCGTCAACGCCTCCACCGTGCCGGAGTGCGAGGCGGGGCTGGCGGCCGGCGCCGAGGGCGTCGGGCTGCTGCGCACCGAGCTGGCCTTCCTCGACGCTCGCGCGTGGCCTGACGAGCGGGCGCACCGCGCGGCGCTGGCGCCGATCCTGCGCCGCTTGCGCGGCCGCACCGCGACGGTGCGCGTACTCGACTACGGCGGCGACAAGCTCCCGCCGTTCTTGGACGGCGCGCAGGAGCGCGGCATCGCGTTGCTGCTCACCGCGCCTGACGCGCTCGCCGCCCAGCTGCGGGCGATCGCGGACGAGGGCGAGGGCACCGACCTGCGCGTGCTGCTCCCGCTCGCGGAGCGCCCCGACGAGATCGAGACCGTACGCGAGCTGCTCGCCGGCGTCGACGCCGCCGTCGGTGCGATGGTCGAGACCGTCTCTGCCGCCCACGCCGCGGGCGAGCTCGCCGCCGCGGCTGACTTCCTCTCGATCGGGACCAACGACCTGGCCCACGCCGCCGCGGGCAGCGACCGCTTCCTCACCGGCGGCGCGCCGCCGGCTCACGATCCGCGCGTGCTGCGCCTCGTCGCCCGCACGGCGGAAGCGGCGCGGCGCGCCGAGGTGCCGCTCGAGGTGTGCGGCGACGCCGCATCAGATCCGGTGGCCGTGCCACTGCTGGTCGGCCTCGGCGTCGTCGAGCTGTCCGTCGGCGCCGCGCGCGTCGGCCGCGTGCGGGCCTGGGTGCGCGCGCTCGATCACGCCGCAGCCACCGGTGCCGCACACGCCGCGCTCTCGCTCCCCGATGCCGCCGGCGTCGAGGCGCTGCTGCGCGAGCGCGGGCTAGTCGCGGAGCCCGGCGACGCAGCCGGCGAGCGCGGCGACGGCCGCGCCGGCGTCGTCGCCGTCGGCTCGCAGGTTTAGCGGGGTGCCGCCCTTGGCTCCGAGGGCGAGCACGGAGAGCAGGCTCTTGGCGTCGGCGTCGCGTGCTCCCGCGCTGATCACGATGCGGGCGCTGAAGCGCATCGCCGCACGCACGAACTCCGCCGCGGGGCGAGCGTGCAGGTCGACGTCCGCAGGCAGCGCGACCGAGGCCTCAGAGCTTGCGGTGGCCACGGGCCTCCTCCGCTGCTTGGACGACCGCGTCGAGATCGACGCCGGCCGAGGCGACGACCGCCGCCGTCACGGCGCCCTCCACGAGCGGCGCGTCCGCCAGAACCGCACGCACGCGGGTAGCGCTCGCGCCGTTGGCGTCGTGCGCGGCTCCGTCGATCTCGTCGCCTTCAAGGATCGCCCGGACGGTGAGGATGGCGCTCCCCAGGTCGCCGAGCACGATCACGCCGTGGCCGGTGTCGGCGGCGGCGATGGCGGCCGCGACGCGGGCGCCGTCCGTGCCCAGACCGCCGGCCGGGTCGCCGCCCGCGGCCTCGATGCGCACGTCCGGCCCGGCCATCTGGCCGGCCAGCTCGGCGGCGCCCGACGCGATCTGGCGGCTGTGCGAGACGATGACGATGCCGACCACGTGACGAGTCTAAAGTATCGAAGCCGATTCGACAATGCCGAATCCTCCATCTGATCACGAAGAGCTGACGCGCCCGCGCCGGCGGGGCACGATCCAGTCCGTCGACCGGGCGGCGCGCATCCTCAAGGCCCTCGCGTCGGGGCCGCGGCGGCTGGGCGTCTCCCAGCTCGCCGACCAGCTCGACCTCCAGCGGCCGACCGTCCACGGCCTGCTCCAGACCCTGCAGGCGCACGGCTTCGTCGAGCAGGACCGCGACTCCGATAAGTACCAGCTCGCCGCCGGACTGCTGCACCTGGGCACCTCCTACCTCGACCACAACGAGCTGCGCGCCCGCTCGCTCGTGCACGCCGAGAAGCTGGCCGGCGAGGCGGGCGAGGCGGTGCGCGTCGGCGTCATGCACGGCTCGTCGGTGGTCGTCGTGCATCACGTGTTTCGCCCCGACGGTGCCTTCCAGGTGCTCGAGGTCGGCGCCCAGCTCCCGGCCCACGCGAGCGCGCTGGGGAAGGCGATGCTGGCCTACGCGCCGCCCGCGCTGGTCGCCGAGCTGACCGCCGAGCCGCTCCCTCGGCTGACGCAGAAGACGCTCTCGGCCGCAGGGCTGCTCGACGAGCTCGAGGCGGTGCGCAGCCGCGGCGTGGCGCGGGAGCGCGACGAGGCGGTGCTCGGCGAGTCGAGCCTCGCGGCGCCGATCTTCGACCACGGCGGGCACGCCGTCGGGGCGATCGGCGTGGTCGGGGACACGCCGCGGCTGTTGCCGCGCGGGGCGGCCAAGGCGGTCGTCGCCGCCGTCGCGGAGGCGGCCCGCTCCGTTTCGCGTGAGCTCGGAGCCGGCCGCCGTCCGCTCGGCTGACCTACACCGGTGGCGCGTACCGGTTGTGGAACATCAACGTGTTGCCGTCGGGGTCCGAGAAGTGCGCCATGTGGCAGACGCCGCTGTCGATCGTCTCGCCGTGGAACGCGATGCCCTGGCCCTCGAGCTCCGCGCGCGCCGCCGCGACGTCGTCGACGTGCAGCGCGATCGGGTGCGTGTGCGGCTTGAATTCGACGCCGAACGCATCCGACTGCATGACCGCGATCGTCAGCGTCCCGGTCTCGAACTCGCCCGCGGGCATCTTCCCCCAGCGCTTGGACAGCGGGAGCCCGAGCACGCCGCCGTAGAACTCACTCGCACGGTCGTAGTCCTGCGTCGGCACGGTGATGAAGTCGACCCCGGTGACGTTCATCGGGCGACCACCTCGCCGAGGCGGTCGAAGGCGCTCGTGATGCCGGTCTCGGCGATGCCGATCATCTCGTCGCTGGTGTGGATGGTCGCGCGGAAGCGCATCTCGGTCCGCCCGTCTTCGAGCTCGACAAGCGTGACCTCGCTCACGGCGCCGTCGTGCCAGGAGTCCTCGGCGGCCTCCTCGACCACCAGCCGCTCAGGCTCGACGACCTCGCGGAAGGTGCCGAGCGTGACCATGTCGTCGCCGCGCTCGTCGTCGATCGAGCTCAGCCGGAACGTCCCGCCCGGACGGAGGTCGACGGTCACGGAGTCGGCCGGCGTGGTCCGGCCGGCTGGGCCCCACCAGCGGGCGAGGTGCTCGGGGTCGGTCCACGCCTGCCAGACAAGCTCGCGGGGCGCGTCGAACACGCGCGTGATCGTGATCTCCCGAGCCGTAGCTGCCTCACTCATGTGCTGGGTCCTCTCTGGATGTCGCGCAGGTGATCGTCGAGGCGGTCGAAGCGGTCGTCCCAGAACTCGCGGTACTCGGCGAGCCACTCCGCGGCGTGCTTGAGCTGGGTGCCCTGGAGCCGCGACGGGCGCATCTGCGCACTGCGGCCGCGGGCGATCAGGCCGGCCCGCTCGAGCACCTTGACGTGCTTCGAGACCGCCTGCAGGGTGATGGGGAACGGCTCGGCCAGCTCGTTCACGGTCGCCTCGCCCTGCGAGAGGCGCGCCAGGATCGCGCGCCGCGTGGGGTCGGCGAGCGCCGCAAAGGTCGTGCTGAGCTCGTCGGTCGTCATCATCTGCGTGGTTGATAAACGGAACGGTTGAGTATACACGCGCCACCGCGGCTACGCTCCCGCGCCGTGTCCGACGAAACGCCATGGGCCGGACGACGGCTGCACTTCGTCGGGATCGGCGGCGCCGGGATGAGCGGGCTTGCGCGCGTGGCGCGGGCGCTCGGTGCCGACGTCACCGGCTCCGACCGCGCGCCCGACTCCCCGTACCTGCGTGACGCCGGCATCGAGGTCAACGCCCATGACGCGGCCAACGTGCCGCCCGGTGCCGACGTCGTGGTCTCGAGCGCGATCCCGGCCGACAACCCCGAGCGGGTCGCGGCGCGCGAGCAGGGCCTGACCGAGCTGCACCGGGCCGAGCTGCTCGGCGAGATCACGCGGCTGCGACCCACGATCGCGATCACCGGGACGCACGGGAAGACGACGACCTCGAGCATGGTCGTGCACGCGCTGCGCGGCTGCGGCCTCGATCCCGGCTACCTCGTGGGCGGCGAGGTGCGCTCGACCGGCTCGAACGCCGGCTGGGGGAGCGGCGAGTGGCTCGTGGTCGAGGCCGACGAGTCCGACCGCTCGCTGCTCCGGCTCGCCCCGCGGATCGCGGTGCTGACCAACGCCGAGCTCGACCACCACGCGACGTACGCCTCCCAGCGCGACGTCGACGACACCTTCCGCGCGTTCCTCGACCTCGCGGACGACGTCGTGCTCGGCGACGAGCCGGACCTCACGCGCTTCCGCGGGAGCGTCGCCCGCCCCGAGGACATCGAGCTCGAGCCCGGCGGCGTGCGCTTCACGCTCGACGGCGTGCCGGTCGAGCTGCCCGTCCCCGGCGTCCACAACGCCCGCAACGCCGCGACCGCGCTGGCCGCGTGCCGACTCGCGGGCGCCGATCCGCAGCAGGCCGCCGCGGCGCTCGCCGACTTCGGCGGCGCCGGGCGGCGCTTCGAGCGCGTCGGGACGACCAGCGCCGGAGCGCAGGTGATCGACGACTACGCCCACCACCCGACCGAGGTGCGGGCGACGATCGCGGCCGCGCGCACGCTCGCCCCGCGGCGGGTGGTCGCGGTCTTCCAGCCGCACCTGTTCTCGCGCACGAGACACCAGCACCGCGAGTTCGGCGCCGCCCTCGCGCTCGCCGACGAGGTCGTGGTGCTGGACGTCTACCCCGCGCGCGAGCGGGCCGAGGACTTCCCGGGCGTCACCGGCCGCCTGGTGGCCGCGGCGGCGGCCGACGCGGCGGGCGGCCGCCCCGTGGCCTGGCTTCCCGGCTTCGACGAGGCGGAGCGGTTCCTCCGGGCCGACCTCCGACCCGGCGACCTCGTCCTCACGCTCGGCGCCGGCAACGTCGACGCGCTCGGGCGCCGGCTCGTCGAACGCTGACGGGCCGGGCAGGGGTCTGACCCCGGCCGTCGAAGGGCGCGCCATGCGCCGGTCGTTCCTGCGCGGCTTCGCTGCCGTGATCCTCGTCGCGGCGACATTGGGAGGCGGCTGGCTGTGGGCGCGCGACGCCTCGTTCGCCCGCGTCACCGAGGTGCAGATCACCGGCACGACGACGAGCGAGGGGGACGCGGTGCGCGCCGCGCTCGAGCGCGCCGCGCGCGAGATGACCACGCTCCGGGTGCGCGAGGAGGTGCTCGACGAGGCCGTCGCGTCCTACCGCTCGGTCGCCGGCCTGCGCGTGCAGACCGACGTGCCCCACGGCCTGCGGATCCACGTCCTCGAGCGCCGCCCGGTCGCGGCGCTGGCGAGCGACGGGCGGCGGACGCCGGTCTCCGGCGACGGGGTCGTGCTCAGCGGCGTGCAGGCCGACGACACGCTGCCCGTGATCGACCATCCGGTGCCCGCCGGCACCCGCATCGAGGACGAGCGCACACGTGCCGCGCTCGCCGTCGCGGCCGCGGCGCCGCAACAGCTGCTCGAGCGCTCCGAGGAGATCTACTTCGGCCCCGAAGGACTCACCGCCGACCTCACGGACGGCCCGCCGTTGGTCTTCGGCAACGGCGAGGACGCCGCCGCCAAGTGGGCCGCCGCGGCTCGCGTGCTCGCCGCCCCGAGCGCGGCCGGCGCCACGTATCTCGACCTCAGAGTCCGCGGTCGGGTGGCCGCCGGAGGGCTCGGACCGGTGCCGCAGGAGACGCCCGCTCCCGAGCCTCAACCGTAGGATGAGAATGAGGCGACTCTCGACCCAAGAGTTGAGACTTTGCCGCTCTGCAACGCGAATTGCGAAGGTTGCGTTTCTTTGACTTCGGGCACGAAGTCGCCGTAACGTGCCACAATCCGCGCCCCTAAGCGAGCGGTCCGAAACGCTCGACTATAAGTAGAGGTCCGGACGGAACAGTCATGGAAGCCGGTAGCTATCTCGCAGTGATCAAGGTCGTCGGTGTCGGCGGCGGTGGAACCAATGCCGTGAACCGGATGATCGACGCCGGTCTCTCGGGCGTCGAGTTCATCGCCTGCAACACCGACAACCAGGCGCTCCAGATGACGGACGCCGACATCAAGCTGAACATCGGCCACCAGCTCACCAAGGGCCTTGGCGCCGGAGCGAACCCGCAGATCGGCCAGGGCGCGGCCGCCGAGTCGCGCGACGAGATCAAGGAGGCGCTGAAGGGCGCGGACATGGTCTTCGTGACCGCGGGCGAGGGCGGCGGCACCGGCACCGGCGCCGCCCCGGTGATCGCCGAGATCGCCAAGAACGAGATCGGCGCGCTCACGGTCGGCGTCGTCACCCGCCCGTTCGAGTTCGAGGGCGCGCAGCGCTCGCGCCAGGCGCAGGAGGGCATCGACCGGCTGCGCGAGATGGTCGACACCCTGATCGTGATCCCCAACGAGCGGCTGCTGAGCATCGTCGAGCGCCGCACGAGCATCCTCGACGCGTTCCGCGAGGCCGACAACGTCCTCCGCCAGGGCGTGCAGGGCATCACCGACCTGATCACGATCCCGGGCCTGATCAACCTCGACTTCGCCGACGTCCGCACGATCATGCAGGACGCCGGCTCGGCGCTGATGGGCATCGGCTCGGCCTCCGGCGAGTCGCGCGCCGCGGAGGCGGCCAAGGCCGCCGTGTCCTCGCCGCTGCTCGAGGAGTCCGTCGAAGGCGCGAGCGGCATCCTGCTCAACATCACCGGCGGCAAGGACCTCGGCCTGTTCGAGGTCAACGAGGCCGCGGAGATCATCCACTCGGCGGCCGACGCCAACGCCAACATCATCTTCGGCGCCGTGATCGACGACGGCCTCGGCGACGACATCCGCGTGACCGTCATCGCCACGGGCTTCGACCGCGCCGGCCTGCGCGCCACGCGGGCGGAGCGCGAGCGCGGACCACGCGATCGCGGCCCGCGGATCGACGATCGTCAGCGCTCCTCGCTCGAGATCAGCGACGACGAGCTCGACATCCCGCCTTTTTTGCGGTAGATCGCGCTTATAGACGCGGCGCGACCGGCCGATAACACCGGCATGACGGCTCCGCGCCCGATCAAGCTCCTGCTCGCCGCCGCCGCGGTCTGGGTCGTCGCGTACGAGCTGTACGTCGTGGTCGCACCCGGGTTCGACGCCGGGCCGGTCTTCTCGCGCTTCGCACATGACGTCGTGCTCGTGCTCGCGGCGGCGATCTGCCTCGCTCGAGTGGTGCGCGGGCCCGAGCGCCTGGCGTGGGCGCTGATCGGCGGCGGCCTGCTGGCCTGGTCGGCCGGCGAGGTCTACTACACCGCCGTCCTGTGGACCGACCCGTCGCCGCCGCTGCCGTCGCTTGCCGACGCCGGCTACCTGCTGTTCCCGCCGCTGGTGCTTGCCGGCGCGGTCGTGCTCCTGCGCAGCCGCGCCCGCGGGGCGCCGCGGCGACTGCTGATCGACGGCCTCACCGCAGCGCTCGGCGTCGCCGCGCTCAGCGCCGCGATCGTCTTCGAGACCGTGCTCGAGGCGGTCGAGGGCGACCCGCTGGCGGTGGCCACCGGCCTCGCGTACCCGCTGCTCGACCTCGTGCTGCTGGGCCTGGCGGTCGGCGCCCTGGCCAGCACCGGCTGGCGGCTCGACCGCACCTGGATGCTGCTCGCCGCGGGGATCTCGACCTTCTGGCTCGCCGACTCGCTCTACCTCGTCCGCGCCGCCCAGGGCGTCTACGAGTCGGGTGGCTGGTTCGACGCGGGCTGGTGGGCCGGCATGGCCCTGATCGCCGCGGCCGCCTGGCAGCCGCTCCCGCGTCACGACACGCGAGCGGCCGACGAGAGCCTGCGCGTGATCGCCGTGCCGCTCGCGTTCGGGTCGATCGGGCTCGGGCTGCTCGTCTACGGGGCGATCGCCGGGCTCAACCTGGTCGCCGTCGCGCTCGCGGGCGCGTCGCTGCTCGCGATGCTGCTGCGCGCCACGCTGACGTTCGGCGAGAACATCGCGATGCTCCGCACCTCGCGTGACGAGGCGCTCACCGACTCGCTCACCGGCCTGGGCAACCGCCGCGCGCTCGGCCGCACGCTCGACGCGCTGCTGGCCGACGCCACGCCCGAGCACCCGATCGTGCTCGCGCTCTTCGACCTCGACGGCTTCAAGCAGTACAACGACACGTTCGGCCACCCCGCCGGCGACACGCTGCTGATCCGGCTGGGCGCCAACCTCGCCGCCTTCCTCGGCGATCGCGGGCAGGCGTTCCGCATGGGCGGCGACGAGTTCTGCGCGCTGTTCGCGACCTCGGGCGAGCCGATCGAGCCGATGGTCCTCGGCGCCGCGACCGCGCTCTCCGAGCAGGGCGACGGGTTCGCGATCGGCTGCTCGCACGGCGCGATCGTCCTCCCGCTCGAGGCCCGCGAGGCGGTCGAGGCGCTGCGGATCGCAGACCACCGCATGTACGCGAACAAGCACGCCGGGCGCACATCGGCCGGCCGTCAGAGCAAGGACGTGCTGTTGCGCGCGCTGGCCGAGCGCCATCCGGAGCTCGGCACGCACGCCGAGACCGTCGCGCTGGCGGCCGCCACCGCCGAGGCCCTCGGCATGCCGCACGACGAGGTCGAGCACGTGCGCCACGCGAGCGAGCTGCACGACGCCGGCAAGGTCGCGATCCCGGACGCCATCCTCGGCAAGCCGGGCCCGCTGACCACCGAGGAGTGGGCGTTCGTGCGTCGCCACCCGGTGATCGGCGAGCGCATCATCCTCGCCGCGCCCGCGCTCACGCGCGTGGCCGCGCTCGTGCGCGCGAGCCACGAGCGCTGGGACGGCGCGGGGTACCCGGACGGCCTTGGCTTCAGATGCGATTCCGCTCGGCGCGCGCATCGTCGCGGTCGCCGACGCGTTCGGGGCGATGATCGCCGGCCGGCCCTACCGCGCCGCCCGCACCGCGGACGAGGCGCTCGAGGAGCTGCGCCGCCACGCGGGCACCCAGTTCGACCCCGACGTGGTCGAGGCGTGGTGCGCCGCGCACGCCCGCCGCGTCGTCCACGCCACCGCGTAGGCGCCCCGGATCGGCGCCCGGACCCGCTGATAGGGTCCGGCTCCCGATGGCCGCAGGTGCCGAGACGCTCAAGCGCACCCCGCTCTACGACCGCCACGTGGCGGCGGGCGCGCGGCTCGTGCCCTTCGCGGGCTGGGAGATGCCGGTCCAGTACGTCGGCATCCGGGAGGAGCACGTCGCGGTGCGCACCGGCGTCGGCGTGTTCGACGTCTCGCACATGGGCGAGGTGGAGACGACCGGGCGCGACGCGGAGGCGTTCCTCCAGCGCGTGCTGTCCAACGACGTCTCGAAGATCGGGGAGGACGGCGCGCAGTACTCCGTGCTGTGCCGCGAGAACGGCGGCGTGCTCGACGACCTCTTCACGTACCGCCACGGCTCTGGCTTCCTGACGGTCACCAACGCCTCCAATCACGAGCGCGACCTCGCATGGATGCGCCGCCAGGCCCGCGGCTACGAGGTAAAGGTCCACGACCGCCTGCACGACTTCGCGATGCTCGCCGTGCAGGGCCCCCAGGCGCGCGAGCTGGTGGCGCGCATGGCCGACAGCGAGCTGCCGAAGCGCTTCCGCACCGCCCGGCTGCAGGTCGCGGGGGTCCCCGGTGTCCTCGTCTGCGGCACGGGCTACACCGGCGAGGACGGCGTCGAGCTCCTGATCGCCCCCGGCTACGCGACCACCGTGTGGGACGCGTTGATCGACGGCGGCGCCGTCCCCGTCGGCCTCGGCGCGCGCGACACGCTGCGGCTCGAGGTCTGCTTCCACCTCTACGGCAACGACCTGACCGAGGAGCGCGGCCCGATCGAGGCCGGGCTGGGGTGGTGCTGCAAGGAGGACACCGGCTTCGTCGGCGCCGACGCCGTGCGCGCCACCCGCGAACAAGGCCCCGCCGAGAAGCTCGTGCCGTTCGTCATGACCGGCCCGGGGATCGCCCGCCAGGGCAACCCGGTGAGCGGCGGCGGCGAGGTCACCTCCGGCACCATGTCGCCCTGCCTGGGGCACGGCATCGGCATGGCCTACGTGCCGACCGGGAAGGCAGAGCCGGGTACACCGATCGAGATCGATGTCCGCGGCCGGGCCCGCCAGGGCGAGGTGCGGGCCAAGCCGCTGTACACAAAGGAGCGCTGAACGTGGCCGACGCGAGCTACCCCGACGACGTCAAGTACCACCCCGAGCACGACTGGGCGCGGATCGACGGCGACGTCGCCACGTTCGGGATCACCTGGTACGCCCAGGACCAGCTCGGCGAGGTGGTGTTCGTCGAGCCGCCCGAGGTCGGCAAGTCGATCAGCAAGGACGAGCCGTACGCCGAGATCGAGTCCGTCAAGGCCGTCTCGGACGTCGTGGCGCCGCTCTCCGGCGAGATCGTCGAGGTCAACGCCCTGCTCACCGACTCGCCCGAGAAGATCAACGACGACCCATACGGTGACGGGTGGCTGGTCAAGGTGCGCCTCTCGGACGTATCCGAGGTCGACGAGCTCCTGGACCGCGAGAGCTACGAGGGCAGCCTGACTTGAGTCGTTACACCTCCGCCACCGACGCCGACCGCGAGGCGATGCTCGAATGCATCGGCGCGGCCTCGATCGACGAGCTGTTCGCCGACATCCCGGCGTCTGTGCGCCTGGACCGGCCGATCGACCTGCCGGCCGGCAAGGCGGAGCAGGAGGTGTACGGCTACCTGCGCGACCTGGCCGCTCGCAACGTCTCCGCCGAGGACGAGATCTCGTTCCTCGGCGCGGGGATGTACGACCACTACGTCCCGGCGCTCGTCGACGCGCTGATCTCGCGCTCGGAGTTCCTGACCCCGTACACGCCGTACCAGCCCGAGGTCTCCCAGGGCACGCTGCAGGTGATGTTCGAGTACCAGACGGCGATCAGCGAGCTGACGGCGCTGCCGGTCTCGAACGCCACGCTGTACGAGGCGCCGTCGGCGGTGGCGAGCGCCGGCTGGCTCGCGCGCCAGGAGAACAAGCGCCCGCGCTTCCTCGTCTCCCGCGGCCTGCACCCGCACTCGCGCGAGGCGCTGGCGACCACCAGCCACGGCTACGGCACGGCCGTCGAGGAGGTCGCGCTGAGCGGCGGCGTGACCGACGCCGACGCGCTGCGCGAGGCCGTCGGCGACGACGTCTCGGCGGTCTTCCTGCAGCAGCCGAACTACCTCGGCGCGGTCGAGGACCTCGAGCTGCTGGCCCCGATCGCCCGCGAGACCGGCGCGCTGCTGGTCGTGCAGTGCGACCCGATGACGCTCGGCGTGCTGCGCCCGCCCGGCGACTTCGACGTCGACATCGCGGTGGGGGAGGGCCAGCCGCTGGGCAACCGGCTCGACTACGGCGGCCCGTCGTTCGGGTTCTTCGCCGCCCAGCAGCGCTTCCTGCGCCGCATGCCGGGCCGCATCGCGGGCGAGACGACCGACGCCGACGGCAACCGCGGCTTCGTGCTCACGCTCCAGACCCGCGAGCAGCACATCCGGCGCGAGAAGGCGACCCACAACATCACCACGGCGCAGACGCTGAACGCGCTGGCCGGCGTGATCTACCTGTCGTGGCTGGGCCGGCAGGGGATCGTCGAGCTCGGTGACCTGCTGCTCCACCGCACCGCCTATGCGCGGCGCGCCCTGACCGCGCTCGACGGCGTCGAGGCGCTGCACGACCAGCCGGTCGTGCGCGAGTTCGCCGTCCGCCTGGCCGCGCCGGTCGACCGCGTGATCGAGCGCTGCGCCGAGCGCGGCGTCAATCCCGGCCACCCGCTGGGCGCCGACTACGACGAGCACGAGGACGGCCTGCTGGTGGCGATCACCGAGCAGCGCACCCGCGCGGACATCGACCGCCTGGCCGAGGTGCTGGGCGCGGCCGTGGCCGCCGAGCGCGAGGCGATCCACGCGTGACGGCGACGACCATCTTCGAGAAGTCGGTCGCCGGCCGGCGGGCGTTCGTCGCGCCCGAGCTCGACGTCCCGCCCCAGGACGACGCGCTGCCGGAGCGCTTCCGCCGCGCGGAGCCGCCCAAGCTCCCGGAGATCGCCGAGCCCGAGATCGTCCGCCACTACACGACGCTCTCGACCAAGAACTTCCACCTCGACAAGGGGTTCTATCCGCTCGGCTCGTGCACGATGAAGCACAACCCGAAGCTGCACGAGCGCGTCGCCGCGCTCCCGGGCCACGCCCGCCTGCACCCGCTGCAGGCGCCGGCCCGCGCGCAGGGCGCGCTGCAGCTGATGTGGGAGCTCCAGTGCGCGCTCGCAGAGATCGCCGGCCTGCCGCACGTCTCGCTGCACCCCGCGGCCGGCTCCCAGGGCGAGCTGGCCGGCGTGCTGCTCACGCGCGCCTACCACGAGGCCCGCGGCGAGCACCGCCACCGCGTCCTCACGCCCGACACCGCGCACGGCACCAACCCGGCGACGGTGACGATGGCGGGCTACGAGGTCGTCAAGGTCGGGACCGACGACCAGGGCGGCGTCGACGTCGACGACCTGCGCTCGAAGGTCGACGACGACGTCGCCTCGCTGATGCTCACGAACCCGAACACGCTCGGCGTCTTCGACCGCAACATCGAGGAGATCGCGCGCGTGGTGCACGACGTGGGCGCGACGCTCTACTACGACGGCGCGAACCTCAACGCCGTCATGGGCCGCGCGCGGCCGGGCGACATGGGGTTCGACATCGTCCACTACAACCTGCACAAGACGTTCACGCAGCCGCACGGCGGCGGCGGACCGGGGGCAGGGCCGATCGCGGTGTCCGAGCGGATCGAGCCGTACCTGCCCAGGCCCCAGGTGGTGCAAGCGCGAGGACGGGTCGTTCGACCTCGACTACGACCGCCCGGAGTCGATCGGGCGCCTGCGCGGCTTCCAGGGCAACTTCGGCGTCTTCGTGCGCTCCTACGCCTACATCCTCTCGCTCGGCGCCGACGGGCTGGCCGACGTGTCCGACACCGCGGTGCTGAACGCCAACTACCTGATGGCGCGGCTGCGCGAGCTGTGCGGAGAGCACCTGCCGGCCGCGTTCGACCGCACCTGCATGCACGAGTTCGTGCTCACCGGCGGCCCGATGAAGAAGGCGCTCGGCATCCGCACCGCCGACCTCGCCAAGCGGCTGCTCGACTCCGGCTACCACCCGCCGACCGTCTACTTCCCGCTGCTCGTCGACGAGGCGCTGCTGATCGAGCCGACCGAGACCGAGACCAAGGAGACGCTCGACGCGTTCGCCGAGGCGGTCGCCGAGATCCTGCAGGAGGCGGCGGAGGACGCCGTCGATGGCCAAGGAGGCGCCGCACACGACGCCGGTGCGGCGGCTCGACGAGGCCGGCGCCGCCAAGCGCCCGGTCATCCGCCAGCCCCTGTGACGCTGCGCGTCACCGTCTGGGGCGAGAACGTCCACGAGCGGACCGAGGACGCCGTGCGGGCGATCTACCCCGACGGCATGCACGCGGCGATCGCGGACGGCCTCGCCGAGCTGCTCGGCGACCGCGTGCAGGTGCGCACCGCCACGCTCGAGCAGCCCGAGCACGGCCTCACGGCCGAGGTGCTCGAGCAGACCGACGTGCTCACCTGGTGGGGCCACGCGGCGCACGACGAGGTCGACGACGCTGTCGTCGAGCGCGTTCACGCGGCCGTGCTCGGCGGCACCGGGCTGCTCGCGCTGCACTCCGCGCACTACTCCAAGGTCTTCAAGCGCCTGCTCGGCACCTCGTGCGACCTGCAGTGGCGCAACGAGGGGGAGCGCGAGCTGGTGTGGACGGTCGACCCCGCGCACCCGATCGCCGCCGGCGTGCCGCAGCCGATCGTGATCGAGGCGCAGGAGATGTACGGCGAGCCGTTCGGCATCCCCGCGCCCGACGAGCTCGTGTTCGTCAGCTCGTTCGCGGGCGGCGAGGTGTTCCGCGGCGGCTGCTGCTTCAGGCGCGGCGCCGGGCGGATCTTCTACTTCAGCCCCGGCGACCAGGACTACCCCGTCTACCACCACCCCGACATCCGGCGCGTGCTCGCCAACGCGGTGCTGTGGGCGGGCCGCCAGACGTGACGGGGCCAAGCAAGCTTGGCCTTGCGAGTTCGCTTCGCGAACGTCGCGCGCCCCTGCGCGGCCTGGTCGCGGGCGCCGGGCTGCTCGGCCCGTACTGGGCGCGCGAGCTGGTCGAGAGCGCCGACACCGAGCTCTGCGGCTGGGTCGACCTCGAGCCGGAGCGGGCCCGCGCGGCCGCCGCCGAGCTCGGCGTCGCCGCGCTGCCGGTGGACGCCTCGCTCGAGCGCCTGCTCGACGAGCAGCGGCCCGACTTCCTTGTCAACGTGACGCCGCCCGAGGCGCACCACGACACCACGATGGCCGCGCTCGAGCGCGGGCTCGACGTCCTGACCGAGAAGCCGCTGGCGGCGACGATGGCGGAGGCGAAGGCGATGGTCGCGGCCGCCGACCGCACCGACCGCCTGCTGATGGTCAGCCAGAACCGGCGCTACATGCCCGAGCTGATCGCCTTCCGCGAGACCGTCGCGCGGCTCGGGCCGCTCTCGACGCTGACCTGCGAGTTCCACATCGCCCACCGGGTGCCCGACTCGCGCTTCCTCAACGCGTTCCCGCAGCCGCTGCTGCTCGACATGGCGATCCACCTGTTCGACGGCGCCCGGGCGATCACCGGCGCCGAACCGCTCTCGGTGTACTGCGACGCCTACAACCCACCGTGGAGCTGGTACGCCGGCCCGGCGGCCGCCCACGCCGTGTTCCGGATGAGCGACGGCCTGCGCTTCGCGTTCACCGGCAACTGGGCCGGCGACGGGTTCCGCACGTCGTGGACGGGCGCCTGGCGCGCGGTCGGCGAGCGCGGCGCCGCCACCTGGGAGGGCGACGGCGCCGCTCCGCGGGCCGACGCCGACGGCGTGACCGCGGTCGCGCCGGCGCGCGCGCCGCGCCGCGGGACCCGGAGCGCTTCAAGGGCCTCGAGGGCGCGCTGGCCGACTTCGTGGCCGCCGTCCGCACCGGCAGCGTGCCGGCCGGCGAGTGCCACGACAACATCCGCAGCCTCGCGATGTGCCACGCGGCGGTCGAGTCGGCCGAGCGCGGCGTGCCGGTCGACGTTTAACGACCACGAGGCGCCCGGAGGCGCCTCGTGGACACGTCGCATGAGCCTGCGAATGCGAGTGCCGCAGTCGATTCAGGCGCCCGCGGGGGCGACCTGCGGCTCGTGCTCGAACTTCGGCAGCCAGTGCAGGCCCTTGGGCAGGTACCAGTTGCGCTTGCCGAGCAGCTTCATCGTGGCCGGGAGGAGGACCGCCCGGACGAGCGTGGCGTCGATCAGGATGGCGGCGGCGAGGCCGACGCCGAGCTGCTTCATCGCCTGGTCGCCGCCGGTCGCGAACATCGCGAACGTGATGACCATGACCGCGGCGGCGCTCGTGATGATGCCGGCGGTGCTCTTGATGCCGTGGGCGACCGCCTTGTCGGTGGCCATCCCGCGGTCGACCGCCTCGCGGATCCGGCTCAGGACGAACACGTGGTAGTCCATCGAGAGGCCGAACAGGATCACGAACAGGAACAGCGGCAGCCACGGGGCGATGCCGCCCACCGACTCGAAGCCGAGCAGCTTCTCGCCGTGGCCGTCCTGGAACACCAGGGTCAGGATGCCGTAGGCCGAGCCGACCGACAGCAGGTTGAGGATGATCGCCTTGATCGGGATCACGATCGAGCGGAACGTGACCAGCAGCAGGATGAAGGCCATCGCGAGGACGAACAGGAACACGATCGGCAGGTGCGACTTCATCGTGTCCAGGAAGTCCTTCGAGCTGGCCGTCATGCCGCCGACCGCGACCTCGGCACCGGCGAGCTTGCCGACGGTGGCGGGGACGACGTCCTCGCGCAGCACCTCGAGCGAGGCCTCGGACGCGGCGTCGGTGCCCTTGCCGTCGACCGCGATGCCGACCTGGGCGACGGTCTTGTCCGGGCTGATGTCGACGAACGTCGGCTCCGACAGCTTGCCGGTGGCGATCGCCTGCTCCTGAAGGTCGGCGATGGCCGCCTTGACCTCGGGCGTCGTGACGTCCTTGGCCTTGACGACCGTGATGGCCGGCACGGTGCCGCCGGGGAACGCGCCGTCGATGCGGTCGAGCGTCTGCATGATCGGCTCGCTGCGGGACATGCCCTCGGTGCCGGGCTCCTTGAACTGCATGCCGAGCGCGGGGACCGACAGGGCGACGAGGATGCCGCCGGCGGCGATCGCCGAGACGAGCGGGCGCTTGAGGACGCGGTCGAGGATCGCGTTCCACATGCGGGACTCGCCGCCGTTGCGGTGACGGCGCTTGGCGACGTAGGGGACGCGGCCCTTCTCCAGCCAGCCCTTCTGGCCGAGGTAGGACAGCATCGCGGGGAGCACGGTGAGCGACCCGAGCACGGCCACGCCGACGACGAGGATCGTGCCGATGCCGAAGGACGTGAAGATCGGGTTGCCGGAGAAGAACATGCCGGCCATGGCCGCCATGACGGTGAAGCCGGAGATCAGCACCGCGCGGCCGGAGGTGGCGGCGGCGACGTCGAGCGCGGCCTCGGGGGAGCGGCCCTTGTCCTGCTCCTCCATCATGCGCCGCAGGTAGAACATCGCGTAGTCGACGCCGACCGCGAGGCCGACGAGCTGCACGACCTGAGCGACGGCCGGATGCAGGCCGGAGAGCTGGCTGACGGGACCGAGCAGGCCGATGGTGGCGCCGACGGAGGTCAGGCCGAGGAGCAGCGGGACGCCGGCGGCGACGGCCGCGCCGAAGGCGAGCAGGAGGATGAGCAGCGTGCCGCCCATCGAGAGCTGCATGGAGCGCGCCTCGTCGGCGGCTTCCTTGTCGTTGAGGGCGAGGCGCTCGGACGCGGCGCCGTACTCCTCGACGCGAACCTCGGGGTTGGCCTTCTGGACGGCGGCGACGGCGGCGACGGGGGCCTCGGCCTGCTTGGCGAGCGCCTCCGTGTCGTCCTCGTCACCCGTGCCCGGGAGGCTGAAGTTGACGACGACCGAGCGGCCGTCCTTGGAGACCGTGTTCTCGCGATGCTTCGCGACGAGCGGGCTCTCGATCTCGGTTACGCCGTCGATCTTCTCGAGGCGATTGACGACATCGGTGACGGCGGCGGTGACCTGAGGATCGTCGGCCTTGACCGAGCCCTTGCCCTGCACGAGCACCTGCTCGCCGGCGGTCTTGGGGAAGCCGGCGGCGTCGACGATCAGCTCGGCGCGCTTGGAGTCGCCGTTGCCCATCTCGGCCGTCTTGAGGTCCTTCTGGCCGACGTTGGAGCCCAGGAAGGTCGCGAACACGACAAACGCGATCCAGCCGAGGATGGCGGTCTTGCGGTGCTGCGCGCTCCATCTACCGGCGCGCGCCGCGAGGTTGCGTGGCTGCATGTGGGGGAGTTCCTCCGAGAGGGGGTTCGAGAGAGGTCCAGCGATGCTGCGCAGACTCCCAGCGGGCGCCGGCACCGGCCATGTGGGCGACCATGTGTCCGCCGGTGCGGTGTTGAGACGGTCCGGGGTGCGGGCAGCCACCCGGCGAACGGGCGGCTGCTCGCCGCGTCAATGGTCGATGACGGGGCGAGTTCTAACGCTGACCCGCCGGGTGCGCATGCGCCCGGCGACGGGCGGGCGCCCGTGCGCTCGAGATCTGGCAGTAGGTCGCGATTTCCGCTCGGTCAGGCGACCGGAGCGACGTCGAACCGGTTTTTGGATGTCCGAGCCCCGACCTTTGCCACCGGTGAGCGGTGGGGAACGGTGCGTGGTCCGTAAACACCACTGGGGAGGTTCCCATGTCACGTACCCGTCTGGCCGTCCTCGCGGCCACGATCTCGTGCGGCCTGCTGCTCGGCGCCGCCGGTCCGGCTGCCGCGCAGTCGGGCTCGCTGTCCAAGGTCGTCGACGTCGCCGGCACGGCGGAGAACGGCAAGAAGTTCCGCGGCACGTTCACCATCGACCGGTTCGTCAACCGCGCCGGCAAGGCGCGGGCGATCGGCACGCTGAAGGGGCGGATGATGGGCCGCAGCGTCACGCGCCGCGACGTCGGCATGCCCGTGCAGCTCGCGAACGCCACGGGCGCGCAGTCGGCGCAGATCCCGCCGCTGCCCAACGCCTGCACGATCCTCAACCTCACGATCCAGCCGATCAACCTCAACCTGCTCGGCCTGAGCGTGAGGACGAGCCGGATCGACCTACGGATCGACGCCGTGCGCGGCCCGGGCAACCTGCTCGGCAACCTGCTGTGCGGGCTGACCGGGATCCTCGACCCGACGGCCCTGGGCGGCGCGAACGCCGGCCAGCTGGCGAGCATCCTCAACGCCATCCTGCAGTTCATCCCGCGGACGGCGTAGGTTCACGGCCACGGGGGCGCCCGCTGCGGCGCCCCCGTGGTACACCCTCTCGGTGGCGGCGGAGACGACGATCCGCGCAGGCCGGCGGCGGGTGCGGATCAGCAACCCCGGCAAGGTGCTGTTCCCGGACGACGGGATCACCAAGCTCGACCTCGCGGAGTACTACGCGGCGGTGGCGCCGGCGATGGCGCCGCACACGCGCGACCGGCCGATCAACCTGTGGCGCTGGAACACGGGGATCGCGGACCCGGTGGTGGTCCAGCAGGCGATCCCGAAGGGCGCGCCGGACTGGGTCCGCCGCGTGGAGGTGCCGCGACGCCGCGGCGGGACGGTCACGCACGCCGTCGGCGGCGAGGCGGCCACGCTGGTCTGGCTCGCCAACCAGAACTGCATCACCCCGCACACGTGGACGGCGCGGGCCGACAAGCCCGACCAGCCGGACCGCCTGGTGTTCGACTTCGACCCGCCCGACGAGGGCGACGATCACTTCGAGGCGATCCGCGCGGGGGCGCTGGCGGTGGGTGACCTTCTCCGCGAGCGGGGTCTGACGTCGTACGCGATGACCTCCGGCTCGCGAGGGATCCACGTCGTGGCGCCCCTGCGTCGCGGGCCGGACTCGAACACGGTGCGCGAGCGGGCGGGGGAGCTGGCCGAGGAGGTTGCCGAGCGGCTTCCCGACCAGCTCACCACGTCCTGGCGCAAGGCGGGCCGCGGCGGCCGCGTGCTGGTCGACGCGGCGCGCAACACGTACGCCCAGACCGCCGTGACCCCGTACGCGGTGCGGGCGAAGCCGGCCGCGCCGGTGGCGACGCCGCTCGCGTGGGAGGAGCTCGACGATCCCGACCTGCACCCGCGCCGCTGGACCCTCGCGACGATCCCCGAGCGGCTCGAGCAGCACGGCGACCCGTGGGAGCGCATCGCGTCGGCCGCGGCGCCG
>CAWIRW010000004.1:0-379891 GCA_963838655.1 uncultured Solirubrobacteraceae bacterium | reverse complement strand
TCTAGGGTGTACCGCCCGCGCCGTGCCAGTACCCCGTCTCGGCGCCGCCACACCCGAAAAATGCGCGTCTGGGTCGACCTCACCAACTCCCCCCACGTGCTCGTCATGCGCCCGATCATCCGGACGCTGGAGGCGCGCGGCGCCGAGGTGCTCGTCACCGCGCGCGACTTCGCGCAGACGCTGCCGCTCGCGGAGCGACACGGCTTGAGCGTCGAGCCGATCGGCCGCCACCGCGGCGGCCGGCTGGCGGCCAAGGGCGTGGGGCTGCTCTCCCGCAGCGCCGCGCTCGTCCACTGGGCGGCACGCCGGCGGATCGACGTCGCGCTCGGCCACGGGTCCAACGACGTCACGGTCGCCGCCGCGCTGCTGCGGATCCCGAGCGCGACCGCGTTCGACTACGAGTGGGCGACGGTCCAGCACACCGTCAACTGTCGGCTCGCGAGCGCGGTCGTCGTCCCCGAGTCGATCCCGCCCGAGCGGCTCGCCCGCTACGGCGCCACGCCACGCAAGCTGCGCCGCTACGCCGGCCTCAAGGAGGAGTACTACCTGGCGGACTTCGAGCCCGACGCCGCGGTGCTCGCCGAGCTCGGGCTCGACGCCGCGAAGCCGATCGCGGTCGTGCGCACCCCGCCCGCCGTCTCGCTCTACCACCGGTTCGAGAACCCGCTGTTCGCCGCGGTGCTGGACCGCCTCCGCGGCACGCAGACGGTCGTGCTCCCGCGCACGCCTGAGCAGCGGGCCGAGCTCGGCGGGTTCATCGTGCCCGAGACCGCGATCGACGCGCAGTCGCTGATCGCCTTCGCCGACCTCGTGATCTCGGCCGGCGGCACCATGAACCGCGAGGCGGTCGCGCTCGGCACGCCCGTGTGGACGACGTTCGAAGGGCGCCCGGGTGCGGTCGACGACGCGCTGATCGCCGCGGGTCGGCTGCGCCGCCTCACGCGCGCGGAGGACGTCAAGCTGGCCAAGCGGTCGCCTGACGAGGAGCCCCGCCGCCGCCGCGACCCCGCCCTGCTCGCCGGCCTGTTGCTGTCGCCTGTTGGTGGTCTCCACACCGCCTTTGGCGCACGGCCCTAGAATCTCCGCGATGCGCCGCCGGATCAGCTCCGCGGCCTTTCCCGTCAACCGCCACGCGCTCCCGCAGGTCGCGCTGGACGCGGGCTTGGTCGCGCTGGCCTATTTCCTCGCCTACCGCCTGCGGTTCGACGGTGGGATCCCGGCCCGCTACGAGGACCTGTTCGCGCGCACGATCACGTTCGCGATCTGCGGCAGCGTCTTCATCTTCGCGCTGTTCGGCCTCTACCGGCACTGGATGCGGTACTCGTCGCAGCGCGAGTACCTGCTGATCGGCCAGTCCGTCGCGGCGAGCGTGATCGCGCTCGTCGCCTACGTCGCCGCGTTCCAGCCGAAGCAGATCCTCTCGCCCGAGGGGTACGTGTCGCTGACCGTGCCGACCAGCGTGCTCGTGCTCTTCGGCCTGCTCTTGCTCGTGCTGATGGGCGCCGTGCGCTACGCCACGCACCTGGCCTACGAGCGGCCGCTGCGCGGCTGGCGGGCACCGCGCAACGCCCGCTCGGTGCTGATCGTGGGCGCCGGCGACGGCGGCCGGCTGCTGCTGCGCGAGATCCTGCGTAACCCCGACCTCGGCTTCCGCCCGGTCGGCTTCGTCGACGACGACCCGCGCAAGCAGCACGCGCGGATCGACCGCGGGCTGGAGGTGCTGGGGAGCACGCAGGAGCTGGGGCGCGTGCTCGACGACGTCGCGCCCGACGAGGTGCTGATCGCGGTCCCGTCGGCTCCCGGCACGATGCGCGCTCGTGTCGTGCGCGCGTGTCGCGAGCGTGGCGTGCCCGTAAGGACGATGCCGACCGTGTTCGAGCTGCTGCAGAACGGCGGCCGCCTGATGCGGCAGGTGCGCGAGGTGCGGGTCGAGGACGTCCTCGGCCGCGAGCCGGTGCGGATGGAGACCGAGCTCACCGGCGGCTATCTGACGGGGCGCTCGGTGCTCGTCACCGGCGCCGGCGGCTCGATCGGCGCCGAGCTGTGCCGCCAGATCTCGCGCGTCGGCCCGAGCAAGCTGATCCTGCTCGACCACGCCGAGGACAACCTGTTCGAGATCGAGCGCGAGCTGGTCGACGACCGGCACGTGCAGCACACCGTCACGGTGCTCGCCGACTGCAAGGAAGGCGAGCGCATGCGCGAGGTGTTCGCCGAGCATCGCCCGACGGTCGTCTTCCATGCGGCCGCGTACAAGCATGTCGGGCTGATGGAGGCCAACCCGGTCGAGGCGGTGCGCAACAACTCGCTCGCCACGCGCGTCATGACGCGGGTCGCGGGCGACTTCGGCGTCAAGGTGTTCGTGCTCGTCTCGACCGACAAGGCGGTCGCGCCCGCGACGGTCATGGGCGCGTCCAAGGCGCTCGCCGAGTGGGCGGTCGAGGCGGCCGACGCCCGCTACCCCGACACCGCGTTCACCGCGGTGCGCTTCGGCAACGTGCTCGGCTCGTCGGGCTCGGTGGTGCCGATCTTCCGCCGCCAGATCGCAAACGGCGGGCCGGTGACGGTCACCGACGCCGGCATGACGCGCTTCTTCATGACGATTCCCGAGGCGGTCCAGCTCGTGGTCCGCTCGGCGTCGCTCGCCCTCGGCGGCGAGGTGTTCGTGCTCGAGATGGGCCAGCCGGTGGCGATCCTCGACCTCGCGCGGGACATGATCCGCTTCTCCGGCCTCGAGCCGGGCCGCGACATCGCGATCGAGATCGTCGGGGCGCGCCCGGGCGAGAAGCTGCACGAGGAGCTGTTCAACCCCTACGAGCGCCCGGAGCCGACGCCTGCGGCCAAGATCCTGCGCGCGCAGCGGCCCGCCGTCAACCCCGAATGGGTCGAGCAGAGCTTCGACGAGATCAACTACCTCGTGCTCCAGGGCGACGCCGCCACGCTGGCGGCCAAGGTGCACGAGCTGGGTGCCGTTCGGGCCGCCGAGGCAGCCGCTCCGGCGCCCGCGACGAACGGGTCCGTGACCCCCGAGGCGGCCGGCGACCGGCTCGCCTCCTAGACTCAGCGGCTCGGTCCATGGTCGTCCTCTTCGCGTTCTCCCTCCAGGACCAGGTCGAGCAGTACGGAGCCTACGTCGGGCTCGCCGCGTTCCTCGGCCTGGCCGTGCTGACCCTCCTGTACTTCGCTCAAGCCCGCGAGCTCAAGCGGCTGCGCGACTGGGCGGGCCGCGCTCCCGAGCGCGCGCAGGAACTCGAGGCGCGGGTCGTGGCGCAGGCCGAGGAGGTGCGCCAGGCCGTCCCAGCGCCGGCGCCCGCGCGGTCCGGCGCCGTCGGGCCCGCACAGCCCGTGACCGCCGGCAACGGCCGTCCGGCGACCGCGCCGCCGGCCGTGCCGATGGGCCCGCGGCCCGCGGTCGCGATGGCCCGCGTGGCCGCGGCGGTCGCCGCCCCCGCGCGTGCGGACGAGGAGTCAGCGGAGCCTGCCACGGTGCCTGCCGACGCCGAAGCAGCCCCGGCGGAGGCTACGGCGGCCGCCCCAGCCGGTCCCGTGGCGACAACTGCGCCAGCGCCCGCCGACGCGCCGCCGCCGCCCGCGGCGGGCGACGGGGACGCGCAGCCGCCCTCCGCGGAGCCTGCGCCCGCGTCGAGCGACGGCGAGGCACCGCCCTCCACGGAGCCCGATCGCGCGCCGGACGACGACGAGCCTTCGCGGACTGAGGACACCGAGGACGCTCCGGCGGTGGCCGGCAACGGCGTCGCCGCCCCGGTGGCGATCCCGCGGGCCACGCCCCGCCCGCAGCCGCGGCCGGCAGCGCCGCTGCGCGCGTCCGCGGCGCGCTCGACCACGCTGCCGCCGCGCCGCCCGGCAGCGCCGCCCCGCCGCACGGCCCAGGAGCCGTCGCGGGCCGCGCGCATGACGGTCCTCACCCTGCTCGCCGTGGGCGTGATCGCCGCCGCGATCGTGATCCCGGTCTTCGTCCTCGGCGGGGACGATCCGGAGCCCCCGCCCAACACCACGGCCGAGCCCACGACCGAGGCGTCCACCGGCGGCGGCGGTGGTGGCGGCGGAGGCCAGGCGGCCGCCGCGGCGCGGCCGGAGACGGTCGTCACGGTGCTCAACGGCACGCCCACCGAGGGCCTGGCGTCGCAGTCGCGCGACAAGCTGATCGACGAGGGCTACTCCGAGGAGCAGGGCATGATCCGGACCGGCAACAACACCGACCAGCAGCGCCAGGACTCGGTCGTGTTGTACGCCGACGGCGAGCGCCGGCAGGCGCGGGACGTCGGCGCGATCCTCGACATCACGGCGCTCGAGGTGATCGACCCGGAGACGCAGGCGCTCGCCGATGCCACGGACGCGACCAACAGCGGCCAGCCGTCGAAGGTCGTCGTCATCCTCGGCGGCGACCAATCTCCCTGAGGACGTCCTAGGTGACCTGGCTGGCGCGCGCGGTCTTCGTCGTGCTCGTCGGCGCGACGTTCGCGGCGTTCTTCGCCGCCCAGCGGATCAAGGGTGAGGCCGCCGTCGCGAAGGTGCGCTCGCTCGAGCGCGTGTTCTCGCCCAACGGCGACGGCGCGCGCGACGTCGCCGAGTTCCGCGTCACGCTGCGCGAGCCGGGCCGGATCTCGGTCGACGTCGTCGACGGCAGCGGCAACGCCGTGCGGCGCCTCGCCGACGATGCGAGCGTGGCGCCGCCCTCGGCGCTCGCCCTGCGCTGGGACGGGCGCACCGACGCCGGCATCCGAGCGCCGGACGGCCGCTACCGGATGCGAGTGACGCTGCGGCGCGAAGGTCGCTCGGTGATCCCGCCCCGGACCACGGTCGTCGACACCGCGCCGCCACGGCCGCGCGTGCGCACGATCGCGCCCGGCCCGATCGTCGGCCCGCGGCCTGGGCCGCTGCGGATCGAGGTCCGCGACGTGCCGGTGGGGCGCCCGAAGAGCGCTCGCATCGTGCGGATGGACGGCGGCGAGCCGCGGGTCGTCGCCGAGCTCCCGCCGGTGCGCGGCACGCGCACGCTCACCTGGGACGGGCGTGTGGACGGGAGCCCGGCGCCCGCGGGCGTCTATCTCGTGCAGGTAAGCGCCCGCGACCGCGCCGGCAACCTCGGCCGCGCCCCCGCCGAGCTCCCGCCGCTGCCGGGCCAGTCGCGCGGGCGCCCGGGCATCACCGTGCGGGGAATCGTCGCCGAGCCGCCCGCGCGGCCGGTGACCGCGAAGCGGCTGGTGCGGATCAACGTCGACGCCCGCCGGCGCCCGTACCGCTGGCTCCTGCGCCGCGTCGGCACGCGCAAGGCGGTCCTCCGCGGCCGCGAGGCGGCCGGCCAGCCGGTCGAGTTCCGGGCGCCGACCGGCAACTCCGGCCTCTACGTGCTCGAGCTGACGGCCGGGAGGCAGTCGACGGCCGTGCCGATCCCGGTGCAGTCGCGCCGCCGGGCGAACATGCTCGTCGTCGTGCCCGTCATGACCTGGTTCGGCACCGACGAGGTCGACCAGGACGGCGACGGGGTGCCGAACACGCTGCCGTCGAGCCGGCCGGTCAACTGGCCGCGCGTGCTGGCCGGCGGCCTGCCGGAGGACCTCGTGCGCAACGTCGCGCCGCTGCTCGCCCACCTCGACCGCGCGAGGATCCGCTACGACCTCACGACCGACCTCGACCTCGCGCTCTCGACCGGCCCGCGGGCCTCGGACCGCCGCGGCGTGCTGCTGGCCGGCGCCGAGCGCTGGGTGACGCGCCCGTACGCGCGGCGGCTGCGCCGCTACGTGGTCGACGGCGGGCGGCTCGCCAGCTTCGGCACCGAGAGCCTGCGGCGCGGCGTGACCGTGGTGCGCAACGACGCCCGGTCAGCCGGGCAGCTCGTGCGGCCGACGCAGCCCTCGCCGCAGGACCCGTTCGGCACGCGGCTCGAGCCGCTGCGCCGCGCCGACGCGCCCGCGACCCTCGCGCTGATCGGCGGCGACGCCGGGGCAGGCGTGCTCGAGGGCTTCGACGGGGCGCTCGAGGGCTTCAGCGTGCTCGAGGAGAGCCGCCCGCCGGCGTCCGGCCGCGCGCAGCTCCAGGCCGCGCTCGGCGTCGAGACCGCGCCGCCCGAGGAGACCGAGGGCGTTCCCGAGGAGCTCCCGCCGCCCGCGCTCCCGGCGCTCGCCTCCACGGAGCTCGGCGACGGCGTGATGATCCGCGTCGGGCTGCCGGAGTGGGCGCAGCGGCTCGAGGACCGCCAGGTGTCGCAGATCACGCTCAACATCGCCGACATCCTGCGCGGCGTCCGACCGCGCATCCGCTCCGTGCCGACGGGGCGCTAACGCACGTCGGCGCGTTCGGAGCCGAGCCGGCCGCTCTCGATCCCGAGCGCCTCCATGCGCTCCCACAGCGGGAGGTTCTGCGTACGCGCGGGCCCGTCGCCGCGCTCGACGCGCAGCGCTGCGCGCTCGGCGGCGAGGTCGTGCAACGGCCCGGACGCGTCGGGCGCGGGCCCGTACCACAGCTCAGCGTCCGGGTGGAGCGCGATCAGCGCCCGGGCGAGCGGGTACTGCAGGGCGTCGAACACCACGAGCACGCGCGGGAAGCCGGGAAGGCGCATGCGGCGCGCCTGCACGCCCGCGAGGCCGTCCGCGACCGCCTCGCCGAGCCGGCGCGTGGCCGTGTAGGAGAGCCGCGGCGGGTCGACGGCGCCGACGCCGGGCGCCGTCAGCAGGTCCTCGGCGCGCTCGCGCAACTCGAACGCCTCGAGCGCCACGGGCAGCAGGAGCACGCACAGCGGGCGAACGCGGCCCTGCCGGTCGGCGGCGTCGGCGACCGCTCCCCAGCCGCGGGCGGCGCGCCAGCCGAGGCTGGCACCGGGGTCGCTCATGGCGCGTCGTGGCGCACGGCGCGCGCCTCGGGCACGTGCAGGACGTCCCAGCCGCGGCGCCGCAGGCGGCGGCAGAACTCGATCTCGTCGGCGCCGAACCAGTCCACGGCCTCGGCGGCCGAGCGGCGCACGAGCAGCGCCGACGCCGGCGCCCAGTCGACGGTGCTCACGCCTTCGCCCTGGCTCTGGACGAGCATGCGGCGACCGACCCCGAGCCGGCCCAGCGCGCGCGTCCAGCGGCTCGGGAAGCGCCATGCGGACGGCTGCACGACCCCCTCGGGGTTGACCAGCGTCGCCGCTGCGGCACCGGCCGCGTCGGCGCCGGACAGCGCACGGTGGAGCGCCGCGGTCGCCCCGGGCTCGAGCTCGGAGTCCTCGTCGAGCAGCAGGCAGAACCGCCCGCGCGCCCGGCGCAGCAGGTCGGCGGCATTCTCGCTGCTGTCGCGGCGGCGGCGCAGCGGGATCACGTCGGTGGTCGCGGCGTGCGAGCGCGCGGCGTCGGCCGAGCCGTCGTCCGACGCGTTGTCGAGCACGAGCGTCTCGGTCCCGAACGACACCGTCGACCGCTCACGCGCGATCGCGTCGAGGCAGTAGCTCAGCAGCTGGCGCCGCTCGGTGTTGATCACGCAGTAGCTGAGCTCCACATCCATGCGGTCGGGATACTGCCAGCGCGGCGGGCCGTCCGGACCCGCTAGGGAACGTTCTCGGGGCCCTGGTCGATGTACTCGGCGCGGAACGTGCGGAGTGCGTCGAAGACCTGGTCGTTCATCTCGTTGCAGGTCAGCGAGTGGCCCCAGGTGGTGGCGGCCACGGCGGCGTCCATGTTCGTGGTGTTCTCGAACAGGAGCATGTGGTAGCCCTCGCTCTGCTCGGCGAGCAGCGCTTCGAGCTGCGCCACGGTCTCGGCCGGCGTGCCGGCCTTGTACTGGACGTCGATCCGCCCGTGCTCGAGCGTGTGCACGAGCTTGCCGAGCTCAGGCGTGGTGCCGGGCTCGTAGACGCCGTCCTGGTACCAGTCGGGGGCGTGGTTGCCGGAGGTCGGCGGGTTCGTCTCGTAGTCGGAGGCCCGGAACGCCTTGGTCTCGTGCGTGCTGCCCTCGATGTCGGGGTTGCGCAGCGTGCACGACGCGGCCTTGGCCGCCTGCTGCAGGTCGCCGATCTCCTGCTCGGGGAGCGTGACGTCGCTCGCCGGCGCCGACGGCTCCGCGGCGCTGTCGTCGCCGCCGAGCGAGCCGGAGACGAGCAGGACGACGACCGCCGCGGCGGCGATCGCCGCGAGCCCGCCGAGGGCGAGCTGCAGGCGCTTGCGGCGCGCGACCTTGGCCTTCTCCGCCCGCTCGCGCTCGAGCCGCTCCTGGCGGCGACGCTCCTTTTCCTCCTGCCGGTGAGCCACGGCGGCTGAGTGTAGCCACGCAAATTACCCCTGCGGGGTATCATGCCCGCCATGCAGGCCGACGCCCGGGCAGTGCACAACCGCCTCCGCAGGATCGAAGGCCAGGTCCGCGGCCTGCAGCGGATGGTCGACGAGGATGCCTACTGCGTCGACGTCCTCACCCAGGTGGCCGCCGTCCAGACCGCGCTCGAGCAGGTCGCCGTGCACGTGCTCGACGCCCACGTGCGCACCTGCGTGGCCGACGCCGTCGCCGACGGCGACGGTGGCACCGAGAAGCTCGACGAGCTGATGGCAGCCGTGCAGCGCTTCGCCAAGGTGCGCTAGCTAGGCGGTCGCCCGGCGGCCGCCGCGGGCCGCCCGCGGGCGCCAGCACTCGTCGAGGAACGCGGCGATCTCGTCGGTGAGCCGATCGGGCGCCAGGCGCAGCTCGACGATCGAGTCCGCCAGCAGCAGCCGCGCGTTCGGCAGCTCGTCGGCGAGGTTCCCCGCGTCGGAGAACGGATGCACGATGTCGTGCCGGTGGCCGATCACGAGCGCCGGCGTGCGCAGCGCGCGCCGCTCCTCGACAGGCGGCGCCACGCGGCCGAAGAACAGGCCCTGGATGACGGCGGCGCCCGGCTCGGGCTCCTGGCGGATGAGGTCGAGCAGCACGTCGGCCTGCCACGGCAGGCCGCGGCTCGGCACCCGCCGCGCGAGCGAGGCCAGCGCGCGCATCGGCCGCCGTCCGAAGGTCAGGCCGAGCATCAGCGGCGTGAACGCGACCGCGCACCCGAGCAGCGCGTTGTCGAGCACGGGCATCTCCACGACGATGCCGCGCAGGCGCTCCGGCGCCAGGGCGGCGGCCTCGAGCGTCGTGTTCGCCCCCAGCGACGTGCCCATCACGACCGCTTCCTCGGCGCCCAGGTGGTCGAGCAGCGCGATCACCTCGCGGCCGAACTCGGTCATCGAGTAGCGGTTCATGTCCACCGGCCGGTCGGAGGCGCCGTGCCCGAGCAGGTCGAGCGTGACCACGCGATGGCCGCGCGCGGCGAGCGCGCGCGCCAGCTCGTCGTGCATCCGGCGGCTGAACAGGAGGCCGTGGAGGAGCACCGTCAGCCGCGGCCCGTCGCCGTACGAGCTGTACGCGAGCCGCCGGCCGGCGTGGCGGAAGCTGGATGTGACAGGCGTCACGTACCTGAGTCTATTTCCGGACCGACCGCTAGCGTTCAGGTCCATGGCTCGAGTCACGCGCTCCCTGAACGGCACGGTCGTCGCCATCACCGGCGGCGGCCGCGGCATCGGCCGTGCAATCGGCCAGGCCGCGGCCCGCGAGGGGGCGCGCGTCGCTCTCGGCGACCTCGATCGCGCCTCCGCGGAGACCGCGGCCGCCGGCCTCGGAGGCGACGCGCTCGGGCTCGCGCTCGACGTCACCGACCACGCCGGCTTCACCGAGTTCCTCGACGAGGTCGAGCGCCGGCTCGGCCCGCTCGACGTGCTCGTCAACAACGCCGGGATCATGGTCGTCAAGCCGCTCGTGGAGGAGAGCTCCGACAGCGTCGCCCGGCAGATCGACCTCAACCTGCGTGCGGTCATCCACGGCACGCAGGAGGCGATGCGCCGGATGGTCCCGCGAGGGACCGGCCACATCGTCAACGTGTCCTCGCTCGCGGGCCGCAGCGGCTTCGCCATGCTGGGCACGTACGCGGCGACCAAGCACGGCGTGGTGGGCCTGTCCGAGGCAGCGCGCGCCGAACTGCGGGGTACGGGCGTGGAGATCACCGTCGTGATGCCGTACTTCGTCCGGACGGAGCTCACCGCGGGCGTTCCGGATGCGCGCACCCTGCGTCGGCTCGCGCCCGAGGACGTTGCGGCGGCGGCCGTGGCTGCGCTCCAGCGGCCGCGATTCGACGTCTACGTCCCCCGGCGGGCCGGCGTGCTGATGAAGCTGGGCGCCATGCTGCCGCGGGGAATCCGAGACGCGCTCGCCCGCGCGTTCAAGGCAGATGAGGCGCTGCAGCGCACCGATCTCGCCGCTCGTGCCGGGTACGAGGCCCGGGCCGCGGCCAGCGCCCCCGCCGCCGAGGAGGAGCGCAGCGCCGCTTAGGGCAGCCGCTCCAGCAGCGGCAGCAGCACCTCGGCGTCGTCGGCTGCGGTGACGTGGATCGCGCGCGGCTCGCGCACCCACGCGATCACGTTCAGCGTCCGCAGCCGGTCGAGCACGAACTGGAACGCCAGCGCCTGGCGGCGCGAGCGGTACTCGCGCAGCACGTCGAACGCCCAGCCGGTCGTGTGCAGCGAGTAGCTGCGCGTCGCCTCGCGGTTGCGGCGCACGAGCGCGTCCTGGTACCCCTGGTCGCGCACGGTCGAGGTGACGATCAGCGGCGCCGTGCCGCCGAGTGAGCGGACCTGCGCACCGACGTAGAGCGCGAGCGCCAGCGCCTCCGGCCGCAGCCCGCGGTAGAGCCCGACCGGCTGCCCGAGGCGCCGGCCCAGCTCACCCATCTGCCGCGCACGGCGCAGCCCGGTGACGGCCTCCGCGGCGGGGAACGCGACGATGTCGCCGGCGTCCCACGCGTCCTGCAGCTCGCCGGGCGTGCCGAAGGCGGGCGTCTCGCCGGGCGGGTGCAGCACCTCCTCGGCCGAGGCCTTCGCGCCGTGCAGCGCGTCGAGTCGCTGGAGCTCGGCGCCGTCCTCCCGCCACAGGCGCATGATCTCGACGGCGGCGGCGACCTTCCACCAGTAGTTCGAGGAGTCGTCGCCGAGGCTCGCGAGCCGGGCGTAGGCGCGCCGGTGCCGGCGCGGCGTGGAGTCGAAGTACACCTCGGCGTAGGTCAGCTCGGCGTCGGAGACGACGTCGCGGATCGGCGTCTCCGGATCGCCCGTGAAGTCGCGCAGGACGCTCTCGAGGTTGCCGATTCCCATGTGGTAGGAGACGAACGCCAGGTCCTGGCGCCCGAAGCGCTCGCCGGCGAGGCCCAGGTAGCGCGCGGTGGCCGCCAGCGCCTCGGCGCCGTCGAAGCGCTCGTCCGCCTGCGCCCGCCGCTCGCGCAGCGCGGCCGCACGTGCGGGCCGTCCGCGTCCCTCGGCGCGGGCGATCAGGCGCGTGAGACGCTCGCTCTGCTCGAGGTCGACGCGCATGCCGAGCAGGTTCTGCCCGGTCTCGGCCAGGATCTGGGTCAGGCCGACGGCGCTCTCGAGGCTGCCCGGCGCTCGCGCGTCCTCCCGCCCGCCGCTCTCGAGGAAGACCAGCCCTTCGAGCACGTCCGCGTCCATCTCAGCCTCGGCGGCGGCGCGCTCCACGCTCGCCCGCCAGCGCGCCGTGCGCTCGGCGGTGGCCACAACCCCGCCGGGCGAGAGCGCGTACAGGGCGTGGGCGTTGCCGGCCGCCGCGCGGCGGGCGAACTCGTCCTCGCGCTCGGGATCCCAGGCGAACGGATCGGGCACCGGCGAGCTGTCCTCGCCCGCCGGGCCGGGCGGCGTCGGCACCACCGGCACGCTCGCCGGCAGCGTCTCGTCGCCCGCGCGCGCGACGAGGAACACGGCGATTGCGGCGAACGCCACCGCCAGGGCCATGACGCGGAGCACCGTCAGGCGCGGCCGAGCAGGCGCGCGCAGCGCTCGGCGATCACGACGTGCTCTTCGAAGTCCTCGGCCCAGCCGCGCAGGTCTTCCACGGCCATCTCCCGCGTGAGCGTCATCGCGCGGCCGGCGAGCACGTCGAGCACCACGTGCGCGACACGCGGGGCGGGCTCGTAGGCCGCCATCTCGTCCGCGCGCATCAGGCCGCTGAGGATCCGGCAGGCGCCGTCGAGCAGCGCGTCGTCGACGAGGCCGTCGAGCGCCTCCTCGAGCCGGCCGCTCTCGGCGCAGGCTCGTGCGGCGTGCTCGGGGTCGATCCCCTCGAGGCCGTGGCGCAGGAGCCAGGCGCGGGCGTCCTCCGGGAGCCCTCGCAGCGCCGCCAGCCGGTGCACGGCCGTGGTCTTGCCCGCGCCGCTCGACACGCACGCCACGCGCCACCAGCCCTGCACGGGGTCGCCGAGGACGGACGCCAGCGCCTCGCCCGCGGCCGGCCCCAGCGCGGCGTGCCGCGCAAGCGTCTCGAGCACCTCGGCGTCGCGCTCGTCGCCGGTGTCGCCGAGCACGGCGATGCCCAGCTCGAGCGACGCGCGGTCGGACGCGGCGTGCACGGCCGCGCGGGCGAGCTCGGCGTCGGCGACGCCCGCCTCGACGGCCTCGACGAGCGCCGCGTCCGGCTCTCCGTCGGGCAGCGCCGGGGCCGGGCCGCCGTCCCACGCCACGATCAGCTCGAGGATCGGCGGGCGTGCGCGGCGGAAGGCTGGGCGACGCATTCCGCAGCGATGGTAGGAGGGAGCCGCTGGTGGGTACGTCGCTTGCATGCGCATCAGACGACGCAAGAGCCGCAAGTCCCAGGCGGCCGACCTCCTGGGCACCTACCTGAAGCTCAAGGCTGCGAGCAAGGCGACCAAGGGCGCCCGCAAGGCAGCTAAGGGCACGGCGGCCTACCAGGTCGCCAAGCGCACGCCGTTCATCCGGCGCGTGCCGCTGATCCTCGCGGGCGCCGGCGCCGCGGCCTTCGTGGCCATCAAGGCGCGCGGCGGCGGCGGGAACCAGCCCGCGTCTGCCTAAACCCCTAAGGGGTCAGGCCCCCCTCGAGTTGCGGAGATTCAAGGGGGGTCTGACCCTTCACGCTCCTCTTGCGGGTTGCGAGGAAGCTAGGGCGACGGGTCAGTCGTCGTCGGGACCGTCGCCGCCGCCGTGCTGGCCGCCGCCACCCGAGCGCTCGACCTCGATCGCGACCCAGCGGCCGTCGCGGCGGCGCACCGTCGCCTCGATCCGCGTCATGCCCTTGCGCAGCCCGGCGAAGCCGGCGACCCGCTCGAAGCGGGTACGGGAGGTGACCTTGATGCGCTTCGTGCCGCGCTCGGTGTCGTGCAGGCGGAACGTGCGGTTGTCGCGGTTCACGGACACGACGGTGCCCTCGAACTCGCGGACGGGGGCGCCGGAGGCCGCGGGCGCCGCGAGGAGCGCGGCGGCGGCCACGACGATGGGTGTGGCTCGGCGAAGGTTCTTCATTGCCGCAGCGTGGCGAGGCAGCGGCCAAGCGTCCGCCAACCGAAGGTGAAGCGCCGGCAAAGAACGCTACGAGAACTCCAATGCGCCAGCTCCCTGACCGGAACGGCGAGCCGCGCCGTACCTCGGGCGTTCATCCCCTTCCAGGAGGTTACGCATGGTCCCCCGCACGTTGCTCTCGTCGCTCGTCGCGGCCATTGCGGTGGTCGCCCTGGTCGCGGGCCCGGCGGCAGCCCACGACCGCGACGGCAAGCACCGCTCGCACCACGGCAAGCACAGCTGGCACGGCAAGCACTACGACGGCAAGCACCACGGGAAGAAGAAGTACGGAGCAACCACGCTCAAGCTGGACGCAGGTGCGGTCGCCGCTCTCACCAGCCTCGGGGTCACGGCCGCCCCGATCGAGCCGGCCAAGGCGCTGGCGGCCGACGAGCTCGCCTTCCCGATCACCAACAGCTTCAAGCGGGCGCTGCGCTCGGGCGTCATCGAGCACAGCGGCGGCATCTCGCTGACGGCCGGCGACACCGTCGTCGAGCTGACCGACTTCGAGATCGACGTGGCCGAGGAGGTCCTGACGGCGCAGGTCGGCGACGCACGCGTCCCGATCCTCGACCTGGACTTCTCGACCGCGCGCATCTCGTGGTCGCGCGGCGGCCTCTCGGTCGGCCCCGTCGGGGCCACGCTGACCGGCGTCGCGGCCGGCGCGCTCAACGCGGCGTTCGGTGTGACGGCATTCACCGAGGGCCTGAAGCTCGGCGACGCGACGGTGAGCTACAAGCGCCTCTGGTAGGGGTAGCTCCGGCCTACGCCTGGCCGAGGTGGGAGTCCACCTCGGCCGGGCCGCCGGCCAGGCTCACGCGCTCTTGGCGTCCAGGTGCTGCAGCAGCTCGTGGGCCGCGAGCTCGATCTCCTTGTGGCGCCACTCGGCGGCCCGGTACACACAAGCGATCAGGCCCGTGCGGTGCAGGCGCCGGAAGTCGCCGTACACGAACGCGTACCGCCCTTTCGTCTCGTCGGACGCCCCCTCGGTCAGCCCGAGGTGCCACCCCGCGTACTCCTCCCAGCTGTGCGAGGCGAGGAACGAGTTCTCGGCCGCCGCCCGCGGCTGAGCCTCCCCCCAGTCGCTCTCGAGCACGTACTGCCGGGCGTCGATCAGCTCCCGAGCCCGCTCGACCGCCTTCGGATTCACCGCGTAGGACGCCATCGGAACATCTTGACGGCGATGATGGCGAGCACATCACCCGGCCTGCGCCATGATCCCCCAGTGGGAGGTCTCGCACGACGCATCGCCTTCGCCCCTGTCGTCTTGGTTGCCGTGGCCGTCGTCATCTACGGCGGGCTGCGGATCCTGCGGCCGGATCTCTATCCGCCCGGCGACCCGCTGCTGGGCGGGATCGTGCACGACCTCGACCGCGCTTTGCTGCACCTCGACTTCGGCTGTGCACCGCCCGGCGGAACCGGGTCCACCGCCAGGCCCAGCGGCACTTGCACGCCCCTCCGGGTCGTGTGGCAGCGCAGCATGGCGGCCGACGTCTGGCTTCTGGCCGGGTCGATCGTCATCGGCGTGGTCGTCGGCGTCCTGGGTGGGCTGTGGTGTGCCGGGCACCCGCGGACGCTGCGGGCCCGCGCGCTACGGACGGGAGCCGTACTGGCCTACTGCGCGCCCGTGTACTTCGTGGGCCTCGCGCTGCTGTACCTCTTCAACCCCGTATTCGGGATCTTCCCCGTCCCCGTCTTCTTCGACGCCGCGCCGCGCTGGGCCTCGCCGTTCACGGATCCGTGGACGTGGCTGCGCACGCTGCTCGTCCCGTGGCTGGTCCTGGCCGCGCCGCTGGCCGGCATGTGCCTGCGGCTGACGCTGGCCATGGCCCGCGAGATCACCCAGGAGGACTACGTCCGGACCGCGGTCGCGAAGGGCGTGCCCTTCGGCAGGGTCATGCGCCGCCACGTCGGCCGGCCGACGTTCGGCGCGACGATCTCCTTCGCACCCGTCACGCTGCCGCTGTTCCTCACCAACGTCATTCTCGTCGAGCGGGTGTTCTCGGTCCCCGGGTTCTTCCACTACGTGTGGGCTGCGATCGGCCACAACAGCGAGAGCGCCATCAACCTGCCGATCGTCATCGCGGCCGCGCTGTGGACGACGGTGCTCCTGATCGTCCTCGGGATGCTGGCCGACGCAATCCTCGGGCGGCTCGACCCGCGCGTGCGCGGCACGGCGTTCTAGCGGAAAGCCGGGCGATGGAGCTAGGGGGACTCGAACCCCCGACCTCCTGGGTGCGATCCAGGCGCTCTCCCAACTGAGCTATAGCCCCGAGCTGCGTGGCGTGGAGCAGGGTTTTGGTGCCACGCCGTGGAAGCTGCGATTGTAGCTGGCACGATGTTGTGCGACGCCCCATGAGCTTGCGCTCGCTCCTCACCCCGAGTTTCCGGAGCCGCCTCCGGCTGTTCTTCGTCGTCAGCGTCGTCGTGCCGATGCTGACGATGGTCGTCGTCCTGGTCGTGCTCGTGATCAGGACCGAGGAGAGCAACACCGACGCCCGGCTGTCGACGGCGCTGGTGGTGGCCACGCGCGTGCTGACCGAGGAGCGCTCGGAGGCCGCCACCGTCGCCAGCACGATCGCCGACGACCAGCCGCTCGCCGACGCCCGGGCGGCGCGTGATCGGCAGGCCGTGCAGGCTCGGCTCGAGGCGCTGAGGGCTCAGCAGTCGGCCCAGTACGTGGACCTGCGCCTCGACGGCTTCGGCGACTTCGACGCCGGCAGCCGGCCCGCCGTGGCGCCGGCGGTGCGGCCGCTGGTGAACGCGCAGGGCGTCGAGCAGGGCGAGATCACCGTCGCCATGCTCTCGCCGGAGGCGTTCGGCCGCCGGGTGGAGGACCTCACCGGGGCCAGCGTGGTCATGTTCATGGGTGGCGAGCGCATCGAGTCCTCCGCGGCGGGCGTTCCGAGCGACCTGCCGGAATCGGGCTCGGTGATGGTCGACGGCGACAAGAACCGGGTGCGCGGCTTCACGGCGCCCGCCGTCGGCGGGGAGGTCGACATCCGGCTCCTGCTCGACGAGCAGGACGCTGCGTCGCTGCGCGACGGCACCACGATCCTCGCGGTCCTGGCGGTGATCGCCTTCCTGATCCTCGCCGCGCTGTTCGCGGTCGCCATCTCGCGCCGCCTGCAGTCGGAGATCCAGCGGCTCCTGGTCGCCGCCCAGCGGCTCGGGCGCGGCGACTTCTCGGTCGACGTCCCGGTCGACGGCGCCGACGAGTTCGCCGCCCTCGGGCGCGAGTTCAACTCGATGGCCCGCCAGCTCGAGGCCCAGATCGAGGAGCTCCAGCGCGAGCGCACCCGGCTCGAGGAGTCGTTCCGGCGCGTCGGCGAGTCGTTCGCCGCCGGTCTCGACCGCGTGGGCGTGATGGAGATCGTCGTCCAGACGGCCGTCGAGGGGATCGGCGCGTCCGCCGGGCGGGCCAGCATGCGCGGGCCGGACAACCTCTTGCAGGAGGTGGCCCGCACCGGCCGGCCGCAGGAGTTCGAGCGCGCGCTCCACGCCGCCGAGGCGGCGGTCATCGACGCCGGCCAGATCGCCGAGATCCAGCTCGGCGAGGTGAGCGCGCTGGCAGCGCCGCTGGGCTCGCTGGAGGAGTCGGACCAGGTGATCGGCATCGTCTCCGTGGCGCGCGCGGACCGCGCGTTCACCCACGGCGAGCGCGACCTGTTCGCCTATCTCACCAGTGGGGCGGCGGTGTCGGTCGAGAACGTCGACCTGCACGAGACGGTCCAGCGCCAGGCGGTGACCGACGAGCTGACCGGGCTCTTCAACCACCGGCGCTTCCAGGAGGTGATGACGGCCGAGGTCGAGCGTGCCCGCCGGTACAACCAGGAGATGGGCCTGATCATGCTCGACCTCGACAACTTCAAGCAGGTCAACGACACGTACGGGCACATCCAGGGCGACACGGTGCTGCGCGAGGTCGCGCGCGTGCTCCGGCACTCGTCGCGCGAGATCGACGAGCCGGCCCGCTACGGCGGCGAGGAGATGGCGGTCGCCCTCCCGCAGACCGACCTCGAGGGCGCCTACCGCTTCGCCGAGCGCGTCCGTCGGCGAATCGAGGCGCTCGAGCTGCCGCTCGCCGGCGGCGGCAAGCTCCAGGTCACCGCCTCGTTCGGCGTCGCCTCGCTCAACACCGCCGCGACGGCCGACAAGGACGCGCTCGTGGCGGCGGCCGACGGCGCGCTCTACGAGGCCAAGCGCGCGGGCAAGAACCAGACCGTGCGGGCCACCGGGAGCGCCCGCCGGCCGCGAGACGTCCACGGCGTCGCGTCGGCCGAGTAGCCTTTCAGGACAGGCATGGGACTGCTGGACGACGCCATCCGCGAGCACCTGGAGCTCAAGCGCGCCCACGGTGCCGACCCGACCGAGGTCGAGGCGCAGGAGCGCGAGGCGCTCGGGGCGCCGCGCCAGGCCGAGTTCGCCAGCCCGGACGGCGGGCAAGACGAGCCGCCGCCCGTCGAGGCGGACGCGCCCGTGGAGCCCCCGCCGGAGGTCGCCGAACCCGAGCCGGATTCGGAGCCGGAAGCGCAGGCCGGGGACGCGTGGTTCGAGGACCAGCCGGAGGAGGTCCCGGCAAGCGAGACGCTCGAGCACCAGCAGCCGGCCGCGGAGCCCGAGGCCGACGACGTCCTCGAGGAGACGCCCGAGTTCCTCCAGGAGACGCCCGAGCACGACCGCCTGTGGTTCGAGCAGCGCCCGCCGCGCGACTTCGACTGGGACAAATAGGTCCCACCGACACCCGTCCAGGAGCGCCCCGGACGCGCCCGACACCCGTCCAGCGGGGTTGAGCACGCCCCTGGGCACGCCGACACAATCATCGAGACCACCGGCTTCTCCCCTACGGGCGGCCGCAGGTCGGCCTCGTCACTCCCGACCGAGGCGCCGGAATTGCGGCGATTCGTTCTCCTGCCCCGGAGCGAGACGCTCCCTCCGGCCGGCTCACTCGACACGGGCCGCGCGGTTGCCGCCGCGCGGCCCGGAGCCGACAGCGTCAGCCGCGCCGGTAGAGCCGCACCGTGAGCGGCGCGAAGATCGCCGTGATCGCCGCGGCGGTGCCGAGCACGATCATGATGTCGCCCATCTCGGCGTTGCCCTCCATCAGCCCGCGCGACGCCGTGGCGAGGATCGAGATCGGGTTCGACATCGACGAAGTCCTCGAGCCCGTTCGGCAGCGTGTCGGGGTCCACGAACACGTTCGAGAGGAACGTGAGCGGGAAGATGCTCATGAAGCCCGCGTTCATGACCGCGTTCGGCGAGCGCATCAGCAGCCCGAGCGTCGTGAACACCCACGAGAGGCCGAACGCGAAGACGACCACGAGCGCCAGCGCGGCGAGCGACGCCGGCGACGCCGGCCGTCGGGTCGGTAGCCGAGGATCACGCCGAGGACGATGATCACCACGCCGCCGAGCACGTAGCGGACGCTGTCGCCGAGCAGCGAGCCGACCAGCGGCGCGGGCCGCCAGATCGGCAGCGAGCGGAAGCGGTCGACGACGCCCTTCGTGAGGTCGGTGTTGAGCGCCACGCCGGAGTAGACGGTGGTGAACAGCACCGACATCACGAGGATGCCGGGCAGGATGTAGTCGCAGGTACTCGCCGGTCGAGCCCGCGATCGCGCCGCCGAACAGGTACGTGAACATGAGCACGAACATCACCGGCGTGATCGTCACGTCGAGCAGCTGCTCGGGGACGTGCTTGACCTTCAGCATCGCCGCGCCAGCCGAACGTGAGCGCGGCGGACACCGCGCTCGGCCGCGGCGGCCGCGCGGTCGAGGCGATCGCCTTGCGGACCGCGGCTTCGTCGGCGCCGGTCGTCGGCGCCGGTCTCGAGCGTCGCTCATGCCGCCGCCTCCTGCTCCGCGATCGAATCGGGCCTCGGCCGGGTGGCCGGTGAGGGCGAGGAAGACCTCGTCCAGGCTCGGCTGGCCGAGCGAGAAGTCCGCGATGCCGCACGCCCGCGCGCGACAGCGCGGCGACCGCCTCGGCGCCGCGGTCGGCGTCCGCGCACTGGACCGACAGCGCGGCGGGGTCGGGCTCGAGGTGCACGGCGCCGAGCTCGCGCGTCAGCACCTCCGCTCGGCCTCGGGCGCGCTGCTCGGGGTCGAGCAGCCGCACGTGCAGCGAGCCCGAGCCGACCGACGCCTTGAGCTGCCCGGGCGTCCCCTCGGCGATCACCTTGCCGTGGTCGATCACGGCGATGCCCTCCGCGAGCTGGTCGGCCTCCTCGAGGTACTGCGTGCAGAGCAGGATCGTCGTCCCGCCCGCCACCAGCATGCGGATGATGTCCCACACCTGGTTGCGCGAGCGCGGGTCGAGCCCGGTGGTGGGCTCGTCGAGGAACATCAGCTGCGGGGTGACGACGATGCTGGCCGCGATGTCGAGCCGCCGCCGCATGCCGCCCGAGTAGTTCTTGACCAGCTTCGCGGCCGCCTCGGCGAGCCCGAACGCCTCGAGCAGCTCGTCGGCGCGCTCCTTGGCCGCGGCGCGCCGCAGGCCGAGCAGCCGGCCGATCAGGATCAGGTTCTCGCGGCCGGTCAGGTCCTCGTCGACCGAGGCGAGCTGGCCGGTCAGGCTCACCACGCCGCGCACCGCGTCCGGCTCGGTGACGATGTCGTGGCCCAGCACGCGCGCGCTGCCCGCGTCGGGCTGGATCAGCGTGGCCAGCATCCGGATCGTCGTCGTCTTGCCGGCGCCGTTCGGGCCGAGCACGCCGTACACCGAGCCGCTCGGCACCGCCAGGTCGACGCCGTCGACGGCTCGCGTCTCGCCGAACGCCTTGACGAGGCCGGTGGCTTCGATCGCAAGGGGGGTCATGACAGCTAAGACCGTCTCAAAGGCCGGAACTCATCGCCGGCTCACGGATAGTCGACGACGTAGACCGGCTGCGCCGATCCTGGTCGTGTCGGCCGGCCCACCGACGCCGTTGACCACGTGGTCGATCGTGCCGGCGCCGAGGTTGACCGTCATCACGTGGTGCAGCTGCACGCCGGGCGTCTGCGGGACCTCGAAGCCGTTCTCGGTGTCGATCGACGGGTCGTTGCGGTTGAAGACGTAGACGCCGCCGCCGTAGAGCGTTGTGCGTCCTCACCCGGTCGCCGACCTTGTAGCCGGCCCAGCCCTCGACGCCGTCGTGCGTCCAGTCCGCCTGGGTCGGCGGGTCGTACGGCAGCTCGTTCTGGTACAGGATCGTCACGCCGCGCTCGCCGTTCCAGACCGTGTTGTACTGCTGGAAGTGCTCGACGAACAGGCCGGTCGCCGTGACGTCGTCGCCGTTGACGACGACGCCGTTGCGACCGGTGTTGGTGTTCCAGCGCTCGGTGTCGGCCGGAGAAGCCCTCGACGCCGTGGTCGGCGCGCCACACCCAGGTGTGGTCGATGAGGACGTGGTCGCTGTTGACCTCGAGCGCGACGTCGGCCTTGCCGACGTGCGGGCCGCCGACGCGGAAGTACACGTCCGACAGCGTGGTCGGGTCGGCCGCGGTGGCGCTTGCTCGAGCTCGCTGTGGTGGCCCTTCCGCTTGCCGACCTGCAGGAGCACCGGCGACTTCACCGGTGCCGGCGTCGATCGTGATCGCCGGCGACGACGACGCCGGGCACGTCGGCGACGGTCAGCGGGACCGCGCCGCTCGACGGCGGTGAGCGTCGCGTGGCCCATGCCGAGCACGACCGTGCCGGCGCGCTTGACGGCGATGGTGCGGCCGATGTCGTAGACGCCCGGGGTGAGGAGCAGGTGCTTGCCGCGGGCCAGCGCGTTGTCGATCGTCCCGCGCCGAGTCCGACGGGCTTGGCGACGAAGAAGTCGCGCAGCGGGATCGTGCGACCCGCGGTCATGCCGTCGGCCCAGCGAGACGCCGCGCGTGCCGGTCTGCGCCGACGGCACGCGGACGTTGTACGCTGCCTCGCGCGTCGACGAACAGGTACGGCTTCTCGCGGCTGACGGGCGTCGTGTCGAGGGTCGTGTACGGCGGGTTCGGGAAGCCGGCGTCGGACGGGGCGCCCTCGACGCCGGCGAAGACCTGGTTCCAGACGCCGTTCGACCAGCCCGCGACCTCGCTGTTGCGGGTCAGCCACTGCTGCTGCGAGCCGTTGATGACGAACGGCGAGGTTCGAGTCGGCGATGAAGCCGCCGCTGGCGAACTGCGGGCCCGGCGGTGCAGTAGTCCATCAGCGAGAGGTTGCCGCCGGTGACGTCGACCCGCCGCATCGAGACGGCCTGGGAGACCGCCCAGAAGTTGGCGCGACGCGCGGCAGCCGTCCTGCCCGGCGGCGTTGACGTTCAGCGTCAGGTTCGACAGCGTGCGCCAGAAGTTGACGAGCGCGAGGCAGTTGCTCGTGCCGCCGTCCGTCGAGGCAGCGGTTGTAGACCTCGATCTTGCCGTTGATCGTCACGTCGGCCGGCGAGGCGCCCAGGCCGGCGACCTCGGTGTAGTAGCCGACCTTGATCTGCAGCGGCTGCTCGGCGCTGCCGTAGACGCCCGGCTTGAACAGCAGCGCGTAGCGGTTCGTGCCCATCTCGTCGTCGACCTGCTGGGCGTGGATCGCGTCGACGGTCGCCTGGATCTCGCCGACCGGCATGCTCGGGTCGAAGATCGTCACGTTCGGGCCGAAGGTGCGGCCCCGACGAAGCGGCGATCGCGGTCGACCCGCCGGCGCTCACACCCACCACGAGCGCGACCAGCAGCAGCGCAGTACGGAGCATCGTCGTGAAGCTACCACCCGGACGGAGGAACAGTTTCGCCACTTCAGCGAAGCCATGCTGGACCCGTAGTGTGGCTCTATTGCGAGGCACGCCAGGGGCGCTGCCCTCGGCGTATCGCCGCGTCGCATTGCAATGAAGGACTGGAACACGGCGGAGGCGCGGTTACAGACACGTTCGCCGCTCGAGACGTCACGCCGTTCCAATGGCTTCGTTGCGAAGGCGAGCAGGTTCGCTGTGGCGGTCCTACGGGCGAGGAGCTGTCACGCAGACTGAGCACATCTGTCCGCTTGTGTGCTCTTGCGTTCGCGTCGCCTGACACGCAGCAGGGTTGCCAGCGTAGCTGTGCTTCCAGGTGGAGGGCCCACCCGCCGCTGGACGCTGCGTCGACTGCCGCCTTGCATGGAAACGCTAGCCGTGTCGGGCGCCCGCCGTGTCAGCCAGCGAACGGCGGATGTCACGCGCCGGCGGCGAAGCGGGGCGCGGTGGGTGTGACATGACGTCCGGCCCCGAGCCGATGCCCTGCATGTCCGGAACGAGCGCAGCTTCGACGTCGGCGTCGTCGGTGTAGGCCCGCCGGACCGCCCTGTCGAGCAGCTCGAGCTGACGGTCAAGCGGCGGCCGGCGCTCGGGCGACGCCACCGTCCTCAGGTCCTCGAGCGCGGCGCGCAGCCGGCGCGCGACCTGGGGCGACCCGGCGCCGGCCAGCCGAACCTCATCGAAGGCAAGGCGGACGTAGCCATCCCAACTCATCACCCGTTCGACGAGCCGGACGTGGCCGTGGGCATCGTGATGGCGTCCGGAGGGAAACTCACGCCGGGCGAGCCTGCGGAGGATGTCGTGGATGGCGTTGATCGACTGCACGGAGGTGGTCGGGTCCTGGAACGGGCTCGAGTAGATGCTCCGCTCGGCCACGTCGACGAGCTTGCGCAGCCCGAACGCGGGCTCAAATTCGTGGGTGCGTTCACGCTCCAGGATCACGCTGAGCGCGGCCGCGCTGCGATGCGGCTCCGTAAGCGAGCCCTGCACGCGGAAAAGCGGGCCGCCCCGGGGCACGAAATCGCCCATCGCGGGCACGAGCTCCAGCACGCAGTCGGCCTTCTCGGCGATGTCCACCAGCACGTCGTGCGGAAGCTTGGTGACGACACCGTAGTCGGGCGCCGCCACCACGCTCGGGTCGTCGTCGGGCTCGGGCGCGGCCGGGTAAAGGCGGTCCACTTCGTCGCGCGCCGCGTCTGCGACCCGGCCGATCAGCCCACCGACCCGAATCGACTGTGCGGTGTGGTTCACATAGAGCACGAGCACGACGATCGCGCTGAGGATCAGCCCGTAGTTGACGACGATGGCGAGGCTCGGCAGCGGCCCGCCGCCGGAGCTCTGGCCGTTGACCTCGCGCAGGACCGTCATCGAGTAGGCGAACGTGCCGATGAACAGTCCGACGGCCAGCTGGCTACGGCGGTCGTGCAGGATCGCCGGCACGATCCGCGGCGAGAACTGGCCCACCGCCAGCTGCACCGCGACAAGGGTCAGCGAGAGCACGACGCTGGTCAGGGTCACCAGCGCTGTCGAGGCCACGGTGAGGATCGTCTGCACAGACGCGGCCGAGCCGGTTACCGCCGTGCCGACGATGGACCCATCGACCGACAGCAGCGCCACGGCCAGCCCGATGCCGGCCAGCACGCAGGTCACCGGCAGCAGCCACAGCCGAGTCCGGGCCAGGTGGCGCAGCCTGAAGCGCTGAACCCTCCTCACGACTGCGGCCACCCGTGGGCTACCACCACGGCGTTGGTCTACCCGGCGACGCCTGGGCTAACGCTCCGGCCTGGACGGCCTCTTTGAGGACCCTCCGACGCGCGCCGTCGCTGACCCCGATCCTGGGCGACACCGCCGCGGGAGTCGCGGTCAAGGCGCCACAACCTCTTGCGCAAGACCCTCTTTTTGACGTGAGGCAGGAAGAGCGGCGCCGGGTCACCGGGCCAGTATCGCAATGGACGAGAAGCAGCACTTGGCGATGCGCTCGTTGATGCGCCTCTTCTCGACGACCCAACACGTTGCGGACCCCCCTTCCGCGACATCGCAAGCTGCATTTCCGCATGGAGGCGAGGGGAATCGAACCCCTACTTCAGCCTTGCAAAGGCCGCGTGCTCCCATTACCACTACGCCCCCAAGAGGTTCGGCTGTAGCTTAGGCCGCAGGTAGTTCCGCATAGTCATCGGCGAGGCGGACGTCCTTCTGTCGGTCGTAGCTCGGTGGGACCAGGCGGAGATGGATCCGGCTCCGTCCGCTCCCGAGTTCGGCCGCCGGGATGTAGAAACAGCGGTCGGTCGTTGTGTCGTATACGGCGAGCCAGTCGATCGTCTCGCTGGTGTATCGGTGCACTGCGATCACGCGCCCGTTCGTGAGCGATTGCGAGTAGCAGCGCACAACGATCGTGAGGCCGTCGGACGCCACGTGCTTCACCTGCACGCGCTCGAGTGCCGCGCCGCGGCACACGATGAGGTCGACATCCCAATCCTCCCCGAACGGAAACGCGACGCGAAAGCCGCGACGCACCAGGTCCGCGGCGATCTTCATCTCAGCCAGCTCGCCCCGGCGCTTGCGCTCAGCCATTGAATCAGGCTATGGAACGCAAGCAAGCACCGGCTGAATTGGCACAAAGTTGTTGCAAATGGCGGGGCGCCGGGGTCACAGCGCCCCGGTGCGGCGGGCGACCTCGGCGGTCGTGGCGGCGTTGATGTCGACCGTGTCGCGGATGTCCTCGGCGTAGCCGCCGGCGAGCACGACGCAGACCGCGATGCCCTCGTCGAGCAGCCGGTCGAGGACGAGCTCGTCGCGGGCGCGCAGGCCCGCCTTGGTGAGCTTCAGGCGCCCGAGGCGGTCGCCCTCCCATGGGTCGGCGCCCGCGAGGTAGAAGGCCAGGTCGGCGCGGGCGCGGGGGAGCGCGTGGTCGAGCGCCTCGGCCAGCGCCGAGAGGTAGCGGTCGTCGCCCGTCCCGCTGGCGATGTCGACGTCGAGGTCGGAGGCGATGCGCTGGAACGGGTAGTTGCGCGCGCCGTGCAGGGAGAGCGTGAAGCAGTCCGGGTCCGGGCCGAGCAGGTCGGCGGTGCCGTCGCCCTGGTGGACGTCGCAGTCCACGACCAGTGCCCGGCGGACACGGTCCTCGCCGCGCAGCCGCCAGAGCGCGACCGCGACGTCGTTGAACAGGCAGTAGCCGCGGGCGAACGCGCGGCCGGCATGGTGCGTGCCGCCGCCGAGGTTCATGCCGAGCCCGGCGTCGACGGCCAGCGCGGCCGCCTCCACCGTCCCGCCGACCGAGCGCCGGCCGCGCTCCACGAGCGCGTCCGACCACGGCAGCCCGAGCCCGCGCTGCTCACGCACGCTCAGCTCGCCCAGCCGCACGCGGCGCATCAGCGCCGGCTCGTGCACCTCCTCCAGCCACTCCCACGGCACGGCGTCGGCCTCGCGCACCTCCGTCGCCGTCCCGTCGGCCACCACCCGCTCGCGCAGGAGCGCGTACTTGTCGAGCGGGAAGCGGTGGCCGGCGGGGAGCGGGAACCGCCAGCGATCGTGGGTCCAGACGAGCACCGCGGCCCACGCTAGCGTCCGCCGCGTGCGCTCCTTCGCCGACATCCCGCCGTACGTCGAGCGGCTGCTGACGAGCGGCGAGCGCGAGCGGGTCGGCGTCGTGCTGCTCGACGGCTTCGGGCGCCGCTTCCGCGACCGCCACGCGGACCACCCGTTCCTGTGCCGGCTCGAGCGTCACCGAGCTCACCACCCAGTTCCCGTCGACGACCACCGCGCACGTGACGACCATGCACACGGGGCTGCCCGTCGGCGAGCACGGGCTGTACGAGTGGAGCCTCTACGAGCCGGCGCTCGACGCGGTCGTGACGCCGCTGCGCTTCCAGTACGCGGGCGACGACCGACCCGACACGCTGATCGCCGCCGGCCTCGACCCGCGCGTCTTGATCCCCCGCCCCACGCTGTACGAGCGCCTCGCGGCCGCCGGCGTGCCGTCGGTGGTGATGCACCCCAGCTCGTTCTCGCCCTCGACGTTCGATCGCGTCTCGACCGTCGGCGCCCGGCTGAGCGCCGTTCGCCACGCTCGGCCAAGGCGTGGCCGCGTTCACGAAGGCGCTGGCCGAGCCGGGCTATGCCTACTTCTACTGGGACCGCATCGACGCCGAGGGCCACCACCACGGGCCGGGCTCGCGCGAGTTCGACACCGCCGCGCGGCACGTGCTCGACGTGCTCGAGCGAGGCCTGAGCACCGTCCCCGGCACGCTGCTGCTCGTCACCGCCGACCATGGCCAGGTCGCCGTCGACCCGGCGCGTGTGGACTACCTCGACGACCTCTGGCCGCCGCTGCGCGACCGGCTGCGGTACCGCCCGGCCGGCTCGGCGCGTGACGTCTTCCTGCACACGTCGGCCACGGAGGAGGTGGTGGAGGAGCTGGCCGCGCGGCTCGAGGGCCGCGCCGAGGTCCATGCTGTCGCCGACCTCGTCGTGGCCGGGCCGGTTCGGCACGGTCGGCCCGCGGCTGCGCGAGCGCCTGGCCGACGTCTGCGTCCTCCCCGGACCCGGCCGGATGGCCTGGCTGCGCGCCTTCGCGGGCCCCGAGACGCACTTCCGCGGCCACCATGGCGGCCTGCACCCCGACGAGGTCGATACCTGGGTCGGCGCGCTCTACTCGTAGACGACGAGCGCCGGCCGCGGCTTGCATCCGCATCACGTCGCGCGGCGTCAGGAGGTTCAGGTCCTCCTCGTAGAACAGCTTGAAGCCGGGGATGAACTCCTTCGCCTCGCGCGCGAAGTTGCGGTACTTGGCGATCTTGACCTCGCGCCCGCCGAAGCCGTCGACGTTCAGCACCATCGCGAGCCCGTCGCGGCGCTTGAGCTCGGTGTGGTCGACCATGTCGTCGGTGAACTGGTGGATCACGAACAGCTTCTCGGGCAGGTTGCGGTCCGCCACCAGCTGCGCCAGCCACGCCGACGTGGCGTTGACCTCGCGGGAGGCGACGCGCCCGATCACCTGGCCCGGCACCTCTCCCGCTCCCACGCGCCACTCGGGGTCGAGCGCGAGCCCCACGTCGGGCTCCTTGAGCCACTTGCGCAGGCGCGTCGTCTCGGTGAAGAAGTCGGCCCGCCCCGGCTGGATGTCGAGCAGGAGCAGCGCCTTGGCACGCCGCGCGGCCCGCAGGTAGCGGCGGATCACCCGGTCCTCCTGGCGCGAGCGGTACATGCCGTCCTCGCCCGGGTCGGCGTTGGCGATCACCGTGATCAGCTCGAGCGCCGGGAGCACCGGGCGGCGCTCGCGGTCGTACGGCCGCGCCTGCCGCCGCAGCCGGCGAACCGCGCTGTCCGGCGACCCGATCCCGAGCGCGCCCAGCTGCGGATCCTGCGGCGCGCCGTAGAACGCGACCACCCGGTGCTCGGGGAAGACGCTGCGGCCGCCGCGCGGCAGCTCGGGCGGCGGCGGCGGTTGCGTCGCCTGGCTCGCCTTGCGGGCCTGCTCGTCGCCGCCGTTGCCCATCACCGCAGCGACCACGGCCACCGGAGCGACTACCGCCCCCAGCGCCGTCAGTCGCCGCCGCCAGTACACCTGCTGGTCCGGCACGGCGCACACTGTAGGGCGACTAGTCGGTTTGGACGAAGCCGCGGTCGAGCAGGCGGCGCGCCTGGGCTCCCGGATCGGGCGACCCGAGCAGCACCACGCCGAGCCGCACGCGGCCGCGGCGGGCGCTTGCCACGAGGCAGCGGCCGGCCGCCACGGTGTAGCCGGTCTTGATGCCGGTGGCGCCGCGGTAGCCGCTGCGCAGCAGCGGGTTGTTGTTGTAGAGGTACAGCCGCCGGCCCTTGATCGGGAACGGCAGCACCGCGGCGCGGCGGCGGACGATTCGCGCCAGCCGCGGCTCGCGCAGCACCGCGCGGCCGAGCGCCGCGAGGTCGGACGCGCACGAGTGGTTGCCCTCGTCGCGGATCCCGCTGACCGACGAGAAGCGCGTGCACGCGAGTCCCATCGCCTGCGCGCGGCGGTTCATGAGGTCGACGAAGCGCGGCACGCTGCCGGCCGCGCGGATGGCGAGCGCGATCGCGGCGTCGTTTCCCGACGGCAGCAGCAGGCCGTGCAGCAGCGCGCCCACGCTGACGCGCTTGCCGCGCGGGAGCATGCCGACGCCCGAGCCGGTGTACGCGAGCGCCTCGGCGGTGATGCGCGCCCTCGCCTTCCCCGGCACCCGGTCGACGACGACGAGCGCGGTCATCATCTTCGTCAGCGAGGCGATCGGGAGCACGCGCGTAGGGCGGTGCCGCCACAGCACGCGGCCCGTGTCGACGTCGAACAGCACGCCCGCCCGCGGCGCCCGCTTGAAGCGCAGCCGCACCGCGTCGCGCGGGTCGTCCAGTCGCACCGCGAGCGGCGAGGGCGCCGTGCCGCCGCCGGCCAGCGGCGCCGTCCCGGTGTCGAGCAACGGGCCCGGAGCCGCGGGCACGCTCGGCGCCGGCTCGTCGACCGAGCGGGCCGCCCACAACGTGGCCGCGAGCGCCAGCGCGAGCGCGCCCAGCACCGGCCACAGACGGCCACGCCGCCTGCGCCGGCCTCCCTGCAGCAGCTGGTAGGGCATCAGCGGCGCTTGTCGGGCGGCTCCGTGAGCGCTCCGAGGATCCCGAAGGTCATCAGGGCCAGCACTATGAGCGACAGACCGGTCAGCACGTCGAGCCCGCTGGTGAGGATCACGTAGACGGTCAGGAACCCGAGCCCGCAGCAGAAGACCAGCGCCGCGAGCGTGATCGCGGTCCTCACCGCGCGCGCTCGAGCTGCCTTCGCCGCCGCTGCTCGCTCGCGAACACGCGCACGAGCGCGAGGCCGAGCACGAAGCCGCCGATGTGTGCGAAGTACGCCACGCCCCCGCCATCGCCCGTCGGCTGCAGGAGGTCGAAGTAGGCGAACACCGCCTGCTGGAGGATCCAGATCCCGAGGAAGAGGATCGCCGGCAGCTCGAGGATCGTGAAGAAGAAGATGATGAACACGAACGTGACGACGCGGGCGCGCGGGAACAGCAGCAGGTAGCCGCCGAGTACCCCGGCGACGGCCCCCGAGGCGCCGAGCGTCGGCACGGTCGAGCCGGTGTCCACGAGGATCTGCGCGGCGTCCGCCGCGAGGCCGCCGAGCAGGTAGAAGACGAGGAACCTGACCGGCCCCATCGAGTCCTCGACGTTGTTGCCGAAGATCCACAGGAACAGCATGTTGCCGCCGATGTGGAGCAGGCTGCCGTGCATGAACATCGACGTGAAGAGCGTGAGCCACGTCGACGGCTGAGCGTCAGTGACGGTCACCGCGGGCTCGCAGGCGATGGCGCCGCTCGCGGTGGCCGCGCAGTTGTCGCCAGGGTGGGTGACCTCGTAGGGGATGGTGGCGTACTCGACGACCGGCCAGTCGCCTCCCAGCCCCTGGTCCGGGAGGCCGAGCAGCCCGTCCTGGAGGAAGAAGTAGACGATCGCGTTGGCGACGATCAGCAGGACCGTGACGATCGGGAAGTGCTCCGTCGGGATGTTGTCGCGGAGCGGGAACACCGCGCGCCCTACGCGCTGGCTGCGAGCGGGCCGGTCCCGGGCGCGCTCTGCTTGACATGCTCGTCCGCGTGGTAGGACGAGCGCACGAGCGGCCCGGCCGCGACGTGCTCGAAGCCAACGCGGTAGGCGGCCGCCTCGAGCGCGGTGAACTCCTCGGGCTCCCAGTAGCGCACGACCGGCAGGTGGCGCTCGGTCGGCCGAAGGTACTGGCCGACGGTGAGCACCTGCACGCCCTGCTCGCGCAGGTCGCCGAACGCCTGCACCATCTCCTCGTGGCTCTCGCCCAGCCCGACCATCAGGCCGGACTTCGTGGTCACCGCGTCGCCGCCCATCGCCTTCGCGTTGCGGAGGACGCGCAGCGAGCGCTCCCAGCGCGACCCGCGCCGGGCCACCGGATACAGCCGCGGCACGACCTCGACGTTGTGGTTGAAGACATCGGGCCGCTCCGCGATCACCTTCGCGAGTGGCATCTCCTCGCCGCGGAAGTCGGGCGTCAGGCACTCGACCTTGCACCACGGCGCCTGAAGACGGATCGAGCGGATCACGCCCACCCAGGCCTGCGCGCCGTAGTCGGGCAGGTCGTCGCGGTCGACGCTCGTGACGACGGCGTGCCGCAACCCCATCCTGGCCACCGAACGCGCCACCCGCAGCGGCTCGAGCGGGTCGTTGAACGTGGGCTTGCCGGTCTTGACGTTGCAGAAGCCGCAGCGGCGCGTGCAGGTGTCGCCGAGGATCATGAACGTGGCCGTGCCGCGCTCCCAGCAGTCGCCGACGTTCGGGCAGGCGGCCTCCTGGCAGACCGTGTGCAGCCCCTCGTCCTTGATCATCCGGTCGAGCGCGCGGTAGTGCTCGCCGCCCGGCGGCGGGACCTTGAACCAGCGCGGCTTGCGGCTGCGGAACGGGAGCGTCTCCGACCCGAGCACCTTCAGGACGTCCATGCCGCCCGGGTTGGCTCGCGACCGCGTGCTCACGTCAGAGAGGGTACGCGGTCGATTCGCGCGCGGCTCACGATCCGCTGGCGCCGCCCGAAGGCCCGCGCGAAGGCGTGCGCAGCACGCTTGCGGAAGCAGTCCACGCCCTCCACGATGCCCTCCTCGCGCAGCGACGTCATGCGTACCCCGGGTAGGCCGCAGGCGATCACGGACTCGAACGGCGCGAGGTCGTTCTCCACGTTGACGGCGAAGCCGTGCATCGACACCCGCCGCGACACGTGGATGCCGATCGAGCCGATCTTGCGCTCCCCGACCCAGACGCCCGTGAACTCGCGGCCCTCGCGCGTGGTCGCGGGCACGCCGGCCTCACCCAGCGCCGCCACCAGCGCGTCCTCGATCGTCCCCACGAACGCACGCACGTTGGGCACGTGCATGATCGGGTAGCCGACGAGCTGCCCGGGCCCGTGGTAGGTCAGCTTGCCGCCCCGCTCGGTCTCGACGACGTCGATCTCGCCCCCCACCGGCAGCTCGCCGGCCTCCGAGCGCCGCCCGGTCGTGTAGACCGGCGGATGCTCGAGCAGCAGCAGCAGGTCGGGCAGCTCACCGGCCTGGACCTGCGCCCGCAGCCGCTCCTGAAGCACGACGGCCTCGCGGTACTCGACCGTCCCGAGGTGGCAGGTCCACAGCTCGCCGGTCACGCCGGCCAGCTCTCCAGCCGGTTGCGCAGCGCGCTCAGGAACTGCGCGGCGGCCACGCCGTCGAGCGCGCGGTGGTCCCAGGACATGCAGAGGTAGGTCATCGGGCGAATCGCGATCGAGTCGTTGCCGAGCTCGTCGGTGATGACGACGGGGCGCTTGACCACGGCCTCGGTGTCGAGGATCGCCACCTGCGGCTGGTTGATCACCGGCGTGGCGATGATCGATCCGGAGGCACCGGGGTTGGTGATCGTGAACGAGCCGCCGCGCACCTCGTCGGGGGTGAGCTCGTTCGCGCGACCGCGCCGCGCGACGTCCTTGATGCGGGCGGCCAGGCCCTCGACCGACAGCTTCTGCGCGTCGCGGATGACCGGCACGATCAGGCCGCCGCCGGTGCCGAGCGAGACGGCGACCCCGAGGTGCACGCCGTCGTAGGTCGTGAGCGTGTCGCCCTCGAGCGTCGCGTTGAGCGCCGGGTGCTCCTTCAGCGCGTCGATCGTGGCGCGGGCGATGTACGGCAGGTACGTGAAGCCCGTCTTCGCGCGGGCGGCCTCGATCCGGCTGAGGTCGGCCTCGACGATCGTGGTGCACGTGGCGGCCGTCTGCAGCGACTCCAGCATGCGGGCGCCGATCGCCTGGCGCATCCGGGAGAGCGGCGCGCTGCCCGCGGCCGCCGGTGCCGGCTCGGCCGCCGCCGGGGCGTCAAAGCGCGGCTTGCGCGTCTTCGCCGGCGCCGGCTCGTCGGGGCGGTACGGGCTCTCGATGTGCATCGGCGGCTCTCTCGCCGCCGTCGCCGTTCTCGACGTACGCGAGCACGTCCTGCTTGCGCACGCGCCCGCCGCGGCCGGTGCCCTCGATCTTCTCGAGATCGACGTCGTGCTCGGCGGCGATTCGCATCACCACCGGCGAGTAGCGCCGGGGACCGTCCCGCCGCACAGGCTCAGTCCGCTCGGCGGAATCCGCCCCGGAATCGGCGCCAGCCGATTTCGCAGCGTCGCTCGTGCCGCCGGAGGACGACCGGCCCTCGCTGACGTGCGCCTCGCCGGGCTTGGCGTCCGTGGCGATCCGGGCCAGCACGGTCCCGACCTCGACCGTCTCGCCGACGCCGACGATCAGCTCCTGCACGCGGCCGGTGGCCGGCGCCTCGACGTCGGTGTCGATCTTGTCGGTCGAGATCGAGGCGATGATCTCGTCGGCCTCGATCCAGTCGCCGGGCTGCTTGCGCCACTCGACGACCGTGCCCTCGGCGACGGACACGCCCATCTGGGGCATCGTGACGTCAATGAGCGTCTCAGTAGGCGAGGAGCTCACGGCACGCCTCCCTCACGTCGTCGACCTGCGGCAGCACCGCCTGCTCGAGCGGCGGTGAGAACGGGATCGGCACGTCGGGCGTGGCCACGCGCACGACCGGCCCGTCGAGGTCCTCCCAGGCGTACTCGGCGATCAGCGCCGCCACCTGGGCGCCCGCCGCGCACGTCTGGTTCGCCTCGTCGACGACCACGACCTTCGAGCACTTGCGCACCGAGGCGAGGATCGCCTCCTCGTCGAGCGGCACGAGCGAGCGCAGGTCGAGCACCTCGACCGAGGCGCCGTCGAGATCCTCGGTCGCCTCGAGCGCGGTATGGACCATCGCGCCGTAGGCGATCACCACCAGGTCCTCGCCCTCGCGCGCGACGCGCGCGGTGAACGGCGTCTCGTACGTCCCGCCGTCGACCTCGCCCTTCACGCGCCGGTAGAGGTGCTTGTGCTCCATGAACAGGACCGGGTTGGGGTCGCGCACCGCGGAGATCAGCAGGCCCTTGGCGTCCTCGGCGGTGGACGGCGCCACGACCTTCAGGCCCGGGCTGTGCATGAACCACGCCTCGGGGTTCTGGGAGTGGAACGGCCCGCCCGAGAAGCCGCCGCCGGAGGGCAGGCGGACGGTGATGTTCACCGACAGCCCCTGCCGGTAGTACATCTTCCCGGCGACGTTGACGAGCTGGTCGAAGCCGCACGAGATGAAGTCGGAGAACTGCATCTCCGCGATCGGGCGCATGCCCTCGACGGCCGCGCCGATCGCCGTCCCGACGATGCCCGACTCGGCGAGCGGCGTGTCCATCACGCGCTGCGGGCCGAACTCGTCGATGAAGCCGTCGGTGACCTTGAAGGCGCCGCCGAAGGTCCCGATGTCCTCGCCCATCAGGAACACGCGCTCGTCGGCGCGCATCTCCTCGCGCATGGCGTCCGAGATCGCCTGCAGGTAGGTCATGGTCGCCACGGCTCACGCCTCCTTCGACGAGGCGAATCCGGACCACGGACCCTGGCCGTCCTCGAGCAGCGCGGGCTCGTCGGCGAACAGCTGGTGCGTGGCGGTGTCGGGATCGGGCATCGGCATCGCCAGCGCCTCCTCGACCGCGGCGTCGATCTCGGCCTTGACCGCGTCGCGCAGCGCCTGGACGTCGACGCCCAGCGCCTCGATCCGCCTCACCTGGCGGTCGATCGGGTCCTTCGCGCGCCACTCCTCGATCTGCGCCTTCGGCACGTACTTCATGTCGTCGTGGGCGGCGTGGCCGTGCATGCGCATGGTCACCGCCTCGAGGAGGGTCGGCCCGTCTCCGGCGAGCGCCCGCTCGCGTGCCTGGCGGGTGGCCTCGAACATCGCCTCGGGGTCGTTGCCGTCGACCGTCTCGCCCGGGAATCCGTAGGCGGCCGCGCGCTCGACGGGGCTGACGGCGAACTGCTGGTGGGTCGGGGTCGAGTACGCGTACTGGTTGTTCTCGAGCACGAAGATGACCGGCAGCTTCTGCACGCCGGCCCAGTTCATCGCCTCGTGGAAGTCGCCGCGCGAGGTCGACCCGTCGCCGAACCACGTCATCGCCACGCGCTGCTCGCCGCGCAGCTTGAACGCCATCGCCAGGCCGGCCGCGATCAGCATCATGTCGGGGAGCATCGAGACCATGCCGACGCAGCCGAGCTTGCGGTCGCCGAAGTGCACGTTGCCCTCGCGCCCGCCGGTCACGCCGCCGTCGCGGCCCATGTACTGGGCGAAGATGCGCGCGGGCGGGACGCCGCGGATGATGTGCGCGGCGAGGTCGCGATGGAGGATGCAGAGCCGGTCGCGCGGCCCCATCGCCCAGGTCGCGCCGGCCGACACGGCCTCCTGCCCGTACCCGTCGTAGAACGAGCCGGGGACCTTGCCCTGGCGGTAGAGCGTCATCGCGCGCTCTTCGATGCCGCGCATCATCAGCATCGCGCGCAGGAGCCCAGCGCGATCGTCGGTGGTCAGGTGCTCGGATATGCCGGGCTGACCCGACTGCTGAGCCGTTTCCGTCGCCATGTGCCTCTTTCGTCCTCGTGCAGCGCGTTCCGGGATCGCCGGTCTGTGCCTTGGGCGCCGCCGGTCGGGATCACCGGGCGCGACGGCGTTCGAACTCGGCGACAGGTTATGCCATGACGATTACGCTGGCCTCATGCAGCAGGTGGAGCGCGTCTGGCGGCGGCGTCTGCGCTGGCGGTTGGCCGGGGCGTGGATGTGGCCGGCCTTCGCGGTGCTCACGGTCGTCGACGGCGTCGTGCTGGCGCTGCTGCCCTTCTATGGCGACGGCCCGGGCGGCCTCGTCCCGGCGCTGCTGCTCGCCGGCTTCTTGAACCTGCTGGCGGTGGCGGTGCTCGCCCCGCTCGGCGGCCGTGTGCTGCGCCGGCGCCGCCGGGATCTGCCGCGGCTGGTCGCCGCGGACTACGCGGGCGCGTGGCTGCTGACGTCGATCGCCGCGCTGCTGCTCGCGGGCGGGCTCGTGCACCGGCCGTCGGTGGCCGCCGAGGGCGACGCCGAGCAGGCGGTCGCCGCGGCGGTCCACAACTACGTCGTCGCCCAGGCCCGCGAGTACCGCAGCGGCCTTACGGCGATCGACGCCATGCGGCTCGAGCCCGACTACTACCGCGCCTGCGTGCCGGGAGACGACCCGCGCCGCTGGCTGTGCCTGTTCGTCGGGACGGACCAGGACCCGGCGGGGGTCACGCGCGATCCGGACCAGGCGCCGAACGCGGTCTACCGCCGGCATGGTGGGTTCAGCTGAGGGTCGCCGCGTCGCCGCCGGCCTGGGAACGTCAACGTCAACTGCGCTGGGTAGGGAAGCTGGGGTGCCGGCCGGTGTGCACTAACCCGCCAATCCGGTTGCACGAGCGAGCGGTTGGCCGGTTCTACACCGCCCGCGTCCAGGAAACGGACACGCGCGCATCCCGCGGGCGCGGTTGTCCGGTTGATGTACAAGTGGCCAACCAGGATGGCCGAACGGGCCGCGTGTCCACTTGTGCACCGCCACGGCGCCTAACCGGACAACCGCCGCGCGAACGGGGGACCATTGTCCCCTTTCGCACCCCACTCTCCCTACCCAGCGCAGTTGACGTTCGCGACGCGGCAGCCTGAAGCCGCCGACCTCCCGCAGCGGCGATGCGCGGCGGGCGGGCTTCTGGGCTAGAGCGCGAGCTGGAGCGGGCTCCTCGAGCCGCTCGCGGATGCGGCCGAGGAACTCGGCGGCGTCGGCGCCGTAGAGGATCCGGTGATCGCAGGCGAGCGTGAGGCGCATGATGTTGCGCACCACGACCTCGCCGTCCCGCACCACCGGGGTCGGCGCCATCGCGCCGACCGCGAGGATCGCGGCCTGCGGCGGGTTGATGACCGCCACGAAGCTCTGGATCCCGAACATCCCGAGGTTCGAGACGGTGAAGGTGCCGGAGGAGAGCTCGGGCGGCGTGATCGCCCCGGCGCGCACGCGCTCGGCCAGCGCGCGCGTGTCGCGCGCGATCGCGCCCAGCGACTTGGTGTCGGCGTCGAACACCGTCGGCACCACGAGCGCGTCCTGGCCGGCGACGGCCACGCCGACGTTGACGCGCGAGTAGAGCTCGAACTTGCCGTCGCGGTACGCGCCGTTCGCGCGCGGGAACTCGAGCAGCGCGAGCGCGGAGGCCTTGACCACGAAGTCGTTGAACGACGGCACCGGCTGGCCCTCGTTCGCCGCCGCCTTGAGCCGCTTGCGCAGGTCGACGGCCTCGTCCATGTCGACGTCGATGTTGAGGACGAACTCCGGCGCGGTCGCCTTCGACTCCGCCATCCGTCGCGCGACCGTCTGCTGCAGGCGCGAGAGGTCCTGCGTCGCCGTCTCGCCCTTGCCCGTCTGCCCGTCGCCGGAGACGACCGCGGGCGGCGGGGCCTTCCCTCCTCGGCGGGTGCGGCTTCCGCGGGCTGCGGCCTCGGCCGGCGCCGCCGCCTGCGGCGCATCGCCCTTGGACGCCGCCTCGACGTCGGCCTTGACGATCCGGCCGCCCGGGCCGGTGCCCTGGACCGGCCGAGCTCGAGGCCGAGCTCGCGCGCCATCCGGCGGGCGACCGGCGAGGCCTTGACGCGGCCGTTGCCGCCGTCGGAGGGCGCGGGAGCCTCGCTGGGCGGGCTCGTCGGCCGGCTCTTCGCGGCCTCCGGCGGCTCGGCCTCGGCCGTGGCGGTGGCGCGGCTCGCTTCCCGCCGGCCGTCATCGTCGCCGCCGGCTTCGCGCTCCTGCTCGGCCGGCGCGGCGCCGTTGCTGTCGCCGCCGCGAGCCGCCGCCGATCTGCGCGATCGTCTGGCCGACGGCCAGCGTGTCGCCCTCCTGGGCGACGATCGTCAGCGCGCCGTCCTGGTCGGCCTCGTAGGTCATGTTGGCCTTGTCCGTCTCGATCTCCACGAGCTCGTCGCCGCGGGAGACCTCGTCACCGTCGGACTTGAGCCACTTGAGGATCGTGCCCTCCTCCATGGAGTCGGACAGGCGGGGCATCGCGACGTCGGCCATGCGCCGGAGCGTAGCTCAGCCGCGCGAGATCGAACCCTGCGGGCAGCTCGAGGTCGTGGGCCGCCAGCAGCCCTTCGTCCGCGAGGACGTCGGCGCACGGGGCGTCGGCGACCGACGCGCCCGGCGGACAGGAGCACGGCGCGCTCGCACAGCTGGGCGGCGAACGGCAGGTCGTGGGTGACGACCAGCATCGTGCGCTCGATCCCGTCGAGCATCTCGAGCAGCTCGCGCCGGGCTCGCGGGTCGAGGTTCGCGGACGGCTCGTCGAGCACCAGCAGCCGCGGGCGCATCGCGAGCACCGTCGCGATCGCGACGCGCCGGCGCTGGCCGAGCGAGAGCTGGTGCGGGGCGCGATCGATCACGTGCGCCATCCGCACCGCGGCCAGCGCAGCGTCGACGCGGTCGCGCACGACGGCGCGCTCGAGGCCGAGGTTGAGCGGGCCGAAGGCGACGTCCTCGGCGACCGTCGGCATGAAGAGCTGGTCGTCGGGATCCTGGAAGACGAGCCCGACCGCGCGCGCGCAGCGCGCGCAGCGTCGCCGCCGACGCTCGAGGCCCGCGACCTCGAGCTCGCCCTCGCCGCGCAGCAGCCCGTTGAGGTGGAGCATCAGCGTCGTCTTGCCGGCGCCGTTCGGCCCGAGCACCGCGACGCGCTCGCCGTGGGTCACGTGCAGGTCGACGCCGTCGAGCGCCACCACGCCGTTCGGGTAGCGGAAGCGCAGCCCGCGCGCGTGGATCGCGCAGCTCATGCCGCGACCTCGGCGAGCACCCGCAGCGGCAGCAGCGTCAGCGCGAGCGCGGCGAGGAACGCCACGTCGGCGCGCCGGAACGCGAGCACGGCGAGCCGCGGCATCGCGCCCGCGTACCCGCGCGCGAGCATCGCCAGGTACACGCGCTCGCCGCGCTCGTAGCGTGCGCAGGAAGAGCGCGCGTCGACCACGCGGCCGAGCGTCGCCACCTGCCCGAGGTGCCGCGGCCGGTAGCCGCGCGCGGCGAGCGCGGTCCGCATCCGCCGCGCCTCGTCGGCGATCACGAACACGTAGCGGTACATGAACGCCGCGATCAGCACCAGCAGCCGCGGGACGCGCAGGCGCTCGAGCGCGTGCAGCACGTCGGGGAACGCTCGTCGTGGCGCCGAGCAGGATCGCGCTGACCGTCCGATCGTCGCCTTCGCGCTCACCGGCGCGAACGTCGCGAGCCCCGCCTCGGACAGCGTCAGCGGCCCGACGCTCGACCGTCGCCCCTCCACGCACGAAGGGCACGAACGCGGCCACGAACACGACGAGCGGGACGATCACTCGCGCGCGCGACCACACGACCCCCGGGCCGACGCGCGCGATGGCCGCGATCGCCACGAGCGCCGCGGCGCACGCGAGCGAACGCCGGCCACGCGCGCAGCGGCGTCGAGACCGCGACGACCGTGATCCCCGCCAGCCCGGCGAGCTTCGCTCGCGGGTCGAGGCGATGGATCGGGCTCCCGCGGTCACCGGCGACGCCCGCCCGGTGCAGGCGGGCGCTCACGCCGGCCCGCGGCCGGCCGGCCCGGCGCGGCGAGCCCGTACCCGAGGCCGAACACCACGAGCGTGCCGACGAAGCCGGCGAGGCCGGTCGCCACGCGCGGGTCGTCGACGCCGGGGACGGCGTAGTCCGGCACCGGCGACTCCTCCTGCACCGCGTGCAGCTCGCCGCGCTCGAGGAACGCCCTGCTCGGCGGCGACCTTCTCGAGCCCGTCGGGCGACGACGACGCGTACGGCGAGGCCGCGGTCGCGAGTCCGACGGCGACGGCGAGCGGCGAGGATCGTGAACCAGCGCATCAGCTCGTCACCAGGATCGGGGCGACCGGCTCGGGGACCGGGCCGTGGATCAGGTCCGGGCGCGTCGCGAGCACCGCGCTGACGGCGGCGACCGTGATCACCGCCTCGCCGACGCCGATCACGGCGTGGACGCCGAGCATCGCCGGCAGGACCGTGGCGAGCGGGACCGTGCCCGAGACCGCGAGCTCGACCGCGCACGCCGCCGCTCCCGCCATCACCGCCAGCCACGCGCCGGCAGCGGCCGCGCCGAGCAGCGCCGTGCGGGTGTTCGGGAGCAGCTTGCGGACCGCCAGCACGAGCCCGCCGACGACCACCCCGCCGATCGCGCCCATGTTGAACACGTTCGCGCCGAGCGCGGTGATCCCGCCGTCGGCGAACATGAGCGCCTGGACGGCCAAGACCACCGCCAGGACCAGGCAGGCGAGCCACGGTCCCAGCAGGATCGCCGCCAGCGCGGCGCCGAGGAAGTGGCCGCTGGTGCCTCCCGCGACCGGGAAGTTGAGCATCTGCGCGGCGAACACGAACGCCGCGGTCACGCCGAGCAGCGGGACGCGGCGGTCGTCGAGGTCGACCTCCGCGCGGTGCAGCGCGTACGCCCACCGCCCCGACCGCCGGAACGGCGCACGCGACCGCGACCTCGCCTGAGAGGAACCCGTCAGGAATGTGCACGTGCGGGCCCCTCCTGGTTGCGAGCGGCGAGGCAGGCCGCGCAGGTGCCGACGATCGGGAAGTGGGAGAAGCGGGCGAGATAGCCCAGCTCGTCCTCGATCAGCTTGCGCACGCGATCGAGCCGGGCGGGGTCGACGACCTCGAACGCCCCGCACTCCTCGCAGGTGACGAACTCGCGGTCGGCGGCGGCGGCGAGCGAGTAACGGCCGGGGCCGTGCCCGAGGTGGAAGTGGCGGACGAGGCCGATCTCCTCGAGCGTGTCGAGGTTGCGATAGACCGACGCGAGGTCCGACGCCGGGAGCCAGCCCTCCAGGCCGGCGGCGATCTCGTCGGCGGTCAGCGGCTTGTCGGCGGCGAACAGCGCCTCGAGCACGAGCCGGCGGGCGGCCGAGACGCGCAGGTGGCGCGCCCGTAGCAGCTCGACGGCCGAGTCGACCGACTCGGCCGCCAGCGGTGGGGTGCGGTGGGAAACGGTCATGTGGGGGCTCCTCTCGACGCAGCTCCCGCACCGCGAACCTACTCCTACTTGCGCATGGCTCGCAACCTCGGATCACTCTCGATTGTCGGGAACCCGACGACCCAGTGCCCGTTCGGCACGGCGCAGGTGCAGGGGATGCGCTGCGAGGCCGTGGGCGATCGCCAGCCGCAGCTGGCGTCGGCCCTCGGCCCGACGCCCGGCGCCCAGCGCGGCGACGCCCGCGTGGTACCGGAATGCCGGATCGAGCGAGCCGAGCCGCAGCGCTCGCCTCGCCCAGCGCAGGCCGGCCCGCGGACGGCCGGCTCGGGTCAGCGCCCAGCCGAGCGCATCGGCCGAGCTCACGCTCGGCGCCCGCGACCACACGGTCCTGGCGAGGGCCAGTCCGCGCGCGCGGTCGCCGTGCTCGGACTCGAAGACGGCGAGCGCGGCGTCGGGGTTGTACCCACGCCTCGCGAGCTGCCGCTCCTGCTCCGCCGCGAGCGCGAAGTCGCGCCGCGCGGCGGCGCGCTGACCCGCCACGAGCCGGAGCTCGCCGAGCGCCGTGGCGTAGTCGGGACCCGGTGCGCGGGCGACGAGGCGGCGCAAGCGGCGGATCGCGTCGCCCAGCCGTCCGCGGGCGGCCGCGAGGTCGGCACGCCCGTCGGCCGCGGGGCCGTAGCCGGGAACGGCCGCCGAGGCGGCCCCGAAGGCCCGCCGTGCTGCGGAGAGGCGGCCGCGGTTGAGCTCGATCGAGCCGAGCAGGCTCTGGACGTACGCGACCTCCTTGCTCGGCGGTCCCCCGGCGGCGACGGCCAGCCGCAGGGCGGCAGAGGCGCCGGGCAGGTCGCCGTGGAGCTCGCGAAAGTAGGACACGCGCGTGTAGGCGGCCAGGCCCGGCCGGAGGTCGACGAAGCGCTGGAGGGTGCGCTCGGCCTCGCGGTAGCGGCCGAGCTCGACCAGCGCGTCGACGAGCGCGGGGTAGGCCGCGAGCGAGTCGGGCGCCAGTGCGCGCGACCGACGCGCGAGGCGGAGCGCCGTGCGGAAGTCATGCCGGGTGGCGGCGCGACCGGCCGCGTTCGCGAGCTCGGAAGCACGGTCGCGCGGCGGGCCCGCCGCCGCCCGCTCGTCGCCCCGCGTGACCGTGAACACGGCCAGCGCGGCGGCGAACGCGAGGGCGACGGCGAGGATGCGGCGGGCTCGCATGGTCAGCTCCCTACGGCAGGGTCGCCGGCGGGGGCTGGGGGACCGGGGCGTGCTGCGGCTCCGTCCGCTTGACGAGTCCGGTGAACCCGTCGGTGGGCAGCGCCACGTACGGGAACGCCGACCGGAACGGCTTGTCGTTGCGGTCGACGCCGTCGCCGAGCGGAATCTGCTTGCCGCCCTGGTTGGCGGGCAGCAGCGCGCCGGCGATGACGCGGAGCTCGATGTCGGTGATGTCATCGGCGAGCCGGCGGCCGTTCGGGAAGCCGGCCACGTCACCCGCCAGCACGCCGAAGCGGTTCTCGGTCGCCGCGGGCGGCACGCCGAGGTTGAGCTTGAGCGTGTCGGCCGGCGCGGGGCTTACCCCGATCTGCGTCAGCCCGGGCACGCCGGTCAGCAGCGCCTGGACGATGTCCGTCCGGCCCGACTCCTTCACGCCCAGGTTGAACAGGGCGTTCAACAGGCGCGCCGGCTCGGGGTTGAGCGCGTACTTGCCGAAGTTCGCCAGGTCGTCGGCGGGCGACGTCCGGTTGAACTTGTCCTTCTGGCCGATCGGGATGATGACCTCGTTGATCAGCGGGTTGCCGAGCCGCGAGACCTGCCGCCAACCGCGCCGCAGGTGCTTGCGCCCGTGGTGCCGACGCACGTACACGCTCCGGCGCTCGGTGGTGGCCCATACGCCGACCACGGCGTTGCCCGACTTCGCGTCCTTGACGGACCGGCCGTCGCGGGTGACCTCGGACTCAGGCACCTGCAGCACGAACGCGTGGGTGTTGTAGCCCGCGACGTCGTCCTTGCCGCCGCCCTGGTTGCCGAGGCCGATGTTCGGGCGCCCCGGCTTGTCGATGTTGATCCCGTCGAAGATCGTATTCAGGTCGAGGAAGAACGGATCGTCGGCGGGCCCCACGAACGTCTTGCCGCCGCCCCTTGACCGGGGCGACGGCGCCGTTCGACACGGGCGCGTAATCGGGGATCGTCTTCGGCCCGACGTTGTCGGGCGCGACCGGCACGTTCGAGGCGATCCGCTTCGTGCGCTTGTGATGGCCCTTCTTGTACGTCTCCTTGTACAGGTCGTACGTCTGGACGAAGTTGACGTCCGGATCGTCGACCGAGGTGACAATCGGCGCCGCGTAGAGGAACGACTCCGGGTTGCGGAAGCGCTGCCGGAACTCCCACCGGTACGCGACGTCCTCGCGCCCGTCGCCGGTGTTGTCGAGCTTCACGTAGTACCGCGCCTCCGGATCGAGCTTGCCGAAGTACGGGCCGCCGGCGGGCTCCTCGAACGGGATCCAGTTGGCGACCACGGTCAGGCTGCGGGGAGCGTCCTTGGCCGTGAAGGCGTAGACGTCCGTGTTGTCAGCCGTGGGGTCCGTGAGGATCTTCGGTGCCTCACGGTGGCTCGAGCCGATCACGCTGCTGACCGCGAACGACCCGGCGACGAGCGCGGCCACCGACGCCGCGCCAAGAGCTTTGGATCTGCGCATCCGCGCACTCCTTGGGGATGGGGGACGAACCGAACGCCACTGCGCCGACGGCGGCCTGCCGGATCACCCCCGCGCTCGCAGTTGCGATGCGCTCGCGATACGCCCGCGCTGTCCGCTACGGATCGACCGGCGGCTCGCCTTCAGGCACCCAGTCCGCAGGCGGGAACCACACGTTGCGGCGCGTGGCCCACCAGTCGCCGCCGCGCTTGCCGCACGTCTTGAACTCCATCGGGCCGTCCTCACCCGGCGGATCCCAGCCGACCCCGGGATGGGCGTTGTCCTCGAGGCGGTGGCGCATCTCGAAGGCGATCCTCCCCGTCGCCTTGCGCGGCTTGACGAAGGCCCCGGACACCTCGATCTTCCAATCGAGCACGAGGTCGAGGAGGGCGCCGCCGCCCTTCCGCGCGCCCTCGATGCGCACCTGATAGCTGCGCTTGCCCTTGAACCTGCCCTTGCGGGACACCTTCAGCCCTTCGATGCGCCCAAAGAACTGCGGGAAGGGGCCGAACCCGAGCCGCCCGACCGGGCAGTACTCGTGGGGCCCGAGGACGTCGAGCCGTCGCCGGCTCTCGGCGACCTTCAGCTTGACTCTCCGGTCCTTGCTCTCGTTCTTGGGAATCGCCTGGCTACGGCCCCAGTAGGTGCCGGCGTTCGGCTTGATGTCCTCTGCACTCGCGGGAACGGCCGACAGCGCAGCGAGGGCCACGGCGGTGCCGAGGGTCACGCGACGTAGCGAGTCCATCACGCTCCACATTACGGTCGGTCGTCCGGCGCTGCAACCCCCTCGAAAGGCTAGAGGTCGCGGAAGGTGGCGAGCACGGCCTCGACGATCTGCGGCTCGTGCGGGATAGGCGATCTGCTCGAGCGGCTTCGAGTACGGCATCGGCAGGTCGGCGCCGGTCACGCGGGCGATCGGCGCGTCGAGGTGGTCGAACGCCTGCTCCTGGATCAGCGCGGCGAGGTTCGCGCCGACCCCGCCGTGCGGCCAGCCCTCCTCGACGATCACCGCGCGGTTGGTCTTGCGCACGGACTCGAGGATCGTGTCGAGGTCGAGCGGGCGCAGCGTGCGCGGGTCGATCACCTCGGCCTCGACCTCGTGCTCATCCGCCAGCACGTCGGCGGCCTCTGGCGCGGTCAGCGCCATGCGCGAGATGCCGACGATCGTCACGTCGCTCGCCCTCGCGCGTGATCGCGGCCTGGCCGAAGTCGAGCACGTGGTCGCCGTCGTCGGGCACGTCGCCGCGCTGGCCGTAGAGGTACTCGTGCTCGATGAAGACGACCGGGTTGTCGTCGCGGATCGCGGCCTTCAGCAGGCCCTTGGCGTCGGCTGGCGGTGGAGGGCACGGCGACGCAGCAGCCCCGGCACGTGGAGGTACAGCGCCTCGCAGGCAGTGCGAGTGCGTCGGGCCGAGCTGGTGGCCGGCGCCCTGCGGCATGCGGACGACCATCGGCACCTTCGCCTGGCCGCCGAACATGTAGTGGATCGTCGCCATGTGGTTGACGATCTGGTCCATCGCGAGCAGCGAGAAGTTGATCGTCATCAGCTCGACCACCGGGCGCAGGCCGGTCATCGCCGCGCCGACGCCCATGCCGACGATCGTGTTCTCGGAGATCGGCGTGTCGCGCACGCGCTTCTCGCCGAACTCCTCCAGCAGCCCGGCGGTGACCTTGAAGGCGCCGTTGAAGACGCCGATGTCCTCGCCCATCAGGAACACCCGCTCGTCGCGCTGCATCTCCTCGCGCAGCGCCTGGTTGAGCGCCTCGCGATAGCGGACGACCGCCATCAGCCCTCGTCCTCCTCGGCCGCCCTCGTCGCGCATTCGGCTAGCTCGCGTCGTCCTCGTCGCGCCTGCGCCTCGTCCGTCGGCTTTTCGGTGCCGACGTCTTCCTTGCCGGCGGCCTCGACCGCCTCGTGGTAGGCCTCGGTCGGGACCGCGGTCGGCCTCGGCCAGCGCTCGCTCGTCCTCGCCCTTGTGCACGCCGGCCGAGCGCTCGTCGACCGAGTACCAGCCCTTGACCTGGTCGCCGAGCACGTAGACGTGGTCGTAGAGCGACTCCGGCGGCGGGAACGCCGCGCGGTCGGCGAAGGCCACCGCCTCGTCGACGCGCGCGATCGTCGCCTCGTCGAGCTTCTCCGGCTCGCCCTCCTCGAGCACGCCCTCCTGCACGAGGCGGTCGCCGAAGGCGGCGATCGGGTCGCGCTTGCGCCACTCGGCGACCTGCTCCTTCGTGCGGTACTCCTCGGGGTCGGCCATCGAGTGGCCGCGGAAGCGGTAGGTGATGGCCTCGACGAGCACCGGCTGGCGGTCCTCGCGGGCGCGCCGGATCGCCTCGCGCATGACCTCGTGGGTCTCGATCACGTCCATGCCGTCGCAGCGCATGCCCGGGACGCCGAAGCCGTCGCCGCGGCGGTGCAGGTCGGTCACCGCGGTGTGGCGCTCGAGCGCGGTGCCCATCCCGAACTGGTTGTTGGTGACCATGAAGACGACCGGCAGCTTCCACAGCGCCGCGAGGTTGAGCGTCTCGCCGAACGTCCCCTGGTTGGCGGCGCCGTCGCCGAACACGCACACGGTGACCTCGTCGAGCCCCTGGTAGTCGGACGCGAGCGCCATCCCGGCGGCCAGCGGCAGGTTGCCGCCGACGATCCCGTAGCCGCCCATGAAGCGCTTCTCGAGGTCGAACATGTGCATCGAGCCGCCGCGCCCGTGCGAGACGCCGTCCTCGCGGCCGAACAGCTCGGCCATCACGCGGTCGGGGTCGGCGCCGCGGGCCAGCGCGTGGCCGTGCGAGCGGTAGGTCGAGATCAGGTAGTCCTCGTCGCGCATCGCGCGGACGGCGCCGACGATCGTCGCCTCCTCGCCGATCGCGAGGTGCAGGAAGCCGCCGACCTTGGCCTTGGCGTACATCTCGCCGGCGCGCTCCTCGAAGCGCCGGATCAGCATCATCGCCTCGAGCCACTCGCGCGCGGCGTCGCGGTCGGGGAGCCCCGCGCCCGCCTCCTGCTCGGTCACATCGGCCACGGCCGCACAGTATGCGCGCCCTAGCGCGGAGTCGTAACGGCGCCAGCGGCGAGGAACTCGTCGGCGTCGAGCTGCGCGAGGTCGGCCTTGAGCGCGCGCGCGAGCTTGCCCGTCTGGTTCGGCGACGTGTCCCAGAACAGCGCGATCTCGCCGGTGTCGATCTCGAGCACCTCGATGTGGTCGACCTCGCCCGGCGAGCGCAGCAGCGCCGGGCCGCGCCCGCCGCGGTGGACCTTGAGCTCGAACGCGCGGTTGGCCTTCATGCGACGGGCACCTCGAGCACGCGCCCGTCGGCGGTCACGACCGCCGGGACCTCGCGCACGCCGGCGCGCCCGCGCCTGCGGCGGTCGCGGCCGCGAGCCGCTCGCGCGTGCCGCGCAGCTCGGCGCCCTTGACCACGGCGACCGGGTGCATCTCGCACGCGGCGGCGGCGATCAGCACCGTGTCGCGCTCGCCCAGGTCGCGGCCGCCCGCGAACGCCTGCCGGAACGCGGCGAGGCTGAACGCCACCGCGCGGCCGATCTGCTTCGCGTACGTCGCGACGAGCATCGCGAACTCGCTGTCGGCCGGGAACGGCTCCGGCCAGCGCAGCGGCTGCACGTGCTGCGCGCGCGCGGCGCGCATCACGTCCTCCCGGTAGGCAGCGACCTCCTCGGCGCAGCGGAACGGGCCCGGCTCGTCGAGCCGCACCGGCACCCACTCCGGCACCTCGCCGAGCACGTGGTTGACGCGCTCGGCGGCGAGGTAGCGCCACGAGGTCGACGACGAGGTCGTAGTAGAAGCGCGGCTGCGCGTACGCTAACCGTGGATCAGCCAGCCATCGGCGGCCCGGGCGGCCTCCATGACGGCCTCGGACAGCGTCGGGTGCCCGTGGATGATGCGGGCGACCTCGGGGAAGCCGCCCTCGAGCGCCTTCGCGTTGACGAGCTCCTGGATCAGCTCGGTCGCGCGCGAGCCGACGATGTGGCCGCCGACCATCTCGCCGTACTTCTTGTCGCCGATCACCTTGACCACGCCGCTGCGGTCGCCGTAGACGGTGCCGCCGCCGACGGCGCCGTACTGGACCTTGCCGACCACGACGTCGATGCCCTGCTCGCGCGCCTGCTCCTCGGTCAGGCCGAAGGAGCCGACGTTCGGCGTGCAGAACGTCGCGCGCGGGATGTCGACGTACTCGATCGGGTGCGTCTCGAGCCCGGCGGCGTCCTCGACGGCGATGATGCCCTCGTCGGAGGCCTTGTGGGCGAGCGCCGGGCCGTGGACGAGGTCGCCGATCGCGTACACGTTCTTGGCCGACGTGCGCAGCGCCCCGTCGACCTCGATCAGGCCGTTGTCGTCGAGCTTGACGCCGGCCTCCTCGAGCCCGAGGCCCTCGACGTCGGGCCCGCGGCCGGCGGCGATGACGAACCACTCGACCTCGGCGGTCTCGTCGCCGAACGTGAACGACACCTTGTCGTCGGCGCCCTCGACGTTCTCCACCAGCGTGCCGGTGTGGATCGCGATGTTCTGCTTGGCGAGCGCGCGCCCGGCGACCTTGGAGATGTCGGCGTCCTCGGTCGGGAGCACGCGGTCGAGCGCCTCGAACAGCAGCACCTCGGTGCCCAGCGCCCGTAGGCCGAGGCGATCTCGGCGCCCGACGCGCCGGCGCCGACGACGGCGATCTTCCCGGGCAGCTCGCCGCAGCGCCCACGCCTCCTCGGTGCCGATCACGCGGCCGCCGAACTCGGTGCCGGGGATCGGCTTGGGGATCGAGCCGGTGGCGAGGATCACGCACTTGGTGGCCTCGATCTCGCTGCCGTCGAAGTTGCCGCCGACCTTCACGTTGCCGTCGTCGGTGACCGAGCCGTGCCCCTCGATGACGTCGATCTTGTTCTTCTTGAACAGGCCCGAGACGCCGCCGATCAGCGTCGAGATGACCTTCTCGCGCCGCTCGACGACCTTGCCGAAGTCGACCGAGCGGCCGTCGACGGCGATGCCGAAGTCGCCGGCGTCGTCGATCTCGGAGAGGATGTCGGCCGTGCGCAGGACCGCCTTCGCCGGGATGCAGGCGTAGTTCAGGCAGCGGCCGCCGACCTTGTCCTTCTCCACCACGGCGACCTTCATCCCGAGCTGGGCGGCGCGGATGGCGGCGACGTAGCCGCCGGGCCCCGAGCCGATGACGATGCAGTCGTAGGAGGTTTCGGGCATGGGCGCCGCAGGCTAGCGGAGCCGGTCAGTCACGGGCCGGGCGCTTCGGCATCTGGATGCGCGCCATCTGGCGGATCAGCAGCCAGAAGAGCGGGCCGGTGAGCGCCATCACGCCGACGCTGAGGAGCACCGCCTCGAGGTTCGTGGCGCGCAGGATCGAGAGCATCGCGCCGGCGAAGGTGACGCCGAGCAGGACCTCGAAGCCGAGCACCGCCCAGTACTTGAGGTACCAGAGGCCGACCGCGGCGGCGAGCATGATCGCGGCGAAGACCAGGCCGCCCGCGACGGGCCGCTCGCCGTCGACCTCCCAGCCGGCGAGCACGAGCACGACGTTGGCGATCGCGAACGCGGCGGCGAGCACGGCGCAGACGACGATCGGCCACGGCCGCTCGCCGGGCGCCAGCGGCACGAGCGCCGCCCGCGCCGCCTCGTCGCGCTCGCGCGAGCGCGCGTACCCGCGCGCCATCGCCTCGCGGCCGTCCGCCGGGCTCCGCGGGTGGCTGCGCGCGCCCGTTCGCCGCGCCGCTGCGCTCGCGGGCGTCGCGCGCCGGCCGCGGCGGGCGGCTCGCGGGCGCGTTCGGCCGTCGCTTACGCGCGCGCCGCGCCAAGGCGCTCCTCCAGCGGCGCGCGCTGCCGCGCTCCGGGTCGGCGGCGTCGGTGATCGCGCGCACGACGACGATCCGCGTCGCGCCGCGCTCGACGACCTCGTGCGACGTTGCCGGCGTCGAGCCCGCCGATCGCGAACCACGGCTTGTCGACCGTGCGCGCGGCGTAGCTGACGTAGTCGAGCCCCGCCGCCGGGCGGCCGGGCTTCGTCGGCGTCGCGTGCACCGGGCCGACCGCGAGGTAGTCGACGTCCGGGTCCGCCGCGGCGGCGTCGGCCTGCGCCGGTGCGTGGGTCGAGCGCCCGACGATCCGCTCAGGGCCGACCGCCGCGCGCGCCTGCTGCCGGCGTGGCGTCGTCCTGGCCGACGTGCACGCCGTCGGCCTCGCACGCCGCGACGAGGTCGGGCCGGTCGTTGAGCACGAACAGCGCGCCGGCCTCGTCGGCCGCCGCGCGGAACGCGCGCGCCGCGGCCACGAGCCCGCGGTCGTCGAGCGACCGGTCGCGCAGCTGCACGATGTCGACGCCACCGCGCAGCGCGGCCCGCAGCCACTCCACCGGCCGGGCGTCGCAGACGAGGTACAGGCGCGCGGCTCCGAGCCGCTCGCGAGGGTTCATCCCGGCTACCATAAAAGGTCCGATACGGGAGCTCGCAAACGGGCTGAGAGGGTGGCACCGGGCCGCCGACCGTCGAACCTGATCCGGGTAGTGCCGGCGTAGGGAGGGAATGTCCAGCAGTGACCTCGAGCAGCTATGACCTCGCCGTAGCGGGCGGCGGGGCGATCGGCCTCGCCTGCGCGTGGCGCGCCGCCCAGCGCGGGCTGCGCACGGTCGTCGTCGACGCCGGCGGCCGCCGGCGCGTGGGAGGTCGCCGCCGGCATGCTCGCGCCGGTCGCCGAGTCCGACTTCGGCGACGCCCCGCTGACCGAGCTCGGCCTGCGCGCCGCGCGCGCGTTCGAGGGCTTCTGCGCCGAGCTGGCCGCGAGCGGCGTCGACCCCGGCTACCGGCCCGACCGGCACGCTCGTGGTCGCCCGCGATCGCGACGAGGCCGAGGCGCTCGACCGCGTGCTCGCCTTCCGGCGCGAGCTCGGCCTCGAGGTCGAGCGCCTGCTGCCGAGCCGCCGCGCGTCGCGTCGAGCCCGCGCTCGCGCCGACCGTGCGCCTGGCGCTCGACATCCCGGGCGACCACTCGGTCGACCCGCGGCGCCTGGTGGCCGCGCTCGCCGCCGCGTTCGAGCAGGCGGGCGGCACGCTGCGCGCACGCGCGCGCGGCCGCGCTCGTCACCGACGGCGACCGCGCCGCGGGCCTGCGGCTGGCGGGCGGCGAGGCAGATCGCCGCCGATCGCGTCCTGCTCGCGCCCGGTACGGGCGCGATCGACGTGCCCGAGCCGGCGCGCGTTCCGGTGCGCCCGGTCAAGGGCCAGATCATGCGCCTGCGCGACCCGCGCGGCGCCCGCCGCCCTCGTCGAGCGCACGATCCGCGGCGCCGGCGGCTACCTCGTCCCGCGCGCCGGCGGCGGCTACGTGCTCGGCGCGACGATGGAGGAGCGCGGCCACGACACCGCGCCGACCGCCGGCGGCGTCTACGAGCTGCTGCGCGACGTCAGCGAGATCGTCCCCGGCGTGCTCGAGCTCGAGATCGAGGAGCTGCGCGCCGGTCTCCGTCCCGCGACGCCCGACAACCTGCCGGCGATCGGCCCCGGCGCGCTCGAAGGGCTCGTCTGGGCGGCCGGCCACTTCCGCAACGGGATCCTGCTCGCGCCGGTCACGGCCGAGCTGGCCGTCGCCGCCGTCTGCGACGAGCCGCTGCCGGACTGGGCGGCGCCCGCCGACCCGCGCCGGTTCTCGGGGGTCGCGGTATGAGGGTCGTGCTCAACGGCGCCGAGCGCGAGCTCGCCGAGGGCACGACCGTGCAGGCCGCCGTCGAGGCGCTCGACCTGCCCGCCGCCGGCCGCGGCGTGGCCGTGGCCGTCGACGCCGAGGTCGTGCCGCGCACGCAATGGGAGACGCACACGCTGCAGGACGGCGCGCGGATCGAGGTCCTGCGCGCGATCCAGGGAGGCTGACGATGGCGGCAACCGACACCACGACCGATCCGCTGACCATCGCCGGCACCGAGCTGCGCTCGCGGCTGCTGCTGGGCACCGGCGGCTTCCGCTCGCTCGACGCGCTCGCCGCCGCGATCGAGGCGTCCGGCACCGAGCTCGTGACCGTCGCGCTGCGGCGTATCGAGCCGGGGCAGCGCGGCTCGATCGTCGACGTGCTCGACGGCGCCGGCGTGCGCCTGCTGCCCAACACCGCCGGCTGCTTCACCGCGCGCGACGCGGTGCTCACCGCCAAGCTCGCCCGCGAGGCGTTCGAGACCGACTGGGTCAAGCTCGAGGTGATCGGCGACGAGCGCACGCTGCTGCCCGACGCCCCGGCGCTGCTCGAGGCCGCCGAGGAGCTGGTCGACGCCGGCTTCACCGTGCTGCCCTACACGAACGACGACCCGATCCTCGCGCGGCGGCTGGAGGACGTCGGCTGCGCGGCCGTGATGCCGCTCGGCTCGCCGATCGGCTCCGGCATGGGCCTGCTCAACACCTACAACCTGCGGCTGATCCGCGAGCGCGCCGGCGTGCCGGTGATCCTCGACGCCGGGATCGGCACGGCCTCCGACGCGGCGCTGGCGATGGAGCTCGGCTGCGACGCGGTGCTGTGCGCGAGCGCGATCTCGCGCGCCGAGGACCCGGTGGCGATGGCCCGCGCCGTCCGCCTCGGCACCGAGGGCGGCCGGCTGGCGTTCCGCGCCGGCCGCATCCCGCGCCGCCTCTACGCGCAGGCCTCCACGCCCGAGGAAGGCGTGGCGGAGTTCTGAGCACCCATCCGTACACGCTGCTCGACGTGTTCACGGACACGCCGCTGGCCGGGAACGGGCTCGCGGTCGTGCACGACGCCGACGCCGTCTCCGACGCGACGATGCTCGCCTTCGCTCGCGAGACGCGGCTGGTGGAGACGACCTTCGTCCAGCGCTCCGACGGTCGCCGACTACCGCAACCGGATCTGGACGCCGGCGGAGGAGATCCCGTTCGCCGGCCACCCGTCGCTCGGGACCGCGGTGGCGGTCGCGCTCGAGCGCGGCGAGGACCGACGTCGAGTACCGCCAGCAGACGCACGCCGGGATCCAGCCCGTGCGCGTGCGGCGCGACGGCGACCGGGCGCGCGCCTCGGTGCTGCAGGAGCCGGCCGCGTTCGGCGAGGAGCCCGACCCGGCCGACGGTGCTCGCGGCGGCGGGCCTGGCCGCCGAGGACGCGCACCCGTCGCTGCCGCCGCAGTTCGTCTCGACCGGCCTGCAGACGCTCGTCGTGCCGGTCGCCGACGCCGCCGCCGTCTCACGCGCGCGCGCCGACCGCCCGGCGATCGCGGCGCTCGCCGACGGCACGTTCAACCTCTACCTGGCCGCGGTCGACGGTGAGACAGCGCGCAGCGCGCGCTCGTTCCCGAGCGAGCTCGACGACGAGGACCCGGCGACCGGCTCGGCGGCCGGACCGCTGCTCGCCTACCTCCACGCGCGCGAGGGCCGCGAGCGGCTCGAGGTCACGCAGGGCGTCGAGATCGGGCGGCCGAGCCGGCTGCTCGCGGAGATGGAGTCCGGGCGCGTGCGAGTCAGCGGCGACGTCGTCGTGCTCGTCACGGGGACGCTCCGGCTTCCGTGATCCGCTCGAGCCGCCACACGTCGCGCACCAGCAGGCTCGCCGCGAACGCCGCCAGCGCCAGCACGCTGCCGACGGCGACCACCTCGACGGCACCCAGCGCCTCGCCGAGCGGCCCGGCGAGCACGTAGCCGATCGGCAGCAGGGCGAGCGAGCCCATCCAGTCGTAGGCGGTCACGCGCGAGAGCGTGTGCGGCGGGATCCGCTCGGCCAGGGCGGTCTCCCACCAGATGCCGAACAGCGCGATGCCGGCGCCCGCGAGCACGAACAGCACGACCAGGACGCCGACCGGCAGCCCGAGCGCGAACAGCCCGCCCGCGAACGACCACGGCAGGCAGAGGAGCACGCCCGCCCGCATCGGGTGGCGCGGCCGCCAGCGGAAGCCGATCAGCGCGCCGGCGATCGTGCCCGCGCCCATCGCCGACACGAGGATCCCGTACACGGCGCGCGTGTCGTAGAGCTCGATCGAGACCGTCGGCCCGAGCGTCATCCACGGGCCGAAGCCGACCAGCAGCGCCAGCGACGCGGCCCCGATGATCGCCCACACCCACGCCCGCGAGCGCACCTCCGACCACCCCTCGCGCAGCTCGCGCGAGGACCGTCGTGCGCTCCACCGCCTCGCCCGCGCGCCCGCGGGCGCAGGCGCACGAGGAAGGCGGCCGAGACGAGGAACGTGGCGGCGTCGATGGCGAACGCGAAGCCGGGGCCGATCCCCAGCACGAGCAGCGTGGCGAGCGCCGGCCCGAGGAACTCGGCGACGGTCTCGAGCGTCCCGAACGCGGCCTTCGCCGGCTGGATCTCCTCCTCCGGCACGGTCTGCGGCACGAGGCCGGTGTAGGCCGGCCGGTAGAACGCCTCGGCGGTGCCGAACGCCGCCTCGATGACCGCGATGTGCCAGATCTCGACGGTGCCGGAGAAGATCAGGACCGCCAGCAGCGCGTGCAGCCCGAAGCGGATCAGGTCGGTCGTCACCACGACGAGGTGGCGCGGCAGCCGGTCCGCCCACACGCCGCCGATCAGCAGGAAGCCGACCAGCGGCACCGCGTGGCAGGCGAGCACGAGGCCGACGTCGGTCGGCGTGCCGATGTCGGTCACGTACAGCGCGAGCGCCACGAACACGATCCGGTCGCCGATCGTGCTCAGCCCCTGGCCCAGGAACAGCAGCCGGAAGTTGCGATGCCGGAGCAGCGCGCGCATCACCCGCCATGATGGCCCGATGGACGTGGACGCACTGTTCGACGCGTGGGAGCGCGCGTGGTCGGGCCGGGACGCCGCGGCGTTCGAGCCGCTCTGCGACCCCGAGTTCCACTACGAGGACCCGCTGACGGCCGAGCCGCTCGAGGGAGCCGCCGCGCTCGCCGCCCACGCGCGGCGCCTGTGGGACGCGTTCCCCGACGCGCGCGTCAACTCGACCGGCGCGAGGCTCGGCGACGGCGGCTTCGCGTGCGCGCCGTGCAAGCTGCTCGGCACGCACCAGGGCGCGATCGGCGGCGTCGCGCCCACCGGACGCTTCCTCGTCGTCCACGCGATCGTCTACGCGGAGCTGCGCGGCGAGCGGCTCCTGCGCGCCCGAGCGTTCTTCGACGTCCACGGCGCGGCGCGCGACCTCGGCGTGCTCCCGCGGCCCGGGCACGGTCGGCGAGCGGGCCCTGCTCATGCTCCGCGGCTTCGGCCTGCGCGCCTAGTGGTATACCGGCGCGACGTGAGCGACATCGAGCAGATAACCCCGGAGGGCATGGCCGCGCTGCGCGCGGAGGTCCACGAGCTGGAGACCACGGCCCGCGCGGAGATCGCCGAGCGCATCAAGGCGGCCCGCGAGCTCGGCGACCTCAAGGAGAACGCCGAGTACCACATCGCCAAGGACGACCAGGCGCACCTGGAGACCAAGATCCTGCGCCTGAGCGCGCGCCTTCGCAATGCCCAGGTCGTCGAGGGCGTGGCCTCCGCGGACGTCGTCGTCTTCGGCTCGACCGTGGTCTTCACGGACGAGGCGTCGGGCCGCGAGCAGCAGTTCACCCTCGTCGGGCCGACCGAGGCCGAGATGTGGCGCCGGCAAGCTGTCGGCCGAGTCGCCCGTGGCCCGGGCACTGATGGGCGCCAGGCCGGGCCAGACCGTTTCGGTCGAGACGCCCAAGGGCCAGCGGCGGCTGCACGTCGAGCGCCTCGCCTAGGCGCCGCGGTCCGTGCTTACTCCGTGACCTCGATCGTCCCGGTCATGCCCGGGTGGACCGTGCACACGTACTCCACCGTGCCGGGCTCGTCGACCGTTGCGGTGAACGTCTCGCCCTTGCCGTAGAGCTCGGACTTGAAGCTGGCGCCCGACTCGGCGACCGCGTTGTGCTCGATCTCGTCCTCGTTCGGCCAGCAGATCTCCTGGCCGGCCTGCGCGGTGGCGTCCTCGGGGTCGAACTTGATGTCGACCATCCGGATCACGACGGCGCCGTCCGGGCACGCCCCGGAGGTCGCGGGCTGCTCGCCGCCACCGCTCCGCCGTCGTCGCCGCCGCACGCGGCGAGGCCCAGGGCGACGGTGGCGAGGAGCACGGCGGCGAGGCGCATGAAGCGGTGCAGTAAACCAGGCGCGACCGTACACTTCCGCGCCTGCACCTCCTCGACGGCACCGAGCTCTCGCCCGGCCAGCTCACGTCGCTGCTGGACCGTGCGCTCGCCCTCAAGGGCGCTCCCGCCGCCTCGCGCGCGCTCGACGGCCGCACGGTCGCGCTGCTGTTCGAGCATCCCTCGACGCGCACGCGCGTGTCGTTCGAGGCCGGCGTCGTCGAGCTCGGCGGCCACCCGATGGTCCTGCGCGCGGGCGAGCTGCAGCTGGCGCGCGGCGAGTCGCTGCGCGACACCGCGCTCGTGCTCTCCCGCCACGTCGCGGCGATCGGGCTGCGCACGAGCTCCGAGGAGCGCCTGCGCGGGCTGGCCGAGCACGCGACCGTGCCGGTCGTCAACATGCTCTCGCCGCTCCACCATCCCTGCCAGGCGCTCGCCGACCTGATGACGATGCGCGAGGCGTTCGGGTCGATCGAGGGCCGGGTGCTGACCTATGTGGGCGACGGCAACAACGTGGCGCGCTCGCTCGCGCTCGTCGGCGCGCTCGCGGGCGTCGAGGTGCGCGTGGCGGCGCCGGAGGGGTTCCAGCTCGAGGCCGAGGCGGGCGCGCGGGCGTTCGAGGACCCGGCCGAGGCCGTGGACGGCGCCGACGTCGTCTACACCGACGTGTGGGTGTCGCTCAACGACGACGAGACCGAGGCCGAGCGCCGGCGCGAGGCGCTGGCGCCCGTACCGGCTCGACGAGGCGCTGCTCGACCGAGCGGCGCCGCACGCCTTCGCGCTGCACTGCCTGCCGGCCCACCCGGGGGAGGAGATCACCGAGGGCGTGCTCTACGGCGACCGCCAGCGCATCTGGGACCAGGCGGAGAACCGCCGCCACGCCCAGAAGGCGCTGCTCGAGCTGCTCGTTTCGGGCTGACGGCGGACGGGGTAGGGCTTCGCGGCATGTCGCAACCCAAGCGTCTCCTCGCCGACCCGCTCGAAGCGCTGCTGCTGACGCGCGAGCGGATCCAGGAGGTGCTCGACGACGCGGTCGCCCGCGGGCGGATGACGGGCGACGACGCGGCCGAGCTGCTCGCCGAGCTCGTCCGGCGCGGGCGGCGGCAGGTCGACGCGGACCCGGCCGGCTCGTTCCCGATCACCGGCTACGACGACCTGACGGCGGCCAAGGTCATCGACCGCCTCGAAGGCCTGACGCCTCGCCGAGCTGCGGGCGGTCCGCAACCACGAGCGCCGCAACGCGAACCGCAAGTCGGTCCTGACCGCGATCGAGCGCCGGCTGCCCTAAGGGGTCAGACCCCCTTGGTCGCGCTGGCTGCCATAGGGGTCAGACCCGCGGTGTCATCCTGGTCCGGGTGACCACGACCCCCCGGACCCGCCCCTCGCGCGGCGACAGCTCGAGCTGACCGTCGACTCGCTCGCCCACGGCGGCAACGGCGTCGCGCGGCTCGACGGCTACGTCGTCTTCGTCGCCGGCGCGGTGCCGGGCGACCGCGTGCGCGCCGTCGGTCGGCAAGTCCAAGCGCGCCTACGCCGAGGCCCGCGCGGTCGAGGTGCTCGAGCCGTCGCCGGACCGCATCCCGCCGGCCGCCGACCATCCCGGCGCGCCCTGGCAGGTGCTGCCGTACGAGCGCCAGCTCGAGGTCAAGGCGAGCCAGGTGCGCGAGGCGCTCGAGCGGATCGGCAAGCTGAGCGACTTCGAGCTCGAGCCGATCGTCCCCGCGGTCGAGCCGTGGCGCTACCGCAACAAGCTCGAGTACTCGTTCGGGCACGGCCCCGGCGGCGAGCTCGTGTGCGGCTTCCACGCGCCCGGCCGCTGGGACGAGATCGTGCCGATGGACGACTGCCTGCTCGCCTCCGAGCGCTCCAACGCCGTCCGCGAGCAGGTGCTCGCGTGGGCGCGCGCCCAAGGGCTGTCGGCGTGGGACCGGCGCGAGCAGCGCGGCCTGCTGCGCAACCTCGTCGTCCGCGAGGGGCGCCGGACCGGCGAGCTGCAGGTGCGGCTCGTCACCTCCGAGGGCGCGATCGACGCCGACTCGCTGATCGACGCGGTGCGGTGCGACGGCCTCTTCTGGACTCGCCAGGACCAGCTCGGCGAGAGCTCGGCGGGCGGCGAGACCGTCCTGCTGTCGGGCGTCCCGCAGCTGCGCGAGCAGCTCGGCGGCCTCGAGTTCCTCGTCAGCCCCGAGGCGTTCTTCCAGACCAACACCGAGATGGCCGAGCAGCTCTACGCGCATCGCCGCCGAGATGGCCCAGCTGCGCGGCCACGAGCGCGTCTTCGACCTCTTCTCCGGCATCGGCACGATCGGCCTCACGCTCGCCGCCCGCGCCCGCGAGGTCGTCGGGGTCGAGATCGTCGAGGCCGCGGTCGCCGACGCGATCGAGAACGCCCGCCGCAACGACGTGCTCAACGCCCGCTTCTACGCCGGCGACATCCGGCTCGCGATGCGCGACCTCGTCGAGGAGGCCGGGCGCCCGGACGTGCTCGTCGTCGACCCGCCGCGCGCCGGCCTCTCGCAGAAGGTCGTCCGCCGCATCCTCGAGGCGCAGCCCTCGCGCGTCGTCTACGTCTCCTGCAACCCGACCACGCTCGCGCCCGAACGCCGCCCAGATGGTCGAGGCCGGCTACCGCCTCACCCGCGTCCGCCCGGTCGACATGTTCCCGCAGACGCCGCACATCGAGTGCGTCGCGCTGCTCGAGCGCCAGTAGTCAGGCGGCGCGCGGCGAGTGGGGCCGCATCGTCGCCGAGCGCGCGGGCGAGCTGCTCGTACGCGCTGCGGTTGAGCGCCATCCCGCAGTGGGAGGCGCTGATCTCGACGCGCTCGTCGGCACCCGGGTCGAGGCAGGCGCGCCAGTCGACGATCCCGTCCGAGCGCGAGTACAGCGCCGTGTAGCGCACGTCGCCGGGGAACGGGCCCGCCATGTCGGCGCGGAAGCCCGCGCAGCACTCGCCGCGCAGGCAGCGCATCGAGAAGAACCCGGGCACGTGGCCGGTGCCGAGCGCGCCGACGAGACCGACCTGCAGGAGCACGAGCGGGTTGACCGCGAGCATCGAGACGGTCGGCGCGCCGAGCGTCACGAGGCCCTCGACGAGGTCGGGCCGCCGGACGGCGACCACGCGCGCGAGCACGCCGCCGCGGCTCTGGCCGACGAGCGTCACGCGCCGGCCCGTGCGCTCGGCCAGCGCCTCCACCCGCTGCTCCAGGCGCAGGCAGTACTCCTCCGAGCAGCCCACGTTGGCGCGGATGCCGGCGCGGCGGGTCCAGTAGCCGTTCGCGCGCAGCCACTTGGCCATCGTCGCGAGCGAGCGGTCGCCGGCGAGGAAGCCCGGCGACGAGCAGCACCGGCCGGCCGTCGCCCGGCGGCACGCCCTCGCCGCGCCAGACCGGGCTACGCAACAGCGCGGCGGCCTCGAAGCCGACGCGGGACTCGCGCCACAAGGGCGTGAGAGCGGGGATGGGGACCCCCATGAACGGTCTATACCCCGATGACGCGCCGTCAGCTACGGCCATCCGGGGAGGCTGCGGAGAGCTGGCGCGGCGGGATACCATCGCACCGCGATGCGCGCCGCCACGATCCACGACGGCGAGATCTCCGTCCGCGAGCACCCCGACCCCTCGCCGCAGGCCGGCGAGCTGCTCGTCCGGGTGCGGGCGGCGGGCGTCAACGGCGCCGACATGCACCAGCTCGCGGGCCGCTACCCGCCGCCGCCCGGCGTGCCCGAGGACATCCCCGGGCTCGAGCTGGCGGGCGAGGTCGTGGCGGTCGGCGACGGCGTCGAGCGCTTCGAGCCGGGCGACCGCGTGATGTCGATCGTCGCCGGCGGCGGGCAGGCCGAGCTGGCGGTCGTCAACGAGCGCGTGGCGATGCCGGTTCCCGACGAGCTCGACTGGGTCGCCGCCGGCGGCACGCCCGAGGTCTTCTTCACCGCCCACGACGCGCTCTTCACCCAGGCCGAGCTGATGGTCGGCGAGCGGCTGCTCGTCCACGGCGCCGCCGGCGGCGTGGGGATGGCCGCGGTGCAGCTCGGCACGATGGCCGGCGCCCGGGTCACCGCGACCGTGCGCGACGAGCACTGCCGCGAGCAGGTGGCGGCGCTCGGCGTCAACGCCATCGGCCCGGACGAGTTCGCCGGCGCCGGCCCGTTCGACGTCATCCTCGAGCTCGTCGGCGCGCCCAACTTCCCCGGGCAACCTCGAAGCGCTCGCCCTGCGCGGGCGGATCGTCGTGATCGGCGTCGGCGCCGGAGCGAAGATCGAGCTCGACCTGCGCCAGCTGATGGGCAAGCGCGGCCGCATCCTCGCGTCGACCATGCGCGCCCGGCCGCTGGAGGAGAAGGCCGCCGCCACGCGGCTCGTGGAGAAGGCCGTGCTTCCCGGCTTCGTCTCCGGGGACCTCGCCGTGCCCGTCGCGGCCACCTACGCGCTCGACGACGTCGCCGCGGCCTACGACCGCTTCAAGGCCGGCGGCAAGCTCGGCAAGATCGTCGTCGAGCTGTAGGACATGTGGACGTGCCCGCCGCTGCGGGCGCCGGTTCGCCAACCGCAATCAGACCCACACCTGCGCCGGCTGCGCAGCTCGAGGACCACCTCGCCGGCAAGCCGCCGCACATCCGCGAGATCGTCGACCGCGTCGATCGCGCTCGCCGAGCGCAACGGGCCCGTCACCGTCCTGCCCGAGAAGACGCGGATCGCGCTCCAGGTCCGGATGAGCTTCGCCGCGCTCCAGCCGCGGCGCGCGTGGGTCGACGGCCACGTCGTGCTCGCCCGCCGCCGGGAGGACCCGCGCTTCCGGCGGATCGAGTCCTTCTCCCCCGCAACCACCTGCACGCCTTCCGGATCGAGCGCGTCGAGGAGGTCGACGACCAGGTCGCGGACTGGCTCGCCGAGGCCTACGCCGTCGGCGCGCAGCGCCACCTCGTTCAGCCTCAGTAGGGCGGGAAGTCGGCGTACCAGTCGCCGAGCACCCGGAACGCGCGCCAGAACGCGCGCTTGGCCTGCTCCTCGTCGAGCGCCTCGTCGATGCTCGGGGTGTAGAGCGCCTCGATCGACGGCGTCAGCGCCTGCAGCTCACCCGGCCGGGCCGTCACCTCGCCGGCCAGCGGCAGCTGCAGCTCGTTGAGCACCTCGAGCGCCTCGACGCCCATGACCACCACGAGCCGCGGCTGCACGATCGCGATCTCCTCGACCAGCCGCGCGATGCACTCCGGCGCGGCGAGCGCCGTGTCGGCCACCGGGCACTTGACGCACAGCGTCCCGTAGACGGCGAGCGGATCGATGTCGAGCCGCTTGAGCGACTTCATCAGCGCCGTGCCCGCGCGGCCGTAGAACGCGACGCCCTCTTCGATCTCCGCGGGCGTCGGCGCGTACTTGAGCAACATCACGTCGGCCTGCGGGTGGCCGGAGCCGAGTACGGGCATGAGGCTGCCGCGCGGGCAGCGGTCGCAGGCCTGCAGGTCTCGGGTGAAGTGGTTGAGCTCGCGGATGGCGCGCTCGAGGTACTTCTCGCGGATCTCGTCGTCGGTGGCGGGCATCCCGCCGACCGGTTTAGCCGCGCCGCTCTGTTCTCCTTGCCCCTGCATCGGTCATTGCGTGTCGCGGCCGGCGACGGCGCGCTTGACGCGCCGCCGGCGGCTGGCCCGCCGGGCGCCCGGCGGGGTGGCCCGCGTCTCGAGGAACTTGAGCGCCTGGACCTGGGCGTAGCGCAGCGAGGACGGGCGGCCGGTGATGTCGGCGTCGCGCAGCGACTCGAGGAACTCCTCCGGGCCGTCGAAGTCGCGCATGCGGATGCGCACGGCGCCCAGGCCCTGGGCCACGTGGGCGTCCGAGCCGGCCCCGCCCGGGATCCGGTACTTGCCCGCGAAGCGCACCGCCTCCTCGTTCCAGGCGGCGATCGCGATCCGCGGGTTGAAGATCTCGATCGCGTCGACGTCGTCGACCACTCGCAGCAGATGCTCGTAGTCGGGAACGGAGTGCAGCCGGTCGAACGGGTGCGGCACGTAGACGAGCCCGCCCTGGCGCTTGATCTCGGCGATCGTCTCCTCGAGCGTCATCCCGCGCGGGATCTTCTCCTCGATGAAGAGGCCGATGACCTCGCCCTGGTCGGCGGTCTTGACCTCCTCGCCGACGATCACCTTGACGCCGTACTCGGCGGCCTTGGCGCGCGCCTCGTGGGCGCCGGAGATCTCGTTGTGGTCGGTCACCGCGATCGCCCCGAGGCCGCGCTCGCGGGCGGTGGCGAGCAGCACGTCGACCGGCGTCACGGAGTCGTTCGAGTGGTCGGTGTGCATGTGCAGGTCGACCTCGATCATGCGCCGTTGCGCGAGCCGCTCGCGGACCTCGCTCGCGACCCCCACAGGAGGCCGGCGGCGCGCCGCCAGCTCGGCGTAGATCTCCTCGACCTCGGTCGCCACGCGCGCCCACGAGAGGTCCTCGCGCGGCGCGGCGGCGCGGGCCGCGGCCGGGTCGCGCGCGAGGCGCTCGAGCTGGCCGGCGAGCACGTCGACGTCGCCGGGCTCGAACAGCAGGCCGTCGTCGCCGAGGACCTCCTCGTAGGCGGGCAGGCGGGCGGCGACCGGGACGGCGCCGGCGCCGAGCGCGCGCACGAGCAGGCCCGGGGCGGGCGCCTGGCCGAGCGAGGCGGCGACGACGACGTCGGCGTTCGCCAGCACCTCGCTCTCGGTGCTGTCGTCGGCCGACAGGATCGTCAGCCGGTCGCGCAGGCGGCTGCGCAGCGCGCCCGTGGGCGCCGCGCCGGTGGGCGAGAAGACCGTCGCCGACCACTCGAGCTCGTCGGGGATCCGCCGCAGCGCGCGCAGGAACAGCCGTAGTGCCTGCCGCTCCTCCTGGGCGCAGAAGGCGAACCGCACCGGGCCGTCGTACGGCGGGCGCTCGAGCGCCTCGGCGCCGGGCGCGAGCCGCCGGTAGGACGCCGGGAAGTAGCGCTCCATCAGCTCCTGCGTGGCGCCGAAGGCGGCCGTGCGCGCGTCGAGCCGGCCGAAGAACAGCTCCACGAAGCGGCGCGCGACCTGGGTGGAGAGCGCCCGCTCGGTGGGCGCGTGGAAGGAGCCGACGTTGAGCGCCCGCGAGTGCCGCAGGGCGACCGACGACGTGCTCGGCGCGAACGGCTCGTGGACGTGCACGAAGTCGAGCGGCGCGAGCGTCAGCACCTCCTCGACCGTCCGGCCGACGTCCACGGGCGGCGCCGGCGCGCCGCCGCGACGCTGCAGCGGCAGCAGCTCCCCGACGCCCAGCACCCGCACCCCGCCGTCGGGATCGAACAGCGCGTCCGGGTTCTCGCGCGCCGCCCGGATCAGCCGCCGCGACTCGCGCACCAGCGACGTCGAGCGCGACGGCGCCAGCACGAGGATCCGATGCCCGCGCGCGGCGAGCTCATCCGACAGCGCCGCCACGAACGCGTTGACCTCGTGCTCGTCCTCCCACGGGTGGGGAGTCACCTGCGCGATCGCGAAGCGGTCCGGCACCGCGGCGCACTTGCTAGCGGCGCGGTGCCGGCGCGACGGGGCGTCAGTCGACGACCGCGGACTTCTCCTCGGCCGCCTTGTCGGCCGCGGCGCGGGCCGCCTCGGCGGCGGCGCGGGTGCGGGCGTGGCGGGCGATGAACTCCTCGGTCGCCTCGCGCGCCAGGTGGTCCGGGCGCTGCGAGAACGGCGACTTCATGAGGTACGAGCTCGGGCCGTCGAGCTGGCCGCCGAACCCGTGGTTGAGGGCCAGCTTGCAGCAGCGCACGGCGTCGATGACGATGCCGGCCGAGTTCGGCGAGTCCCAGACCTCGAGCTTGAGCTCGGCCGTCAGCGGCACGTCGCCGAACGCCTGGCCCTCGAGCCGGATGTGCGCCCACTTGCGGTCGGTCAGCCACGGCACGTAGTCCGACGGGCCGACGTGCACGTCGGTCGGCTCCAGCTCGTCCTCGAGGATCGAGGTGACGGCGTTGGTCTTGGAGATCTTCTTCGACTCGAGCCGCTCGCGCTCGAGCATGTTGAAGAAGTCCATGTTGCCGCCCACGTTGAGCTGCGAGGTGCGCTGCGAGCTTGACGCCGCGGTCGCCGAACAGGCGGGCGAGCGTGCGGTGCACGATCGTCGCGCCGACCTGGGACTTGATGTCGTCGCCGACGATCGGGAGCCCGGCCTTGACGAAGCGCCGGTTCCAGTACTCCTCGCGGGCGATGAAGACCGGGATGCAGTTCACCATCGCGCAGCCGGCCTCGAGGATCTGCTCGACGTACCACTTGGTCGCCTGCTCGGAGCCGACGGGCAGGTAGGAGACGACGACGTCGGTCTTCGTGTCCTGGAGCACCTGCGCGATGTCGACCGTCGAGCCCTCGGCCTTGGTGATCCTCTGCGAGAGGTACTTGCCGAGCCCGTCGTGCGTCATGCCGCGCTGCACGGGGACGCCGAGGTGCGGCACGTCCTCCTTGACGAACTTGATCGTGTTGTTCTGGCCCGCCCAGATCGCCTCGGAGAGATCCTTGCCGACCTTCTCGGCATCGATGTCGAACGCGGCGGAGAACTCGATGTCCCCGACGTGGTAGCCGCCGAGGTCGACGTGCATGAGCCCGGGGACGCGCTCGGTGGGATCGGCGTCCCGATAGTGCTGGACGCCCTGCACGAACGCGTTGGCGCAGTTGCCGACGCCGATGATGGCGACCCGGACCTTCTCGTTCTGGTAGCGACTGCCGCCGTTCGTGGACGGCTGCGGGACGGAGGCTCTCGTTCAAGGCGTTCCTTCGTTGGGTTTCGGGTCAACAAACCCCTGCACGGCAGGGGCGTTACAAGTCGACGGGGCGCCGCCGCAGCTCGCCGCGCACGTGCCAGATGCGCTGGAAGACCGTGATCGTCGAGAGCACGGCCAGCACGTAGACCGCCGGGGCCAGCAGGTCGAGGCCGGCGAAGACCAGGCCCGCGGAGAGGATGACAACCCGCACGGGGCGGTCCGCGATCCCGACCTTGCACTCGACCCCGAGCGCCTCGGCGCGGGCCCGCGTGTAGGAGACCATCAGCGACGCGAGGACGGCCACGACGACCGCGGCGACCGCGAGGTCGTCGCCCTCGCTCGAGAAGTACGCGGCGACCGCGGTCAGCACGATGCCCTCCTCGATGCGGTCGAGCGTCGAGTCCAGGAACGCGCCGAACGGGCTGCCCTTGCCCGACATCCGCGAGTAGCGGCCGTCGAGCGTGTCGCACACCGAGCCGACGATGAACGCGATCCCGCCGAGCAGGAAGTACTCCTCCCACACGAGCACCGCGGACACCACGCAGAGGGCGAGGCCGGTGAGCGAGATCGCGTTCGGCGTGAGCCGCGACTCGATCAGCCGGTTGCGCATCAGCGCCTGGTATTCGGCCCGCGTGGGCCGAGGCGGGCGCTCGACCGGAGGGGTCGTCATCGCGCCAAGACTACGGCAGCGACGGCGCGGGCTGGTGTGCGCGGCGCAGCGTTCCAGGCCCACACCTCGGGCCGCGCGCGGGCGAAGACGCCGTGCGCGCACGCCGCCGCGACGGCGGCCACGACCGCGCCCAGGAAGCCGTCGAGCCACCAGTGGTTGGCGGTCACCACGACGACGAAGGAGACGACCGGCGCGTACGCCCACCACAGGACCTGCGCCCAGCGCCGGCGCGCCATGCGCGCCATCGTCACGCCGAGCATGAGCGCGAACGCCACGTGCATCGACGGGATCGCGGCGTACGGGTTGAAGAGCACGTCGGCCGACCCCGAGTCGGGCTGCACGCCGGTGAACGCGGCCACCGAGTCGGTGAAGCCCAGCTCCGGCAGGAACCGCGGCGGCGCGGTCGGGACCGCCATGTAGCCCACGAGCGCCAGGCCCATCGCGACCATGAACATGTTGCGCACGAAGTAGAAGCGCTCGTTGCGGCGCAGGTAGATCCACGCCAGCGTGAGCGTCGTGATCGCGAAGTGCGAGTTGAGGTACATCCAGCTCGAGGCGTCGATCAGGAGCTGGCTCGCCAGTCGCCCAGCTGTGCAGCCCGGGCTCGAAGAACAGCCCCAGCGCGCGCTCGACGTCGACCACCGCCCGCGCGTTCTCGAACGCCTCGGCGGCGCGGCCGTCGACCAGCCCGCGCACGAGCCGGTAGAGCCAGTAGGCGCCGCAGAAGAGCACGATCTGGCGGGCGAGATCGAGCGGCCCGTGCGGGAGCAGGGATCGGGCTCGGGCGGCCATCGACCGATCTTAAGCACCGCTCAGGCGCGCGCTGGGCGGTTTCCCACACCTGTTAACCGCCAACGAGGGCGTCGAGGGTCCGATCCCCTCGGGGCGCTAGCGGGCGAGCGCGGCGGTGCAGTCGGGCCCGCCGTCCGCCTCGAGCTCCGCTCGCACCCGCACCCGCCCGCTGCGCACGGGCGTCACCCGCGTCCAGCCGCCGGGCGCCTCGCTCACGCACGCGCCGTCGGACCGCCACCAGCGCGTCCAGCGCTGGCGCACCACCGTCGGGCCGCCGGACTCGAGCTCGAAGCCGTTCGGGTCGGCGGCCACCACGCGCGCGCCGTCCGACGCCGGCGGCGGCGCGTCGCGCACCTCCCAGATCCGCCAGCCCGCCGGCGCGGCGCACCGGCCGCAGGTATGGCAGGCCCTGCGCGAGCAGGCGGCCCTCGGCCTTGGCCGAGTAGTCGAGCGGCGCGTCGGGCAGCGCCACCCAGTGCACGCCCGCCTCGCGCAGCCAGCGGTGGTAGCGCCACGGCGTGAGCGGGAGATCGTCGTAGAAGATCGGGTTGGCCTTCTCGTCGAGCTGGCGCTCCCACCCGCGGGCGAGCGGCACGGCGGTCGCGAGATGGGCGACCTCCCAGTGGTTGTGCGTGAACGCCACCTCCACCCGCTCGCCCGGCGCCACCGCGTCCTCCAGGAACTCGCGCGGGACGTCGAAGAACGCCGCCTCGGTCGAGGGGTCGCCGTGCGCCTCGGCGACGGCGCGCACGGCGGGCAGCCACTGGAGATAGAGCAGCGCGACGACCACGACGGCGAGCGCGGCCCGCGGCGCGCCCGGCCGCGGGGCGATCAGCAGCAGCGCGGGGCCGAGCAGCACCGGCAGCCGCAGCGCGTTCTGGCCGAACGGCGTGGGCACGACGAACGCCGCCACGAGCACCGCGGCGTAGAGCACGGCGCCGACGCGCAGCGTGCGCCGGGCGGGCGCGAGCAGCGCGGTGGCGGCGATCACCACGAGCAGCATCGGCCAGAAAGCCGTGGCCACGAAGCGGTCGTCGCCGCCCTCGGGGAACAGCAGGTACATGGCGCTGCCGCCGGCCGCCACCGGGAGCGCGAGGATGGCGCCGCGCGCCACCGCCTCGCGCCCGCGGGCGAGAACGAGCGCGACGGCTGCGAGCGCGAGGAACGCGCCGGCGACAGGGCTGGCGAGCGACGCAGGCGAGCGAGAGCACGCCGCCGCCACGCGCCAGGTCGCTCGCCGGTCCGGCCGCGCGCACAGCCAGGCGCCGACCGCGAGCGCGATGCCGAGCGTGAACGGCATGCGCCCGATGACGACGTTGCTGAGCACGCCGGCGGCGAACAGCCACGTCGCCGCCGCGGCCGCCTCGGTCGACGGCGCCGCGGCGCGCGCGATCGGCACGAAGCCCGCGGTGGCGACGACCGCGGCGATCGCCCCCGCCCAGGCCGGTCCGGGCCACGCCGCCAGCGGCGCGAACAGCGTCGAGTAGCCGAGCACGTGATGGCCGCCGTACCACTGCGCGTTCCAGACGGTCATCCCCTCGGTGTCGAACAGCCACGCGCGGAAGGCATGGGCGGCCATGTCGGCGGTGGCCGGCTGGATCGCGACGTAGGCCAACGCGGCCAGCGCGGCGCCCACCACGGGCGCGAGGGGATGCGCGAGCACGCGGCGCATTGCCCCTCCGATGGTAGGTGGCTGCCAGCGGCGGGAGCCGAAGTCAGCCGTGACCACGCAGGCGCGGCCGCTGCCGAGCGAGCCGGCGCGGGCCCCGATGCCGACGAGCCGGAAGCTCGAGGACAGCAGGATCGCGCGGTGGCCCGGCGAGTTCATCCACATGCTCACGACGCGCGACGCCAGCCCTCCCCGGCAGCCGCCGCCGACCATGGCCAGCGTCTCGCCGAGCGCCCGATGCGGAGCGAAGCGGCGCACGCGCGCGTCGAACGACCCGCCGTCGCGCGACTCGTGCGCGAAGTAGTTCGCGTCCAGCATCTCCCACGAGTGGTAGTCGGCGGCGCGGGCCAGGCCGGCGTTCCCGCGCAGCCCTCGCAGGCCGTGGGAGGCGCGCTGGGCGTTGATCGAGCGGACGACCGCACGCTCGCGCGCGTTCATGTCCGCCTTGTCGGCGTGCGCCACCCCAGGGCGCACGGTCATGCAAGCGATCAAGCAGCCGACGACGAGCGTCAGCAGAGCGACGTTGCGCAAGAGAATCACCGTGTTCGCCGGAGCTCCCCCGAGCTGCCGGCGCCAATTGTTCCGAGCCGATCCGTGCGTGCGGTACTACGACAATGCGGTCCGTCGCGTCGGCGGCAACCTAGCAAGGCCCGCCGGGCCGTGCGCGCAAGACTGGTTCGATGCAGAAGGAATTGCAGCCTTGACGTCGACGAGCGGCGCGCGCGTCCGCCGCATCCGCGATCGCCTGCGCGAGCTCTACGGCCGCCCGGCCGCGCCGCCGCACGGGCACGGGCTCGACGAGCTGATCCTCACGGTCCTCTCGCAGTCGACCAACGACCGCAACCGCGACGTCGCGTTCCTGCGCCTGCGCGCAGCGCTTCCCGAGCTGGGAGGAGGTGCGCGACGCGCCCAACGAGGAGGTCGAGGCCGCGATCCGGCCGGGCGGCATCTCGAAGGTCAAGTCGCGCCGCATCCAGGAGATCCTGCGGGCCCTGCCGGATCCGCTGGACGGGCCCGCACCTGCGCGACCAGGACTTCCTCACCTCGCTGCCCGGCGTCGGCCGCAAGACCGCGGCCTGCGTGCGGCTGTTCGCGTACGGCGAGCGCGACGTGCCGGTCGACACCCACGTCTCGCGCGTCGGCACGCGGCTCGGGCCTCTTCCGCGAGGGCGCGCCGTTCCTCGAGATGCACGACACGATGCTCGAGCTGACGCCGCGCGGTCAGGAGCTCGAGCTGCACGTGAACCTGCTCCGGCACGGCCGTCGCACCTGCCACGCGCGGCGCCCGGACTGCGACGAACTGCGCGCTCCTGCGGATGTGCCCGACTGGCTACAATCTGCGTCACCGCGACTGAGATCTTGTAGAGGAGCACACCACATGGCAAAGACGATCGGGATCGACCTAGGAACCACGAACTCGTGCATGGCCGTGCTCGAGGGCGGCGAGCCGACGGTGATCGAGAACGCCGAGGGCGGGCGCACCACGCCGTCCGTCGTCGCGTTCACGCAGTCGGGCGAGCGGCTCGTCGGCACCGTGGCCAAGCGCCAGGCCGTCACCAACCCCACCAACACCGTCTTCTCCATCAAGCGCTTCATGGGCCGCAAGGAGGCCGAGGTGCGCGAGGAGGAGTCGATCGTGCCGTACGAGGTCATCTCCGGCTCGGGCGGTGACGCGCGCGTGAAGGCCGGTGGCAAGGAGTACTCGCCGCCGGAGATCTCCGCGATGATCCTGCAGAAGCTGAAGGCCGACGCCGAGGCCTATCTCGGCGAGAGCGTCGACTCGGCGGTCATCACCGTCCCGGCCTACTTCAACGACGACCAGCGCCAGGCCACCAAGGACGCCGGCCGCATCGCCGGCCTCGAGGTCAAGCGCATCATCAACGAGCCGACCGCCGCCTCGCTGGCCTACGGGCTCGACAAGGAGTCCGACCAGACGATCCTCGTCTTCGACCTCGGCGGCGGCACGTTCGACGTGTCGGTGCTCGAGATCGGCGACGGCGTGTTCGAGGTCAAGTCGACCGCGGGTGACAACCACCTCGGCGGCGACAACTTCGACAAGGCGGTCGTCGACTGGCTCGCGGCCGAGTTCAAGCGCGACCAGGGCATCGACCTGACGCAGGACAAGATGGCCCTCCAGCGCCTCTACGAGGCCGCCGAGAAGGCCAAGATCGAGCTCTCCTCCGCGCAGGAGACGCAGATCAACCTGCCGTTCATCACGGCCGACGCCTCCGGGCCCGAAGCACCTCGACGTGCGCCTCACGCGCGCGAAGCTCAACGAGCTGGCCTCGCCGCTGGTCGAGCGCGTCGTCGCCCCGGTCCGCCAGGCGCTCGACGACGCCAAGGACAAGGGCGTCAAGGAGATCCAGCACGTCGTGCTCGTCGGCGGCATGACCCGCATGCCGGCCGTCCAGGAGAAGGTCAAGGAGCTCACCGGCAAGGAGCCGCACCGCGGCGTCAACCCGGACGAGGTCGTGGCCGTCGGCGCCGCCATCCAGGCGGGCGTCCTGGCCGGCGACGTCAAGGACGTGCTGCTGCTCGACGTCACCCCGCTCACCCTCGGCATCGAGACCAAGGGCGGCGTGATGACGAAGCTGATCGAGCGCAACACGACGATCCCGACGCGCAAGTCGGAGGTGTTCTCGACCGCCGAGGACAACCAGGCGAGCGTCGAGATCCACGTCCTCCAGGGCGAGCGCGAGATGGCGACCTACAACAAGTCGCTGGGCAAGTTCCAGCTCACCGGCATCCCGCCGGCGCCGCGCGGCATCCCGCAGATCGAGGTCGCCTTCGACATCGACGCCAACGGCATCCTGCACGTGTCCGCGAAGGACCTGGGCACGGGCAAGGAGCAGCGGATCGAGATCCGCTCCGGCTCCGGGCTCTCCGACGAGGAGATCAAGCGGATGGTCGGCGACGCCGAGACGCACGCCGAGGAGGACCGCCAGGCGAAGGAGCTCGCCGAGGCCCGCAACGGCGGCGAGAACGCCGTCTACCAGGCCGAGCGCCAGCTCAAGGAGCTGGGCGACAACGTCGACGAGCAGTCGCGGACCGAGATCGAGGCCGCGATGGCCGAGGTCACGGAGGCCGTCAAGGGCGAGGACGCGGAGGACATCCGCAGCAAGACCGACCGCCTGCAGACCGCCTTCCACCGCGTCTCCGAGGCGATGTACTAGCGCGCCCAGGCCTCCCAGCAGGCCGAGGCGTCCTCCACCAACGGCGCGTCGTCCGACGGCGACGCCGCCGCCGACGAGGAGGTCGTCGACGCCGAGGTCGTCGACGAGCAGAAGTACGATGGCCGAGGAGGCGCAGACCGCGAGTCACGACTGCCGCGCCGCCGATCCCACGCCGAGGGCGACCGGGGAGACCTCGTTCGCCGACGTCGAGCACCGCCCGCGTCCCCGGGCGGTCGAGGAGGCCGAGGACGAGCGCGCGCTACCTCGCGCTCGCCCAGCGCACGCAGGCCGACTTCGAGAACTACCGCAAGCGGATGGCGCGTGAGAACGCCGCCGCGCAGGATCGCGGGGTCGCGAAGGTGGCCAAGGAGCTGCTGCCCGCGCTCGACCACCTCGAGCACGCGTTGAAGGCGGCCGCCGGCCACGAGGACGTGGTCAAGGGCTTCGCGCTCGTGCGCGACGAGATCGTCGCGGCGCTGGCGCGTGCCGGCATCGAGCCGTTCTCTCCCGACGGCGCGCCGTTCGACCCGAACGAGCACGAGGCGATGGCCGCGCAGCCGTCCGAGGACGCCGAGAGCGGCACCGTGATCGAGGTGTACCAGCAGGGCTACCGCCTCGGTGGCGCCGTGCTGCGGCCGGCGCGCGTGGTGGTCGCGCAGTAGGAGCTGCGATGGCGCGCGTCGACGACTACTACAAGGTCCTGGGGGTCGACAAGAAGGCCTCCCAGGACGACATCAAGAAGGCGTATCGCAAGCTCGCGCGCCAGTACCACCCGGACACGAACAAGGACGCCGGGGCGGAAGAGCGCTTCAAGCGCATCTCCGAGGCCTACGACGTGCTCGGCGATCCGGACAAGCGCAAGAAGTACGACCGCGGGCAGACGGTGTTCGGTGGCGCCAATCCCTTCGGCGGAGGCGCCGGCGGCGGCGGGGCGACGACCGGTGACTTCGGGTCGTTCTCCGACATCCTCTCGAACATCTTCAACACCACCGCGGGGCGCGGCGGCGCGCGCACGCAGCCGGCCGCCGAGCGCGGGCGCGACCTCGAGACGACGGTGTCGCTCTCCTTCGACCAGGCGGTCGAGGGCGCCCAGGTGCCGGTGTCGGTGTCCGCCCACGTGGCGTGCACGACATGCCGCGGCACCGGCGCGCGACCAGGGACGTCGCCGATCGTCTGCCCCGTGTGCCAGGGTCGCGGCGTGGAGTCCCAGGGCCAGGGCGTCTTCTCGATCACCCGGCCGTGCTCGCGCTGCGGCGGCTCGGGCACCGTGATCGAGGACCCGTGCCCGACGTGCGCGGGCGCCGGCCGGCTGCGCGAGCTCAAGAAGTACCGCGTGAACATCCCCGCGGGCGTCAAGGACGGCTCGAAGATCCGTCTCCCCGGCAAGGGCGAGGCCGGCCTCCGCGGCGGTCCCGCGGGCGACCTGTTCGTGGTCTGCCACGTCACCGAGTCGCCGGTCTTCCGGCGCAAGGGCGACAACTTCGAGGTCGAGGTGCCGATCACGATCGCCGAGGCGATCCGCGGCGCCGACGTCGAGGTCCCCACGCCTGCACGGGACGAAGAAGCTGCGGGTGCCGGGCGGGACGAAGCACGGCACGGTCCAGCGCCTGCGCGGCGAGGGGCCGCCGACGCCGGGCGGCAGCTCCGCGCGCGGAGACATCCACTACCGCTTCGTGATCGACGTGCCGGAGCGGCTGACCGACGAGCAGCGCCAGGCCGTCGACGCGCTCTCGCAGACCATGAACGGCAACCCGCGCGAGCGGCTGCTGCGGGACGCGGCCGGCAGCTGATGGCCGCCCGGCGCCCGACACGGATCACGGCGCGGGTCGACAGCGGCCGCGGCGTCTTCATGATCTCGGTGGCCGCCGAGCTGGCGGCCATGCACCCCCAGACGCTGCGGATGTACGAGGCGCGCGGGCTGATCGAGCCGCAGCGCTCGCCGAAGGGCACGCGGCTCTACTCGCAGGCCGACGTCGACCACTTCGTCGTCTGTGCCAGCCGGTGGTCACGAGGACGTCGTGAAGGGCTTCGCGCTCGTGCGCGACGAGATCGTGGCGGCGCTGGCGCGCGTCGGCATCGAGCCGTTCTCTCCCGACGGCGCGCCGTTCGACCCGAACGAGCACGAGGCGATGGCCGCGCAGCCGTCCGACGGCGTCGAGCCGGGGACGGTGATCGAGGTCTACCAGCAGGGCTACCGCCTCGGCGGCGCCGTGCTGCGGCCGGCGCGCGTGGTGGTCGCGCAGTAGGAGCCTGCGATGGCGCGCGCCGAGGACTACTACAAGGTCTTGGGGGTCGACAAGAAGGCCTCCCAGGACGACATCAAGAAGGCGTACCGCAAGCTCGCGCGCCAGTACCACCCGGACACGAACAAGGACGCCGGGGCGGAGGAGCGCTTCAAGCGCATCTCCGAGGCCCATGACGTGCTCGGCGACCCCGACAAGCGCAAGAAGTACGACCGCGGGCAGACGGTGTTCGGCGGCGCCAATCCGTTCGGGGGAGGCGCCGGCGGCGGGGCGACGACCGGTGACTTCGGCTCGTTCTCCGACATCCTCTCGAACATCTTCAACACCACCGCGGGCCGCGGCGGCGCGCGTACGCAGCCGGCCGCCGAGCGCGGCCGCGATCTCGAGACCACGGTGTCGCTCTCCTTCGACCAGGCGGTCGAGGGTGCGCAGGTCCCGGTGTCGGTGTCGGCGTACGTGGCGTGCACGACCTGCCGGGGCACCGGCGCGCGACCAGGGACCTCTCCGATCGTCTGCCCCGTGTGCCAGGGTCGCGGCGTGGAGTCCCAGGGCCAGGGCGTCTTCTCGATCACCCGCCCGTGCTCGCGCTGCGGCGGCTCGGGCACCGTGATCGAGGACCCGTGCCCGACGTGCGCGGGCGCCGGGCGGCTGCGTGAGCTCAAGAAGTACCGCGTGAACATCCCCGCGGGCGTCAAGGACGGCTCGAAGATCCGGCTCCCCGGCAAGGGCGAGGCCGGGCTGCGCGGCGGTCCGGCGGGCGACCTGTTCGTGGTCTGCCACGTCACCGAGTCGCCGGTCTTCCGCCGCAGGGGGGACAACTTCGAGGTCGAGGTGCCGATCACGATCGCCGAGGCGATCCGCGGCGCCGACGTCGAAGTCCCCACGCTGCACGGGACGAAGAAGCTGCGGGTCCCCGGCGGGACGAAGCACGGCACCGTCCAGCGCCTGCGCGGCGAGGGACCGCCGACCCCAGGCGGCGGCTCGGCGCGCGGCGACATCCACTACCGCTTCGTGATCGACGTGCCGGAGCGGCTGACCGACGAGCAGCGCCAGGCGGTCGAGGCGTTGTCGCAGACGATGAACGGGAACCCGCGCGAGCGGCTGCTGCGCGACGCGGCCAAGGGCTGATGGCCGCCCGGCGCACGACACGGATCACCGCGCGGGTCGACCATGGCCGCGGCGTGTTCATGATCTCGGTCGCCGCCGAGCTGGCGGCCATGCACCCGCAGACGCTGCGCATGTACGAGGCGCGCGGGCTGATCGAGCCCCAGCGCTCGCCGAAGGGCACGCGGCTGTACTCCCAGGCCGACGTCGATCGCCTGCGCCGGATCCAGGAGATGACGACCGAGCTGGGCATGAACCTCGCGGGCGTCGAGCGCGTGCTCGAGCTCGAGGACAAGCTCGCCCGGCTGCAGCGCAAGGTCGAGACGATGGAGCGCCGCTCCGAGGCGCTGCGCGAGGAGATCGCGGCGCGCGAGGCGGAGATCGCCCGGCTCGAGGAGGTCCGCCAGTCGGTACGGGCGGAGATCGTGCGCTACGAGGCGCCGGGCACGGCGCTGATCCCGATCCGCCACGTGCGGCGGTAGCTCGTATACCGGCCGTCGACCAGCGTCGTGGACGCTGTCGCGGCCATTGATAGAGCGTCCACGAGGTGATTGGGTTGGCCGTGCGCCCCGCGCCGCGACGAGAGCCGCCGCATGCAGATCCGCGTCCTCGGACACTTCGAGGCAAGTGGGCGTCGGCCGCGGTCGGCGCCGGGCGTCGCCGGATCCGCCCGGCGCGCGTCTAAGCCGAGCTCCGCGCTGCCGCCGGGCTGACCGGCGGCAGCGCGCGCAGGATGCCGAAGTAGAGGATCGGCGCTCCGGTCGCGATCAGGATCGCGGTCATCCACGGCGTCCCGGCGTCGGTGCCCGAGCCGAGCGTGTGGGTGACGCCGAGCACGTAGACGAGCGGCGTCAGGCGGTGGAGGTTGCGCCAGCGGCGCGTGCCGACGCGGCGCCGGATGTAGAACGTCAGCCCGAGGATCGCGGCGAGGTAGCCGCCGATGATGCCCAGGCCGGTGAACACCGGCTCGTGGTCGATCACGAACGGCACCGCGATCCCGGCCAGCCCGGGGCGCAGGAAGGCGTCGCCGAGCAGCGTGAGCCCGTGCACGGCGATCGCGACCAGCGCCGCGAGCGCGGCGTGCTCGTGGACCGCGATCAGCATGCGCGGCAGCCCCGGCTTCTGGAACGCCTTCGCGGCCATCCCGAGCCCGATCGTCACCGAGACGGCGATCAGGACGAGCGCGACGATCCCGGACGCCCGGCTCGCGAGCCACCAGCCGAACTCCAGCGGATCGCGCCCGCTCATCGCGCGGCCCCCGCGACCCTCCGCGACGCGGAGGAATCCGCGCCAGCGGATTCCTCCCCGGAATCGGCGCCAGCCGATTCCGCGATCTCGTGGACCGTGCCGTCGTACTCGATCAGCACGCCGCCGTGGGTGGCGAGGATCTCGCGGCCGCGGGCGGGGCCGGCGAGGACGGCGGCCTTGGCCAGCGCCTCGGCGCGCGCGGCCGTCGGCGCCTTGGCGGTGGCCGTGAGTACGCCGGTCCAGGCGGGCCGGTTGGTCGCGGGATCGAGCAGGTGGTGTGCGGGCCGGCCGCCGGCGTCCCACCACAGGCGGCGGTCGATGCCGGACGTGGCGACCGCGTCGTCGTCCAGGACCAGCGTCGCGGCGCGGCGTCCGGCGAGCGGGTCGAGCACCTGCACCGCGTGCGTGCCGCGCACGCGCACGTCGCCGCCGAGGTCGGCCGCGCACGGCCCGTACGGCGCGAGCATGGCTGCCGCCAGGTCGGCCGCGTGGCCCTTGGCGCTGCCACCGAGGTCGAGCCGGACGCCCGCAGGCCGGACGACCGCGTCGCCGCCGACGCTGACGAGCCGCCACGCCTCGCCCTGGGCGGGCGCGGCGGGGCGCGGCGCGGGAGCCGCGGCGAGCGCCTCGCGCAGGTCGGCGCGCGGGCGGCCGGTGAGCGACCGCGCGTAGCCGGCGTCGACGAGCGCGCCGAGCAGCGTCGGATCGGCGAGTCCGCCGGTGGCGGCTGCGCCGTCGAGCGCCGCGCGCACCGCCGCCCGCAGCTCGGGCGAAGCGGGCACGACCTCGCGCGGGTCGTCATTGAGCCGGCACAGCTCGCTCTCGGGATCGAAGCGCGTCAGCCGTGCTTCCAGGTCCTCGATCAGCGCGCGGGCGGCCTCGAGCGGTGCGCCCGGCGAGCCGAGCAGCCGCACCCACGTCCCCATCGCCGCGAAACGACAGCTCGCCGAGCGTCACGAGGACTGCGTGGTCAGGGGTGCGGGGGCAGGAGCCGGCGCGGGCGCCGGTGCAGGCGCGGCGGCCGGAGCCGGCGCGCTGGGTGCGCCGGCCGTCGCCGGCGCCGCGGCGGTCGGCGCGCCGCCCGACGAGGGCGCCGCCGCCGCAGCCGGGCGTGGATGGTGGATGACGATCCGCTTGATCACCTTGCGCTTGACGATCACGTTCCGCGGCCGTTCGTCGACCGCCGCGACCGGCTTCGCCTCGCCGAGCGCCGGATCCTCACCCGCGCGAACCTGCACCGCGAGCAGCGAGAGCGCCGCGAAGAACGTCCCGAGCGCGCCGCCGAAGACCCAACCCGGAGCCGGCTTGCGAACCCGTGCACGAGGCGCAGCGCCGGCGCCGGGACGGGTCCGGACGGCGTGCGTCAGTCGTCATCGCCGCCGCGTCCCCGCCCACGACCGCGACCGTGCCCGCTGTCGTCGTCGCCGTGATCGTCGTCGTCGCCGTGGTCGTCATCGTCGTCGCCGTGGTGGTCGTCGTCGAAGTCGTCGTCGTGGTGGCCGCCCGAGGGGCCGGACGGACCGGGGCCGGAGGTGGCGGGAGGCGCGGCCGCGGGCGGCGCGGCAGCGACCGGGATCCGCGGGCGGTCGCCCGGGCCCTGGTCGAGCGTGCCGTCGTCGTCGCTCGACGAGGAGGCCGCGGCGGCGGCCTTCGGCCGCTTGTGGATCGTGCGGCGGATGACCTGCGTCCGGACCTCGACGGGCGGGTCCGTCTCGGCCGTCGGGGCGGGCGCGGCGGTGGTGGGCTCCTCGCCGCCCGCCGCGAGCGCGACGGTGGCGAGGACGCCGAGGGCGGCGATCGTGGCCGCCGTGGCGATCGTGGTGCGGGAGAGGCTCATGTCCTCCACCGTGGTCACGGCTCGCCCAAGGCTCCGGCAACCGTGGGTTAAGCCTGGGGAAAACCGGCGCGGGCGCGGCTACATTCGGCGCATGAAGCCGAGGGTTCTCTTCATCGAGGACGAGCCGAGCATCTACGAGCCGTTCAGCAAGGCGCTGGCGCGCGAGGGGTTCGAGCCGGTCGTCGCGCGCACGGCGGCCAAAGCCCTCGACCTCGTCGACGGCGACTTCGCGATCGTGCTGCTCGACCTCACGCTTCCGGACGGCGACGGCCGCGACATCTGCCGCGCGATCCGCCGCGCGTCGTCGGTCCCGATCCTCATGCTGACCGCCCGCGGCACCGAGGCCGACCGCATCGTCGGGCTCGAGCTGGGCGCGGATGACTACGTGGTCAAGCCGTTCAGCGGCGCCGAGGTGATCGCGCGCATCCGCGCGATCCTGCGCCGTGCCGCTCCCGTCCAGGACGCCGAGCGCGAGCTCCCGCCCGGCCCGGTGTCGGTCGGCGACCTGCATGTCGACATCGCCGCCCGCCGGGCGCGCCTCGACGGCGCGGAGCTGCAGCTCTCGCGCAAGGAGTTCGACCTGCTGGCCGAGCTGATCCGCAACGCCGGCCGGGTCGTCACGCGCGAGCAGCTGATGGACCGCGTGTGGGACGAGAACTGGTTCGGCTCGACCAAGACGCTCGACGTGCACGTGCGCTGGCTGCGCCAGAAGCTCGGCGACGACCCCGCCGCGCCGCGCTTCCTGCACACCGTGCGCGGGGTCGGCTTCCGCTTCACCGCGCCCGAGGAGCTCACGTAAGCCTCCGCCTCCGCCTGCTGCTGGCGCTCGCCTACGTGCTGGTGCTGGCGGTCGTCGCCCTCGAGGTCCCGCTCATCATCAGCATCCGCGACCGGGTCGACGCCGAGGTCAAGTCGCAGGCGCTGGGCCAGGCCGACCTGATCGCGGTGACCGTCGAAGACGAGCTGCGCAGTCGCGAAGGGCTCGGCGACGTCGCCGAGAGCGCCGCCGAGCAGGTGCGCGGGCGCGTGATCGTCGTCGGTCCGGGCGGCCGACTCGTCGCCGACTCCGATGGCGAGGAGCGGCTCGGCATCGACTACGGAACGCGCCCGGAGATCGCGGCCGCCCTCGCCGGCGAGAACAGCCAGCAGGAGCGGCGCAGCGAGACGCTCGACAAGACGATCCTCGCCACCGCCGTGCCCGTCCGCGAGCCCGGCACCGGCGACACGATCGGGGCCGTGCGGGTGACGCAGAGCGTCGACGCCGTCGACCGCGCCACGTGGCGGGCCACGTTCGGCCTGATCGCGATCGGGCTGCTCGTGCTCGTCCTCGGCCTCGCCGCCGGGGCGGTGATCGCCGCGCAGGTCGCCGGACCGGTGCGGCGGCTCGACGGCGCGGCGCGCCGCGTCGCGGACGGCGACCTGTCGGCGCGGGCGACCGTCGAGGGGAGCGCCGAGCAGCGCCGCCTGGCGCGCACGTTCAACGACATGACCGCGCGGCTCGAGCGGCTCGTCGCCAGCCAGCGCGAGTTCGTCGCCGACGCCTCGCACCAGCTGCGCACGCCGCTGAGCGGGCTGCGGTTGCGGCTCGAGGAGGCCCGCGCGTCGACCGCCGACGCGGCCGCGCACGAGGAGATCGACGCCGGCCTGGACGAGCTCGATCGCCTGTCGGCGATGGTCACCGAGCTGCTGGTGCTCTCGCACGCCGGCGAGGTCGACGCGCCGGCCGAGCGGGTCGACCTCGAGGACGCCGCACGACGGGTCGCGGCCCGCTGGGGCGTCGAGGCGTCGGGCGACGCCGCGCACGGCTTCTGCTCGCCCGCCGACCTCGACCGCGCGCTCGACGTGCTCGTGGAGAACGCGCTCAACTATGGGAACGGACGGGTCGAGGTGCGCTCGCGGCCGGGAGCGCTGGAGGTGCTCGACCGCGGGCCGGGTCTGTCGGAGGCCGACCTCGCGGCGGTCTTCGAGCGCTTCCATCGCGGCGCCGCGGGCAGGGCAGGACCGACTGGCACGGGCCTCGGCCTGCCGATCGCGCGCGAGCTGGCGCGGCGCTGGGGCGGCGACGTCACGCTCGCCAACCGCGACGGCGGCGGCGCACGCGCGACGATCACCTTTCCCGGCCGTTAACCCGCCGCGGGCTACGGTTGCCGCATGCGTCGCGCCACCGTCCTGTGGACCGCCCTCGCCGTGGCCGGCGTGCTGCTCGTGGCGGGAGTCACGTACGCGGCCTCGCAGCTCTCCACGCAGACCATCGGCCTCTCGTCGGAGCCCCCCAGCGCCGGCAGCGAGCTCGCCCCGCGGGCCACGCCGACGCCCACCGCCTCGGCCACCGCCGATCCGGCGAGGTCCGAGCGCCGGGCCCGTCGCCGCGCGAGGGCGCGGGCGCGCGCACGCGCCACGCCGACGCCTACCCCGCCGCCGCCCGTCGCGACCGTCGACGACGATGGCGACGACGACAGCTCGGGCGAGAGCGAGTCCGGCGGCGATGACGACAGCGGCCAGGGCCGTGGCCGCGGCCGCGGGCGTGGTCGCGGTGGCGACGACGACGACTGACGCGGTCCGGCGAACGTCAACGCGCGGCTGGGTAGGGAGGGCGAGGGACGCGATTGGAGGCAGCATTTCGTCCATCTCGCGGCGTTGTCCGTACGCGAAGTGGACGTTGTTCCCCTATAGCCAGTACTTCGTCCACCTCACGAACCTCGGCGCGCCGAAGTGGACGAAGTGCTCCCTGATCGCGGCCGATCTCCTCGACCTCCCTACCCAGCCGCAGTTGACGTTCGCGAGCGCGCGCGCGACGCGCTAAGATCTCAGTCCCCCCGACTGAGATATCGACATGCAACTCGACCGCTTCACAATCAAGTCCCAGGAGGCGCTGCAGGCCGCGATCCGGCTTGCCGCCGACCGCCGCAACACCGAGACCGCGCCGCAGCACCTGCTGATCGCGCTGCTCGACCAGGACGGCGGGCTCGTCGGTCCCGGTCCTACGCAAGGTCGGCGCCGACCCCGCCGCCGTCCGCAGCGCGACCGGCGGCGAGCTCGACCGCCTGCCCACGATCACCGCCGGCGCACGCGAGCCCGCGACGTCGCGCGAGCTGCTCGACGTCCTCCGCGCCGCCGAGCGCGAGATGGCCGCCCTCAGCGACGAGTACGTGTCGACCGAGCACCTGCTGCTCGCGCTCACCGAGGCGGTCGACGACCTGCCGGCCCGCGACGACATCGCGAAGGCGATCGAGGCGATCCGCGGACCCCACCGGGTGACCGACCAGAGCCCGGAGGAGAAGTACCAGTCGCTGCAGCGCTTCGGCCGCGACCTCACCGAGGCCGCCGAGAGCGGCAGCCTCGACCCCGTGATCGGGCGCGACGACGAGATCCGTCGCGTGATCCAGGTCCTGTCCCGCCGCACCAAGAACAACCCGGTCCTGATCGGCGAGCCGGGCGTCGGCAAGACCGCGATCGTCGAGGGCCTCGCGCAGCGCATCATCGACGGCGACGTCCCCGACTCGCTCAAGGACCGCCGCGTGATCGCGCTCGACATCGGCGCGCTGCTCGCGGGCTCCAAGTACCGCGGGGAGTTCGAGGAGCGCCTGAAGGCGGTGCTGAAGGAGATCCAGGAGGCGCGCGGCCAGGTCATCCTCTTCATGGACGAGCTGCACACGATCGTCGGCGCCGGTGCCGCCGAGGGCGCCGTCGACGCCGCCAACCTGCTCAAGCCGATGCTCGCCCGCGGCGAGCTGCGCGCCATCGGCGCCACCACGCTCGACGAGTACCGCAAGCACGTCGAGAAGGACGCCGCGCTCGAGCGTCGCTTCCAGCCGATCACCGTCGGCGAGCCGACCGTCGAGGCCACGATCGCGATCCTGCGCGGCCTCAAGGAGCGCTACGAGGCGCACCACGGCGTCCAGATCACCGACGCCGCGCTGATCGCCGCCGCGACGCTCAGCCACCGCTACATCGCCGACCGCTTCCTGCCCGACAAGGCGATCGACCTCGTCGACGAGGCCGCCTCGCGCGTGTCGATCGAGAAGAGCTCGCTGCCGACCGAGATCGACGAGGTCCGCCGCCGGATCATCCAGCTCGAGATCGAGCAGGTCGCGGTCCAGAAGGACGAGACGGCCGCCACCCGGCGCGAGGAGATCGAGCGCGAGCTCGCCGACCTCAACGAGGAGTTCGCGGGCATGAAGGCGCAGTGGGAGCGGGAGAAGGAGCAGGCCGAGGGCCACGGCGACGTGCTCAAGCGCCTCGACGAGGCGCGCACCGAGCTCGACCGCGCCGAGCGCGAGCTCGACTACCAGCGCGCCGCCGAGCTTCGCCACGGCGAGATCCCGGAGCTCGAGCAGCAGCTCGCCGCGGCCGCCGCCGAGTCCGACGGGCAGGCGGACGACCCGCCCGTCTACCTGCGCGAGAAGGTCGACGACGAGGATGTCGCCGACGTCGTCGCCAAGTGGACCGGCATCCCGGTCACCCGGCTCGTCGAGGGCGAGGTGGAGAAGCTCATCCACATGGAGGAGCGCCTGCACCGCCGCGTCGTCGGCCAGCGCGAGGCCGTCGCCGCGGTGTCGGACGCGCTGCGGCGCTCGCGGGCGGGCCTCAGCGAGCCCGACCGCCCGATCGGCACGTTCCTGTTCCTCGGCCCGACCGGCGTCGGCAAGACCGAGCTCGCTCGCGCGCTGGCCGAGTTCATGTTCGACTCGCAGGACGCGATGGTCCGCATCGACATGTCCGAGTACATGGAGAAGCACTCGGTCTCGCGGCTCGTCGGCGCTCCGCCCGGCTACGTCGGCTACGAGGAGGGCGGCCAGCTCACCGAGGCCGTGCGCCGGCGCCCGTACTCGGTCGTGCTGCTCGACGAGGTCGAGAAGGCGCACGCCGACGTCTTCAACGTGCTGCTGCAGGTGATGGACGACGGCCGGCTGACCGACGGCCATGGCCGCACGGTCGACTTCAAGAACGCCGTGCTGATCATGACGTCCAATATCCCGGGCGGCCGCGAGGGTGCCGTTGCGACGTTCAAGCCGGAGTTCATCAACCGGCTCGACGACATCGTCGAGTTCGAGGCGCTGACCCGCGAGCAGCTGCGCGAGATCGTCGACCTGCAGGTGACCCGCCTGATCGGCCGTGTGGCCGAGCGCGGCGTCGCGGTGTCGCTCACCGACGCGGCCCGCGACCTGCTCGGCGACATCGGCTACGACCCCACGTACGGCGCTCGGCCGCTCAAGCGCGTGATCTCCAAGCGGCTCGTCGACCCGCTGGCCCTCGGGCTGCTCAAGAACGAGTACGCGGCCGGCGACCGCGTGCAGGTCGACGCCGCCAACGGCGAGCTCGTCTTCACGCGGGCGCCCGCGCAGGTCCTCGCGTAAAGCCGCCGCGAGCGGGGTAGGGCGGCTACCGGGAGGAGCCGCCAATGAAGATCTGTCGCACGCTCGCACTGGCAACGTTGTCAGCCATCGCCGCGGCGGCGCCGGCCGTCGCCGCGCCGTCCGCCAGGGTCTGGGTCACCACGCCCGACGGGACCCAACGGCTGGCTGAGCAAGGCACCGTCGAGTTCGAGCGCGGCGGCTCGGACGAGCTGACGATCAGCGTCGACCCGAGCCGCACGTACCAGCGCATGGCCGGCTTCGGCGCGTCGATCACCGACTCCTCGGCGCACGTCCTGTATCAGCTCGACCGCCGGCGCCGCGACGCGGCGATGCGCAACCTCTTCGGGCGCAACCGGCTCTCGGTCCTGCGCCAGCCGATGGGCGCCTCCGACTTCGTCGCCGGTCCCCACTACACGTACGACGACCTGCCGCCAGGCCGGACCGACTACGGCATGCGGCGCTTCACGATCGACCACGACCGCCGCCAGATCCTGCCGCTGCTGCGCCAGGCCCGCCGGCTCAACCCGCGGCTGAAGGTCATCGGCTCGCCCTGGAGCGCTCCCGCGTGGATGAAGACCAACGGCTCGCTGATCGGCGGGCGCCTGATCGACCACCCGCGCATCTACCGCGCCTATGCCCGCTACTTCGTCCGCTTCGTGCAGGCGTATCAGCGCGAAGGCGTACCCGTGTACGCCGTCACGGTCCAGAACGAGCCGCAGAACCGCAACCCGGACGGCTACCCCGGGCATGGACCTGCCGGTCGCCCAGGAGGCGAAGCTGATCGTGGCCCTCGGGCGGGCGTTCCGCCGCGCGCGGATCGACACGAAGATCTTCGGCTACGACCACAACTGGAGCATGCACCCGGCCGACATCGCCACAACGCCGCCTGGCGAGGAGCCCGAGACCGAGTACCCCACCGACCTGCTGAACAGCGACGCCGGGCGCTGGATCGCCGGCACCGCGTTCCACTGCTACAGCGGCGACCCGAGCCGCCAGACCGAGCTCCACCGCGACTTCCCCGACAAGGGCATCTGGTTCACCGAGTGCTCGGGCTCGCATGGGCCGTCCGACCCGCCGGCGCAGGTCTTCTCGGACACGCTCAAGTGGCACTCGCGCAACCTCGTGCTCGGGGTCACGCGCAACTGGGGCAAGACCGTCGTCAACTGGAACCTCGCGCTCGACCCCGCCGGCGGTCCGCACAACGGCGGCTGCGACACCTGCACGGGCGTGGTCACCGTCGGGCCGGGGATGACGGTCACCGAGAACGCCGAGTACTTCACGCTCGGGCACCTCGCCCGCTTCGTCGAGTCCGGCGCGCGGCGCATCGCGTCCACGTCGTTCGGGACGACCGGCTGGAACGGCCAGATCATGGACGTCGCGTTCCGCACCCGCGACGGGTCGACGGTGCTCGTGGTCCACAACGAGAACGACGACCCGCGGACGTTCGCCGTCGCCCAGGGCGGGCGCTCGTTCGACTACACGCTGCCCGGCGGCGCGCTGGCTACGTTCACCTGGGATGCCCGCCTGGACGACGGCTACCGGCTGCTCGACGCCGAGCGCATGACCGCGACGCCGGCAGCGGCCGAGACGGCGGTCGACGACGACGCCACCACGCGCTGGACCACGGGCGCCGCCCAGACCCCCGGCCAGTCGCTGCAGGTCGACCTCGGCACCACCCAGCGGATCCGCCGCGTGGTGCTCGACACGGGCGCCGACCGCGGCGACTTCCCGCGCGGCTACGAGCTCTCGACGAGCCGCGACGGTGTGACCTGGACGACGGCCGCGTCCGGCAGCGGCAGCGGCCAGCTGACGACGATCGACTTCCCGCCGACCACCGCCCGCTACGTGCGCGTGACGCAGACTGCAAGCGCACCGCAGTGGTGGTCGGTCGCCGACCTGCGCGTGTACCGATGAGGAGGAGGAGCACGATGAGGCGAGCACGTACCGTCGCGGCGATCGCGGTGATCGCCGCCTGCGTGGCACCGGCCACCGCGGCCGCGGGTCCCGCGTACAAGGACCCCGACAAGCCGACATCCAAGCGCGTCGCCGACCTCCTGTCGCGCATGACGCCGGCCGAGAAGATCGGCCAGATGACGCAGACCGAGCGCTACCAGGTGTTCGACAACGAGGCCCCGATCACGCAGTACGGCCTCGGAAGCATCCTCTCCGGCGGTGGCTCGACGCCGCCGCAGAACACCCCGGAGGCGTGGGCCGACATGGTCGACCGCTTCCAGCGGGCGGCGCTGCGGACGCGCCTCGGGATCCCGCTGCTGTACGGCGTCGACGCCGTCCACGGCCACGGCAACCTCTACGGGGCGACGGTGTTCCCGCACAACATCGGCCTCGGCGCGACGCGCAACCCCCAGCTCGTGTACGAGATCGCGCGCATCACGGCCAAGGAGACGCGCGCGAGCGGCCCGCAGTGGAACTTCGCGCCCTGCGTCTGCGCCGCGCTCGACGACCGCTGGGGCCGCACCTACGAGAGCTTCAGCGAGAATCCGGCGCTGGTCGAGCGGCTCGAGACCGCGATCGACGGCTATCAGGGCCGCCGCGGCGAGCTCTCGCGCCCCGACCGCGTGCTGGCCACCGCCAAGCACTACGCCGGGGACGGCGGCGACCACCTACGGCACCGCGGCCGGCGACTACCAGATCGACCAGGGCGTGACGATCATGAGTCGCCGCGAGTTCTGGCGCACGTCGCTGCGCCAGTACGTGCCGGCGGTCCGCAAGCACGACGTCGGCAGCGTGATGCCGTCGTTCTCGAGCGTCGACTGGACCGAGGACGGCGTCGGCAACCCGCTCAAGATGCACGCCCACCGCGAGCTGATCGAGGGCACGCTCAAGGGCAAGCTCGACTTCGACGGGCTCGTGATCAGCGACTGGGAGGGCATCCACCAGATCCCCGGCGACTGGCCGACCCAGGTCCGCACCGGCATCAACGCCGGCATCGACATGGCGATGGAGCCGAACACCTTCCGCGAGTTCATCGCGACGCTGACCGACGAGGTCAACGCCGGGCGCGTCTCGATGCGGCGGATCGACGACGCGGTGTCGCGGATCCTCGCCACGAAGTTCGAGCTGGGGCTGTTCGAGCGGCCGTTCACGGATCGCCGCCACATCGACTCGATCGGCTCCGATCGCCACCACGCCGTCGCGCGGCGCGCGGCGGCCGAGTCCCAGGTGCTGCTCAAGAACCGGCGCGGCGCGCTGCCCGTCCGCGGGCGCACGAGCGTCTACGTGGCCGGCTCGAACGCCGACAACATCGGCAACCAGGCCGGCGGCTGGACGCTGACCTGGCAGGGCGGCTCGACCAACGTGATCCCCGGCACGACGATCCTCGACGGGATCCGCGAGCACGCGCGCGGGCCCGTGACGTTCAGCGAGACCGCCGCCGCCCCGGTCGCGCCGCGACGACTTCGGGATCGTCGTCGTCGGCGAGACGCCCTACGCCGAGGGCTTCGGCGACGTCGGCGGGCCGCGCTGGGGCTTCGACCCCGGCGACGGCGGCGTGCTGCGCCCGGTCAAGGACATGCAGCTCTCGGCCGCCGACAAGGCCGCCGTCGACACGGTCTGCGCGCAGGCGCGCAAGTGCGCCGTGGTGGTCGTCTCCGGCCGGCCGCTGATCCTCGAGCCGGCCCAGCGACGCGCGAGCGACGCGCTCGTCGCCGCCTGGCTGCCCGGCAGCGAGGGCGTGGGCGTGGCCGACACGCTGTTCGGCGCGCGCCCGTTCACCGGCCGCCTGCCGATGACGTGGCCGCGGACGATCGCGCAGGAGCCGATCAACGTCGGCGACGCCGACTACGACCCGCTGTACCCGTACGGACACGGGCTGCGGACCGGACGCTAGGGCAACAGGGCGAGGGTGCGCGTGACGTCCACCGGCACGCGCACCCACACCGGCCGCGGCGTCGGCGAGTAGCGCCGCCGCTGGTCGATCTGGATCGTCCACCTGCCGCTGCGCGGGTCGTCGATCGGGATCTGCCGGACGCGGACGTCGAACCTGCCGCAGCGGCCCCGCGAGCGGCGCGCGAGGCGGACGGTCCGCTGCTCCTCGTCGTCGAACACGTAGTGCGCCCAGACCGGCGCGTCGCGCGTGAAGCCGCGGCCCCGCAGGCGCACGAGCTCGGACGCCTGGGCCGTCCGGGGACGCATCCGCACGTCGAGGTCGGTCACCCGCGATCGCACTGTGACCTCGAGCGCCGGATCGGTCTGATCGCGCACGACGACCGTGAACGGCGCCTCGCCCGAGTCGCGGGCCGGGGCGTCGATCGTGCCGCGGATGTTGCCGATCGTGTCGGCGGTGGGCATGTCGATGAGGATGCCGTCGAGGAGGATGTCGACCGCCTCGCCCGGGGTGAAGCCCGCGCCGACGATGCTGACGTTCTCGCGCTGCTCGACGGCTTCGCCCGCCGACACGTAGCACGGCTTCAGCGGCTCGACGGTGGCGGCGGCGGCGGGAGCGGCGGTCGCCGCCAGGGCGAGCGCGGTCATGGCAAGCGGACGGAGCCCCATCCCGCGGCAAGTATCCACGAGTGCAGCAACACCGCACCTGGCCGGAAGGATCGGATACAACGCGGGCATGCCGACCTACATCATGCTCTCCACGCTCACGCCCGAGGGCGTCCAGACGATCAAGAACAACCCCGCGCGCATCCGCGAGGTCAACAAGGAGGTCGAGCAGCTCGGGGCGACGGTCAAGGCCCAGTGGGCCACGCTCGGCCATTTCGACTTCGTCAACATCGTCGAGGCGCCGGACGAGAAGACCATGGCCCGCGTCTCGCTCGAGCTCGGCTCGCGCGGCACCGCCCACTACGAGTCGCTGGCCGCGATCCCGATCGACGACTTCATCGCCGCCCTGTGAGCCACGTGCCGGCGGTGGGGGTGGCCTTGTGAGCCGCGTGCTCGTGGTGGGCGGCGGCGGGCGCGAGCACGCGATCGTGCGCGCGCTCGCCCGCTCCCCCCAGCAGCCGGAGGTGCTGTGCACCCCGGGCAACGCGGGCATCGCGCGCGACGCGAGAATCGTGGAGGCGGACGACGTCGCGGGCTTCGCCGCGGCGGAGGGCGTCGACCTCGTGGTCGTGGGGCCGGAGGCGCCGCTGGTCGACGGCCTGGCCGACGCCTGCGCCGCCGCCGGGGTGGCGTGCTTCGGCCCGTCGGCCGCCGCCGCCCGGCTCGAGGGCTCGAAGGCCTTCGCCAAGGAGGTGATGGCGGCGGCGGGCGTGCCGACCGCCGACTTCGCGGTCGTCACGACGGTCGACGAGGGGCTGGCGGCGGTGGGCGGCTACCCCGCGGTGATCAAGGCCGATGGGCTGGCGGCCGGCAAGGGCGTCGTCATCGCCGAGGACGAGCGCCAAGCGCGCGTGGCGCTGGAGGCGATGCTCGTCGACCGCCGCTTCGGCGACGCCCCGGTGGTGGTCGAGGACTTCCTGGCGGGACGCGAGCTGTCGCTGCTCGCGCTGTGCGACGGCGAGACGGCGCTGCCGCTCGCGCCCGCGCGCGACTTCAAGCGCATCGGCGACGGCGACACCGGTCCCAACACCGGCGGCATGGGGTCCTTCTCGCCGGTGGCCGAGGTCGACGACGCGTTGGTCGAGCGCATCCGCGCGGAGGTCCACCAGCCGGTCGTCGACGAGCTGGCTGCCCGCGGGACGCCGTTCCACGGCGTGCTCTACGCCGGCCTGATGCTCGACGGCGATGCCGTCGGCGTGCTCGAGTTCAACGTCCGCTTCGGCGACCCCGAGACGCAGGCCGTCCTCCCGCGCCTGCGCACCGACCTGCTCGACCTGCTGGAGCGGACCACGCGCCCGGGCGGGCTGACCGGCGCGCGGCTTCAGTGGGACGCGCGTGCGGCCGTCACCGTGGTGCTCGCGTCACGCGGTTACCCGGAGAGCGCATCCTCGGGCGACGTGATCACCGGCCTCGATCGGGTGCCGGAGGGCGTCGAGGTCACCCACGCGGGCACACGCGCGCGCGATGGCGACGTGGTCACCGCGGGGGGCCGGGTGCTGAACGTCACCGCGCTCGGCGACGACACGCGATCCGCCCGCGAGCACGCGTATGCTGCGGCCGACGTGATCGCCTTCGAGGGCCGGCAGCTGCGCCGGGACATCGCCGCGTGAGCCAGGAGTCGGCCACGCAGACAGCCGTGGAGGCCGAGTTCGACGGCCTCGAGGTGGACGCCCCGGTGGTCGGCATCGTGATGGGCTCGAAGTCCGACATGCCGGCGATGGACGCCGCCGCAGTGCAGCTGACCGAGCTCGGCATCCGCCACGAGGTGCGGGTGATGTCCGCCCACCGCGAGCCCGACACGGTGGCCGAGTACGCCAAGAACGCTCAGATGCGCGGGCTGCGAGTGATCATCGCGGGCGCCGGCCTCTCGGCGGCGCTGCCGGGCGTGGTCGCGGCGCACACCACGCTGCCGGTGATCGGCGTGCCGCTGACGTCGTCGAAGTCGGTCGCCGGCGGGCTCGACGCCCTGCTGTCGATCGCCCAGATGCCGCCCGGCGTGCCGGTGGCGTGCGTGGGCGTGGACAACGCGCGCAACGCGGCCGTGCTCGCCGCGCGCATCCTGGACTCTTGATCGCCCGCTACACCCGCCCCGAGCTCGCGCAGATCTGGACCGATGAGGCGCGGATGAGCGCGTGGCGCGACGTCGAGGTCGCGGCGGCCGAGGCGCTCGAGGGGCCTTCCGCCGAGGAGCTCGAGGCGATCCGCGGCGCGACGTTCAGCGTCGAGGCGGTGCGCGAGCGCGAGGCGGTGACCGACCACGACGTCGCCGCCTTCGTCGACGTGCTGTCGGCCTCGGCGGGGCCCCCCGGGCGCTGGATCCACTTCGGCCTCACCTCGTCCGACGTGCTCGACACGGCACTCGCGCTGCAGCTGCGGCGGGCGGGCGACGTGATCGTGCCCGCGGCCTACGAGCTCGCGCACGTGCTGGCCGGGCGGGCACGCGAGCACGCGGACACGCTGTGCGTCGGCCGCACGCACGGCGTGCACGCCGAGCCGACCTCGTTCGGCCTCAAGCTCGCGGGCTACGCGATGGAGGCCCACCGCAACGCCAAGCGGCTCGACGACGCGTTCGTGATGGCGTCCGTGGGCGCGATCTCGGGAGCGGTGGGGACGTACGCGGCGCTCGGGCCGGAGTTCGAGCGTGAGGTGCTCGGCCGGCTGCGGCTCGCGCGCGAGCCGGTCTCGACCCAGGTGGTCCCGCGCGACCGCCACGCCCAGCTGCTGAACGCGATCGCGCTGGCCGGCGCCGGGCTCGAGCGCTTCGCGCTGGAGATCCGCCACCTCCAGCGCACCGAGGTGCGCGAGGTCGAGGAGCCGTTCCGCGCGGGCCAGAAGGGCTCGAGCGCGATGCCCCACAAGCGCAACCCGATCACTACCGAGCGGATCTGCGGCCTCGCCCGCGTGCTGCGCGGCTACGCGCTCACCGGGGTGGAGAACGTCGCGCTGTGGCACGAGCGGGACATCTCGCACTCCGGCGCCGAGCGCGTCGTGCTGCCGGACGCGACCACGCTGCTCGACTACATGCAGCACCTCACGCTGCGGGTCGCGCGCGGGATGGTCGTGCACGCCGACCGGATGGCGGCCAACCTCGAGCTCACCAGCGGCGCGCTGTTCTCCCAGCGCGTGCTGCTCGCGCTCGTGGAGGGCGGCATGCAGCGCGACGACGCCTACCGCGTGGTCCAGCGGCTCGCGCAGGAGGCGTGGGACACCGGCACGCCGCTGCGCACCCTGCTCGAGCGCGAGGGCCTGGAGCTCGACCTCGACGCGATCTTCGACTACGGGCACTACGTTCGCCATGTGCCCGGAGTACTCGAGCGACTGAAGGACGTGATCACGTGACGTACCTGCTGTACGGGGCCCCAGAGCTCTCCGCCGACTTCTACCACGCGGTTCCCGTCGGGATCATCGACCCGTTCCTCTACGTCGAGGACGGGGATCGCCGCGCCGCGACGGTCAGCATCCTCGACGCCGACAAGGTGTCGGCGATGGGCATCGAGGTGCTCGACCTCGCCGAGCTCGGCTGGGACGAGCTGATCACCAGCGGCATCTCGCGCCACGCCGCCGAGCTCGAGCTGTGCGTGCGCGCCTGCGAGCGGCTCGGCGTGGGCCGGGCGACCGTGCCGCCGGAGTTCCCGGTCGGCGTCGCCGACCACCTGCGGGCCGCGGGGATCGAGCTCGACGTCGATCCGGAGGCGTTCGTCGCGCGCCGGCGGGTCAAGACGGGCGCCCAGCTCGACGGCATCCGCCGCGCGCAGGCCGCCGCCGACGCCGCCATGGGCGTGGCCGCCCGCATGATCCGGGAGCTGCCGAACGGGCTCACCAGCGAGTCCGTCCGCAAGGAGATGCAGATCCTCTGCGACGCGCGCGGGTGCGACCTCGCCGACGACGTGATCGTCTCGCACGGCCCGCAGGGCGCGATCGGCCATGAGCCCGGCCACGGCCCGATCGGCGAGGGCGAGGCCGTGATCGTCGACATCTGGCCGCGCGACCGCGCATCCCGCTGCTGGGCGGACATGACGCGTACGTTCGTGGCCGGCGGCGGCGAGCCGACCGAGGAGCTGGCCGAGTACTGGCAGCTCACCCGCGAGGCGCTCGACCGCTCGTTCGCGGCCGTCCGCGCCGGCGTCGACGGCAGCGAGATCTACGCGATCTCGTGCGAGCCGTTCGAGGCCGCCGGCCACCCGACGCAGCGCTCCAAGCCGGAGGGCAAGACACTCGACGAGGGCTATTACCACGGCCTCGGGCACGGCGTCGGCCTCGAGGTCCACGAGCGCCCGAACCTCGGCCGCACCCACGATCCGCTGGTGGCGGGCGACGTGATCACGCTCGAGCCCGGCATCTACCGCAAGCAGTTCGGCGGCGTGCGGCTCGAAGACCTCGTGCTCGTGGGCGAGGACGGTGCCGAGCTGCTGACGGACTTCCCCTACGACCTCTAGCAGAGGTTCTCGTCGGCGACGATCGTGAGCGTCACCGCGTTGCTGAATGGCGAGCGGTTGCCCGCGCGGTCGACGGCCACCACGAGCCACGTGTTGGTGCCGGGCGGCGTGTACTGCCCGGACCACGTCGCGCCCGGCGGCGTCAGCACCCAGAACCGGTCGTTGCGGTAGAGCTCGTACTCGATCGACGACTGGGGGTCGGTGTCGTCCGTCGACGGCGTCCACCTGAGGATCTGGCTGCCGCAGTTGTCGTTGAGGTCCTCCACGGTCAGGTTCGCCGGCGCGGTCGGCGGCGTCGTGTCGGAGCTCGCCGGCAGCGTCACCGTGACCGCGTTGCTCAGGCCGGAGATGTTCCCCGAGTTATCGCGCGCGCGGACCTGGAACGTGTGCGTCGAGCCCGGCGCGATCGTCCGCAGCGTGGTCGACGTGCTCGCCGCGGGCTCGCGCACCTGGCCGTCCATCAGCACCTCGTAGCTGAACGACCAGCGGTCGCTCGAGCGATCCCAGGCGAGCGAGACGGTCGAGATCGTGGTGCCCGTCACGCGCAGGTTGGCGGGAGTCGTCGGCGCCGTGCGGTCGGGTGCCGTGGTGCCGGTGACGGGAGCGCTCAGTGCCGACACGTTCCCGGAGGGGTCCATTGCCTGCACCTGGAACGTGCGCGTGTAGTTGGGGACCAGCCCCGTGAACGTCTTGGTCGTGCTGTTGCCCGGGTGGTAGATGCCACCGGCGATGTAGGCGTGGATCCTGCCCGAGTTGTCCTTCGAGGCGGTCCACGAGATCGTGATCGTGTCCTCGGTGACCGCCACCACGCGCACGTTCGTGGGCACGGTCGGGGGAGTGCGGTCACGGGCGGCCGAGGCGTTCGGCGCGAGCGCGGCGAGCGTCACGAGCGCGGCGAAGCAGGCGAGGCTCGACTTCATGGCACGTCCCCCGGCGTTCGGCTTTTCCCGGTATACGCGGGATTGGGGCCCCCGGTTCTGGCTGGTCGCTGATCTAGCCTGTGGCGGGTGACCGGCCTGACTCTGCTGGCCTCCGGCAAGGTACGCGAGCTCTACGAGCTCGGCGACGACCTGCTGATGGTGGCCTCCGACCGCATCTCGACCTACGACGTCGTGCACCCGACCGCGATCCCGGACAAGGGGAAGGTGCTGACCGGCCTCTCCGTCCTGTGGTTCGACCTCACGAAGACGATCGTCCCGAACCACCTGATCTCGGCGACGGACGGGGTGCCGGAGGAGTTCCGGGGGCGCGGCCTGCGGGTCAAGCGCCTGCGCATGCTCCCGGTCGAGTGCGTCGTCCGCGGCTACCTGTCGGGCTCCGGCTGGAAGGACTACCAGGCGACGGGGCGCGTGTCCGGCATCGAGCTCCCGGACGGCCTGCGGGAGTCCGAGCAGCTGCCCGAGCCGATCTTCACGCCCTCGACGAAGGCCGAGGAGGGTCACGACGAGGCGATCGACTTCGACCAAGCGGCCGAGCTCGCCGGCTCGCGGGAGCTGGGAGAGCGGCTGCGCGACCTTTCGATCGAGGTCTACGGCCGAATCGCCGCCCACGCGCGCGAGCGCGGGATCATCCTCGCGGACACGAAGTTCGAGTTCGGGCTCGACGCCGACGGGGTGCTGACGCTCGGGGACGAGGTCTGCACGCCGGACTCGTCGCGCTTCTGGCCGCTCGACCGCTACGAAGTCGGCCGCGGCCAGCCGAGCTTCGACAAGCAGTACGTGCGCGATTGGGCGTCCGGCACCGGGTGGGACAAGACGCCGCCCGCGCCGGCGATCCCCGACGACGTGGTGAGCCGCGACCCGCGAGCGCTACGTGAGCGCCTACGAGCAGTTGGCCGGCGAGCCGTTCTCGGCCTGGCTGGACCGCGTTCGGTGAGGGTGCGGGTCCTGATCCGGCCCAAGGCCGGGATCCTCGACCCGCAGGGCCAGGCGGTCGAGCGCGCGCTGCCCGCGCTCGGGTTCGACGGCGTGGCCAACGTGCACGTCGGGCGGCTCGTCGAGCTCGACGTCGACGATCCCGCACGGGTGCCGGAGATGTGCGAGCGGCTGCTGGCGAACCCACTGATCGAGGACTACGAGATCGAATGAAGTTCGGCGTGGTGCAGTTCCCGGGCTCCTGCGACGAGCGGGATGCGCTCTCCGCGGCGCGGCGGGTAGGGGACGCGGAGCTGCTGTGGCACGGGGACGCCGACCTGCGCGGATCCGACGCGGTGATCGTGCCCGGCGGCTTCTCGTACGGCGACTACCTGCGGGTCGGCGCGATCGCCCGCTTCTCTCCCGTCATGGGCGAGGTTGCCCGCTTCGCGCGCGAGGGCGGGCTCGTGCTCGGGATCTGCAACGGCTTCCAGGTGCTGTGCGAGGCGGGGCTGCTGCCGGGCGCCCTGCTCCCGAACACGTCGCTGCGCTTCACCTGCCGGCAGGTCGACGTCGAGGTCGTGAACGCCTCGATCCCGTGGACCCGCGGCTGCGAGGTCGGCCAGCGGCTCTCGATCCCGGCCAAGCACACCACCGGCCGCTACTGGGCGCCCGAAGACATCGGCGACCAGGTCGTGCTCAGGTACGCGCCCGGGCACAACTTCAACGGCTCGCTCGACGACATCGCCGGCGTCTGCAACGACGAGGGGAACGTGCTCGGGCTGATGCCGCACCCGGAGCACGCGGTCGATCTCTTGACCGGATCGGTGGACGGTCTCGCCCTGATCGGCGCTCCGACGTGAGTCGCCACCGCGAGCTGGGGCTCACCGACGGCGAGTACGAGCTGATCCTCGAGAAGCTCGGCCGCGAGCCGAACGAGGTCGAGCTCGCGGTCTTCAGCCTCATGTGGTCAGAGCACTGCGGCTACAAGCACTCGCGACGGCTGCTCAAGACGCTGCCCACCGAGGGCCCGCGGCTCGTGCTCGGCCCGGGCGAGAACGCGGGCGCCGTGTCGCTGGGCGACGGGCAGGCGTGCGCGTTCAAGGTCGAGTCGCACAACCACCCGAGCGCCGTCGAGCCGTTCCAGGGCGCGGCGACCGGCGTCGGCGGCATCCTGCGCGACGTGTTCGCGATCGGCGCCCGGCCGATCGCGATCCTCGACTCGCTGCGCTTCGGCGAGCCGGCCGGCTCGCCCCGCTCGCGCTACCTGCTCGAGCACGCCGTCGCGGGCATCGGCCACTACGGCAACTCGATCGGCGTCGCCACGGTCGGCGGCGAGATCTACTTCGAAGGGCCGTACGAGCAGAACTGCCTCATCAACGCCATGTGCGTGGGCCTGATCGAGACCGACAAGCTGATCCGCTCGGCGGCCGCGGGGGTCGGCAACGTCGTGGTGCTGTTCGGCGCCCGCACGGGGCGTGACGGGATCGGCGGCGCGTCGGTGCTCGCGTCGGCCGAGCTGGGCGACGAGGATGCGGCCAAGCGGCCCACGGTGCAGATCGGCGACCCGTTCGAGGAGAGTCGCCTGCTCGAGTGCTCGCTCGAGCTGCTCGACCGCGAGCTGCTCGTGGCGCTGCAGGACCTCGGCGCCGCGGGCCTGACCTCCTCGGCCTCCGAGATGGCCGCCAAGGGCGGCGTGGGGATCGACCTCGACGTGCGCCGCGTGCCGCTGCGCGAGGCCGACATGGAGCCGTTCGAGATCATGATCTCCGAGTCCCAGGAGCGGATGCTGTGCGTGGTCGAGCCCGCGCGCGTGGACGACGTGCTGGCGGTCTGCCGCCGCTGGGAGGTCAACGCGACCGCGATCGGAGAGGTGACCGGCAGCGGGCGGCTGCGGGTGCTCGACGGCGGCGAGGTGGTGGGCGACCTGCCGGTGACCGCGCTCGTCGACGAGTGCCCGGCCTACGACCTCGAGCCGCTCGAGGCGACGGTGCCGGTCTACCCGGCGCCGGCGCCGGTCCTGAACGGCTCCTTGGACGCGGCCGGCACGCTGCTCGCGCTGCTCGGCAGCGCGAACCTCGCCTCCCGCCGCTGGGCGTTCGAGCAGTACGACTGCGTGGTCGGCTCGCGCACCGTCCGCCGCCCCGAGCAGGCCGACGCGGCGGTGCTGGTGCTCGAGAGCGGCGGCGCGATCGCGGTCTCGATCGACGGCAACGGCCGCCGGGTGGCGGTCGACCCCTACCGCGGCGCCGTCGAGGCCGTGCTCGAGTGCTCGGCCAACCTCGCGTGCGTGGGGGCGGAGCCGCTCGGGCTCACCAACTGCCTCAACTTCGGCAACCCGGAGAAGCCGCACATCGCCTGGCAGCTCACGCGCGCCGTGGCCGGCCTCGGGGACGCGTGCCGGGCGCTCGGCGTCCCGTGGTCGGCGGCAACGTCTCGCTCTACAACGAGGGCGGCGAGGGCCCGATCTACCCGACGCCCGTGGTCGGCATGGTGGGAGAGCTGCCCGACCCGGCGCGCTCCGGCCGGCTGGGCTTCTCGGCGCCTGGCGACGTGGTCGCGATCCTCCGCGCCTCCTGGCAGCCGTCGAACGTCGGCTCCGAGTTGGCCAAGCTGCGCGGCGAGCCGCTCGCCGGCGCGCTCCCCACGACCGACCTGGGCGAGATCAAGGCGCTGCACGCCGCCGTCCGCCAGGGCATCCGGTCGGGCGCGCTGCGCTCGGCGCACGACGTCGCCGAGGGCGGCGTGGCGGTGGCGCTGGCGGAGTGCTGCATCGCGGGCGGGATCGGGGCGCGGGTGGCGTACGACGGCGAGCTGTTCGCCGAGGGCCCTGGAGCCTTCGTCGTCTCCGGGCCGCGTGAGTCCCTCGCGCGCTTCGGCACCGCCGCGGTCGAGCTCGGCGAGGTCGGTGGCGACGTTCTCGAGCTCGAGGGCGTGCTCCGGGTCGCGGTCGACGAGCTCGCCCGCGTCCATAGCGACGGCCTGGCGTCGCTGCTGTGAGCCACGTCGTCCTCATCGGCGAGGGCGATCTGGCGGAGGAGGTACGGCGGGCGCTCGACGAGGAGGGCGAGGACGTCTACCGGCTGAAGGCGCCGGGCGAGCTCGAGATGAAGCGCGCGCTCGAGGTCGACGGCATCGATCGCGTGATGATCGTCTTCCGTGACGACGCGGTGGCACTGCGGATGGCGCTCATGGTCCGCTCGCTCGACGACGAGCTCCCGATGCTGGTGACGATCTTCGACCCGACGATCGCGAGCCAGGTGAAGGACTCGATCGAGCACTGCGAGGTGACGTCGATGGCCGACATCGTCGCGCCCTCGCTCGCCGGCCCGTGCCTGGGCGAGGATCTCGACGAGGTCCGCGAGGGCGACCCGGTCGACGTGCCGAAGCGGCGCCGGTTCGCGGCGCTCTCGCGCGCGATCCTGACGCCCTACGACAAGAGCGCCGCGCTGCTGCTGTGGGGCGCGCTCGGGCTGCTGATCATCCTGCTGATCGAGACCGTCGCGTCGATGTTCGCGCTCGACCAGGGGGTGATCGACGCCGCCTACGGCTCGGCCAAGACGCTCGTCACCGTCGATCCGAACGACGACGTGGCGGACGGCCCGAAGTGGCTGAAGGCGTTCCTCACCGTCTCGATGATCACCGCGCTGGTGTTCGAGGCCGGGTTCACGGCGGGCCTGGTCAACCGGCTGATCGATCGCCGGCTGACCGGCCTGTGGGGCCGGCGGGCGGTGCCGCGGCGCGACCACGTCGTGGTCGTCGGCATGGGGCAGGTCGGCCTGCGGCTGTGCATCCTGCTGCGCGAGCTCGGGGTCGGCGTGGTGGCGGTCGACGACCGGGAGGAGGGAGAGAACGTCGGCCGCGCGCGCGAGCTCGGGCTGCCGGTCGTGGTCGGCCGCGGAGCCGATCCGTCGATCCTCCGGCGGCTGTCGCTGCACCGCGCGCTCGCGCTCGCGGCGGTCACCGACGACGACCTCCAGAACCTCTCGATCGCGATGGCCGCCAAGTCGGTCGACGAGGACCTGCGGATCGTGCTGCGCGCGGGCGACGGCCGGATCGCGAACGAGACGCGGTCCCTGTTCCGGATCGGCGTCGTGCGCGACGTCCACCAGATCGCCGCGCGCGAGCTGGCGGCGCGCGCCACCGAGGCGCGCGCCGGGAGGAGCTCCTACCGCATAAGCTCGTCGGCCATCGCCTCGAACACCTGCACGTACGTGTCGACCGACGCGTCGTCGTGGGTGACCGAGAGGGTCCACTCCTCCTCGCGCCCGGGCGTCATGAAGATGCCGCGGTTCATGTTGAACAGCCACGCCAGCTCGGCCATGTCGGCGTCCTGGTTGGCCTTGAACGTCTCGTAGTCGACGACCTCGACCGTCGAGAACGTCACGCAGCCCTTGGAGCCGGCGCCGACCGAGTAGCCAGGCAGGTTGTGCTTGGCGATGACCGCCTGGCAGCCGGCGAGGATGCGGTCGTTGAGGCCGTCGAGGTGCGTATAGGCGTCCGGTGTCAGGACCTCGAGCAGGTTCGCGCGCGTGGCCGCCATGCCGAGCGGGTTCCCGTTGTAGGTGCCCACCTGGTAGACGGAGCCGTCCTCGACGACCTCCATGACCTCCTCGGTGGCACCGATCGCGCCCGTCGGCACGCCGCCGCCCAGCGCCTTCGCGAGCGTGACCATGTCGGGCGTCACGCCCCACTTCTCGGTCGCGCCGCCGGCGGCGATGGCCAAGCCGGTCTTGACCTCGTCGAAGATCAGCACGATGCCGTGGCGCTGGGTGATCTCGCGCACGGCCTCGAGGTAGCCCGGCTGCGGGAGCACGACCCCCAGGTTCATCATCGCCGCCTCCATGATCACGCAGGCGGGCAGGCGGCCCTCGCCGGCGAGCCGCTCGATCCGGCGCTCCATGGCGGGCGCGTCGTTGAACGGCACGGCGACGGTCATGTCGACCGTCGCCTGCGGGATGCCGGCGCCGTACGCGAGCGACGCGAGGTTGTCGCGGTCGCCGATGTCGTCGTACTCGACGCCGATCGAGACCATCACCGTGTCGTGGTGGCCGTGGTAGGAGCCGAAGATCTTCATCACCGTGTCGCGCTTGGTGGAGGCGCGGGCGATGCGGATGGCATCCATCGTCGACTCCGAGCCGGAGTTCGTGTAGCGCCAGCGCGGCAGGCCCCAGCGGCGCTTGAGCTCCTCGCCGACGACGACCGCGTCCTCGGTCGGGGCCGCGAAGTGCGTGCCCTGCTCGTAGCGGTCCCGGATCGCCTTGCCGATGGCGGGGTGGGCATGGCCCTGGACCATCGCGCCGAAGCCGTTGTGGAAGTCCCACATCTCGTTGCCGTCGACGTCCCAGACCTTCGGGCCCTTGCCGCGCTCGAGGTAGATCGGCCACGGGTCGCGCAGCTGGTAAGAGGAGGCGACGCCGCCCGAGAGCACGTTCCGTGCGCGCTCGTACATCTGCTCGGACTTGTGCGTGCGCTCGTTGAGCGCCTTCTCCTCGCGCTCGATCAGCTCGCGGATGCGGGCGCGGTCGATCTGGACGGGAACGTTGACGGCCATGTATCTCTCCTCGAAAGGCGCTTGGCCAGGGAGGGTACTGGCGCCCGGCAGCGCCGGAGTGGCGAACCGCGCAGGGTGCGGTTCGCCCATCCGGCTTGCGCCGGGGCCGTTGCTAGTCTGGCCGCCGGGTCGTCCTCCGTGTCCTCACCCCCCTCCGACCTCCGTGACGGGCCGCGCGACGAGTGCGGCGTCTTCGGGATCTGCGCCCCCGGGCACGAGGTCTCGCGGCTCGCCTACTTCGCGCTCTTCGCGCTCCAGCACCGCGGCCAGGAGTCGGCCGGGATCGCGACCGCGCAGCGCGGCCACATCATGGCGATGCGCGACCAAGGGCTGGTCTCGCAGGTGTTCGACGAGCAGCGGCTGCGCGCCCTGCAGGGCGACATGGCGGTCGGTCACGTGCGGTACTCGACCACCGGCGCGAACTCGTGGGAGAACTCGCAGCCGGTGTGGCGGGCCGACCGGCGCGAGCTCGCGCTCGCCCACAACGGGAACCTGGTGAACGCGGTCGAGCTGCACGGGGAGCTGCGGGCGCGGGGCGTCTCGTTCCGCTCGACGTCGGACTCGGAGATTCTCGCCGCGCTGCTGTCGACGCACCCCGCGGAGACGTTGGAAGACGCGCTGGTGGATGTGATGGGGCGGGTCGAGGGCGCGTACTCGACGGTGGTCATGACCAAGGACCGCGTGGTCGCGTTCCGGGATCCGGCGGGGTTGCGGCCGCTGTCCTTGGGGATGCTCGGCGACCGGTACTGCGTGGCGTCGGAGACCTGCGCGTTCGACATCATCGGCGCCGAGTTCCTGCGTGACGTGCAGCCGGGGGAGATCGTGTCCTTGACGCCTGACGGCGTGCGGACGCGGATGGGCGCGGTCGGCGAGCGGACCGCGTTGTGCGTGTTCGAGCACATCTACTTCGCGCGGCCGGACTCGCGGCTCGGCGGGCAGGTGCTGCAGGTGGCGCGCGGGCGGATGGGGGAGATCCTCGCGCGCGAGGCTCCGGTCGAGGCGGACCTCGTGATCCCGGTGCCGGACTCCGGCAACCCGGCGGCGCGCGGGTTTGCGCGGGCCTCGGGGCTCCCGCAGGATGATGGCTTCGTCAAGAACCGCTATGTGGCGCGGACGTTCATCCAGCCTGGCCAGGAGCTGCGCCGCCACGGCCTGCGGATGAAGTTCAACCCGCTGCCTGAGGTCGTCGCGGGGCGGCGGCTGGTGGTGGTCGACGACTCGATCGTGCGCGGCAACACCACCCGCCAGATCGTGCAGATGCTGCGCGACGCGGGTGCGTCGGAGGTCCACATGCGGATCTCGGCGCCGCCGATCCGCCACCCCTGTCACTACGGGATCGACATGTCCACGCGCGAGGAGATGATCGCCCACGGGCGCACGGAGGCGGAGGTCGCCGCCGAGCTGGGCGCCGACTCGCTGGCGTACCTGTCGCTGCGCGGGGTCTACGAGGCGATCGAGGGCTCGCGGTCGACGCACTGCGACGCCTGCTTCTCGGGCGAGTACCCGCTCGAGCGGTCCGGCGCCGGGCAGCGCAAGGACGCGTTCGAGAACGCGCTCCCGCTCGCGCGGGCCTAGCGCCGAGGCGGGTTGGCGAACGTCAACTGCGGCTGGGTAGGGCGGGCGAGGGAGCGTTTGGAGGCAGCATTTCGTCCACTTCATGGCTCTGGCGTGCGCGACGTGGACGTTGTTCCCCTATAGCCAGCACTTCGTCCACCTCACGGACCTGGCCGCGGCGAAGTGGACGAAATGCTGTCTCATCGCGAACCGACCCCTCGCCTCCCTACCCAGCCGCAGTTGACGTTCGCCCGGCGCAACGCGGCCACCCGCCATTCGCCGCGAGTCTGCACCAACTCCGTGACAACTCCGCGCACGCCGCGTTTGCCCTCCGAGCCCGGCGGTATGGTCGCCCGTCCGCATGTCGCTCGCCGTCGACAACGTCGCCCTTCCCGGCCTCGGGCCCCCGCCGCCCGAGCCGGTCGCCCGTGCGCGTGATCCCGAGGGCGCGCTGGGCGAGCTGTTCGGCTTCCCGGGGTTCCGCCCGGGGCAGCGGGAGGCGGTCGCAGCAGCGGTGGCCGGGCGGGACGTGCTCGTGGTCATGCCGACGGGCTCCGGCAAGTCGCTCTGCTACCAGCTGCCGGCGCTCATGCGGGCCGACCTCACGGTGGTCGTCTCGCCGCTCGTCTCGCTGATGCAGGACCAGGTCGAGGCGCTCGAGCGCGTGGCGCCGGGCCGGGTCGGGCTCGTCAACGCGCAGCAGGACGCCTCGGCCAACCGGCGGGTGGTGGAGCGTGCCGCGGCGGGCGAGCTGCGGCTGCTCTACGTCGCTCCCGAGCGCTTCTCCTCGCCGGGCTTCCTCGAGCGGATCCGGCGCGCCCGGATCGGGCTGTTCGTGGTCGACGAGGCGCACTGCGTGTCGCAATGGGGGCACGACTTCCGGCCGGACTACTTCCGGCTGGCCGACGCCGCTCGCTGGCTCGGCGCCGAGGCGATCCTGGCCTCGACGGCGACGGCCACGCCGCAGGTGGCGACCGACATCGTGGCCCGCCTCGGCCTGCGCGACCCGGTCCACGTGGCCACAGGGTTCGACCGCCCGAACCTCTCGTTCGCCGTCGTCCCGTGCGCGAGCAAGCAGGCCGCCCATCGGGGGATCGCCGCCGCGCTGGCCGAGCCGGACGCCCTGCCGGGCATCGTCTACGCCGGCACGCGGGCCGACTGCGAGCGGCTCGCGGCGCGGCTCGGGCCCGAGCTCGGCGTCGAGGTCATCGCCTACCACGCCGGCCTGCCGCGCGAGGCGCGCGCCGAGGCCCAGCGCCGCTTCATGGCCGGCGACGCCCCGGTCGTCGTGGCGACCAACGCCTTTGGCATGGGCGTCGACAAGGCCGACGTGCGCACGGTCTGTCACGAGAGCGTTCCAAGCTCGATCGAGGCCTACTACCAGGAGGCCGGCCGCGCGGGCCGCGACGGCAACCCCGCCCGCTGCCTTCTGTTCGCGGCCGGCAAGGACAAGGGCCTGCACGTCTTCTTCATCGAGCGCTCGACCGTCGAGGACGACGCGCTCCAGGGGGTCGCCCGCCGGATCGTGTCAGCCGCGTCGCCGCCCGACGGGTCGTCCGCCCGCGCGGACGCCCCGGCGCGGTTCGACGTGCCCGTGGACGAGCTCGTCCGCGTCGCCGGGGACGAGGAGGTCGTCCGGGCGATCGTGGGTCACCTCGCTCGCGCCGGGGTCGTGCAGCCGGCGCCGTCGGCGCCCGACCGGGTGGCCGGGCGGATCGTCGGGCCGTGGGACGGCCGGGCGCTGGCGCTCTGCCGCACCTCCGCCAAGGAGGGCACGCGGGTGCGGTGGCGGCAGTACCGGTCGGTGTGGGCGTGGGTCGAGGGGTCGGGATGCCGCCGCGAGGGGATCCTGCGCCACTTCGGCGACCGCTCGGCGCCCGCGCCCGCCGGGCCGTGCTGCGATGTGTGCGACCCGGGCCTGGCCCCCGCGCTGCCCCCGCCGCCGCGCTCGTCCGCACCGCGGCCCGCCCAGCTCGCCCACCGGCCCGTCGCCCAGGGCGAGGCGGGGGAGCTCGACGAGGCGATCCTCGACGTGGTGGCGTCGGCGCAGCCGGAGGTCGGTCGCACGCGCACCGTCGAGATCCTCCGCGGCGGGCGCTCGAAGGTCGTCCGCAAGTACTCCTACGACGGGCTGCCCCACTACGGCGCGTGGTCGCACCTGCACGCCGACACGGTGCTCGCCCGCGTGGACGCGCTGCTCGCGGCCGGGACGCTGCGCTCCACCGGCGGCTACTACCCCAAGCTGGAGGTGGCGTGAGGGTCGGCGTGCTGGCCTCGGGCGCCGGGACCAACCTGCAGGCGATCCTCGACGACGTGCACGGGCGCGAGGGCGTCGAGGTCGCGGCCGTCGGCTCCGACCGGGCGGACGCGCCCGCACTTGCGCGCGCAAGCGCCGCCGGCGTACCCACTGCCGTCTTCCCGCTCGCCGACCACGCCGATCGCGCCGCACGCGACCACGCCATGGCCGAGTTCCTCAGCGAACACCGACGTCGAGCTCGTCGTGCTCGCCGGCTACATGGCGCTGCTCACGCCCGGCTTCCTCGCCCGCTTCCCGATGCGCGTCGTCAACGTCCATCCCGCGCTGCTGCCGGCTTTCCCCGGAGTGCGGGCGATCGAGCAGGCGCTCGAGTACGGCGTCAAGGTCTTCGGGGTCACCGTGCACTTCGTCGACGACGGCGTCGACACCGGCCCGGTGATCGCCCAGCGCGCGGTCGAGCTCCCGGATGCGACGGCGCCCCACGAGGTTCGCGAGGCGCTGCGCCCGCTCGAGCACGAGCTGCTGTGCGACGCCGTGCGGCAGATCGCCCGCGGGGCGGTGCGGGTCGATCCGGGGCGTCCACGACGGGTGACGGTCGGGCGATGACGAGCATGCCGCAGGTATCGTCCCGCCGCGATGCAAGGAGGCCGATGACGCAGCCCGGCGAGGTGAGGATCCGGCGCGCGCTGCTGTCCGTGTCGGACAAGACCGGCGTCGTCGAGTTCGCGCGCGGGCTGGACGCCCTCGGCGTCGAGCTCGTGTCCACGGGCGGCACGGCCGCGAGCCTCCGCGAGGCCGGGCTCGAGGTCCGCAACGTCGAGTCCTTCACCGGCTTCCCGGAGATCATGGGCGGCCGGGTCAAGACGCTGCACCCGAAGCTCTACGCGGGCGTGCTCGCGCTGCGCGACGACCCCGGCCACATGGCCGCCGCCGAGGAGCACGAGGTCGAGTTCGTCGACCTCGTGTGCGTGAACCTGTACCCGTTCGAGGCGTGGGCGGGGCGCCGCGGCGTGACCGAGCACGAGGTGCTCGAGCACATCGACATCGGCGGGCCGACGATGATCCGCGCCGCGGCCAAGAACTTCGCGTTCTCGGCCGTCGTGGTCAAGCCCGAGTCCTACGACGCGGTCCTGCAGGAGCTGCGGGAGTCCGACAACAAGCTCTCGCTCCCCACGCGCGAGAACCTGGCGGCCGAGGCGTTCGCCTACACCGCGCGCTACGACACCGCGATCTCGCGCTGGTTCGCCGAGAAGCAGGGCGAGTTCCCCGAGCTGATGATGTCGGCCTACGAGAAGATCACCGACCTCTCGTACGGCGAGAACCCGCACCAGCGCGCCGCCTACTACTCGCAGGTCGGCGCGCGCATGCACGTGCTCTCGCAGGTCCGCCAGCGCGGCGGCAAGGAGCTGTCGTTCAACAACGTGCTCGACATCAACTCCGGGCGCCTGCTCGTGCAGGAGTTCGAGGTCCCCGCGTGCGTGATCATCAAGCACAACAACCCGTGCGGGGTGGCCGTCGGCGGCTCGGCGCTCGAGGCGTACCGGCGCGCGTTCGCGTGCGACCCGCAGTCGGCCTTCGGTGGCGTCATCTGCTTCAACCGGCCGGTCGACGAGGAGCTCGCGCAGGAGCTGCTGGGCCAGTTCGTCGAGGTCGTGCTCGCGCCCGGCGTCAGCGACGACGCGGTCGCCGCGCTGTGCACCAAGCCCAACCTGCGCATCCTCGACGACGAGGAGCGCCGCCGGGTGAACATCTCCGAGTGGGATCTCAAGCGCGTGATGGGCGGCCTGCTCGTCCAGGATCGCGACCTCGATCTCGAGGACCGCTCGGAGATGGAGGTCGTGAGCGAGCGCAAGCCGTCAGAGCGCGAGTGGGGAGAGATGCTGTTCGCGTGGAAGGTCTGCAAGCACGTGCGCTCGAACGCGATCGTGCTCTCGCGCGACCTCGCCTCGGTCGGCATCGGCGCCGGGCAGATGAGCCGGGTCGACTCCGTCCGCCTGGCGATCGAGAAGGCCAACGCCACCGACACCGACCTCACGGGCGGCGCGCTGGCCTCGGACGCCTTCTTCCCGTTCTCCGACGGCCCGCAGCTGGCTGTCGACGCCGGGGTGACGGCCGTCATCCAGCCGGGCGGCTCGGTGCGCGACCACGAGGTCGTCGAGGCCGCCGACGCCGCCGGCATCTCGATGGTCTTCACGCACCGGCGCCACTTCCGCCACTGACGAGCCGCTCGAGCAGCGCAACCGCGTGCCCGGCGTCCGGCAGGGCGAGCACCTCGCGGCGGACGCGCTCGGCGGCTGCGCGGTAGGACGGCTGCTCGAGCGCGGCGCGTGCGGCGGCGCCGATCTCGGCGGGCGTGGCGCGGAGCGGCTTGACCACGACGGCCGCGCCGAGCGCCTCGCAGCGCGCTGCGTTGAGCGGCTGGTCCGCGCCGATCGGCAGGACGACCTGCGGCACGCCCGCGGCCAGCGCGTCGACCATCGTGCCCGACCCGCCGTGGCTGACCACGAGATCGCACCGGGGGAACAGGACGCTGTGCGGCACGTGGGCCTCGATCCGCACGTTGTCGGGCTGTGGGGCGAGGTCGACCCGGTCGCCGACCGTGACGACGACGTTGGCGGGCAGCTCGCGCAGGCCGGCGAGCGCCCGGGCGAGCAAGTCGCCCGACTCCATGTCGAACACGGTCCCGAGCGTGAAGTAGACGGTGGGCCGGTCGGGCAGCCGCTCGAGCCACTCCGGCACGCCGTCGCCCGGAACGAGCGAGCCCGGGCGGATCGAGTGCGCCTTCTCCGGCAGTGGGAACGCGGGGTCGCGGAGGCTGGGCGGCATCGGCGACAGGACCAGATGCCGGCTCGGCATCCGCAGCTCCGGGTCGGGCGGCAGGCCGTGCTCGGCTCGCACGAGGTCCAGCGGCGCGGCCACGACCGCGGGGCCGGATCAGCGAGCCCGCGGCGATGACGAGCACGGTGGCGTGCGGGACGCCGGCCCGCTCGGCCGCGATCATCGCGCCGAAGTCGACCTCGTCGCACACGATCGCGTCCGGCCGCCAGTCGCGGGTCAGCGCGAGCACCACGCCGGCACGCCGCCGTGCATGGAACCACGCGAACCCCTCGCGGAGCGCCCGGTCCTCGCGCTCGGGGTCGTACTCGAGCAGCGGCTTCACCTCGTCCAGGGGCTCCACGGGATCGTTCTCGTCCGGGAACCCCGCGAACCCGCGCGCCTGCAGCTTCGCGATGACCCACGGCCGCCCTGCGAACGCCACTTCGTGCCCCGCCGCCCGCGCCGCACGCGCGATCGGCACGAGCGGCTCCGAATGCCCGGACCCACCCGCGAACGTGAACAGCACGCGCACCGGCCCATCTTGCACCGCGTGCGACGCTCGCGGCGAGCGCCCCCGGGCTACCCCGAGCCGTAGAGGACCCGCGTCCAGATCGTCAGCAGCGTGTCGGCGGCCGCCTGCGGCGGCGTGTACGGCTCGCGGCCCAGGCTCTCGGTCAGGTAGCGCTCGTTCATCCACACGAGCGCGCTCGCGGTCTCGCGCGCGTCCAGCGGCCAGCACGCGGCCGGCCGCCATCTCGTCCTCGATGTGGCGCGCGGTCGCGTCCACGAAGCGCTGCACGAGCGCGGCGTAGGCCTCCTCCACGCGCGGATCGTCGGCGGCGGCATCGGCCAGAGCGCGCATGACCGGGCCGTGCTCGGCGAACACCTCGACGATGCCGTCGAGCGCCTCACGCGCCGTTTCCCGGCCCGCGCCGGTGCCGGTGAACCAGCGGTCGGACATCGTGAACAGCTCCGACTCCAGGTGCGCCACGACGCGCAGCACGAGGTGGTGGCGGTCGCGGAAGTAGACGTAGAACGACGGCCGCGAGAGGTCGGTCCGCCGCATGACCTCGTCGACCGTCAGCTCGCGGAACGGGCGCTCGCGCAGGAACGCCTCGGCCGCCGCGATGATCTCGCCCTCAGCGACCTCTGGCGCCCGTCTGCGCCGCCGTGCGCGTTTCGACCCTTCATCCACCGGGTGCACGAGCCCAGCGTAGTGCGGCTATTTACCATGTCTAGGCCCTCGTAGCTCAGTGGTTAGAGCGGCGGGCTTTTAACCCGCGCGACGCAGGTTCGATCCCTGCCGGGGGCACTATGGTCGAAACCATCTGGAGCATCATCGGCGTCGCCGGCGGCGTGCTCATGGTCGTCGTGATCCTGTACTTCCTCGCGACCGGGAAGGGCGACCGCGAGCGCGAGGAGGAGGCGCGCCGCTTCTACGACGAGCACGGCCACTGGCCCGACGAGCCCGGTCCGGCGTGATGGCGGGCCTCCACCGCACCATCCCCGCACTCCCCGTGCGAGACGTCCGGGCCGCCGTCGCCCACTACGTCGAGCGCTTCGGCTTCGAGGTGCGCCACCACGACGGCGACTTCGCGGTCATCACTCGCGACGACGCCGTCCTGCACCTCTGGGGCGCGACCGACGAGGAATGGCGCACGCGCGCGGACCTCGCCGAGCGCCCGATCTGCTCGGGCGCGGAGTCCTTCATCGCCGGCACCGCGAGCTGCCGAATCGAGGTCGCCGACGTCGACGCCCTGTACGCCGAGCTCGAGGCCGCCGACGTCCTCCACCCCGTGTCCCGCGACGGCGTCACCACGACCGACTTCGGAACCCGCGAGTTCGCGACCCTCGACACCGACGGCAACCTCATCAGCTTCTTCCGCTGGAGCTAACGCAGGTCGAGCCATTCCGGGCGGTCCATGCCGGCGTACTCCTGGGTCGCGCCGTAGATGCTCTGGACGATGAAGGTCGAGTACACGACCAGCCGGGCCGTGCCATATGGGAGGACGTGCCCGCGCCGGCCACGCGAGGACCGCGAGCGGCGGTTGATCGTCGCGGCTCGCGCGCACGTCCCGGGGAGCCCTAGCCGGTCGAGCCACCACTGGACGATCTCCGGCGCCGACAGCCCGTTGTTGACGTGGCAGTTCACGGCAAGCGCAATACCGTCGTCGCTGACGCCGTAGCACTCGCGGAGGAACCGCAGGAACAGCTCCAGCATGTGAGCGTCCGAGTTGGCGAAGGCCACGCTATTCCGGCTCTTCGCGCCCTCGGCCCAATAGAGCATGCAGCCGTACATGTGCAGCGTGTCGCCACTGCGAGCCAACGCCCGGCCGTGCTGCTGCGCAGCGGACCGCATCGCCCGCGCCGAGGCGCTGCGAGCCGACTGGCCGCGGAGCTGCGCGTTGTAGAGCGGGTTCATCGTTCTGAGCGCGGCGTGCTGCTCCGCGGTGAGTTCGACGTCGCGCACCCAGCGGCTCACCGAGCTCTTGGCGACCCCGAGCCGCGACGCGATGACGGAGATCGGCAGGCCGGCATCCGCTCGCAGTCGTCGCGCCTCGATCCTCGCCTCCGGTTTCACGAACGTATGTTCGCACGACGACCGGACGAATCGCCGTAGACTGAGCGACGCGCCCCCATGGTCTAGCGGTCAGGACGTCGCCCTTTCACGGCGAAGATCGTCGGTTCGAATCCGACTGGGGGTACTCAGTAGACGCCGCGGGAGAGGCCGCCGTCGACCAGCAGGGACGTGCCCGTGATGTAGCTCGCGGGCGCCGAGCAGAGGAACGCGGCGGCGGCTGCGATCTCCTCGACGGTGCCGAGCCGGCCGGCCGGGACGGCCTCGCGGGCGTTGGCCTCGGCGGCCTCGCGGGAGCCGGCGTTGCCGAAGATCCGGTCGGTGGCGATCTGGCCCGGGTGGATGTGGTTGAGCGTGACGCCGTCGGCGGCGGCCTGGCGGGCGAGGACCTTGAAGGCCGTCACCAGGCCCGGTCGGTGGGCGTTGGAGAGCTGCAGCGCGTCGATCGGCTCGAGCGCGGCGATCGAGCCGATCGCGACCACGCGGCCGAACCCGCGCGAGCGCATGCCCGGCAGCAGCCGCTCGAGGAACTCCATCGGCGAGAGGACGAGCGTGCGGTGCGCCTCCTCCCACTGCTCGCGGGTGAAGCCGAGCGGGTCCGGGCCGGCCGGCGGGCCGCCGGTGTTGGCGACGTAGATGTCGATCGGCCCGAGGTCGTCCTCCACGCGCGCGACCAGCGGCCCGACCGCGTCCAACTCCCGCGCGTCGAACGCGTAGCCGCGCGCGCCGATCTCCTGCGCCGTCGCCGTCACACGCTCAGCCGATCGCGAGGCGATCGCCACCCGCACGCCCTCGGCCACCAGCGCCTCCGCGATGCCACGGCCGATCCCCTTCGAGGCGCCCGTCACCAGCGCCACCCGGTCGCGGATCCCGAGATCCATCCGGTCGATCATCGCATCCCGAGCTACGGTGGGGGTATCAACCACGGGAGGGGTTCGATGCTGTCGCCACGTCATCTGCTCGCCGCCGCCGCGGCGCTCGCCGCACTCGCCGTCATCGCGCCGGCCGCGGCCGCGCAGCAGCAGCCGCCGTGGCTCAAGGTCCAGGACGGCGTCACGCAGCCCCAGTTCGCGTTCGAGAACGCGATCGAGGAGACCCTCTACGTCCAGACCCGGCTCGACACCGACGCCGACGGCCGCAACGACCGCATCCGCATCCGCATCAGCCGCCCGGCCGAGACCCGCACCCAGGGCCTCAAGGTCCCGGTGATCTTCGAGCACAGCCCCTATCGCGGCGACTTCGGGAACGCCGTCAACCATCCCGTCGACGTCGACCAGCTGCCGCAGGAGCGCGGCTCGCAGTTCCGCCGCGCGCTGGCCGCGTCCACCACCAGCGCCCGCGGTGACCTCCCCGGCTCGAGCCTCGACAACTACTACGTCCCGCGCGGCTACGCGGTCGTCCTCGGGGAGAGCATCGGCACCTTCAACTCCGACGGCTGCCCGGACATCGGCGGCCCGTGGGAGACGCTCGGAACCAAGGCCGTGATCGACTGGCTCAACGGGCGCGTCCGCGCCTACGACGTCGACGGCAACCAGGTGAACGCCGACTGGACGACCGGCACGGTCGGCATGACCGGCGTCTCCTACAACGGCACGCTCCCCAACCAGGTCGCCACCACCGGGGTCGAGGGCCTGCGCACGATCATCCCGGTCTCCGCGATCTCCTCCTGGTACGACTACTACCGCGCCAACGGCCTCGTCGTCGCGCCCCACTCCGAGACCCAGGGCGCGGGCGACAACGAGTACCTGGGCGAGGACACCGACGTGCTCGCCGACTTCATCGCCGCGCGCATGCGCACGACCTGCGCGGACCAGCGCCGGAAGCTGATCGCGCGCCAGGACCGCGTGACCGGCGACTACAGCGACTTCTGGGCCAAGCGCGACTACCTGCCGCGCGCGCGCAAGGTCAAGGCGAGCGTGTTCGTCGTGCACGGCCTCAACGACTGGAACGTCAAGACGAAGGCGTTCGCCGCCTGGTGGGCGCGCCTCAACGTCCCGCGCAAGCTGTGGCTCCACAACGGCGGCCACGGCGGCCCCCAGGGCACGACCGACTACAAGCGCACCGAGAACCGCTGGTTCGACTACTGGCTGTTCGGCGTCCCCAACGGGATCATGGCCGAGCCGCGCGTGAAGCTCCAGCGCGAGGACGGCACGTACACGAGCGAGGCGCAGTGGCCGGCCGCGGGCGCGCGCACGACGCGCATGTGGCTCTCGCGCTCCGGCGGCCTCTCCACGCGCGGGTCGCGCGGGTCGCGCAGGAGCGAGACCTTCGTCGACCGCGGGCGCGAGCTCGACACCGACGACGTGCTGATCCAGAACCCCGACGCCGACCACCCGAACCGGCTCGCCTACCTCACGCGCGCGCTGGCGAGCGACGTCCGGCTCAGCGGCACCCCGTGGGTGAGCCTGAAGCTGGCCGTCGAGAACCGCACCGCCGCGAACCTGACGGCCGTGCTCGTCGACTACAGCTCGGGCGCGCCCGTCATGGTCACGCGCGGCTGGCTGGACCCGCAGAACCGCTCGAGCGAAGCGCGGAGCAAGCGCGTCCGGCCCGGCAGGACGTATCGCCTGCGCTGGGACATGCAGCCCGACGACTACCTGTTCAAGGCGGGCCACCGGATCGGCCTGGTCGTCGTCTCGACCGACCACGACTACACGATCCGCCCGCGGCCGGGCACCCGGCTCTCGCTCACGCCGCGGGGCAGCAAGCTGATCCTCCCGCTCGTCGGTGGGCCCAACTAGCCTTACCGACGTTCCGGGCGGTTAGCTCAGCTGGTCAGAGCGCCTGCTTTACACGCAGGAGGTCGCGCGTTCGAGCCGCGCACCGCCCATCTTCCGCCCGCGGCTCTGGCACGCTGTGCGCGTGCTCGAGCGTTCGACGAAGCTAACGCTCGCAGCCGCGCTGGTGTCGGCGGCGGTCACGTTGGGCGTGACCGTACTGCCGTTCGTGCGCTTCGCCTACCGCAGCATCGGGGCGCACGTCGCGCTCGAGACGGCGGCGGGCCTGATCGCCCTGCTGACCGCCTTCCTGCTCGCGCTGCGGCTGCGGCGCACGCGCCGCGTGACCGACGCGCTGCTCGTGTTCGCCATGACCCTGTTCGGGTTGCGCAACCTCGTGCTCTCCGTCGTGCCGGAGATCGCGTCGGTCGGACAGCTCGACCCGAGCTGGGGGCCGCTCGCGGGTCAGGTCGTCGCGACCGCCGCGCTCGCCGCCGCGGCCTTCGTCGGCGACCGGCACGTGCGATCCCCGAAGCGGGCCGCGATGCTCGCCGTCGCCTGGGGGGCGGGCATCGTCGCGGCCATCGCCCTCGTCGATGCCGTCTTCGGCCTCGCGGTCGAGTTCGACCCGGGGCTATCGCCCGAGAGCTCCGAGCGACCCCGGGTGGTCGGCCCGCCGGCCGTGGCCGGCCTCCAGCTCGCCTCCGCGCTGCTGCTCGGCGCGGCGTCGGTCGCCTTCCTCCGCCGCAGCCGGCGGGACGCCGACGAGCTGACCGCGTGGTTCGCGATCGCGTGCGCGGTCGGCGCGTTCGCGCGCCTGAACTACTTCCTCTTCCCGTCGCTGTTCTCGGAATGGGTATACACCGGTGACGTGCTGCGGCTGGGGTTCTACCTGCTCGTGCTGCTCGGCGCGGCCCGCGAGATCGCCTCCTGGCAACGGGATCGCGAACGGCTTGCCGTGCTGGAGGAGCGGCGCCGCGTTGCCCGCGATCTTCACGACGGCCTCGCGCAGGAGCTGTCGTTCATCGCGACGCAGGCGCACCGCGTCGCCCTGCACGACGGCGCCGAGGCGCCCGCCGCGCGGGCGGTCGCAGCCGCCGCGGCGAGGGCGCTCGACGAAGCGCGCGCGGCGGTCAGCGCGCTCAGCGGCGTTGCCGACCAACCGCTCGGAGAGGTGGTGTCCCGGGCTGCGCAGGAGGTCGCCGGGCGCGTCGGCGTGGACCTGCGGCTGGATCTGCAGTCGGAGCTCGCGGTGCCCGCCACGACGAGTGTCGCCGTCATGCGCGTGGTGCGGGAGGCGATCGTGAACGCCGAGCGTCACGGCGGCGCCCGGGTTGTGAGCATCACCGTCCGCGGCGACGACGGGCTGCGGCTCGCGATCGTCGACGACGGCAGCGGCTTCGACGTCGCCCGGGCCCTCGAGCGACCGCCGAGGATCGACGCCGGCTTCGGCCTGCTCGGCATGCGCGAGCGCGTCGAGTCGCTCGGCGGTCGGCTGCGCATCGACTCCACGCCGGGCGACGGCACGCGGATCGAGGTGAGCTTCCCGTAGCCATGCGGCGCGTGCTGCTCGGAGACGATCATGCCCCCACCCGGGCGGGCGTCCGCCTGGCGCTCGAGGGATCCGAGTTCGCGGTCGTGGCCGAGGCGCACGACGCGCGCAGCACGGTGGCGGCGGCGTTGCGCGAGTCGCCCGACATCTGCGTCCTCGACGTCCGCATGCCCGGCGGCGGGATCGAGGCGGCGGCGGAGATCGCCGCTCGGCTCTCTGGCGTCGTGATCGTGATGCTGACGGTGTCACAGGACGACGAGGACCTGTTCGCGGCGCTCCGCGCAGGCGCGGCCGGCTATCTGCTCAAGGACACGCAGCCGGAGCTGCTGCCGGCGGCGTTGCGGGCCGCGGCGGACGGCGAGGCGGCGATGTCGCCCGTGCTCGTCACCCGGCTGATCGACGAGTTCCGGGCGCGCGAGCACCGACGGCGGGTGCCGCTGCTCGGGCAGCGAGGAGTCCGCCTGACAGAGCGCGAATGGGAGGTGCTCGAGCTGCTGCGCGAGGGAAGGTCGACGGCGGCGATCGCCGACCGGCTCGCGATCTCTCCCGTCACGGCGCGCCGGCACATCTCGGCCATCCTCCACAAGCTCGAGGTTCCGACGCGCGCAGCGGCGGTGCGGCTGCTCGGGTCCGACGATCAGTCCGACGCGTGACGGCGGTCTCAGACGAGGCCGTGGCGCACCGCGTGCACCGCCGCCTGGACGCGGTTGGTCGCGCCGAGCTTCTGGAGGATCGAGGCGACGTGGTGCTTGACCGTCATCGGGCTCACGACGAGCTCGTCGGCGATCTCGCGGTTGCTGAGGCCGGCGACGAGGTGCTGCAGGATCCGCGCCTCACCGGGCGTGAGGCCGGCCTCGAGGCGCGCCGCGAAGCGTGAGCGCTCGCGGCGCAGCCGGCTGAGGACGTGCGCCGCTGCCGCTGCCGAGAGCGGGCTCCCGCCTGCCGCCGCCGTGCGCGCCGCGGCCGCGAACTCACCCGGCTCGGCGTCCTTGAGCAGGAACCCCTGCGCGCCGGCGCAGAGGCCGGTGAGCACGCGCTCCTCGTCGGCATGGCCGGCGAGGATGACCACCGGCAGGCCAGGATGGGCCGCGACCAGGCGCTCGGTCGACGTCATGCCGGCCGCATCCTCCAGCAGGACGGCATCGGGTCGCAGCCGCGCCGCGAGCGCGACCGCCTCGTCGCTCGTGCGGCACTCGCCGACGACGGTGATCCCCTCGCGCCGCAGCAGCGCCTTGAGACCGGAGCGGAACAGGTCGTTGGAGTCAGCGACCAGGACGCGCAACCCGGCTTCTGCGGGTCCCGGCTCGCCCGGGCGGGACATCAGCGCGGTCATCGTCGCTGAAGCAACGCCCGAGCCGGCTCTCGTCTTGCGCATCGTGTGTTCACGTTGTGAACGCCGGTTGGCCCAACTGGCCGATTGCGGTTGCCGGGTGGATGGGGCACGCTAGGCCGCGAGCGACCCCTACGCGATGACTGCGCACACGCTGAACTGGCCCGAGGCGGACGGTGACCGGAAGATCGCCGCGCAGGAGTACGCCGTCGTCACGACCGACGGGGCCGAACGTGATCCCGAATGGGACGCCTTCGTGGAGACCACGCCAGGCGGCCACCACGCGCAGACGTCGCTGTGGGCCGAGGTGAAGGGCTCGCTCGGATGGGATGCCATGCGCGTCGTCGCCCGCGAGGACGACCGCATCGTCGGCGGCGTGCAGCTGCTGACCCGGAAGGTCAGCCGGTTCGGCGCCGTCGCCTTCGCCCCCCGCGGTCCCGTCCTGGCGGTGCCCGACCCGCACCTGCTCGATGCGGTGGTCGATGCCGCGATGGCGCTCGGCCGCGAGCGACGGATCCGCTACGTCAAGCTCCAGCCGCCGGTCGACCGCCCGGATCTCGTCGACGCGCTCGAAGCGCGCGGATGGGCGGCCAGCGCGGTCGAGGCGGCGCCGAGCGCGACCGTGCAGGTGCGGCTCGACCGGTCCGAGGAGGACATCCTGGCCGGGATGAGCCGGTCCACGCGGCGCGGCGCGAAGCAGTCCGTCAAGCGGGGTCTCGCGATCCGCGTGGGCGGGGCCGGCGACCTCGACGCGCTCCACGGGATGATCGCCGCCACCGCCGAGCGCCAGGGATTCCACCGCTACCCCATGCGCTACTACGCCACGATGTGGCGGGTCTTCGCTGAGCGCGACAGCGCGCTGCTCCTGCTCGGCGAGATCGACGGCGAGCTGCTCGCCGCGCATCTCTACGTCGGGTTCAACGACTGCGTGACCGCGAAGGCGGGCGGCTGGTCCGGCCAGACGCGGACCGGCGTGCGCCCCAACGCTGCGCTGGACTGGACCGCGATGCGCTGGGGCCGCGAGCGCGGCTTCCAGGCGTTCGACTTCGACGGCATCACGCCCTCAGTCGCCCGCGCGCTCGCCGGCGGCGAGGACGTTCCCGAGGCGGAGCGCGGCGGCGTGTCGGAATACAAGCTCGGCTTCGGCGGCCGCGCGATGGTGCTGCCGTCGGCCGTCGACAACTCGCCGACCCCGATGCTCCGGCCGGCGGTGCGCCTCGCCGCGCCCCACCTGACCGCGATGCACTCGGCGGCGCACCGGCTCCTGGGCCGGGGCGCCTAGCGCGCGTCCGGCGTCGACCGCCGTCCGCGCCGCGGCTGCTCGTCGCGCATGAACCGGGTGGCGATCGTCAGCAGCAGGTGCACGACGCCGAGGACGATGAAGAACGCCGTCGCGGTGCCGTCGTCGTCGAAGCCGAACAGGAACGGCGACCCGATCAGCAGGATCGCCAGCGCGTAGTCGAGGATCACGTGCGCGGGCACGGGGATCGACTTGATGAGCCCCGTCGACATCGCCGTCGAGGCGGCGATGATGAGGACGGCCACGCCGGCGATGATCGACACCGCGGTGGCCGTGTCGGAGTCGAACGCGAACAGGAACGGCGCGGCGATCAGCAGCGCGCCGGCGCCGTACTCGATCAGACCGTGGACGAACGCCGGGATGGGCCCCTGTTTGAACATTGCCTTCGAAGCTACCCGAAGAAGACCTCGGCAGTCTCGTAGAGCGCCGCGTCGAGCAGCTTCGGCTCGGCCAGCGCCTCGTCGAGCGGCACGCGCACGATCTCGGTCCCCCGCAGCGCGACCATCTTGCCGAAGTCGCCGTCCGAGACCGCGTCGATGGCGGCCACGCCGAAGCGGGTGCCGAGCACACGGTCGTAGGCGAGCGGCGTGCCTCCCCGCTGCACGTGACCGAGGATCGTCATGCGCGACTCGAAGCCCGTGCGCGCCTCGATCGCCTTCTCGAGCTCGACCGCGATCCCTCCCAGGCGCACGTGGCCGAACGCGTCGGTGGCGCCCGAGAACTCGGACACGATCTCGCCGTCCTTGGGCGTGGCGCCCTCGGCGACGACGACGATCGAGAACGTCGAGCCGCCCTCGTGGCGATGCTGGATGCGCGCGCAGACGTCGTCGACGTCGAACGGGCGCTCGGGGACGAGGATGACGTCGGCGCCGCCGGCGATCCCCGAGTACGCGGCGATCCAGCCCGCATGGCGCCCCATGACCTCGACGATGATCACGCGGTTGTGCGACTCGGCGGTCGTGTGCAGGCGGTCGATCGCGTCGGTCGCGATCTGCACCGCCGTCTGGAAGCCGAACGTGAAGTCGGTCCCGGCGAGGTCGTTGTCGATCGTCTTCGGGACGCCCACGACGGGGATCCCCTCGTCGACGAGCTTGCGGGCCACGCCCAGCGTGTCCTCGCCGCCGATCGGGATCAGGGCGTTGAGGCCGCGGGCACGCATCGACTCGCGCACCTGATCGACGCCGCCGTCGACGTTGAACGGGTTGGTCCGCGACGAGCCGAGGATCGTGCCGCCGCGGTGCAGGATGCCCCGCGTCGTCTCGTTCGTGAGCTCGACCGCGTCGTTCTTGAGCACTCCCGCCCAGCCGTAGCGGAAGCCGACGAACTCGTGGCCCTGCTTGTTGATGCCCTTGCGGACGATGCCGCGGATCACCGCGTTGAGTCCGGGGCAGTCGCCGCCGCCCGTGAGGATGCCGATGCGCGCCATTGCGCGAGAAGGAAAGCGAAAACGGCCGAGGCCCGCCTTGCGGCGGGCCTCGGAACCAGACGGGTGGGGGGTTCGAGCTACGCCCGAGCCGGGTCCGGCGTGGGCTCGTGGGCGATCTTCGGCAGCCAGTTCAGCCGCTTCGGCAGGTACCAGTTCCAGTCGCCGAGCAGCTTCATCGCCGCCGGGAGCAGGACGCCGCGCACGATCGTGGCGTCGATCAGGATCGCCACGGCGAGGCCGACGCCCATCTGCTTGAACTCGATCATGCTCAGCGAGCCGAAGATCGAGAACACCGCCACCATCACGATCGCTGCGCTGGTGACGACGCCCGCGGTCTGCTTGATGCCCTGGGACACCGCCTCGTCGTTCGACAGTCCGCGTTCGATGCCCTCGCGGATCCGGCTGAGGATGAACACGTGGTAGTCCATCGAGAGCCCGAACAGGATCACGAACAGGAACAGCGGCAGCCAGGACGTGATGCCGCCGATCGACTCGAAGCCGAGGATGCTCTCCCCGTGCCCGTCCTGGAAGACGAGCTTGAGGATGCCGTAGCTCGCGCCCACGGACAGGAGGTTCAGCACGATCGCCTTGAGCGGCACCACGATCGAGCGGAACGTGACGAGCAGCAGCAGGAACGCCAGCCCGAGCACGAACGCGAACACGATCGGCAGGTGCGCCTTCATGGCGTCGTTGAAGTCCTTCGAGCCGGCGGTCATGCCGGTCACGTTGGTCTCCACGCCGCCGACCGCGCCGACGGTCGACGGGATCACCTCGTTGCGCAGGCTGGCGAGCGCGGCCTCCGACACCTCGTCGGTGCCGTTGCCGTCGAGCGGGATCGAGACGACGGCCACCGACTTGTCGGGCGACACGGTCGTCGTCACCGGCTCGGACATCTGCCCGGTTGCGAGCGCCTGCCGGGTCATGTCGTCGATCGACGCCTGGACCTCGGGCCGCGTGACGTCGTCGGCCTCCACCGCCACGATCGCCGGCAGCGGCCCGCCCGGGAAGGCGGCCTGGATGCGGTCGTAGACCTTCGTCACCTCGAGGTCCTTGGGCAGGCCCGAGGCGCCGGGGTTGACGGTCTTCATGTCGAGCGCGGGAATGCTCAGGCCGACGAGCAGCGCCCCGGCCACGACGAGCGCGACCACCGGACGGCGCAGCACGCGGTCGAGCACCCAGTTCCAGATGCGCGACTCGCCATGGTTGCGGTGGCGCATGCGGCCGAGGATCGGCACGCGGCCCTTCTCGACCTTGTCGCCGAGCTTGGAGAGCACCGCGGGGAGGACGGTGAGGGAGCCGAGCACCGCGACCGCGACCACGAGGATCGTGCCGATGGCGAAGCCCTGGAAGACGATGCTGCCGGCGAAGAACATGCCGGCCATGGCGATCATCACCGTGAGGCCGGAGACGAGCACGGCGTGGCCGGAGGTCGCGGCCGCGAACTCGAGCGCCTCTTCGCTGGAGCGCCCGGCGTCGCGTTCCTCCATCTTGCGCCGGAGGTAGAACATCGAGTAGTCGACGCCGACCGCGAGGCCGACGAGCAGGATCACCGAGCTGGCGGACTCGTCCATCGGCACGATCTGGCTGATCGGCGCGAGCAGGCCGAGCGTGGCCATCACGGCCGTGAGCCCGAGCAGCAGCGGCACGCCGGCCGCCACCAGCGCGCCGAAGGCGACGACGAGGATCAGGAGCGTGATGGGGAGAGAGAGGAACTCGGCCTTCTTGAAGTCTTCCTCGAAGGCCTTCGAGATCGCCTCCTCGGCGCTGGCGTCGCCGAACTGGCCGACGACGACATCCGGGTTCGCGCGCTGGGCCGCCTCGGTGGCCGCGAGCGAGGCCTTGGCGTTGTCGGCGACGTGGTCCTCGTCGCCGAGCACCTCGAAGGTGACGAGCCCGGAGCGGCCGTCCTCGGACAGCTGGCCCTCGTTGCCGGCGGCGAGCGGGGACTCGACCTTGTCGACGTGCGCGGTGGCCTCGAGGCGGGTGGCGACGTCCTTGACCGCGGCCTCGAACGCTGGGTCGCCGATCTTGACGGAGCCCTTGCCTTGAATCAGGACCTGCTCTTCGGCGGCGTCGCGGAAGTCGGCGCCGGCGATCGCCTGGTCGGCGGCCTTGGCCTGGCCGTTGCCGTAGTCCTCCTCAGGGATCGACTGCTGGCCGACGGCGCCGCCGATCACGAACGCCACGATCACGAACGCGAGCCAGCCGAAGATCGCCGTCTTGCGGTGGCGGGCGCTCCAGCGGCCCGCGCGCGCCGCGAGATTCTTGGATTGCACTGGGAAAGCCTCCGGATGAAGCAGGGGAGCGGGTGTCCCCAAGCGTGGCGTTCGCGGAAGCGTGCTGCGATGGGAGAGGACCGGCGTCCGCCAGTGCGGATAGCCCCACCGGGTCGGTGAGGCTTCCGCATGGCGTCCGGAGGCTGGTCAGATAACGAAGATGACCAGCAGCAGGATGATGATGATGGCCGCGCCGAGTCCGATGTACATGCGGTGCAGCTACCCGCGAGCGCGCCACCTCAAGCGGATGCGTTCGCAGTCGGGCGCGACGACGTCGTGCTGATCGGCGCGCACGCGGTCGAAACCGGGGCCGCACGAGACGTTGTCGGCGACGCCGTCGCGGGTGAAGAGGCGGTCGTCGCCCTCGTCGCCGCTGACGCTGTCCCCGGCGTAGTCGCGGTGCGCCGAGGCGAACACGCGGTCGTTGCCCGGGCCGCCCGAGACGCTGTCGCGACCGAGGCCGCCGCGCAGGACGTCGAAGCCCTCGCCGCCGAGCACGGTGTCGTTGCCGAGCCCGGCACGGACGCGGTCGAAGCCGTTGCCGGCGTCGATCGTGTCGCCGCCGTGGCTGCCCCGCACGTGGTCGTTGCCGTCGCCGGCCGCGACCTGATCGTCCCCGGCGCCGGCCTTGACGCGGTCGTCGCCGGCGCCGGCGTCGATCTTGTCGTCGCCCGCCAGCGCGAAGACGCGGTCGGGGCCGCCGAGCGCGTTGATGGTGTCCTCCTTGTGGGAGCCGATGATCCGGTCCGGCCCATCCGTGCCCGTGATGACGAGCGCGTAGGCGCTGCCGGCCGCTACGAGGGTGATCGCTCCGGCGATCAAGGGCGCCGTCCAGAGGCGCTTGCGACAATGGGACACAGGGCCCCACCTCCTGGCTGATGGTTGACGCCTCGGAAACCCCGCGCGGGACGCCGAGTTGCGGCATCGCGCGGGGGTCCGGACGGCCGGGACGGTGGGGCCCGTTTCAGTTCGCGTACGCCGTGCCATACTGAGCCGCGCCAAGGTCCACGGGGGCGTAGCTCAGTTGGTTAGAGCGCCGGCCTGTCACGCCGGAGGTCGCGGGTTCGAGTCCCGTCGCTCCCGCTCCCTGAGCGCGTCGCCGGTCAGCCGGGCATCGCGAAGCTCATCAGCACCCTGGTGCCCGCCGGTGACTGGTTGCTGATCTCCAGCCGCTGGGCGAGCCGGGTCATGAGCGACAGCCCGAGGCCGAGGCCGTGGCTGTCGGCGTGGTGCGTCTTCCAGCTGCCCTCGTCCGTGACGACGACGACCAGCTCGCCGTCGTCGTAGTAGGCCTCGACGGTGAGCGGGCCGGGACTCGGGCTGTGCGCATAGGCGTGCCGCACCACGTTCGTGCAGGCTTCCGAGACGGCGAGGGCGATGTCGGCGCGTGCCCTCTCGCTCGCGTTCTGCGTCGCGGCGAGCGCGAGCACCGCGCGACGGATGCCGGCGATCTGCTCGGCCTCGGCGCACGCCTCGCGCAGGAGCTGGGATGCCTGCGCCGAGGGTTCATCGGCCAGCGTCATGCTGGTCCCGGCAAGACGGCAGGATGCGACTGCACGAGCGCGCTCCTTTGGCCCCCCTGACGGCCCAGCCCAGCACGCAGCGGTCCGCAGGAGTTCCGGCGAGGTATTCGGAGGATCAGCCTGGCGCTTCGAGGTCAAGTCCGAAGGCTGGCCGGGCTACGTCGAGCTGAGGCTCCCTGGTCACGTTGGACCGTACCACTCGACGGCGGAGACCGACAGTGGGTCGGTGGGGACGTGGTACGGTCGCTATGTCGCCCGTCGGGTCCTCATGGACTCCCTCTACCTTGCGCGCGGCCCGATTGCTGAGGGGTTCGAAGGGCGGTTGCCATGTCGGCACCGGAATACGTCCGGACAGACGGGTCGCTCAATGCTGCGCTCTCCAACGCGGTCGTGCGGATCGTCCACGAGTACACGGGCCGCGGGCCCACGAAGGCGCGGACCTCGATCCGCGACAACGTCGTCGTCGTCGTGCTCCAGGAGACGCTGCTGAAGGCCGAGCACAGCCTGATCCGCGACAGTAAGACCCAGCTCGTGGTCGAGATGCGCCGGTCGTTCCAGCAGACGATGCGCGGCGAGCTGTCGGCGGCGGTCGCAGAGCTCACCGGGCGCGAGGTGATCGCGTTCATGAGCGACAGCCACCTCGAGCCCGACTACTCGGTCGAGGTGTTCGTGCTCGCGCCCGAGCCGGGCGGCGACATGGAGCCCGTGGGCGTCACCTAGCCTTGCGCACGCCGAGCGGCGGGGCTAGGGTTTCGTGATCGCGCCTGACTGAGCTTCGCATCGGCCAGGCCGACCACAGCATTGCGAGCTGGGAACCGGACGGCCGCGTCGCGCGGCCGATAGGACAGCTGCCGTTCCGACCCCCCTGCCACGCATGGCGTCATCCGTTCCCGTCACCACCGTCCTTCCGAGTCCGCGGCCCGCGTGAGCGAGCTCGGGATCTTCGTCAGCTCAGCCAACGGCGACCGGCTGGTCGTGGTGACCGGCGAGCTGGACCTCGCGAGCGCCCCGGAGCTGGCGGCGCAGCTCAGCCGGCTCCGCCGGCCCGGCGCGGTCGTCACCGTCGACCTGACGGCGATCCGCTTCATCGACGTCGCCGGGCTCCGCGTGCTCCTCGCCGCCCGCGCCGCCGCGCGCACGGACGGCTGGGAGCTGCGCGTCCTCCCGACCTCGCCCGTCCTCGCGCGACTCCTCGAGCTGACAGAGACGACGCACCTGCTGACGGATCAGCTGATGGCGCCCGCGGCCACGAGTGAGAGCACCAGCGCGCCGAGGGCGACGCGGTAGACCACGAAGACGCGCACGGAGTGGTGTGCGAGGTAGCGCAGGAACCACGCGATCGCCGCGTAGCCGACCACGAACGCGATCGCCGTCGCCACCAGCACGTAGCCGATCGGCTCGTCGCCGCCCTCCTCGCCCGAGATGATGCCCTCGAGCTGGAACACGCCGCTGGCCACCACCGCCGGGATGGCCAGCAGGAAGCCGAACTTGGCCGCCGCCGGCCGCTGCAGCCCCAGCAGCAAGCCGGCGCTCATCGTGGCGCCGGAGCGCGACACGCCCGGGATCAGCGCCAGCGACTGCGCCAGCCCGATCAAGACTCCGTCGCGCGTGGAGAGCTGCTCGATCGTGCGCTCGTGGCGCCCGCGCCGGTCGGCGTAGCCGAGAACCAGCCCGAACACGATCAGCGTGGTGCCGATCAGCCACAGGTCGCGCGCGCCGTTCTCGATCTGCTCCTCGAACGCCAGGCCGAGGACGCCGATCGGGATCGTGGCCACGATCAGGTACCAGCCGAGCCGCGCATCGGTGGTCCCCCGTAGGCTCACGTCCCGGAGCGAGCGCAGCCACGTGGTGGCGATCGCCCAGATCTCGTGGCGGAAGAAGATCAGCACCGCGGCCTCGGTGCCCAGCTGGGTGACCGCCGTGAACGCCGCGCCTGGGTCGTCCCAGCCGAGCAGCGCGGGCACGATCCGCTGGTGGGCGCTCGACGAGATCGGCAGGAACTCGGTGAGGCCCTGGACGATGCCGAGGACGATGGACTCCAGGAGGCTCAACGGCCGCGGGAGGCTAGCGGTTGGCGCGATACTGCCGATCCATGTCGACCATCGAGCGCCGGCGGCTCTCACCCTCGGTCTTCCGGCTGCCCGTCGAGAAGATCCGCGACGGCTACTACTCGGACGCGTACTTCAACCACGCCAAGGCGCTGCTCGAGGAGGACGGCCACCACCCGCGCGTGCTGATGCAGGTGTTCCAGCGCAAGGAGTCGATCCTCGGCGGCATCGACGAGGCGATCGCCGTGCTCAGGCAGTGCTCGGGACATCGCGACGAGGACGGGCGCTGGGTCAACGCCTTCAAGGAGCTCGAGGTCCACGCGCTGTACGAGGGCGATCCGATCGAGCCGTGGGAGACCGTGATGACGCTCGAGGGCGACTACGCCCAGTTCGCCCACCTCGAGACCGTCTACCTCGGCTGCATGGCGCGCCGCACGCTGATCATGCGCAACGTGCGCGAGGTGGTCGAGGCGGCGCACGGCAAGCCGATCCTCTACTTCCCCGCCCGCCACGACCACTGGCTCGTGCAGACCGGCGACGGCTGGGCGGCGCACGTCGCGGGAGCGATCGGCGTCTCCACCGACGCGCAGGCGTCGTGGTGGGGCGGCCGCGGCGTCGGCACCGTCCCGCACGGGCTGATCGCCGCCTACGGGGGTGACACGGTGGTCGCCGCGCGCAGGTTCGCCGAGCGCTTCGCGCACGACATGAACGTGACCGTGCTCGTCGACTTCGCCAACGATTCGGTGACGACGGCGCTCGAGGTCGCCGCCGCGCTCGGCGACGACCTCTGGGGCGTCCGGCTCGATACGTCCGATCGGCTGGCCGACCTCGCGCTGCAGCGCCTGCACGGCGACGCCGCGCCGACCGGGGTCGACGCGGAGCTCGTCCGCCTCGTCCGCAGCGAGCTCGACGGCGGCGGCTTCGAGCGCGTCAAGATCGTCGCCTCGGGCGGCTTCACGGCGGAGCGCATCCGCGAGTTCGAGGCTGCCGGCGTGCCGGTCGACGCCTACGGCGTCGGCTCGTCGCTGATCCGCGGCGCCAACGACTTCACCGCCGACGTCGTGCTCTACGAAGGGCGCCCGGGCGCCAAGGTCGGCCGCGAGTACCGGCCGAACCCGCGCCTCAGCCGGGTCGGCTGACTCATTCGCCCGGCGCCACGACGCCCGCCTCGTAGGCGAAGATCACGGCCTGGACGCGGTCGCGGAGGCCGAGCTTGGCCAGCAGGCGGGAAACATGGGTCTTCACGGTGCCTTCGCTGACCACGAGGGCGGCGGCGATCTCGGCGTTGGTGCGCCCGCGCGCGACGAGCAGCAGCACCTCGTGCTCGCGTGGGGTGAGCTCGGCCAGGCGGGCCGCCTCGTCACCCGGCTCGGGAAGCCGCGTGAAGCGCGAGATCACGGCGCGCGTGACGGCCGGGTCGATCAGCGCGTCGCCGCGGGCGACTACCGCGACGGCGGCCAGGAGTTCCTCGGGCGGGGCGTTCTTGAGCATGAACCCGCTGGCACCCGCGCGCAGGGCTCCGTAGACGTACTCGTCGAGCCCGAACGTCGTGAGCACGAGTACACGGGGGCGGTCGCGACTCGCGGCCGTGATGCGGCGCGTGGCTTCCAGCCCGTCGACGTTCGGCATCCGGATGTCCATCACCACGACGTCGGGGTCGGTGCGGGCGACGGCCTCCGTCGCGCCGAGCCCGTCCTCGGCCTCGGCTACGACCTCGATCGACGGATCGACCTCGAAGATCTTGCGCAGCCCGGCACGGGCCAGCGGCTGGTCGTCGGCGACCACCACGCGCACGCTCACGGTTGCGGCCCGCGGAGTGGGAGCCTCGCGCGCAGGCGGAACCCGCCGGCCGGATCGCGGCCTGCGGTCAGCTCGCCGCCGAACACCGCGACCCGCTCGCGCATCCCGATCAGCCCGTGCCCGCGGCCGTTGACGGCCGCTTCCGCGACGCCGTCGTCGACGACCTCGATGCGCAGCTCCCACGCGGCATAGGTCACCCGAACGTCGGCGCGCTGCTCGCGGGCGACCGCTCGCGAGTGCTGCTCGCCGTCCTCGTCGCAGTCTCGCCACTGGTGCCCTGGCTCTCCTACGTCGTGCTCGATGCCGTGGCCGTCGCGATCGTCGGCGACGAGCCGGAGTGGCTGCACGACGAAGCCGGCATCCTTGCCACCGGCCTGACCTGGATGGCGCTCGGCGCCGCCGCACTCCGCGGCGTCAGCGCCCACCCACGAGCGGGACGAAGCGCACGCGCTCGAGTCGCCGGAGCGTGACGCCGTTCGCCGTGCGCCGGGCGAGCACGAGCCGCTGTTCACCGTCCTCGACAGGCGCGACGAGCCGCCCGCCGTCGGCGAGCTGGTCGGCGAGGGCGGGCGGGAGCGCGCCGCCGGCCGCGGCGGCGACGTTGATGCCCGCGAACGGCGCGTGCTCGGGCAGCCCGCGGCGGCCGTCGCCAACTGTGAGCGTGACGTTGCCGACGCCGGCCGCCGCGAGGTTCGCCGCCGCCGCCCGCGACAGCTGCTCGTGCACCTCGATCGAGTAGACGTGGGCGGCCAGCCACGCGAGCACGGCGGCGTGATAGCCGGAGCCCGTGCCGACGTCGAGCACCGTCTCGTCGCCCCGCAGCTCGAGCAGCTCGCACATCCGCGCCACCACCAGCGGCTGGGAGATCGTCTGGCCGGATCCGATCGGCAGCGGGATGTTCTCCCACGCCTCCGCACGCAGCTCGGGCGGGACGAACCGCTCGCGCGGCACGACGGCCATGGCGGCCAGCACCCGGGAATCGGCCACGTGCGGGCGCAGCTCCCGCATCAGCCGCTCCGGGGCAGGCATCAGGCCACGCTCGCACCTGCCGCGCGGACGGCTTCCAGCGCCCGCTCGGAGTCTCCCTCCTGGACCTCGACGCCGCGCGAGGCGGCGCTGTCGACCGTGACCGCGAAGCCCTCGCGCAGCGCGTCGAGGGCGGTGTTCTTCACGCAGTAGTCCGTGGCCAGCCCGGCGATCGTGAGCCGGTCGACGCCGCGTTTGCGCAGCAGCTCGGCGAGCGCCGTGCCCTGGAAGCCGGAGTAGCCCTCGGTGGCGGGGTCCTGGCCCTTGTCGACGACGACGTCGATCGGCGTCGGGTCGAGCGCGTGGTGGAGCTCCGCGCCGTCGGTCCCGGCCACGCAGTGCACCGGCCACGGCCCGCCCTGCTCGGCGAACGAGCCGTGGTCGGGCGGGTGCCAGTCGCGCGTGGCGACCACCAGCTCGTAGTCGCCGGAGCCGGCGAGCTCGTTCAGGCGGCCGGCGATCTCGTCGCCCGCGGGCACGGCCAGCGCTCCGCCGGGGCAGAAGTCGTTCTGGAAGTCGACGATGACGAGCGCGCGCGCCACGCGGGATCAGTACCGCAGCACCGCGCCGATGCCGCCGAGCGGGCCGAGGTCGTCGTGGTGCAGGACCTTGATCACCTTCGCGGACTGCTCGATCGCCTTCTCGACGGCAAGCTCGACGATGTTCTCGCAGTGCTCGAGCGACCGCCCGTCCGGGCCCTGGTCGCCGGGATGGAGCATGCCGGTCTCGGGATCGCGGCCCCCGGGCGAGCGGAACCCGTCGGCGATCAGGAGGATCTCCACGCGCGCATCGTTGAGCGCCTGGAGCACCGCCGACAGCCCCGCGGCGCCGCGCCCGCCGCGGCCCACGCCCTCGGCGAGGCGGTCGAGCGCCTCGCGCTCGGAGCGCACCCGCCACTCCTCCATCGCGGTGCGCGCGGCGCGGCGCACGTCGTCGAGCGACGAGTTGTCGACGTCGAGCTGCAGGCGGCCGGCGATGCGCTCGCGCAGGTACGGGTGCAGCTTGTGCTTGACGTCGTTGACCAGCTCGTCGGGCGCGCCGACGAGCAGGCGGTCGAAGCCCGGATCCTTGTAGCGCTGGAACGCGACCTCGGCGGCGTGGACGAGGTGGTCGTCCTTCTCCTTCTCTACGCCGCGCTGGTAGCGCGCCTGCGACCAGCCGCCCTGGTCGTGCTGGGAATGCACGTCGTCCGCGATCCGGTCGGTCTCCTGGAGGCCGCCGCCGCCGCCGAGGAAAAGGCGGGCGTTGCGGCGGTTGACCAGGAGCACGGCCCACTGCTCCTCGTCGGCGTCGGCCACGAGCGGCTCGAGGTAGGGCGAGCGCTCGAGCACGACCGCGAAGTCGACAGGCCGCGGTAGCCGCACGACCTCGAGCAGATCGACCTCGCCGCACGCATAGACGGCCACCGCGCGCGTCCCGTTGTCGGCGATGTCGCTGGAGGTCAGCCGCTCACGCACCCGCTCGACGTCCTGCCGCAGCGCCACCCGCTCCTCGTTGCTCAGCCCGTCGGCCTCGTCCACGCGGTGGGCCGCCTGCGTCATCACCGACGAGACGGCCGTCGAGCGCGCAACCGGGGTGGCGAACTCGGAGGGGTCGAGGTTGAGGAACACGGACAGGACCCGGCCACGCTCCGGATGTACGTCAGCGAGGCTTCGGAGGCGGCTTCGGGTGATCGTGTTGGCTGCCATGAGCGGTCGCCTACCCTCCCTGTGTCGCGGCTGAACCGTGACAATAGATCAGAGCGACGAGCGCAGGTTTTCGCGCCGGGCGGCGTTGTAGCCGCCATGACGACCGTCACGACGCGGATCGCGACGCCGGCCCTCAGCCGCCGCGCGGCGGCGCTCCTGTTCGCCGGCTCCGTGCTGGCGGCGCTGGTGATCGCGGTGCTGGCGCTCGGCGGGAGCGGCAGCAGCGGGCCGCTGCGCTGGTCGGGCGACAGCGAGGTGTTCACGCACCCGACGTTGCCGGGCGACCGCGTGCTCACCGGCACGCTGCGCAACGACGGCCTGCAGGCGATGCGAATCGACCTCGCCGATGTGCGCGTGATCGATGGCGACGGCGCGGTCGTGGCCTCGACGCCGGTCTTCCTGCGCGCGTTCGGCAAGTCGCTGTGGGGCGGCGGCCGCGGCCCCGAGCAGGGACCCGACAGCGAGCTGCAGCGCACGGGGCGGATCGCCCTGCTCGCGCCCGGCGAGGAGGTGCCGCTGACCGTGGCCTGGCGCACCAAGGACGGCGACCCTGTGCGGGTCGACTACGGGCGGGGGTCGCTGAGCCTGCCGGGGTAGTCTCAGGGTCATGCCCGAGAACTCCTTCGACGCCCGCTCCGGCCTGGAGATCTCCGGGCGCACCTACGAGATCTACCGCCTCGACGCGCTGCAGTCGAAGTTCGACGTCGCCCGGCTGCCGTTCTCGCTGAAGGTGCTGCTCGAGAACCTGCTGCGCAACGAGGACGGGGTCGGCGTGCGCGCGGAGGATGTCGAGGCGTTGGCGGCCTGGGACCACGCCGCCGAGCCGTCGAAGGAGATCGCGTTCACCCCCGCCCGCGTCGTGATGCAGGACTTCACGGGCGTGCCGGCGGTGGTCGACCTCGCCGCCATGCGCGACGCGATGGCCGACCTCGGTGGCGACCCGGCGAAGATCAACCCGCTGGTCCCCGCCGAGCTGGTGATCGACCACTCGGTGCAGGTCGACGTCTTCGGCACGCGCGACGCGTTCCGGATCAACGCCGAGCGCGAGTTCGAGCGCAACGCCGAGCGGTACGCGTTCCTGCGCTGGGGTCAGGGCGCGTTCGAGGGCTTCAAGGTCGTGCCGCCGGACACCGGGATCGTGCACCAGGTCAACCTCGAGTACCTGGCGCGCGTGGTCTTCGAGTCACGACGGGCGTGCTCTACCCCGACACGCTGGTCGGAACCGACTCGCACACCACGATGATCAACGGCCTGGGCGTTCTGGGTTGGGGTGTCGGCGGGATCGAGGCCGAGGCCGCGATGCTCGGTCAGCCGATGTCGATGCTCGTCCCGCGCGTGGTCGGGTTCCGCCTGGAGGGCGAGCTGCCCGAGGGCGCGACCGCCACCGACCTCGTGCTGACCGTGACGCAGATGCTGCGCGAGCACGGCGTGGTCGGCAAGTTCGTCGAGTTCTACGGGCCGGGCGTGCCGAACCTGCCGCTGGCCGACCGCGCCACGATCGGCAACATGAGCCCCGAGTTCGGCTCCACGTGCGCGATGTTCCCGATCGACGCCGAGACGCTGCGCTACCTGGAGTTCTCCGGGCGGTCTGCCGAGCTGATCGAGATCGTCGAGGCGTACGCGCGCGAGCAGGGCCTGTGGCACGACGCCGACAGCGACGAGCCGACGTACTCGGAGACGCTCGAGCTCGACCTCGCGCAGGTCGTCCCGTCGCTCGCCGGCCCGAAGCGCCCGCAGGACCGGGTGGCGCTGACCGAGTCCAAGGCCTCGTTCCGGATGGCCCTGCAGGACTGGTGGGCGACGACGACGGCGTGGTCACGGCGGCCGACGAGAGGAGCGCCGAGTCGTTCCCGGCGTCCGACCCGCCCGGCTCCAACGGCAACGGCTCCCACGCCTCTGAGCCCGAACCGTCGGCGCGGCGGCGGCACCGGCGGCCTCCAGGTCTCCGAGCGGGTCAGCTCGCCGGCCGTGTTGCGCCTCGAGGACGGTACGGAGACCGAGCTCGACCACGGGCACGTGGTGATCGCGGCCATCACGAGCTGCACCAACACGTCGAACCCGTCGGTGATGATCGGCGCGGGGCTGCTCGCCAAGGCCGCCGTGGAGCGGGGCCTCGAGGTCAAGCCGTGGGTGAAGACGTCCCTGGCGCCGGGCTCGAAGGTCGTCACGGAGTACTTCGACCGTGCGGGCCTGACCGAGTACCTGGAGCGGCTCGGCTTCCACCTCGTGGGCTACGGCTGTACGACCTGCATCGGCAACTCGGGCCCGCTCTCGGACGAGATCTCCGAGGCGGTCAACGCCGAGGATCTCGCGGTGGTGTCGGTGCTGAGCGGCAACCGCAACTTCGAGGGTCGCATCAACCCCGACGTGCGGATGAACTACCTCGCCTCGCCGCCGCTGTGCGTCGCCTACGCGCTGGCCGGGACGATGGACATCGACCTGCTCGACGAGCCGCTGGGCCAGGACGCCGACGGGCGAGGACGTCTACCTGAAGGACATCTGGCCGACCGCGGACGACGTCGCCCACACGGTCGAGGAGGCCGTGCAGAGCGACATGTTCACCTCCTCCTACGGCGAGGTGTTCGCCGGCGACGAGCGCTGGAACTCGCTCGAGGTGCCGGAGGGAGACCGGTTCGCGTGGGACGCGGACTCGACCTACGTCCGCCTGCCGCCGTTCTTCGAGGGACTCTCGCCGGAGCCCGAGCCGATCGGCGACATCGAGGGCGCCCGCGTGCTGGCCGTGCTCGGCGACTCGGTCACGACCGACCACATCTCGCCGGCGGGCGCGATCAAGAAGGACTCGCCGGCTGCCCGCTACCTCAACGAGCACGGGGTCGAGAACAAGGACTTCAACTCCTACGGCTCACGACGCGGGAACCACGAGGTGATGATGCGCGGCACGTTCGCCAACATCCGCCTCCGCAACCTCTTGGCGCCAGGCACGGAGGGAGGGGTAACGCGCCATCTTGCCGACGGCGAGGAGATGCCGATCTACGACGCAGCGATGCGCTACGCGGACGAGGGCACGCCGCTGGTGGTGCTCGCGGGCCGCGAGTACGGCTCGGGCTCCTCGCGCGACTGGGCGGCCAAGGGCACGCGGCTGCTCGGCGTGCGCGCGGTGATCGCGCAGTCGTACGAGCGCATCCATCGCTCGAACCTCGTGGGCATGGGTGTGCTGCCGCTCCAGTTCGAGGACGGGGAGTCCGTCGAGTCGCTCGGTTTGACCGGCGAGGAGCAGTTCTCGATCACGGGCGTCGAAGGCGGCGAGGCCAAGCAGGTGACGGTCCGCGCGGGCGACAAGGAGTTCACCGCCCGGGTGCGGATCGACACGCCGAAGGAGGTCGAATACTTCCGCCACGGGGGCATCCTGCAGTACGTGCTGCGCGGCCTGCTCGGATAGGCTGCGCGGCTTCATGCCGCTGCCAGAACCACTTCGCAAGCTCCTGACCGCGCCGGGCCCGTCGGGCTACGAGCAGGCGGCCGCGGCCGTCTTCCGCGAGGCGGCCGGCGCCTTCGCCGAGATCGCGCACGACACCGTCGGCTCGACGGTCGCCCGCGTGAAAGGCACCGGCGACGGGCCGTTCGTGGCCGTCGTGGGCCATATCGACGAGATCGGGCTGATCGTCCACCACATCGACGACGACGGCTTCCTGTGGTTCACGGGCGTCGGCGGCTGGGACCCCGTGATCCTCGTCGGCCAGCGGGTCGAGGTGATCACGCGCGACGGGCGGGTGCCTGGCGCCGTCGGCAAGAAGCCGATCCACCTGCTCAAGGAGGAGGAGCGCAAGAAGGCGCCCGAGCTCAAGACGCTGCACATCGACATCGGGGCCAAGGACGGCGACGACGCACGCTCGCGCGTGCGCATCGGCGATGTGGCGGTGATCGCCGGCGAGCCCGTCGAGCTGCCCAACGACCGCGTGCTCTCGCGGTCGATGGACAACCGGCTCGGCTGCTTCGTGGCGCTCGAGACGGCGCGGCTGGTGGCCGAGGCCGGTGGCGCTCCCGGCGACGTGGCCGCCGTCGCGGTCGCGCAGGAGGAGATCACGTTCGGCGGCGCGCACACGACCGCCTACTCGCTGCGTCCCGACATCGCCGTCGTGGTCGACGTCACGTTCGCCACCGACGCGCCGGGGACCGACGAGAAGGAGCTCGGCAAGCACCCGTTCGGCTCGGGCCCGGTGCTCCAGCGCGGCTCGACGCTGGACCCCACGGTGTTCGAGCTGCTGCACGCGGCCGGCGAGGCGGAGGGCATCCCGTTCACCGTCGCCGCATCGGCGCGCAGCACCGGCACCGACGCCGACGCCTTTCACGTCTCGCGCGCTGGCGTCCCGTCGGCCGTCGTCTCGGTCCCGCTGCGCTACATGCACTCGCCCGTGGAGATGGTCCAGCTCGACGACGTCGAGAACGCCGCGAGGCTGATCGCCGCCTTCGCCCGGCGGCTCGAGCCCGGCCTGGACCTGAAGCGCTGACTGCGCCGCTGCTCCTCCTGTTCGACATCGACGGCACGCTGCTGCAGCGAGCCTCGGTCGAGCACGCGCGGGCGCTGCGGCGGGCTGCGGAGCAGGTGCACGGCGTCACGCTGCCGGACGGGCAGGGCGTCGAGGCTGCAGGGCGGACCGACGGCGCGATCATCCGCGACCTGCTGGCGACCGCGGGCGTGCCGGAGGAGGACTTCGCGGCGCGCTGGGCCGAGCTGCAATCAGCGGCGATCGAGGCGTTCGCGGAGCTGTGCCTGCCGGACCTGTCGGGGTACGTGGCGCCGGGGATCGTCGAGCTGCTGGGTGTGCTCTCGAGCCGCGACGCCGAGTTCCGGCTCTCGCTCGTGACGGGCAACCTCGAGCCGGTGGCGCGGCTGAAGCTCGCCCGCGCCGGCATCGGGGACCACTTCGAGCCGGGGCAGGGCGGCTTCGGCTCAGACCACGCGTCGCGCGCCGAGCTGCCGCCGATCGCCCGTGCCCGCGCCGGCGACTGGCCGCGAGATCGGACCGTGGTGATCGGCGACACGCCGCGCGACATCGCGTGCGCGCGGGCCGACGACGTGCGCGTGGTGGCCGTCGCCACGGGGCCGTTCGCCGTCGAGGCGCTGGCGGACGCGGACGCCGTGGTCGACGACGCCCGCGCCCTGCTGCCGGTGCTCGAGGACTACCTCACCAGCGGCGGTCCCTGACCACGGCCGCGCTGCCGCCGCCGCGGCGGGTCGGCTCGGCGGCGGCGAGGAGCCGGTCGCCGCGCAGGAACTCGATGCCGGTGACGGCGCCGATCTCCGCCTGCGGCGTCCCGAATGCGTGCGCGTGGCGAGCGGTCAGGGCCGGTGCCTCGGTCTCCATGAAGCGCGGCTCGGCGATCGAGGTCGCGCCGTTGCGCTGCGAGGCGCGCGGCGCGGCCACCGCCTCCGGCAGCGACTGGCCGAGCTCGAGCCGTTCGATCAGCACCTGCAGCACGGTGGTGATGATCATCGAGCCGCCCGGGGAGCCGACGGCCAGCACCGGCCGCCCGTCCTTGGTGATGATCGTGGGCGCCATCGAGCTGCGCGGCCGCTTGCCGCCCTCGGGCGCGTTGGGGTGCACGGGGTCGTTGATGTTGAAGTCCGTCAGCTCGTTGTTGAGCAGGAAGCCGTAGCCAGGGACGACGATGCCGTTGCCGCCGGTGGACTCGATCGTGAACGTGTAGGAGACCACGAAGCCGTGCTTGTCAGCGACCGTGAGGTGGGTCGTCGACGGGCCCTCCTCGGCGAGCGCGGTGCCGTCCGGCTCGCCGCAGTCGCCGCGCGTCACGACGGCGTTGGCCGCCGTCTCGGTGATCAGTGCCCGCCGCTCGGCCGCGAACGCGTCCGAGAGCAGGCAGCGCAGCGGCACGTCGACGTAGTCGGGGTCGGCGAGGTAGGCGTTGCGGTCGGCGAACGCGTAGCGCGACGCCTCGAGGTAGCGGTGCAGTGCCTGCGTGCGGTCGGCGCCGAGCGGGCGGTAGCCCTCGAGGATGTTGAGCGCCTCGCCGACGGTCGAGCCGCCGCTCGACGGCGGGCCCATGCCCCACACGTCGAGGCCCTTGTAGTCGATCCGGCTGGGCTTGCGCCACGGCGCGTCGTAGCGCCGGAGGTCGTCCTCGGTCATCAGGCCCGCACGCCACACGTGGTTGGCGTCGGCGGCGGTCGGCGGGTCCTGGACGGCGTCGGCGATCGCACGCGCGATCCGGCCGCGGTAGAACGCGCGCGGGCCGTCCTCGGCGATGCGCTCGTACGTCCGCGCCAGGTCGCGGTTGCGCAGCGTGGTGCCGACGTCGCGCGGGGTGCCGTCGTCGTCGAGGTAGATCTCGGCGGTGGCCGGGATGTCGTTGAAGTAGTCGACGTTGCCCTGCGTCTGGTCGAAGAACGTCTGGTCGACCTCGAAGCCGTTGCGGGCGGCGTCGATGCCGGGCTGGAGCAGCTTGCGCAGGGACATCGACCCGTAGCGGTCGAGCGCCTCGTCCCACTGCTCGACCGTGCCCGGGACGCCGGCCGACAGGCCGCTGTAGCGCGCGTCGTTGAAGCTCAGCACGGCGCCGTTCTCGAAGAACGAGCGCGGGTTCATCGCGTCCGGCGCCTTCTCGCGGCCGTCGATCGTCCGGACCTTGCCGTGTGGCGTGCGGATGACCATGAAGCCGCCGCCGCCGATGCCGGCGGAGAACGGCTCGGTGACGCCGAGCACGCCCGCGGCGGCGACCGTGGCGTCGACGGCGTTGCCGCCCCGGCGCAGCGTGTCGACCGCCGCCTTGGTGGCGAGCGCATCGACGGTGGCGGCCGCGCCGCCGCTGCCGACCGCGGTCGGCTCCTTCTCGAAGCGGTCCTGTCCGTGACCCGCCTGAGCGGCGGGCGCCGCGAGCGCGGCCGTCGCCGCCGCGGCGATCAGCACGCGCGTATGCCTGCGCAGCATCGATGCTCCCTCCCGATGTGTGTCGACGATGCCCTACCCGGCGCGCTAGCGGTCCACGCGCAGGATCTCGGCCACCATCGTACGTCCAGCGACCTGGCGCAGCCGCGTCACGTACGCGGCGTCCGCGGCCAGCGCGGTCGTCCACAGGCTCGCCGACAGGTTGCGCGGCGGCCGCGGCCACAGCTTGCGATGGTTGTGGCGCGTGTCGCGCCGCCCGCGCTCGTAGCCGTTGTCGCGGAAGCCGGTCGGGGTGGTGGACCAGACGCGCCGGTCGCGGCGCGGGGAGCGGCGCGAGAGGCCGCCGAGCCGCAGCTCCTGGCGCTTGTGATGGGCGCGCACGTACAGCAGCTGGCCGCGGTGCAGCGAGGGGTTGAGCAGCTGCGCGCGGCGCTCCTTGCGCACGACCCGGCGGGTGCCGGCCGCGAGATCGGCGAGCACGATCCGGCCGCCGCGGCGGCCGGCGGCGTGGAAGACGAGCACGGTCGCCTTCGAGGGCCGGGCGCCCCAGCTCCTCGAGTCGCAGCACGAGCCGCGGCGCGCCGCCCGCCAGCGGCGCCGCGAGGATCGCGTCGGCGTCCCCGTCGCGCGAGCGCCAGGCCACCCAGCCGGCCGACACGGCGATCGCGTCCGCCCCGGGGGCCGGGATCGCGGTCTGGAACGGCGCGCCGGACGTCGACGTGACCTCGATCACCCCGTCGCGCAGCACGGCGAGTCGGGCATCGTTGACTGCCGGATGCGTGCCCGGGAGCTGCTGCGCCTGGCCGTCGCGTACGAGCACGCCCGGCTGGCCGGCGACGTGCCACGCCAGCAGCCCGCCGTCGACGCTCGGGTCGCTCCCGTAGAGCGCCACGCGGCTCGCCGTCGCCATCAGACCACCAGGGCGACCGAGCACGCCGCCATCGCGACGGCGTCGACCGCCCGCAGCGAGCGCAGGATCCGCGGCCGCTCGGCCATCGCGGCGTGGAAGGCCGCGCCCGCGCGGGTGGCCGCAGCAGGCGCGAGCACCACCACCGGCAGCAGCCGGCCGGCGCCGAACGCCAGGCCGATCGCGAGCCCGAGCGCCGGGTCGCCGAGCGCCACGCTCACGCCGGCCAGCGCCCAGACCGCGAACGTGAGGATGAAGGTCGTGAAGCCGAGGCCGAGCAGCACGCCGTAGAGCCCGGCGGCGAGCGGGACCGGCATGCGCCGCCGCCACGACTCGGGCACCTGGCGGCGCACCTGCGGCAGGATGCGGGCGCCGCGCGCCTCTCCGAGCGCGGCGGCCAGCGCCACCGCGGCGGCGACGGCCAGCGCGCCGCCGCCGCCGGCTCCCAGCGCGTCGCCCAGCAGCGCGAGGCCGCCGAACGTCGCGGCGCCGCCGGCGAGCGCGCCGACGGAGAACGTCGCGCACGCCGCCAGCGTCGTGCGCAGCCGGCCGGCGTAGCCCTGCGGCGCGAGCGTCTCGACCATGGAGAAGCCGCACGGCGACCAGGCGCCGGTGACGCCCGCGACCGCGGCCGCAACGATCAGCACGGTCTCGAGCACGCGATCCTCCCCCCGTCCCCCCCCGCGGGTTTCGCCCTCTGGGCGAACACCCGCAAGGGAACCCGGCCTCCTGGGCCGGCGTTCCCCGGTTTCGCCCTCTGGGCGAACACCCGCAAGGGAACCCGGCCCTCTGGGCCGGCGTTCCCCTAGCATTTGACCTTGGTGTCGTAGTACATGACGCAGAAGACCTTGCGACCGCGGTAGCAGTAGCCGGTCAGCGAGGCGTCGCCGTTGATCCGTCGCGGGTGCGGCGAGCAGCAGTCCACGAGCTTGCGGATGACGCCGCCGCAGCAGCGGTACCAGGCGCCGTCGACGGCGGTCTCGATCTCGTAGGTGTCGGCGACGACGTCGCACACCCGCGTGCGCGTCGCGACCGGCAGCGCCCGCCCGTCGACGTCGGTCAGCGGCTGCCCGTCCTCGTCGACCGGACGGTTTGCGGCGTCGACCAGACGGCCGAGGTCGTCGACCGAGTGACCGTCGATCGCCCGCAGCGGGAAGCCGCGCGAGTCGATCCGGGGCAGCCCGGTCGGGTGCGGGCAGGAGTCGGTGGTGTAGATGTGCCCGCAGAAGTGGTACGCCTCGGCCTCGCCGGGGGCGACGAGGCCGGCCACGGTGCCCGCACCGGCCAGGCCCATGACCGCGCCCGAGACGCGCGAGAGGAAGCCGCGGCGCGAGGAGCCGGCCGCGACGCGGTCGCTGAGGCTAGGCACGCACGGCTCCCCGGCGGCGCTCGGCGGCAGCGAGCACCGACTCGAGCTGCGCGCCCGAGTTGAACGTGCCCTTGGCGAGCACCGTGCCGTCGGCGTCGAGCGCGACGGCGAACGGGCTGCCCGGCACGTCGGCGGCTGCCCAGGCGTCGGCGTCGCGCACCTCGTCGAAGCGCCGCAGCACGACGCGCGGGTCGGCGCCGAACGCGCCCACCTCGGGCTCGAGCGCGCGGCACAGGCCGCAGCCCTCGGACGAGAAGACCGCCAGCCCCAGGCGGCCGGGGGTGAGCTCGAAGCGCGCCGCGAGCGTCGTGCGTGCGCCGACCTCTGGCCCCTCGTGCGGCACCTCGAGCGCGCCGCTGCGCGGGTCCATGGCCAGCCGTAGCATGCCGATCTCGCGGGCGAGCGCGAGCACGGCCACGCCGAGCGCGACGACGCCCACGAGGGCGGCGCCGAGCCCGATCGCCAGCCAGCCCTCCGTGCTCGGTTCGGTCCGGGGCAGCAGTGGGAGCACGGCGAAGGCGGCGGCCAGCAGCGCCGCACGCGCGACCGAGGCGCGCGAGATGCGGCCGCTGGAGCCGAAGCAGGCGCACGGCGCTCCGGCACGGCCGCTCGCCAGCGCGACGGCCTGCGCGCCGCAGAAGAGCGCGAGCAGCGTGGCGGCGGCGTAGGCGGCGGCGTCGAAACCGGCCGCCACGCCCACGCCCAGTGCCGCCTCGACCGCCACGAGCGCGCCCCATGCGACGCCGCGCGCGGGGATCCCGTAGGTGGCCAGGGCGGCCCGCGTGCCGGCGGGGTCCGCGAGCTTCAGGACCGCCGAGGCCAGCAGCACGAGCCCAAGGCACAGGCAGGCGACGACCGACACCATCAGGGCGAGCAAAGTAGCAACACGTCGACCGGATCAACCCCTCGCACCGCTTCGAGGTGCGGTCAGGCGCGGGTCAGCTTCTTGTAGGTGATGCGGTGCGGGCGGTCGGCCTCGGCGCCGAGGCGCTCGTGCCGCCACTCCTCGTAGGCCTCGAAATTGCCCTCGAACCAGCGCACCTGCGAGTCGCCCTCGAAGGCCAGCACGTGCGTGGCCACGCGGTCCAGGAACCAGCGATCGTGGGAGATGATCACCGCGCAGCCCGGGAACGCCAGCAGCGCCTCCTCGAGCGCGCGCAGCGTGTCGACGTCGAGGTCGTTCGTGGGCTCGTCGAGCAGCAGCACGTTGCCGCCGCGGCGCAGCAGCTTGGCCAGGTGCACGCGATTGCGCTCGCCGCCCGACAGCGAGCCGACCTTCTTCTGCTGGTCGGAGCCCTTGAAGTTGAAGCCGGCCACGTAGGCGCGCGAGTTCAGCTCACGATCGCCGACCTTGATGTTCTCGTGGCCGTCGGAGATCTCCTCCCACACGGTCTTGTCGGGGGCGAGCGCGTCGCGCGACTGGTCGACGTACGCGAGGTCGACGGTGTCGCCGAGCCTGACCGCGCCGGCGTCGGGGTTCTCATCGCCCACCAGCATCCGGAACAGCGTCGTCTTGCCGGCGCCGTTGGGCCCGATCACGCCGACGATGCCCGCCGGCGGGAGCGAGAACGACAGGTCCTCGATCAGCAGCCGCTCGCCGAAGCCCTTGCGCACGCCGTCGGACTCGATCACCTGGCCGCCCAGCCGCTGGCCGGCGGGGATGTGGATCTGGACCTGGTCGAGCTTGACGTTGCGCTCCTCGGCCAGCAGGCGCTCGTAGTTGGCTAGCCGCGCCTTGGACTTAGTGCGCCGGCCCTTGGGGTTCGTGCGGACCCACTCCAGCTCGCGCGCGATCGTGCGCTGGCGCGCCGACTCCGAGCGCTCCTCCTGGGCCAGCCGGGCCTGCTTCTGCTCGAGCCAGCTCGAGTAGTTGCCGCGGAAGGGGATGCCGTGCCCGCGGTCGAGCTCGAGGATCCAGCCCGCCACGTTGTCGAGGAAGTAGCGATCGTGGGTCACGGCCACGACCGTGCCCTTGTACTCCTCGAGGTGCTTCTCCAGCCACGCCACCGACTCGGCGTCGAGGTGGTTGGTCGGCTCGTCGAGCAGCAGCAGGTCGGGCGCACTGAGGAGCAGGCGGCAGAGCGCCACCCGGCGCCGCTCGCCGCCCGACAGCCGGGAGACCTCGGCGTCGGCCGGCGGTAGGCGCAGGGCGTCCATCGCCTGGTCGAGCTGGGAGTCGAGGTTCCAGGCGTCGGCGGCGTCGATCTTCTCCTGCAGGCGGGCGAACTCGTCGGCCGTCTCGTCCGAGTAGTTGGCGGCGAGCTCGTTGAAGCGGTCGAGCAGCCCGCGCAGCTCGACCACGCCGTCCTCGACGTTGCCCCGCACGTCCTTGCTCTCGTCGAGCTGCGGCTCCTGCTCGAGCAGCCCGACGGTCGCGCCGGGGGCGAGCTGGGCGTCGCCGCGGAACTCCGTGTCGCGGCCGGCCATGATCCGCAGCAGCGTCGACTTGCCCGAGCCGTTGAGCCCGAGGACGCCGATCTTGGCGCCGGGCAGGAAGCTCAGCGAGATGTCCTTCAGCACCTGCTTGTCCGGCGGGTGCGTGCGGGACAGCTTGTACATCGTGAAGATGTATTGGCTCGACATGCGGCGGGAGAGGATAGATCCCTCCCGGATGTCGACCGGCGGGGGCGCGATCCTGTCCAAATGTCCATTTCAGGAACCCCCTGCTCTGGGCGATAAATCGGGTATGAAGCCGCTGATCGGCGTGACGACCTCGGAGCTGCGGTCGAGCGGCGCCGGGACGCTGCGCCGCCACGGGGAGCCGGCGCACGCCGAGATGGCGCTCGGCATGACCTACCTGCGGGCGATCGAGGTCTCCGGCGGGCTGCCGGTCGTGCTCCCGCCGCTGGGCGACGCCGAGGCCTTCCTCGCACGGCTCGACGGCATCTGCCTGTCCGGCGGCCCGGACCTCGACCCGGACGCCTACGGCGCGCCCGATCGCCACGAGGAGCTGGGGCCGACGGAGCCGAGCCTCGATAGGTTCGAGCTCGCGCTCGCCCGCGCGGCCGACGCCCGCGGCCTCCCGGTGCTCGGTATCTGCCGCGGGGCGCAGGCGCTCAACGTCTCGCGCGGCGGCACGCTGCACCAGCACCTCCCGGGCCACCGCCAGATCGAGCCCGCGACGGCGACGACGCACACGGTCCACGTCGAGCCCGGCTCCCGCCTCGCGGCCCTCGTGGGCACCGACCCGCTGCGCGTGAACTCGTTCCACCACCAGGCCGTCGACGTCCTCGGCCGCGGGCTGGTGGCCGTCGCACGGGCGGCCGACGGGATCGTCGAGGGCATCGAGGACCCCGGTCCGCGCTTCGTCGTCGGCGTGCAGTGGCACGTCGAGGGGCTGACCGGGCTCGAGCGCCACCGGGTGCTGTTCGAGGCTCTGGTCGCGGCGGCGGCCCAGCCGGCGGTATCGCTTCCGCGGGCTGCCTAGCTGCCGGCGAACGTCAACGTCAACTGCGGCTGGGTAGGGAGGGTGAGGGAGCCGGCGTGGTTCGGCGATCGCCCGAACCTTGTCGGACTACCCCCGGTTTCCGGGGGCAAATGGACAAGGTTGGGCGAACTATCCCGGATAGGCGTCGGTTTCCGACGCTGATCGGGGATAGTTCGCGAAATCCGTGAAGTAGGCGTCGGTTTCCGGGGGTAACTTCACGGATTTCGCGATCCGCTCGCTCACCGCACGCAATCTTCCCCCGCGCAGCGGTTGGCTCCCCAGCCTCCCTACCCAGCCGTCGTTGACGTTCGCCGGACCCACAGCGACTAGGGAGACCCCCGATGCGGGGACCGGCGCCGGGCGGCGATCCTGCCCGGCATGGCGCTTCTTCTCGACACGACGACTCCCCTGACCATCCGCTGCGCGTCCGTTCTGGACATCGCGGCCGCTCTCGCCTACGCCCGCCAGGAGGGCCTGGCGCTCGGCGAGGAGGGCGGGATGCTGCTCGACCTCACCCCGCTGCAGGCCATCCACATCGACCCCGTGCGGCGGATCGCGTGGATCCAGCCCGGTGTCCGGCAGGCCGACCTCGAAGCCGTCGCGGCCGAGCACGGGCTCACGCCCGACGGCCTGCGCGTGGCTCGCGTGATCACCGCCGACGGCGTGCGCTCGGCCTCCGAGGAGGAGTGCGTCGAGCTGCTGTGCAACCCCGACGACCCGGCGGTCGTCGCCGAGTACGAGCTCGCGCTCCGCCCCGCGGCCGTCTAGCTCAGACCGGCGGGCCCAGCACGAGCGGCTGGTCGAGCACGCCGCGCACCCGCCGCTGCACCTGGAGCTCCGCCTCGAGGTCGGCGATCTGACCGGCGTGGTCGACGACCTTGCCGCGCAGCACCTGCGTCACGAACAGCCACACGAGGCGGCCGTCGAGCTGGCTGCCGGCCACCCGGCGCAGCTCGTCCTCGGCCTCGGCCGCGCCCAGCGGGACGCGGTAGGAGTCGGGGGCGGTGAGCACGTCGTATGCCTCGGCGATCGCGAGGATCCGCGCCGTGACCGGGATGTCGTCGCCCCCCAGCCCGTCGGGATAGCCACGCCCGTCGATCCGCTCGTGGTGGGCGAGCACGGCGTTGGCCACCTCGCCCAGCCCCTCGACGCGCAGGAGCAGCCGCGCCCCGTCGGTCGGGTGGCGCTCGACCAGCCGGCGCTCGGCGCTGCGCAGCTCGCTGCGGCCGAGCAGGATGTGGTCCGGGAGCGCCTCCTTGCCGATGTCGTGCAGCAGTCCGGCGGTGTGGACCACGGCTTGCGCGTGCTCGCCGAGCCCGGCCGCGGCGGCGAGCTCGCGGCCGTAGTGCGCGACCGCCGCGGCGTGGCGGGCGGCGGTCGGGTCGCGCAGCGCGAGCGTCTCGAGCAGGAGCCCGACCATGCCCTCGTGGCGCACGTCGAGCTGGTCCTTGCGGCGGATGACCTCCTCGCCGTGCTCGTTGCCGCGTAGCAGCGCGCGCAGCAGCAGCTGGCAGACGCCGAGCGCGAGCACGAACAGCGCGATGAGCCCGATGCCGTAGAGCTCGAAGCCGTAGACGGCCACCGCGGTGATCGAGCCCGTCGCCAGCTCCCACGGCACGACCGGGAGGAAGACGCGCTGGAACATCTCCCGCAACGACCCGCCGCGCGTGAGCACGATGTGGCCGGCGACCATCGTGAAGTTGAGGACGTTGGTCAGGCAAAAGACCACGAAGACCGCGAGCGCGAACCCGCCCTGCTGGGAGCCGGCGGCCGGTTCGACCGCGTCGAGGATCAGCGCGCCGAGCAGCGGGAAGAACGTGTAGATGGCTGCGTTACCGAGCACCGACACCCCGCGCGTGCGCGCGTGAAGCGCATCGGTCACCGCGCAGGCGAGGCCGATGACTGCGGCGGGAGCGGGGCCGAGCAGCGCCATCGCGAGGACGAGGCCGAGGAACGAGCCGGAGATGCGGGCCCGCTTGGTCTCGAGCGTCAGGAAGTCGCTGCCACAGGCGAGCACAGCCAGCAGCCCGACGAGCGCGAGCGGCTCCCACTGCTCGGACGTCGAGAGCAGCGCGGCAGCCCCGAGGCTGCCTGCGAGCACGGTCGCCTCGACAGCGAACAGCGCCCGGCGCCGGCCTGACGAGGCCGCCAGACCCGCCTGCGGCTCGCGCGGTCCCCGGGGCTCCGAGCGCGGCCGCCAGCGGTCCTCACGCGCGCCGGCAGCGCGCATGAGCGCGAGCGACCAGGCGACGATCACGAGCCAGAGGACCACGGCCAGCCAGATGATCACACCGAGAAGGTAGTGCGTTGTTGGTCGGTTCGACAAGTCTCAAGCGCCACTAGCCCTTTCGCCGGAGGTCGCGAGGACTTTCAACCGACGTCGTCGTAGAGTTCCGAACAGGGAAGCACCAGGGAGTCGTCGACCGCCGGGCAGGGTCCGCCCAGAGGGGCCGGTCGAGCGGAGCAGGGAGTGTGCCGGCTGGACGCCCGGCGAATCGATCACGCAAGCCTGCGGTCGCGGGACAGCCGCTGTGACCGCCGAGTGGGGAGGCCCGACATGGGTTGGAAGATCTGAGTGTTTAACGTCTTGCACCTGCGACGTGATGGGGAGGCTGACATGGGCTGGAAGATCTGACGACCGTGACGATGCCTCGGTCCGGTGACGCGTGAGCCGCTCACCGGGCCGTGTGCGCCGCTACCGTAGGTAGGTCATGACGAACGTGCTGGACATCGAGCAGTCGATCCTCCTGTTGGAGATCGAGCCGCCGTTCGGCAAGCGCGACATCCAGCTGGCGCGGCGCCGGCTGGCGAAGGTCTGGCACCCGGACATCGCGCCGCCCGGCCGTCAGCTCGAGCACGAGCGTCACCTGAAGGCCATCAATGAGGCGGCCGACCAGCTCGAGCGGCTGGCAGAGGACTCGCGCGGCGGGCGCGTGACGCGCAACGCGGTGAAGGTGAGCGCGGCCGCCGCCCGCAAGCGCCGGGCCGAGGAGGGCCGGCGTGCCTACGAGGAGGAGCAGCGCCGCCGCGAGAACGACGCGGACCGCGAGAAGCACGACCCGTTCGCATCCCAGGTCCCCGACCACTCGGTCGTGCACCGCTACGCGCGCTGCCTGTCCTATCCGGAGTGGGGCGTCGGGAACGTGAACGGCATCTACTTCACGGGCGGCGGCGACGACATCCAGCAGTGGGCGCGCGTGAGCTTCCACCTGGGGGTGCGCACGGTGCCCGCCGGCTCGCTCCAGTTCGTCGACTTCTCGAAGCCCGACCCCGGCGCCGAGCGGGTCGAGCGCTTCATGACCGCGGCCAAGCACGCGCTCGCAGAGGGCGATTTCAAGCTTGCCGCCCGCCGGCTCGTCTTTGCCCGCGATGCGGATCCCCGCAACACGGCGGTCCTGCGGCTGATGACGCTCGCCTTCTGGCAGGCCGGCGACTACTCGGCCGCCGCGCGGGCGGTTCGTGACTGGGCGCGCGAGGATCCGCGCCGGCCGGCCCCGTTCCGCTACGCCGCCCGCATCTACGAGGACATGGGCTCGCTGTCGCAGGCCGTCGACGCTGCCGAGCACGAGGTGGCCAATGGACCGGGCGACCCGTCGGCATGGGAGCGGCTCGGCCGCCTGCGGCTTCGCTCGTTCGATCGCGCGGGCGCGCGCGAGGCGCTCGAGCGCGCGCGCGAGGCCGGGCCGAGCGAGCAGGGCCTGCTCGACCTCGCGCTCGTCGCGAACCTGATGGGCGACCTCGGCGCCGAGGTCACCGCCTGCGAGCAGGCGACCGCGCTGGCGCCCGACTCACCTGCCGCCTGGGCGCGCTACGCGCACGCCCTGGCGCGCACCGACCGCATCTCGGACTGCCTGGACGCCTGCGAGCGAGCGCTGGCGCTTGCACCCGACCCCGAGGTTGGCGACCTCCGCGAGCGCGTGCTCGCGACCGCGCCGCGCGAGCTCACCGAAGCGGCGTGACCAGGCCCGCCTCGTAGGCGAGCACGACGGCCTGCACGCGGTCGCGCAGGCCGAGCTTCATCAGCACCCGGCTCACGTGCGTCTTGACCGTCGGCAGCGTGAGCACCAGCCGCTCGGCGATCTCGGCGTTGGAGAGCCCGCGCGCGACCAGCGCCAGCACCTCGTGCTCGCGCGCGGTGAGCTCGTCGAGCCCCGGCGGGGCGGGCCGGGCGGGGAGCGCGAACCGCTCGACCAGCCGGCGCGTGATCTGCGGCGCCAGCAGCGCCTCGCCGTCGCGCACGGCATGCACGGCCGCCACGAGCCGCTCGGGCGGCGTGTCCTTGAGCAGGAAGCCGCTGGCGCCCGCGCGCAGCGCCTCGAACACGTACTCGTCGAGGTCGAAGGTGGTCAGGACGAGCACGCGCGGATGCTCCTCGGGCCGCCCGGCGACCAGCTCGCGCGTGGCCGCGATCCCGTCGAGCACCGGCATCCGCACGTCCATCAGCACCACGTCGGGCCGCAGGCGACGGGCCTCGCGCACCGCCGCGCGGCCGTCGCCCGCCTCGCCGAGGACGTCGAGCCCGGAGCGCTCGAGGATCGTGCACAGGCCGGCGCGCACGAGCTCCTGGTCGTCCGCGACGAGCACCGAGGTCACGAGCGGCCCTCGTCGATCGGCAGGACAGCGCGCACGACGAACTCGCCGTCGTCGGGGCCGGCGGCGAGCGTGCCGCCGAACACGCGCACCCGCTCGCGCATGCCTGCGAGGCCGTGGCCGGCGCCGCCCGCGAACGCCTGGTCGGCGGCGAGCCGGTTGCGCACCTCGACGGTCAGCTCCGCCCCGTTGCGGTCGAGCCGGACGCCGGTCGGCGTGCGCGCGTGCCGCAGGGCATTGGTGAGCGCCTCCTGGACGATGCGGAACGCCGCGAGGTCGGTGCTGGGCGGGAGGTCGGCGAGGTCGCCATCCACGTGCAGCGCGACGTCCAGCCCGGCGCCGCGAGCGCCGCTCACCAGCTCCTCGAGGCCTCCCAGCCCAGGCTGGGGCGCGACCGGCGCGCCGTCGGGCCCCTCCTGGAGCAGGCCGAGCAGCCGCCGCAGCTCGCCGAGCGCCTGGCGCCCGGAGTCGCGGATCGCGCCGAGCGCCTCGCGCGTGCGCTCCGGCTCGCCGACCGTCATCAGCCCGGCCTCCGCCTGGATCACGACCGTGCTCACGCGGTGCGCCACGATGTCGTGCAGCTCGCGCGCGATGCGGGCGCGCTCCTCGGCCGCTGCAGCCCGCTCGCGCGCCTCGCGGCCGCGGTCGAGCTCCGCCTCGCGCCGGCGCCGGGCGCGCAGGTGGCGGCCGACCGCCCAGGCGCCCGCGAACAGCAGTGCGGGCGCCGTCAGGTCGGTCACCGTGGCGTCGCGCGTCTCAGCCGCCGAGACGCCGAGCATCGCGAGCGCGATGCCAAGCCCGACGACCGCGCGCTCGGTGACGTCGTGCGCAGCTACCGAGTAGACCGCGAGCAGCGACGTGGGGAGCACGAACGCGGCGACCGGCAGCTCGGCGACCACGCTGAGTACGCCGAACGCGATCATCACGACTGCCAGCGCGGCGAGCGGCGCGCGTCGCCGCCAGGCGAGGGCGATCGTGGCCGCGGCGGCGGCCAGCGCCGTCTCCGGCCGCGCGCCGGCGGCCGACGAGCCGAGCCAGATCTCGGCCTGGGCGACGGCGAGCAGGCCGGCCGCGATCAGGGCGTCCGTCCGCATCTGTCCCGGTTGCAGCCGGCGCATGGGGCGACTGTAGGGCGCGGGCGGGCGGGCGTCGTCGTTCTCGGGTATGACGAGGATGGTCCCCGCGCCCGACGACGGGGCGCCTCGGCGCTGCGACGGTGCTCGCGACACACCCCTTCAAGGAGGATCGCGATGACCGAGTTGACCATGACCGCCCCGGCCGGCCCGGCTGACTGGAGTCGCCGCGCCGCGGTGGCCGCCCCGCTGCTGGGTGTGTTCGCCATCGGCGTCGGAGCGCCGCTGTACGCCGACGATCTGGCCGACGCCGCCACCAGCGGGCGCTTCCTGCTCGCAGCGGCCACCTCGCTGGCGGTGATCCTGCTGCTCGTCCTCACGCTGCTCGCCGTCCACGCCCGCCAGGCGCCGGCGCTCGGGACGCTGGGCCGCGGGAGCTTCGTGGTCGCGCTGCTCGGAACCGTGATGGCCGCCGGCGGCGCGTGGGACTCGGCGTTCGCGGTCCCGTTCCTTGCCGACGAGGCGCCCGCGGCGCTCGACGGCGGGGCGGCGGGCTCGTTGCTGGCCGGCTATCTGCTGTCCTATCTGGCGTTCGCCGCTGGCTGGGGGACGTACGCGGTCGCCACGCTGCGGGCGCGGGCCCTCTCGCGCGCGGGCGCCTACGTCGTCCTGTTCGGCGCCGTGTTCGCGATCCTGCCGTCGCCGACCGCGATCCGCGTGCTCGGAGTCGCAATCGGTGCCGCGCTACTCGTTACGCGGCCTGCTCCTCGACCGCGACCCTGATCTTCGGGCCCGCGGTGCGCCGGCCCTCGCGCACCTCGAGCCGGCGCGAGATTCGCGAGAGCGTGAAGTTGACGATGACGAAGAGCGCGCCTATCAGGAGGAACACCTGGAGTATGGGCGCCTGGACGCCGCCGAAGAAGCCGCCGCCGAAGCTGGTGACGATGCGCCCGTGCCGCACGACCTCCTGGATCGTGAGGATGTAGATCAGCGTGGTGTCCTTGTTGAGCGTGATCAGCTGGGACACCGTCGCCGGCACCATCCGGCGCAGCCCCTGAGGGAGGATCACGTGGCGCAGCGACTGGGAGTACGTCATCCCGAGCGCACGCGCCGCCTCGCCCTGGCCGCGATCGAGCGAGAGGATGCCCGCGCGCATGATCTCGGCCAGGACCGCGGAGTTGTAGACCACGAGGCCGATGACCGCGGCCAGCACGGCGCCCGACTGCAGGCCCTCCGGGAACCACGAAGGCACGTTGTCCGCGTATGCCTCCCGCCACGAGTTCGGGAGCGTGAGCAGGAGGTAGAGCAAGATGAAGATCAGCGGCAGGTTCCGCCACACGTCGACCCAGATCCCGGCCGCCACGCTGATCGCCTTGATCCGCGAGAGCCGCAGGAGTGCGAGCGCCAGCCCGACCGCGAGCGAGAGCGTCATCGCGATGGCCGCCACCTCGAGGTTGATGAGGAAGCCCTCGAGGATGAACCGCAGGTTGTTCCCGCTGACCACCCACTCCCAGTTGTCCGGATCGAAGACGTAGTTCATCGGTGGATCGCGTAGCGCTTCTCGAGCGAGCGGACTACGAGGGTGGCGGCGACCGTCAGCAGCAGGTAGCCGACGGCGGCCCAGAAGAACGCCTCGTTGGTCTCGAACGTACGCGACTGGACGATGCGCGCCTGCTTGAGCAAATCGGGCAGCGCCAGCAGCGAGACGCCGATGATCGCCGAGTTCTTGATCATCGCGATGATCAGCGAGCCGAGCGGAGAGATCACCGTCCGGAACGCCTGCGGGAACACGACGCGGCGCTGCGTCTGGATGTACGTGTAGCCGAGCGAGCGCGCGGCCTCCATCTGGCCCTTGGAGACCGAGAAGACGCCCGAGCGCAGCGCCTCGGCCACGTACGCGGCCGTGTACAGGCCGAGGCTGGCGATGCCCGCCGTCCACGGCCCGATGTCCAGCCCGGCGCGGCGCAGTCCGGCGAACGCGATGAACAGGATCACGAGCAGCGGCGTGTTGCGGAACACCTCGACGTACACGCCGCCGAGCCGCTGCACCCAAGGGTTGGGGGCGATCCGGAAGGCGGCCACCAGCGTCCCCACGACCATGGCGATCACAAACGAGAACACCACGAGGCGGACGGTCACCCAGAACCCCGACAGGAACTCGTCGAGGTTGTCGGTGAGGACGCTGATCAGGCTCGCCATACGGCTATGAGGTGGCTTGGATCGCCTCCTCGAGCGTCATCGTCGGCGGCTCCTGCGGCTCGTCGGTGTACTGGCCGACCCACTTCTCGTAGGCCTCGGCCCAGCCGCCGCCGGACTTGTACTCCTCGAGCACGCCGTCGACGAACTCCTTGACCTCGGTCTCGCCCTTCTTGATGCCCGTGCCGTACGGCTCGGTCGTCAGCGGCTCGCCCTCGGTGAGCTTGAGCGTGTCGTCCTGGATGATCATGCCGGTGAGGATCACGTCGTCGGTCGAGACCGCGTCGACGCCGCCGTTCTGCACCAGCTCGAGGCACTCCGAGTAGGTGTCGACGAGCCGCAGGTCGGCGTCCGGCGCCTGCTCGCGCAGCGTCTCCTCGTAGGTCGAACCGAGCGCCGTGCAGACCTTGCGGCCGGCGAGGTCGTCGATTCCCGCGATGTCGGAGTCCTGCGGCACGAGGATCCGCCCGCGCGCGATGTAGTACGGCTCGGAGAACTCGATCTCCTGCGCGCGCTCGGCGTTGATGGTCATCGTCGAGAGCACGATGTCGACCGTCCCGTCCTGCAGGAACGGGATCCGGTTGTCGGAGATCGCCTCGACGAAGCGCGGCTCGACGCCGAGCTTGTCCGCGATCGCCTTGCCGAAGTCGACGTCGAAGCCCTCGATCGCGTCGGTCTGCGGGTTCTTGAACCCGAACGGCGGCACGTCGTACTTGACGCCGATCTTGATCTCGCCGGCGGCCTGGATCTTGCCGAGCGTGCTGTCGGCGGGGAACTCCTCCGCCGTGGCCGCCGGCGTGGCCTCAGCGCCGCCGCCGCCGGTCTCCTCGTCGTCGTCGCCGCAGGCCGCCACGAACATCGCCAGCGCGAGCGCCAGCAGCAGTGCCCAGAGCCTCGTCTTCATAGTCGCCTCCCCTAGTGGTGGATGATCTTGTCCACGAAATCGCGCGCCCGGTCGCTCTTCGCCGCGGCGAAGAACTCCTGTGGGGGCCCTTGCTCGACGATCTGCCCGTCGTCGATGAACACGAGGCGGTCGCAGACCTCGCGCGCGAACCCCATCTCGTGCGTCACGACGGCCATCGTCATGCCGTCGCGCGCGAGATCGCGCATGACGTCGAGGACCTCCCGGATCATCTCCGGGTCGAGCGCCGAGGTCGGCTCGTCGAAGAGCATCAGCTTCGGCTCCATCGCCAGCGCGCGCGCGATCGCTACCCGCTGCTGCTGGCCGCCGGAGAGGTCCGCCGGGAACGCTTGTGCCTTCTCGGTCAGGCCCACGCGCTCGAGCAGCTTGTCGGCACGCTCCCGCGCTGCTCGCTTGTCGAGCCCTTTGACCTCGACGGGCGCCATCGTGATGTTCTGCATGACCGTCCTGTGGGCGAACAGGTTGAACTGCTGGAAGACCATGCCGATCTCCGCCCGCATGCGGTTGACGTTGCGCCCGGCCTTCGCGATCGACGCGCCGTCGAACCGCACGTCGCCCTCGTCGATCCCCTCGAGCCCGTTGATGCAGCGCAGCATCGTCGACTTGCCCGACCCCGACGGCCCGGCGATGACCACGACCTCGCCGCGGTCGATCGTGAGATCGATGCCGTCCAGCACGAGATTGTCGCCGAAGCTCTTGCGCACCCGCTCGAGCTCGACCAGATGCTCTACGCCGTCCGCCCCCACGGCCTGGACCCTACTGTCCCGCTCGACGCAGCGGCTGCGCGCGGCGCACCGTCCGGTAGGCGCTCTAGCGTCACCCGCCCGATGCGCCTGATCGTCGCCCGCTGCTCCGTCGAGTACTCCGGCCGCCTGTCCGCACGGCTGCCCGCGGCGCTGCGGCTGGTGATGCTGAAGGCCGACGGCTCGGTGCTCGTGCACGCCGACGCGGGTGGGTACAAGCCGCTGAACTGGATGACGCCACCGACGGTCGTCGAGGAGGAGGCCGGCCGGATCGTCGTGCGCAAGCTCAAGGGCGACGATCGGCTCCAGATCGAGCTCGTCGAGGTGCTGTCGGACGTCACGCACGCGATGGACTTCGACGCCGCGCAGCTCGAGAAGGACGGCGTGGAGGCCGATCTCCAGGTGCTGCTGGCCGACGCGCCGCAGTGGTGCGGCGAGGGCTTCCGGCTCGTGCGGCGCGAGTTCCCCACCGACATCGGGCCGGTCGACCTCATGTGTCGCGACTCCGACGACGGCTGGATCGCGGTCGAGATCAAGCGCGTGGGCACGATCGACGCCGTCGAGCAGCTGTGCCGCTATCTGGAGCGGATCCGGCTCGACCCGGCGATGGCCGACTGCCGCGGCGTGCTCGCCGCGCAGCTCGTCAAGCCCCAGGCGCGCGTCCTGGCCGAGGCGCGCGGGCTCGCGTGGGTCGAGGTCGACCTCGCCGAGCTCCGCGGCGAGCGCGTTCCGGCCTTGACGCTGTTCGGCTAGCCGCTCTCTCCGTGGAGGGTGACGAGCAGCGACCGCGGGCCGCCGCGGTCGCGGTGCTCGCACAGGTAGACGCCCTGCCAGGTGCCGAGCGCGAGGCGACCGCCCGAGATGGGTAGCGAGAGCGCCGGGCCGAGGAGCGAGGCCTTGATGTGCGCCGGCATGTCGTCGGGCCCCTCGAGCGTGTGCGTCCAGTACGGCGCGTCCTCGGGCACGGCGGCGTCGAACCAGCTCTCGAAGTCGCGCCGCACGTCGGGCGACGCGTTCTCGTTGAGCGTGAGCGAGGCGGAGGTGTGGCGGATGAACAGGTGCGCGAGGCCGACCTCGATCGTCCGCAGCTCGGGGACGGCGTCCTCGATCTCGCCGGTCACGAGGTGGAAGCCCCGCGGCCGCGGCCGCAGCGTGATCTCCCGCTGAGCCCACACGGGTGACAGGCTAGTGGCCGCCACTCCGAGGGCAGGCGCGCGACGCGCATGTCGACCCGCTCCCCGCGGAACGGCACGCCCTCGGCCTCGAGCAGCGCGCGTTGCCGGGAGCCCTTGGCGAGCGAGCCGTCGGCGCGCACGATCCGGTGCCACGGGACCGTCGGGTCGTCGGTGGCGGCCAGCACGGTCCCCGCGAATCGCGGCGCCCCCGGGGACACGTCGCCGTACGCGCGCACGAAGCCGGGCGGGGTATCCCGGATGCGCTCGATCACGGCGTCGGTTCGGGTGCGGGCAGACGCCAACTGCGGCTGGGTATACCAGCGACTATCGTCGCGCCCGCCGTGACGTACTCGATCATCGCCCACGATCCGGCCACCGGCGAGCTCGGGGCGGCCGTGCAGTCGCACTGGTTCTCCGTCGGCTCTCTGTGCACATGGGCGCGGCCCGGGGTCGGCGCGGTGGCTACGCAGTCGGTGGTCGAGCCGGGGTACGGGCCGCAGGCGCTCGACCTGCTGGCGGGCGGGGCCGGTGCGGCCGACGCGGTGACGCAGCTCGTGACCGGCGACCCGCTCGCGCCCATGCGGCAGCTCGGCGTGGTCGACGCGCGCGGCGGCGTCGCGGTTCACACGGGCGTGGAGTGCATCCCCTGCGCCGGCGACGCGACGGGCGCGCACTGGAGCTGCCAGGCGAACATGATGGCCGCGGACACGGTGCCGGCCGCGATGTCCACCGCCTTCGAGCGCACCGAGGGTGACCTGGCGGAGCGCCTGCTCGCCGCCCTCGAGGCCGCCGAGGGCGAGGGCGGCGACGTGCGCGGGCGACAGTCCGCCGCGCTGCTCGTGGTACCCGCCGCCGGCGAGCCGTGGCAGGCCCGGATCGACCTGCGCGTGGAGGATCACCGCGAGCCGTTGCGGGAGCTCGCGCGCCTGCTCGGCCTGCAGCGTGCCTATGAGCTGGCCGGGCACGCCGACGAGCTGATGGCAGGCGAGCAGGCGGAGGAGGCCGGAGCGCTGTACCGGCGCGCCGCCGAGCTCGCCCCGGAGTCCGACGAGCTGCGGTTCTGGGCCGGCCTCGCGATCGCACACGCCGGCGACCTCGACGCAGGTGCCGACGCCGTCCGCGGTGCGATCGAGGTCCATCCCGGGTGGGCGACGCTGCTCGACCGGCTGCCTCCGGCCTTCGCCCCGGCGCGCGACGACGTGCGCCGCGCGCTCGGTCGCAACGCCTAGCGCTCGCCCGGCAGCTTGTCCGGGTTCACGGAGACCGGCTCCGAGAGGTCGAGCGCGGTGCGGATGATCCGCGTCTGCTCGACGGTGTGGGCGGCGGGGTAGCCCTCGCCCGGCGACGCGCGCTCGGGTCGGCCGACGTAGCCGAACTCCAGCGGCGACGGGAGGATGTGGAGCAGGCGCGGGGACATATGCGCGCGGGCGCCCATGTTGCGCGGCTCCTCCTGCACCCATACGACCTCGCGCAGATTGGGATAGCGCGCCACCTCGTCGAGGATCTGCTGCTGCGGGAACGGGTACAGCAGCTCGACGCGGGAGATCGCGACGCCCTCGTTGTTCTCGCGCGTCGCGTGGCCCTTGAGGTCGTAGTAGACCTTGCCGGTGCAGAGGACGAGGCGCTGGACCTTCTCCTCGTCGATCCGCGGCTCCGCCAGCACGGGGAAGAAGCGCGACTCGGCGAGGTGCTCGATCCGCGACGTCGCCTGCGGCAGCCGCAGCAGCGACTTCGGGGTCATGATCACGAGCGGGCGCTGCTTGGCCACCCGCGCCTGGCGGCGCAGCAGGTGGAAGTACTGGGCCGGCGTGGTCAGGTTCGCCACCCGGATGTTGCCCTCGGCCGCGAGGATCAGGAAGCGCTCGAGCCGCGCCGAGGAGTGCTCGGGACCCGAGCCCTCGTAGCCGTGCGGCAGCAGCAGCGTGAGCCGCGTCGTCTGCCCCCACTTCGACAGCGCGGAGACGATGAACTGGTCGATCACCACCTGAGCCGAGTTCACGAAGTCGCCGAACTGGGCCTCCCACAGCACCAGTGTCTCCGGCGCCTCCATCGAGTAGCCGTACTCGAAGCCCAGGCACGCGATCTCGCTCAGCGGCGTGTTGTGCAGCTCCATCGGCGCCTTGGCGCCCGGCAGGCTCTGGATCGGCGAGATCCGCTGGCCGGTCTTGGCGTCGTGCAGCACGAGGTGGCGCTGGGAGAACGTCCCGCGCTCGGTGTCCTGGCCCGTCAACCGCACGGGCGTCCCCTCCTCGAGCAGCGACGCGAACGCGAGCGCCTCGGCCTGCGACCAGTCGATGCCGCCGTCCGGCCCCACCGTCTCGCGCCGGCGCTCGAGCTGCTTGACCAGCTTCGGGTGGACCGTGAAGCCGGGCGGTGCCGTCAGCAGCTCCTCGTTGAGCGCGCGCAGCTTGTCGGCGTCGACGGCGGTGCGCACCTCGGGCGACGGCGAGCGGTCGAGCTCGTAGCCGCCGGTCGGCTGCTCGGCGCCGGCCGTCGACAGCTCCTCCTTGAGCGCCTTGTGACGCCGCGCGAGCGCGTCCCAGATCTCGGTCTGGACGGCGTCGGCCTCCTCCTGCGTGAGCACGCCCTGCTCGACGAGCTGGGACGCGAACAGGTCGCGGACCGGCGTCTTGCCCTTGATGATCGCCGCCATCTCGGGCTGCGTGTAGGCCGGCTCGTCCGCCTCGTTGTGGCCGAAGCGCCGGTAGCCGATGAGGTCGATCACCACGTCGTGGCCGAACTCCTGGCGGAAGGCGACGGCCAGGCGGACGGCGGAGATGCACGCCTCCACGTCGTCGGCGTTGACGTGGATGATCGGCACGTCGAAGCCCTTGGCGAGGTCCGAGGCCCAGCGCGTGGAGCGCGAGTCGTCCGGATCCGTCGTGAAGCCGACCTGGTTGTTCTGGATGATGTGCAGCGTGCCGCCGACGGTGTAGCCGTCGAGCCCCTGCAGGTTCAGCGTCTCGGACACCACGCCCTGGCCGGGCATTGCGGCGTCGCCGTGGAGGATGATCGGGATCGCCGCGTTGGTGTCGAGCGAGGCATGCGGGCCCGTGCGCGAGGTCTGGACCGCGCGCGTCGCGCCCTCGACCACCGGCGACACGTATTCGAGGTGGCTCGGGTTGGACTCCAGGCGCACGATGATCGACCCGTCGCCATCGAGCTGGTAGGTGCCCTGGGCGCCGTGGTGGTACTTGACGTCGCCCGTCCCGCCCTGCGGGATCGTGGTCACGGCCTCGATCGACGACGCGCCCTCGAACTCGCGGAAGATCGTCTCGTAGGCGCGGCCGAGGTTGTGGGCGAGCACGTTCAGCCGGCCGCGGTGGGCCATGCCGAGCACGACCTCGCGGGCGCCCGCGGTGGCCGCGAGCTGGATCATCTCGTCGAGCATCGGGACCGTCATGTCCAGGCCCTCGATCGAGAACTGCTTCTGGCCCAGGTAGGCCTTGTGCATGAAGCGCTCGAGCGAGTCGACCTGCGTCAGGCGCCGCAGCAGCTTGCGCTTCTCGTCGGCTGACAGCGGCGCGCGGAACGCGCCGGACTCGATCTTCTCCCGCAGCCACATGCGCTGCCGGTGCGACGCGATGTGCTCGATCTCGTAGGCGATCGTGCCGCAGTACGTCTCGCGCATGTGCGGCAACGCGTCGGCCAGCGTGGCGCCGGGCACGTACATGCGCAGGATCTTGGCCGGGATCTGCTGCATGATCTCCGGCGTCAGGTTCACGGTCTCGGGCTCGAGCGCGGGGTCGCCCTCGGGCTCGGAGCCGAGCGGGTCGAGCCGCGCCGCCAGGTGCCCGTGCGTGCGGTGTGCCTTGATCAGCGACGTGGCGGCCTGCACGGCCTGCAGGAGCTGCTCGCTCGGGACGGCGCCGTCGGCAGGCGCGGGAGCCGCCGGTGCTGCCTTCGCAGGGACCACGGTGGGAGCCGAAAGCGCGGCTCCGAGGTCGGAGAAGACCTGCTCGTAGAAGCCGTGCTCTCCCTGCAGGTACTGCTCGACGACCTGCAGGAACTGGCCGGACTCGGCGCCCTGGATGATGCGATGGTCGTACGTCGACGTCATCGTCATCACCTTCTCGGCGCCCGCCACGCCGGCCGTCCCCGGCGGGAGGCCGATCGCACCGGTGGCGACGATCGTGCCCTGGCCCTGCATCAGCCGCGGCACCGAGGCGATCGTCCCGATCCCGCCCGGGTTCGTGAGCGAGAGGTTCGCACCCTGGAGGTCGTCCGCCGTGAGCTGGTTCTCGCGCGCGCGCTCGATCAGGTCGCCGAAGGCGGCGAGGAAGTCGGAGAACGACAGGCGGCCGGCGTCGCGGATCACCGGCACCATCAGCGTCCGCCCCCCGTCCTTGCGCTCGACGTCGACGGCGATCCCGAGGTTGACGGCGCCGGCGTCGACGACGTGCGGCTTGCCGTCGATCTCCTGGAAGGCGCGGGCCATGACCGGCATCTGCTCGGTGGCGGCGCGCGCGATGGCGTACGCGATCAGGTGGGTGAAGGAGACGCGCTGGCCCTCGGCCTTGAGCTGCTTGCGCCGCTCGTCGAGCGTCGTGACGGTGATGGTGCGGAACGACGTCGCGGTCGGGATCGCGCGCGACTCGTCCATGTAGCGGGCGAGCACCGCGCTCGCACCCTTGAGCGGGATCGCCTGCTCCTCGGCGGCGGCGGCCGCCGCCGCCGGTGCCGCGCCATTCCCGTCGGCGGCGAGCACGTCCGCCTTCGAGATCCGGCCGGCCGGGCCGCTCCCCTCGATGGCGGCGAGGTCGATCCCGCGCGCCTCGGCTACGCGACGGGCGACGGGGGTGGCCTTGAGGTCGTCGCGCGCTGGCGCCGCCGGCGCGGAGGCCTGCGGCGGCGGCGCGCTCGTCGGCTCGGGCGCCTTGGCGGTGGCGGGGGCGCTCGCGCCGTTGGAGGTCGTCATGCGGGCCAGGACCTGGCCCACGGTCACCGTGTCGCCGGCCTGCGCGAGGATCTCCTCGATCGTCCCCGACGCGGGGGCCGGTACCTCGGCGTCGACCTTGTCGGTGGAGATCTCGACGACCGTCTCGTCCTCCTCGACGGCCTCGCCGGGCTGCTTGGCCCACTCGAGGATCGTGCCCTCCGAGACGGACTCGCCCATCGCCGGCATCACGATGTCCAGCGTGTCGCCGGCCGTTTGAGCCGGGGTCTCCTCGGCGGGCGGCGCCGGTGCGGCGCCGTTCCCGGGCGCGATCTCGGCGAGCACGGCGCCGACGGTGATCGTGTCCCCCTCGGCGGCGTGGATCTTGGCGACGGTGCCGGCGGCGGGCGAGGGAACCTCGGCGTCGACCTTGTCGGTGGAGATCTCTACGAGGACCTCGTCTTCGGCGACGCTGTCGCCCTCCTGTTTATGCCACTCCAGAACGGTGCCCTCGGATACCGAGTCACCCATCTGCGGCATGGTCACTTCCACCGTGGTGTTGACCGCCATCGCTGGCGTTAGACCATACCGCGTTCTAACGGGCCTCCGGGCGATGCAGCGCGGCGTTCACAAACCACGAAGCCGATACTTCCGGCAAACGGTCCGATGCCCCCCACGACCGCCACCATCACGGCCAGCCAGAGGGGGATGATGCGCTGCCGGACGGCGACGATGCACAGCAGCGACATCGCGATCCAGCCGACCCCGTGGGCCCAGCCGAGCACCGTCCGCGGTGCGGCCGGCCCGTCGGTGAGCCACAGCGCCAGCAGCGCGAGGTACACGCCCGAGTGCGCGAAAGAGAGGTACTTGAGCCGTGTGAAGGTGATCACGGAGCGAGCAGCGTGGCCATGTGGCGCAGCACCGGGTCGGCTTCGTCCGGCCACGCCTCGGGCTCCGCGGGCCACCAGGCGTGGGCGTCATGCTCGGCGTCGCGCTCGACCTGCGCGCCGTCGGCGAGCCACGCCTGGCCGACGAGCATGACCAGGCCGGTGGGGAGTGAGACGAGCGCCTCGACCGCGAGCCGCTCCGGCTGCACGGACCACTCCTCCTCGAGCTCGCGGGTCAGCGCCTCGACCGGATCCTCGCCGACCTCCACCGAGCCACCGGCCCCGAGCGCCCAGCGGCCGGGCCAGGTCGCGACCCACGGCGCGCGCCGGCCGGCCAGCCAGCGGCCCTCGGCGTCGCGCGCGACGCACAGCACCGAGAGCGAGCCCTCGGCGTCGTCCCCGAGGCGCAGCGACCAGCGCACGGGCTGGAGCTCGAGCCGCAGCTCGCCCTCGGCGGCCTCGAACGCGCACAGGCGCGCGGCGAGGCCGTCGTGCGCGGGCGAGCCGCGGTCCTCGAGGGCGGCGATCGCGCGGTCGGCCTCGGCGCTCTGGCCGGGGGCGGGCTCGAACGACTCCTCGAGCCACCGCACCGCGACCTGGCCGCGCTGCCAGGGCCCGCGCGCGAGGATGCCCGGCGGGAACGTCACGGCTGCTGAGGGTACCCTTGGCCAGTGGCCAATCTCGACGCCTCCGCCAAGAACATGCAGGCCGTCTGCAAGGCGAAGGACGTCCACGACTCGAGCTGCCCGTGGGGCGGCAAGGCCAACCGCGTGCACCTCTCCTGGTTCGACCTCGAGCGGATCGGCTGGGACGAGGGAGACGTCATCTGCGGCCTGATCGTGGTCGGCGACGAGAAGGTCGCGACCGGGATGATGCGCGTGAGCTGCGACGCCGAGCCCGACGAGGGCCGCGAGGAGGCCGAGCAGGAGGTCGTCGAGGCGGTCTCCGAGCGCGAGCTGGTCACGACCGGGCCGGCTGAGCCCCAGCGGGCCGCACCACGCTGATCTCGAGCCGCTTCCCGAACGCCTCCTCGAACAGCTCGCGCTGCTTGAGCGCCGCCCAGCGGGCGACGGCGACGTCCTCATGGGCGTCGAGCACGAGTTCCACGCAGTCGTCGTGCACCTCGACGGCGAGGCTGTCGACGGCCTGATCGCGCGAGCGCTCGAGCTGCTCGGCGAGCCGCAGGACGGCAGAGCAGCGGGTGATGAGCTTGGCGTCGCCGTTGCGCATGATCGGGCCGAACGGGCCGGCGCCGGGCGAGCCCTTGCGGTGGAAGCGCGCGATCTGGCCGACGATCGCCGTCTCGCGCGGGGAGAAGCCCGGCAGGCCGGCGTTGAGGATCAGGTAGCGCGAGTGCTTGTGGTGGTCGTCGTAGTCGACCGCCGTGCCGATGTCGTGCAGCATCGCCGCCGCCCACAGCAGCTCGCGCTCCTTGCCGTTCCCGGTCTTCAGCGTGTCCCACATGCTCAGCGCCAGCCGTGCGACGTGCCCGGTGTGGGCGACGTCGGCGTGGTACTGGGCGGCGAGGTTGCGCACCGACGCCTCGCGCACGTTCTCGAACAGCGGCGGGTCGTGGTCGGCCAGCAGCGAGCCGAAGAACACGCCCTCGCGCAGGCCCGCCTCAGTCGTCTCCATGCAGTCGAAGCCTCCGGCATCCATCACCGACTGCACGACGACCGCGCCCGCGAGGATGAGGTCGCCGCGCTCGGGTTTGATGCCCGGCACGCGCGCCCGCTCGGCCGGGGTCAGCTCAGCCAGGTGGTCGACCAGCCGGTCGAGCGTCGCCCGCCGCAGCGGGAAGCCCTGGACGCCGAACGAGGGCAGGTCCTCGACGGCGACGGCCGCCGCCGCGAGGTTGCGGACCGTGCCGCCGATGCCGGCGAGCTGGGCTTCGAGGAAGGGGAAGCCGTCGAGCGCCTCGGCGATGTGCGCCCGCAGCGCCTTCAGGTGCTTCGGCTTCACGCGCTCCTTGTCGAGGAAGCGCTCGGTCATGCGCACCGCGCCGAGCGGCCACGAGCGCATCTCGACCGCGCGGCGGCCCTCGACGCGCGTGAGCTGCATCGAGCCGCCGCCGAGGTCGAGCGCCACGCCGTCGGTCAGCGTGGTCGAGTTGACGGCCGCCAGGTAGCCGTAGAACGCCTCCTCCTCGGTCGAGAGGACCTGCACGTCGAGCGCGGCGCGGTCGAGGAACTCGTCGCGGTTGGCAGCGTCGCGGATCGCCGACGTCGCCACCGCCCGCACGTCGTCGATGCCCGCCGCCCGGCAGAACTGCGCGTACAGCTCGACGGTCTCCAGCGCACGCTCCATCGGCTCGGGCGCGAGCACCCCGGCGGCATCCAGCCCCTCGCCGATCCGGACCGCCTCGTGGATCTCGTCCGTGCGCTTCCACCACGCGCCGTCGACCCAGGAGAAGACGACGAGCCGGAAGGAGTTCGACCCGAGGTCGACGACGGCCAACCGGCGCTCGCTCATGGCCGACTACGTTAGGCGCTGGACGGGATGGATCGAGCGCGATGAAGCTGCACGATGGGGAGGTTGGTTACTACGCCGAGACGAACCCGGGCTACGTGGCGGTGGCGAAGCGCACGCTCGAGGAGATCAGCTCTTCTTCGCCGTGAACGTCACCTTGCCACGGCACAGCCCGGTCGGCGTGATCGTGCCGGAGGCCTTGCCGTTCTCGGCGACCTTGATCTTCACCTTGAACTTTCCGAGGGAGGGATCCGTGTAGGTGCCCTTGCCCTTGCCGGCGGAGTTCAGCTCGATCTTCGCCACCGAGACCGGGACCTCGAAGTAGGTGGCGCCGCACATGATCTCCTGGCCCTTGAGCTTGACCTTGGTCACGGTCTTCGACTTGACCTTGAACGTGACCTTGCCCTTGTCCGTTCGCGGGTCGATGTCTCCGTAGTAGTAGATCTCCTTGTTCGTGGAGACTCCGCTGTACGGAACCGGCTTCGCGGCCGACGCCGACGTCGACAGGACGAGCGTGAGGACGGCGGCGAACGCCAGTGTGCGACTGATCATCGGGCGACAGTAGCCATGGCCGGCGCCCAGCCACCCCCCATCCGTCCAGAATCCGGCGCTGGCCGCTACGGCCTCTCGATCAGCTCGATGCGGTAGCCGTCGGGGTCGCGGACGAAGCAGATCCGGGAGCCGCCCTCGCGGACCTGGTAGGGCGGCTTCTCGGGCTCGATGCCCTTCTCGCCGAGCGCGGCGAGCGCGGCGTCGATGTCGTCGACGGTCAGCGCGATGTGGTTGTAGCCCGTGCCGAGCTCGTAGGCGTCCACGCCGTGGTTGTAGGTCAGCTCGAGCCGGTCGCCGTCTCCCGGCAGGCCCATGAAGACGTTGATCGCCTCGTCGCGGATCGGCATCCGGCGGCGCTCCTCGAAGCCGATCGCCTCGTAGAACGCGACGCTGCGGTCGATGTCGCCGATGCGGTAGCAGGTATGAATCAGTTCCATGAGTCCCATGATCGTAGAGCGGTCGATGAGCCCGGGATGGCTTTCCAACACCTACCTCGTCGCCGCGGAGGCGGGTGGTGACGCGTTCCTCGTGGACGCCGGCGGGCCCGTCGCGCCGCTGCGGGCGAAGGCGGACGAGCTCGGTCTGACGCTGACCCACGTGCTGCTCACGCACCACCACCACGACCACGTCGCGGCGCTGGGCGAGGTGCTCGAGCGCTGGCCGGACGCGCAGGTGCTGGCACACCCCGAGGAGCGCGTCCCCGGCACGACGGGCGAGCTCAACCCCGGCGACGAGCTCGAGATCGCCGGCCTGACCGTGCGCGCGCTGCACACGCCCGGCCACACCGGGGGGATGCTCGCGCTCGTGGTCGACGGCAACGTGTTCACGGGCGACACGCTGTTCAAGGGCTCGGTGGGCGGCGTGCGGGCGCCCGGCTCGACGGGCTACGAGGACCTGCGGCGCTCGATCATGGAGGTGCTGCTCGCGCTCCCGCCCGAGACGACGATCCGCCCCGGCCACACCGATCCGACGACGGTCGCCGACGAGCTCGAGTCCAACCGCTTCGTACGCATCTGGCGCGGGCTCGACGCCGAGGGGTCAGACCCCTGCACCGCGCTCGGCGAGCCCGCAACGCTGATCCTGCTCGGCGACGACTACGACGGCGGCCACAAGGCGTGGGTGCGCTGGCCGGACGGTTCCGACGACATCGTGCCCGGCAGCAAGGTCGATCGCTAGAACAGGAGGGCATGGAGAAGAGCAGCGGCATCTCCGTCCAGACCCTCGCGATCTCTGCCGCCGGGGCGGTGGCGGCTGCGGTGGTCGTGCCGATGGTCTGGGAGCGGGGCACGCTGGTCGCGACCGCGATGACGCCGGTGATCGTCGCGCTCGTGTCCGAGGGCCTCAGGCACCCGGCCGAGAAGATCACCACCGCGACCGCGCGCGTGGCCAAGCGGCCCGGCACGGCCGCGGGCCAGCCCGAGCCCGGCACGGCCGCGGGCCAGCCCGAGCCCGGCACGGCCGTGGGCCAGCCCGAGCCGTTCGACCCGCTCCCCGAGGAGGAGCGCGGCGGCCCCACGCAGGACGACGATCCCTTCGGTCTGCACGAGCGCCCGCCGATCCGCCGCCACTGGCGCCTCGCCGTGATCACCGGGCTGGTGGCGTTCGTGCTGGCGGTGGCCGCGCTCACGCTGTCCGAGCTCGTGTTCGGCGGCGCCGCGACGCGCGACTCCGGCACGACGTTCTTCGGCGGCGACCGCCAGCAGCAGGAGGAGGAGGCGACGCCGACCCCGGGCCCGGACGCGACGCCGGAGAGCACGTCCGAGGCCACGCCGACTCCGGAGGAGACCGCCGAGCCGACGGTGACGCCGGAGCCGACCGTGGCACCGGGCGCGCAGGAGGCCACTCCGGCGCCTACCGTGACCCCGTAGTGGCCAAGGACAAGATCCCCACCTCGCGGGTGGCCCGCACCGCGCGCGTGTCCGGGCTCGCCGCCGGTCAGGCGGCGCGGCAACTGGGCACGCGAGCGGCCAACCTGACGCGGTCGGAGGACGGCCGCCAGGCCGCGCTCGAGCGCCGCAACCTCGAGGCGGCCGAGCAGATCGTCGCCGCGCTCGGGACGATGAAGGGCGCGGCGATGAAGTTCGGGCAGGTGATGAGCTTCCTCGACGTCGGGCTCGTGCCCGAGGAGCACCGCGAGGACTTCCAGCGCAAGCTCGGGGAGCTGCGCGACGCCGCGCCCAACGTCCGCTTCGCCGACATGCGCAAGGTGATGGAGAGCGAGTACGGCGAGTCGATCGACGACGTCTTCGAGGCGTTCGACACCGAGCCGATCGCCGCCGCCTCGATCGGCCAGGTCTACCGCGCCCGCCTGCACGACGGCCGCGACGTCGCCGTCAAGGTGCAGTACCCGGGCGTCGCCCAGGCGGTGCGGGCCGACATGCAGAACCTGGGGATGATCCTGCGGCTGATGAAGCGGATCGCTCCGGGGCTCGACGTCAAGAGCACCGCCGAGGAGATCCGCGCCCGGATCGGCGACGAGCTCGACTACGAGCTCGAGGCCCAGCATCAGCGCACGCTCGCCCGCATCTATCGCGACCACCCGTTCATCCGCGTGCCCGAGGTCATCACCTCGCTCTCGCGCGAGAAGGTCCTCGTGAGCGAGTACGTGACCGGCCTCGGCTTCGACGCCATCAAGGAGCTCGACCAGGACACGCGCGACCGCGTCGGCGAGATCGTGTTCCGCTTCTTCTTCGGGTGCATGTACCGCCACCGCCAGTTCTCCGGCGACCCGCACCCGGGCAACTTCCTCCTGCAGCCCGACGGGTACGTCGCGTTCCTGGACTTCGGGCTGTTCAAGATCATGCCCGCGGAGCTGATCGAGATCGAGCTCGCGTGCCAGCGCGCCGGGCACGAGGGCGACGGCGAGCGGCTGCACGAGATCTTCAGCCGCACCGGCTTCCTGCGCGAGCCCGACCGCTTCCGGCCCGACAAGCTGCTCGCCCAGTTCCTCGACTCGACGTGGTGGTACGTGCTCGACGAGGAGGTGCACCTCTCGCCGGAGATCGCCACCGAGGTGATGATCGAGATGTCCGACCCACGGTCGTCGCACTTCGGGCAGATGCGCCACGAGACGCTGCCCGCCGACCACCTCTTCGGCCGCCGCGTGGAGCTGCTCACGCTCGCCGTGCTCTCCCAGCTCGGCGCGCGCGGGAACTGGCACCGGATCGCGCGCGAGTGGATGTACGGCGACGACCCCGTGACGGAGCTGGGCGCGGCCGAGGGCGCGTTCTACGCGGTCTGAATCTGAAGCAGCGATGTGGTGCCCGGCTTGCCGGACGGCAGGCCGGCGGTCACGCCGACGCGCTCGCCGGACTTGACCCAGTCGAGCTCGACGACACGCTTGACGGCCGCTGCGATCAGCTCCTCCGTCGTGTTGTAACGGGGCATCGACGCCGCCTGCACGCCCCACATGAGCGCGCAGCGCCGCACGGTCTCGCGGCCGGGGGAGAGCGCGTAGATCGGCACCGTGGGCCGGTGCGCGGAGATCAGCCGTGCCGAGCGCCCGCTCAGCGTCGGGCACACGAGCGCGGCCAGGCCCAGCTCGTGCGCGGCGCGGCAGGCCGTGTAGGCCAGCGTGTACGCGGGGTCGCGGCGGTCACGCCGCACGCGGCGCTCGTTCCACTCGCGGTACGGCGCGGTCAGCTCCGTGCGCTCGGCGATCGAGGCGAGCATCGCCACCGACTCGACCGGGTACTGGCCGACGGCGCTCTCCTGCGAGAGCATCACCGCGTCGGTGCCGTCGAGGATCGCGTTCGCCACGTCGGTCACCTCGGCGCGCGTGGGGCGGGAGGAGCGGACCATCGAGTCGAGCATCTGGGTCGCGGTGATCGACGGGCGGGCGAGCGCGCCGGCCAGCGCGATCACCTGCTTCTGCACGATCGGCACCTCCTCGATCCGCAGCTCGATGCCGAGGTCGCCGCGCGCGACCATCACGCAGTCGGCGGCGCGCACGATCTCCTCGGCGCGCTGCACGGCCTGCGGTTTCTCGATCTTGGCGATCAACGGCAGCCGCGTGTGCTTGCGCAAGAACGTCACGTCCTCGGCTCGGCGCACGAACGAGAGCGCGACCAGGTCGACGCCGATCTTCTCGCCGGTGGCGACGTGCTTGAGGTCCTCCTCGGGCACGGAGGGCAGCGCGGCCGTCTCGCCGGGGATGTTGAGTCCCTGGCGCGAGGCGACGGCGCCACCGACCTCGACCTCGGCGTCGATCTCGCCCTCGCCGGGCCGCGTCCCGGTCACGCGCAGGCGAACCGCGCCGTCGGCGAGATAGACGATCTCGTCCGTCTCGACGGTGTCGGCGAGGCCGCCCCAGGTGATCGCCATGCGCTGGGCGTCGCCCACGAAGCCGTCCGCTCCGCACACGAACGTCAGGTGGTCGCCCGGCTTGAGCTCGGCGATGTCGTCGACCAGCGGGCCGATGCGCAGCTTCGGTCCGGGAAGGTCCTGCAGGATCGCCACCTGGCGGCCGGCGCGGCCGGCCGCGTCGCGTACGAGCTGCGCGGTCTCTGCGTGCTCCTCCGCGGTCCCGTGCGAGAAGTTCAGCCGCGCGACGTCCATGCCCGCCTCCACCATCCGGACGAGCGTCTCGGGTTCGCGCGAGGCCGGGCCGATCGTGGCGACGATCTTCGTGCGGCGCATTTCGCGGCAGCCTACGGGTTGAGCCAGGCGACCACGGCGAGCACGCGCCGGTGGGCGCTTTCGGCGGGCGGGAGCCCGAGCTTGGTGAAGATCGCGGCCACGTGCTTCTCGACGCCGCTCGGCGTGATGTCGAGCTCGGCGGCGATGCCCTGGTTGGTGCGGCCCTCGGCCATCAGCGCGAGCACCTCGCGCTCGCGTTCGGACAGCCGCCGCAGCGGCCCCTCCTCATGGCCGGCGACGAGCTGCATGACCGCCTCGGGGTCGAGCGCCATGCCGCCGGCCGCCACGCGTCGCACGGCGTCGACGAAGTCGCGCACGTCGGACACGCGGTCCTTGAGCAGGTAGCCGACGCCGCCGGTGCCGTCGGCGAGCAGCTCCGCCGCGTAGGTGCGCTCGACGTACTGGGAGAGGATCAGCACCGGGAAGCCGGGATGGCGGCGCCGCAGCTCGAGCGCGGCGCGGACGCCCTCGTCGCGGAACGCGGGCGGCAGCCGGACGTCGACGATCGCCAGGTCGGGGCGGTCGGCGTCGACGGCCTGGAGCAGCGCCGGCCCGTCGGCGACCGCGGCCACGACGTCGATCCCGCTGTCGCGCAGCAGGCGCTCCAGCCCGTCGCGCAGGAGGGCGAGGTCTTCGGCTATGACGACGCGCACGGAAGCGATGCTCGCACGACCGTGGGTCCGCCGGGAGGGCTGTAGACCTCGAGCGTCCCATCGAGCGCCGCCACGCGCTGCGCGAGGCCCCGCAGGCCGCCGCCGGTGGAGTTGGCGCCGCCGCGGCCGTCGTCGACGACCTCGACGCGCAGCTCGTCGTCGCGACGCGTGAGCCACACGGTCACGTGGCGCGCTTCGCTGTGCTTGGCCGCGTTGGCGAGCGCCTCGGAGACCACGAACCACGCCGTCGTCTCGACCGCGGGAGCGGGCTTGACGGCCACGTCGACGTGCGCGGTGGCCGGGATCGGGGAGCGTGCGGCGAGCGCGGCCACGGCGGCCGCGAGCCCGCGCTCGGTGAGCAGACTGGGGCGGATGCCGCGCGCCAGGTCGCGCAGCTCGGCCAGCGCGCGCCGCGCCTCGTCGCGCGCCTCGCCGACGAGCTCGCGGGCGCCCTCGGGGTCGCGGTCGAAGCGCTCCTCGGCCATCCCGAGGTCCATCGACAGGGCGACGAGCCGCGCCTGCGCGCCGTCGTGGAGGTCGCGCTCGATCCGCTCGAGGTCGGCCGCCGCCGTGTCGACGGCGCCGGCCCGCGTCTGTTGCAGCTGCTCGACGCGGGCGGCCAGCGAGGGCGCGAGCAGCCAGCGCGCGAGATAGGCCTGCGAGACGGCCAGCCCGCGCTGCAGGACGACCGCCAAGGGCAGGACGACGAGTCCGACCACGGGGGCGAGCAGCATCTCCTGCGTGTTGTCGAGCGCGAACCACAGGGAGTCCGCGTCGTCGGGCATCGCCCACCACCAGGCGGGCATCGTGAGGCTGCCGAGCACGATGCCCCAGGCCGTCGCCCAGAGCGTGCCCCACGTGAAGCCGACGAACGCCGAAGATGCCGAGGTAGGCGAGGTCCTTCCAGCTCTGCGGATCGGTGAGCGATGCCAGCAGCCGCTGCCCGAGGTGGCCGTCGCGGGCGCGGTACACGGAGGGGATCGGGGCGCCGAGCACGAGCGCCGCCCGCCGCCGCTCGAGGTCGGAGAGCCAGCGGAACACCGCGAAGGTGGCGATCACGACCGGCAGGCCGACGATCAACAGCGCGAACGAGATCGAGGCGGTGACGCCGGCGACCCAGACGCCGAAGGCGAGCGTGCCGGTGAGCGCGCCGAGGCCGAGGTACGCGGCGTCCCGGCCGGCGCGCTGCCAGCGCGAGTCGGTCGCTCGAGGAGCTCGGAACGGCTGCTGTCACCGCCATGCTCTTCAGTCTGCGCGGGGGCGAGCGGCGCTCCCAGCGCGGTGCCTCCCGCCCCCGGGTGAGGCTGTCCGCACGTTCGGGTACCAGGTCCTGAGTGCTCACGCGCCTGATCGCGGTCGTCGCGGCCGCCTCGCTGCTCGGCGCCTGCGGCTCGGACGAGCCCGAGGAGGGCGCGGTCGCCGGAGCCGTGGCCGAGCAGCTCCAGTACCTGCCGGCCGACTCGGCCTCCGTCGTGGTCGCCGACCTGCGCTGGGACGGCGACAACTGGGACGAGCTGCGGCCGATCGCCGATCGCCTGTTCGCGGCCTTCCGCGACGCCGAGCCCGACGCGGAGTTCCCCGGCAGCCTGCAGGGAGCGGCCGAGGAGGTCGCCCAGGAGGCCGGCCTGAAGTTCTCCGAGGACATCGAGCCGGCGCTCGACGGGCACCTGGTGATCGGCGAGACGTTGGGCGGCGGCGAGCAGATCCTCGTGTATCGCACGCAGGAGGGCGATCTGCGCAAGCTCGCCGAGGTGGTGGCGGAGGTGGAGCCGCGGCCGCTCGAGGGCCACGAGGACACTGTGGTGTTCGACGAGTCGCTCGCGATCGTCGGCACCAAGACGGCGGTGCTCACGGACAGCGACGTCGCGCTGCGTGCGGCCTTCGATCGCGCCGAGCGGGATGCGGGCTTCCCGGTTGCGCGGCTCGAGGAGGCCGGCCGCGACGTCGACATGGACGACCCGCTGCTGCTCGCCACCGGCGACCTCGGCTCGGTGCGCGGGCTGCTCGCCGTCGACGACGCCGACTTCGAGCGCGCTCGCGACGCGGTGCCGTACCTGCGGGCGTTGCGCCGCGGGAGCCTGGGGATCGACGTCTCGGACGACGGGTTCGAGGCGAAGGCGCGGCTCGTCACCGACGGCGAGGAGCTGGGCGAGGACGACCTGCCGGTCGGGCCGGCCGGCGAGCTGGAGCTGCCGTCGGAGGGCGAGGCGACGGTCGTCGGCGCGAACCGCGACCAGAGCTACACGACCGTGTTCGGCGCCAAGGTCGCCCGCGCGCTGTTCGCCGACTCGCGCTTCGTGCGGCGCGGTCGAGCGGGCCGAGAAGGAGCTGGGGATCTCGTTCGAGGACGAGGTGCTGCGGCAGTTCGACTGCCCGAGCGTGAGCGTGCTCGACCCACCCGGCGACCGCACGAACGCACGCTTCGCGGCGCGCTCGTGCGTGAACGACCCCGACCGCATGCGCCAGCTCCTGCCCCGCCTGCGCCCGTACCTGCCGGCGATCCTCAACGGCCTCGACGGGCTCGGCACCGGCGGCCTGACCGCGCTCCTGCTGTTCGCACCCGACGCTCCGCTCGTCCCGGGCGCGATCCTCGGACAGATCGACGTGGACCCGCTGGGCGGCGAGGACGACGAGCAGCTCTACGAGGTCAAGTCACCACCTCGCGGGGGACCCGACCGGATGGTCTTCGGCCTGATCGGCGACGCGTTCGTGGTCGCCACCGACGAGGAGATGGCCCGCCGCGCCGCCGAGCTCGACACCGAGTCGCTCGACGAGGACGCCGCCGGAGCGGTCCGGGTGCCGGTCGCCGACCTGCTCGGTCTCGAGGGCGCCGAGACGAAGGCGTTCGTCGAGGTCTTCGACGACCTCGTGGCGACCATCAGCGCCGATCCGGACGCGACGGTCGCGTCAGCCCGGCTCGAGCTCAGGGACTGACGTCGACCGGCTCCCCGTCGGCGGTGATGCGGCCGCCGTGGCGGAGGTCGCAGATCATGTCCCAGTGCAGCGCGGACTCGTTCGTGCCGCCGGTCTCCGGGTACGAGCGACCGAGCGCGAGGTGGACGGTGCCGCCGATCTTCTCGTCGAACAGGATCTGGCCGACGGGGCGGTCGATGCCGAAGTTCGTGCCGAGCCCGAGCTCACCGAGGCGGCGTGCGCCGTCGTCGGTCGCGAGCGCGGCCTGGAGCACCTCGTCGCCGCGGTCGGCGCGCGCTGAGACGACCACGCCCTCCCGGAACTCGAGCTCGATGCCCGCGACCTCGACGCCGCGTGGGCTCGACGGGACGTCGAAGCGGATGCGGCCCTCGGCGGACGTCTCGACCGGGCCGGTGAAGACCTCTCCGGAGGGCATGTTGCGGCGGCCGTCGGAGTTGATCCACGTGCGGCCGGCGACCGCGAGCGTGAGGTCCGTGCCCTCGGCCTCGATCCGGATCTCGCTCGCGGTCGAGAGGCGGTCCACGAGCGCGGCCTGGCGGTCGCCCAGCTCCCGCCATGCCGCGACCGGATCGTCGCGGTCGAGGAACAGCGCGCGGCGCACGAAGGCGGCGAAGTCCTCGGTCGCCATCCCGGCCTGCTGGGCGGCGGCGGGCGTCGGCCACACCGTGACGCACCAGCGCCGGCGCAGCGCGGCCTCGCGCACCGGCTCGCGGGCGCGCGCGACGCGGGCTGTGCGAGCGGGGTCGACGCCCGCGAGCGCGCGGGTGTTCTCCGGCGCGTGGATCGCCAGCGAGGCGTCGGTGCCCTCGGCCTCGGCGAGCTCCGCGGGCGGGTAACCGTCGAGGTGCCGATCGCGCGCCGCGTCCCAGAACCCGCGCTCCTGCCCGGGCAGCGCGACCCGCAGCAGCGGCCACGCCTCGCGCTCGAGCAGCGCCCTGTGGAGCTCGAGCAGCAGCGGCGCCGCGAGCGTGGTCGAGCGCACCACCACCTGCTCGCCCGGCTCCGCCCCCAAGCAGTAGTCGCAGAGGAGCCGTGCGAACCGGGCTGGGTCGATCACGGGGCGGCCACGTCGGGGAAGTGCTCGGCCACGTGCTCGCGCAGGACGTCGCGGATCCAGGCGCGCTCCGCCTGCGAGGCCATCCGGAAGCGTGCGAGCAGCTCCTTCTGGCGCGTGATCGGCTCGGTGCCCGCGAGCTCCCAGCCGACCGCGAGGCGCTCGAACAGGAACTCGACGCCACGGTGCCACGCGTCCTCGCGGGACAGCGGTGAGCCGGCGAGCGTGTCGGCGTACTCGCGGCGGGTGCCCGGGGACATCGAGCCGCGCAGCACGAGCACGTCACCCGCGGGAGAGCGGTACTCGGCGTTCGGCGCCTTGAGCTTCCGTTGCCGCGCCATCAACTGGCCGCGGCGCGCTCGAGCTGAGCACGGACGTCGCCCGTCAGCGGGTCGAGGTGGCCCGGCCAGGCCGCCGAGGGCTCGAGCGCGGCGAGCTTGCGCAGCGACGTCCGTGCCTGCTCGGTGTCCTGGTTGAACGCCGCCGGCGGCGGGCCGGGTGGCCGGCTGCGACCGGTCTCGGGATCGACGACGTAGAAGGCGTCGCTGGTGAGCGCGAGCCGGTCACGCTCCCGGAACAGCGCGATCATCCCGGGCGCGTGGCCGGGCACGTGCACGACGCGGAAGCCGCTCACGTCGTCGCCCTCCTCGACCGTTCCGGCGATCTGTACGGCGCCGCCGTCCCAGAAGCCCATCAGCCGCGCGTAGACGTAGCGGGCGGGGATGCCGAGCCGGTCGAGCCGGTGGTAGTCGCGCAGCGACGCGTCGCTCTCCGCGGCGGCGCGGTCGGCGGCGTGGCAGTAGACCGGCGCGCCCAGGCCGGGCGCGGCGCCGCGGTGGTCGGCGTCAGCGTGACCGAGCACGACCCGGTTGATCCCGCCGAGCGGCGCTGCGGCCTGCGCGACCGCGCCGGTCATGGCGGCGATGCCGGCGTCGAACAGCGTGACCCCGCCGCCGGCATCCTCGAGCAGGTACACGTTCATCCGCCGCGGGAAGCCGCCGCGCAGCAGCCACACGCCGTCGGCGACGCGCTCGAGCTCGCGCTCGGCGGCCGCCCGTCGTGCGACCCGCGTACGCGCGTTGAACGCGCCGAACAGGCGCTGCTCGGCCGCCGACCCGCCGTCGGGGAGCAGCCCGATCTGGCGGGCCACGGACAGCGCGTCGGGCACGGCGTCGTTGCGCACGATCCGCCCGCCCTGGACCTGCAGCACGTCGATCCCCTCGAGCTCGACGCGCGCGCCGGTCGGCGCCACGCCCCACAGCGCGCCGAGCATCGTGCCCGTCGCGGTCCAGTGGACGGCGACGCGCTCGCCCTGCTCCACGGTGCTGCGCACGTCGAGCGCGAAGTCGGGGAACGCCGTGAACAGCGCCGTGAAGTACTCGCGCACGCCGGCCGGCCCGACGGCGTCGCCCTGGCCGGCGATGTGATCGACGCCGTCCGGCGCCCACAGGTCGGCCATCGCGTCGGCGTCGCGGCGCGCGAGCGCGGCGAAGTACTCCCCTATGACGACCGCTGCGTCTGCCATCGCCCCACCACTCTAGGCGTCGTTGTAGCACATCTGGTGCTACGCTTTCCCCATGGAGCGAATCGGCGTCCGCCAGCTACGCCAGCACGCGAGCCGCTATCTGGATCGCGTCAAGGCCGGCGAGACGGTCGAGGTCACCGAGCGCGGACGACTCGTGGCTCTGCTCGTGCCTCCCGACCCGGCTGCAGGCCCGCGCGAGCGACTGATCGCGGCCGGACGGCTCCTGCCCGCATCGGACCCGCTGCGCTTGCCGCGACGCGTCGCCGCGAGCGGTGACAGTGGCGACGTGCTCGCCGAGCTGCGCGCCGACGATTGATCTATCTCGACTCCTCCGCGCTGCTCAAGCTGCTGTTCGAGGAGCGCGAGAGCGCAGCCCTGGCGCGGTGGCTCGAAGAGCGCACGGGGACGCCGGCGGTGAGCAGCGAGCTGGCGCGGGTCGAGGTGCTCCGTGCCAGCCGCCGCCTCAATCCGGCGGCTCTCCCCGCGGCGCGCTCCCTGCTCGCCCAGCTGGATCTGATCCCGTTGACCAGCGTGCTGGTCGCCGAGGCTGCCGAGGTGGGAGATCCGCTGCTGCGCGTGCTGGCTGCCCTGCACCTCGCGAGCGCGTTGTCCATCCGCAGCGAGCTGTCCGCGTTCGTCGCGTACGACGACCGCCTGGCGGCAGCAGCCGCCGACGCGGGCCTGGAGCCGGTGCGGCCCGCGGTTTGAATACCGTCCGGCCCCGTGCGCAAGCCGACACGGAGCCGGGAGGTCGGGAGGGGGGAGAAGGTGATCCCGGGCGTGTGGCGGCTGCGGCTCCCGCTGCCGTGGCCGGGCGTCCCGCACTGCAACGCGTTCGCGCTCGCCGCCGGCGACGGGATCGTGCTCGTCGACACCGGGATGCACGAGCCGGGCTCGATGGCGCACCTCGAGCGGGCGCTCGACCAGGCCGGGCTGCGCATCGAGCACGTGCGGCTCGTGGTGTGCACGCACGCGCACGTCGACCACTGCGGTCAGGCGCCGCCGATCGCCGAGCGCGCGGGCTGCGAGGTGTGGATGCACCCGAACCACGCCCACCACACGGCGGCCGACCCCGAGCAGGCGCTCGTACGGCGGATCGAGGTCGCGCGCCAGAGCGGGGTCCCCGAGGCCCCGCTGCAGCGCTGGATCGAGCAGCGCCGCGGGCAGGGCACGGGCCAGGCGGGCACGCTGCGGGTCGCCCGCGATCTGGTCGAGGGCGTCACCGTGAGCACCGACCTCGGCGACTGGCAAGTGCTCGAGACGCCCGGCCACGCGCCCTCGCACGTCTGCCTGCACCAGCCCGAGCGCCGGCTGCTGATCTCGGGTGACCACCTGCTCGGCCGCGTCTCGCTCTATTTCGACGCCGGCTACACGCCCGACCCGGTCGGCGAGTTCCTGGCCTCGCTCGACAAGGTCGCCGCGCTCGATGCCCGCCTGGCGCTCGCCGGCCACGGGCGCGCGTTCACCGACGTGCCCGGCCACATCGACGCCAACCGCGCGTTGGTGGCGGAGCGCCTCGCGGCCGTGCGTGCGGCGCTCGCGGGCGGCGCGCGGACCGCGTACGAGGTCGCCCGAGCGGTGTACGGCGACGCGTTCACCGACGCGACGTCGGCCTGGCTGCTGACGAAGACGCTCTGCTGGCTGACCCACCTCGAGCGGCTGGGCGAGGCCTCTCACACAGGGGAGAGTCCCGAGCGCTGGTCCTAGACTTCGCGCGATGCGGATCGACGAGCGACTCGCCGCGGGCTCGGAGCCCTCGTTCTCGTTCGAGTTCTTCCCGCCCCGGACCGACGCGGGCGAGCGGAACCTCGGCCGCGCGCTGGCCGAGCTGTCGCGCTTGGAGCCGACGTTCGTGTCGGTGACGTACGGCGCCGGCGGCACCACCGACCAGAAGCGCAAGACGATCGACATCGTGCGCTCGGTCAAGGCCCAGCACGGGCTCGAGGCGATGGCGCACTTCACCTGCGTGGGGGCGACGGTGGGCGAGCTGCGCGAGACGCTCGACCTGATGCGCGACGCCGGCATCGAGAACGTCCTCGCCCTGCGCGGCGACCCGCCCCCGGGCGAGACCGAATGGACGGCCACCGACGGCGGCCTCTCCTACTCGCGCGAGCTGATCGAGATGATCCGCTCCGGCTACGACTTCGCGATCGGCGCGGCGTGCTTCCCGGAGGTCCACATCCACGCCGACTCGGCCGACAGCGACCTGCGGTACCTGAAGGCGAAGGTCGACGCCGGCGCGCGCTTTCTGATCACGCAGCTGTTCTTCGACAACGGCGCGTACTGGGACTTCGTCGCCCGCGCGCGCGACCTCGGGATCGACGTCCCGATCGTGCCGGGCATCATGCCGATCACCAACTTCGAGCAGATCAAGCGCTTCACGGACATGTGCGGCGCCACGATCCCGCACGCGCTGCTGCGCGAGCTCGGCCTGCGCGCCGACGACCCCGGCGCGGTGGCCGACTTCGGCGTCGCCTACGCGACCCTCCAGTGCGCCGACCTGCTCGCCAAGGGCGCCCCGGGGATCCACTTCTACACGCTCAACAAGTCGCCCGCCACACGAGCGATCCTCAGCGCCCTGCGCGTCCTCGCTCCCTGGCGGGACGCCGTGCCTGCGTAGGCACGGCGCCCCACCGGGAACTCACATCACGACGGCGTCGTGAACAGCGGGCAGACGTAGCCGCCCGCGGCCACGCTCGACCCCGCGATCGGGGCCGACGCCCACCGCGTCGAGCGCAGGCGCGGTGCCACGACCGACCGCATCTTGGCCGCTGAGCTCGCGCCGCGCTTGAGGCGAATGACCTCGATCCCGCGCGACATGTCCATCAGGTACACGTAGTCGCCCGACTTGTGCGACTTGCGGCCCTTCTTGGACTTCTTGCCCTTCGACGCGCGGTCGTTGTACCAGGCGACGTCCCACGAGTTCGAGGACGGGTTGTCGGCGCTGGTGCCCGTCACGCGGTAGTAGCCGACCTGCCGCATGTCACGGGCGTCGCTGATGTCGAGCAGCCGCAGGCCCTGGCCGTACCAGCCGGCCGCGAGCGTGGACGCGCGGATCTCGAAGTAGTGCGCCGAGCACCCGAGCGCCGGCCTCTCGGTGGTCGGATCGTCGTCTCCGGGGTCGGTGTCGCCCTCGGGCGTGTCGAGTGCCGGATGGAACGAGTCCAGCGCCTTCATCCGGTACGGGTTCGTCCGCGTCGAGTTCTGGGCCGGCTCGCCGCCCCAGGAGTCCGTCAGGTCGACCGCGACGATCCTGCCGCTCTGATCGCAGGGCCGCGTGAAGTCCTCCTCGGTGCCGATCAGGACGTTGCCCTTCTTCAAGCCCGCCGCCCGGACCGCTCCACCCGTCGGCCGTCCGGAGTTGTGCATGAAGTCGGTGGCCTGCGCCACGCCGTCATCTCCGCCTCGCGCCGGCGGGACGTCCCATTGGATGCCGCCGCCTGCCACGAGGATCGGATCGAACGGCGTCGCCCGGCGCCAGCGGTTCTGGTACGGGTCACGATGGACGCCCTTCGTGGCGTAGCCCCGGATCCCGCCGCGGCCGGCAACCCAGGCGATGCCGCGCGCGTCCTCGTCGACGTCGTGCGAGTAGTCCGTGTATTGGTCGTTGCGGTAGAGGTCGACCGGCTCGTCCGACACCTTCGGGTTCGCCGGGTCGCGGAGGTCCGTGACCCAGATCGGCCGGCCGTCGCCGATCAGGCGGTTCTGCAGCGTGATCGGCTGGCCCATCACCGGGGTGATGGTCGTGTTCAGCCAGTCCTGATCCGAGCGCCGCGCCGGGCCGCCGGTCCAGATGTACTTGCAGTTCCGGATGCAGCTCGCCGTGTGGCCCGACGGCAGGCTCACGAAGTCGCCGACCTGGCGCATGTTCGCCGGGTCCGCGTACGAGATCACGAAGAAGCCGCTCTTGCAGTCGACGTCGCGGACGGCGAGGGTGTCGTCGTGCGGGCACGCCCCGTCCGCGGGTGCGTCGGCGTCGTGCCGCGGGTCGAGCGCGCCGATGATCAGCTTGCGCCGCGTGTCGAGCTCCATGTCCTCGTCCTGCCAGTAGCCGCCGAGTGGCGACGTGGTGCTCCGGCCCGGGGGCGCGATGCCCGCCGGCAGGAACTCGTCGAGCAACGCCGGAGCCTCGGGATTGCTCACGTCGTAGGTCTTGAAGCCGAAGCGGCCGGTGACGACGAGCACCTTCTTGCCGCGGACCTTGTCGAACTTGCCCTCGGTGATGCCGGCCGCGCCCGCCACGCGCGTGACATAGTCGAGGTTGTCCGAGATCGCCCCGCCAGGCGGCGGCGCCGCGGTCGCGGTGGCCGGAATGAGCAGCAGCGCCGCCACGGCTGCCGCGAAAACCCCTCTCCCTCTCATACGCCCTCCGATGGACGATGAATGTGACTTTGCGCGACGCTACCGGATTCACGAGCCCGGTGGCTCGATGTCGACGGCGTGGGCCACTCGAGGCTGGCCGTCGACCTCCCAGGTGATGTCGACCTGGTCGTTCTTGCGGTAGGTCCCGATCCCCCAGGCGCCCCAGAACCAGCGCCAGAAGCCGAGCCGGCCCTCCTTGACGAGCGGGCGGTCGAAGATGAGGACGAGCCCGCGGACTTCGTAGTCGCGGCCCGGCTCCTGGCGGACGCCGTTGATGTAGACCGCGTAGGGCTCCCGCACGCCGGGAGGCAGCCGCACGGTCCAGTCCGCCATGGCCGCCATCATGGCAGCGGTGACCAGGCCTGAATCCACCGATCCCGGCGACACATCCACCGGTCATCGGTGGATCCAGGCCGAGTACACCCTCCGGCGCTCTTCGCGCGCGCGGCGCGTGCGCGTGAGCGTGGGGAGCGACGGCGCGGTCAGCGTCACGCTGCCGCCGCGCGCTCCGGCTCGCGCCGCCGACGAGGCCGTGCGGGAGCTGCGCCCGTGGATCGAGCGCCGCCGCCGCGCGCTCGCCCGCGCCGCCGAGGAGGTCGGCCGCACGCCCGGGACGGTTCCCTACCTCGGGACGGAGCTCATCCTCGTCCCCCAGCGTGCCCGCACCCGCGCGCACCGGCGCGGCGACGTCCTGCTGGTGCCCGAGCACGACGGCGGCGCGGCCGTCGAGCGCTGGTACCGGCGCGCCGCCCGTGCGGAGATCGCGCCGCGGCTCGACGCTGCCGTAGCCCGCGCCGGCACCTCGTACACGAAGCTCACGATCCGCGGCCAGCGCACCCGCTGGGCGTCATGCTCGTCCGGCGGCGCGATGTCGTTCAACTGGCGGCTCCTGCTGGCGCCCGAGGCGGTGCTCGACTACGTGGTCGAGCACGAGGTCTGCCACCTCGAGGTGATGGACCACTCGCCGCGCTTCTGGGCGCCTGCTCGAGTCGCGCGTGCCCGACTGGCGCGAGCACGCGCGTTGGCTGACCCGCTACGGCTCGACGCTCACGCCCCAGTAGCCCTGGCTCAGGTTCACGCCACCGCCGGCGACGGTGATCCGCATGTAGACGAGCCGGTTGGCCGTCAGCGTCCCCGGTCCCGCCGCCGTGCACGTCTGGTCGGTCGCGCCTGCCGTGCCGGTGACGGTGCAGCCGATCACGACGGTCTCGGCCGCGTCGGCGAGCGTCCTCGTCACGACCTCGACGGCGACCGATGCGCCAGCGGGCACGTCATTGGCGAGCGCCACGCCGAGGTCGCTCAGGTCGAGCTCGCGATTGGGAGACAGGGTCGCGGCGGCCGTCGCGCTGGCGCCCGAGCTGCTGGAGCCGCTGAGCGGCGCGCGCTCGGCCGGGTCGCCCGAGTCCGGAAGGCCTCCGGCCGCGCCCGTGAGCAGCGCCGCACTCTCGGCGCTCTCAGCACTCGTGTCGCCCCCGCCGTCGTCCGTGATCGGCTCATCGAAGTCCTCGAAATCCTCGAAGTCCTCGAACTCCTCGCCGCCCGCCGCCGCCCGCCTGAGCAGCCGGTTGAGGTCGCGGCGGTAGAAGTCCTTGAGGCGCAGCGTGTTGTTGTCGACCTTGGCGGTCGTGACCGCGTTTCGCTTGAGCTCCTTCTTGCCCACGCTGTGCGGCGGCAGGTTCAAGGCGGCGTAGCCGGTCCCGCCGAGGGCCACGAACAGCGCTATCACTGCCACCGCCATGGCGGGCGTCGGGCGCCCGAACCGGAACCGTCTCATCGCTGCTCCTCTCGACTACGCAGGACATTCCGGCATCCGACGGTGGAAATCAAGTGCGTTCGAGGAGGCGGCGCAGCGCCGCGTACGCGTCCTCGCCCGCCTGCGGCTCCAGTGGCGACCGCCGCACCCGGCCGGTCCACGCCTGGACGCTCGTGTCGCCGCGCACGTCGAGGCCCGCGCGCACGCCCGGACCGCGCAGCTCGGCGCGCGTGGCGACCTGGTCGGCCGGCTCGAACGTCCGGATGCGGGCATCGATCGTCCCGCGTCGCGTGGTCGTGGCCGCCGCGCGGGTCTCGGCCTCGAGCAGCTCGAGCGCTTCGGCGAGCGAGGCCGCGCGCAGCTTGTCGACGCGCGGACCGGTGCGGACCGTCACCCGCCAGCGGCTCACTGCACCAGCGTGCCGGCGGCTTCCCAGCGCGCGATCTCGCACCCGTTGACGCGCGAGAGCTTCAGGTCGACGCGCTCGCCGCGCAGCGTGCCGGTGATCGTCGCCGTCTCCGGGCCGCCGTACTGCTGCGAGCAGGCGACCGCCCCGCTCCTGGGCTCGAGGTCGGCCAGGCGCAGCGTGGCGACGTCCTCGCACAGCGCCGAGTCGGCTGCCGCGCCACAGCGCACCATCTCCGTGCGCGCCTCCCGGCCGCCCTTGCCGTCGCGGTCGACCGCCACCCGCAGCTCGGCGAGCGCGGGCGCGGACGCCGGCTGCTCGGTCTCGTCGTCGTCCCCGCAGCCCGCGACGAGCACGGCGGCGATGCAGCAGGTCAACGCGACGCGGCGCACACCCTCACGATAGGGCCGCGCGCACGGTGCCGGTCGCCCAGGTGCCGAGCACGCCGTCGGCCTCCGAGAGCGGGGAGAGCTGCCAGCTGACCGTACGCTCGCCATCGACGGCATGCTGGGCGCGCTCGCCGCCGGCCAAGGCCGCGCGCACGGCAGCCCGCTCGGCCTCGGACACGGCGGCGTCGACCCACGCGACGCCCAGCAGCTCGGCCTCCGGGCGCCCGGCCAGCGCGCACGCGTTGCGGTTGGCCAGCAGCACACGCCCCTCGGCGTCGAGCGCCAGCAGCGGGGCCTCGACGGCGTCCAGCCAGCGCCGGATTCCGTCGCCCGCCGGCGCGTGGTTGCCGAGGTACTGGGCGAGCTGGCCGCCGACGGCGGCGAACATCGCCGACATCTCGGCGTTCGGCGGGCTCACGCCGCGGGAGAAGAACTCGATCACGCCGGCGCAGCGGTCGGCGATCGCGATCGGGAAGGCGGTCGCGGTCATCACGCCGGCGCGCCGGGCCGCGGCGCCGCGCGGCTCGCTGCCGTCCGCGCCCACGTCCGCCACCCAGCTCGGGCGCCGGAACGCCCACACGCGCCCGGGCAGGCCCTGGCCGGCCGCGAACGCCGTCGCCCGCGTGGCCGCCGACAGCGCCTCGATCTCCGGCGGCGCGGCCGCCGGCGTCCAGGTGGCCGCGCAGCGCAGCGCCCCGCCGCCGCTCTCGGACGGCCGCCAGACGGCGCCGCAGCTCCAGCCGAGCGTTTCGCCGAGCGTGGCCAGCGAGCGCTCGACGAGCTCGCGCGGCTCCAGCCCGGCGGCGACGTGGTCCGTGATCGCCTGCTGGGCGGCGAGGAAGCGATGGGCGCTGCCGACGCGGCGGCGCAGGCGGGTGGCGTCGAGCGCGCGCTGGAGCGCCCGCGGGAGCTGTGCCGGGTCCGGCACCACGGCGGCCGCGCCGTCGAGCCCGCGCACGACCGCGGCCAGGTCGCCGGCGTGCACGTAGGGGGAGACGGCGAGGAACGGCAGATGCGGGTCGGCGAGCCGCACGAGCGCGAGCGCCTTGCGCGCCGGCACCGGATTCGACCCATCGCCGGCGTACAGGACGGCGCCCCAGCCGCGGCGCTGCAGCGCCGCCGTCAGCTCCTCCGTGCCGTCCGCGTGCTCGACCCGCAGCCGCCACCCGGCGTCCTCCATCGCGCGCACCAGGATCCGCCCGTGTGCCGGGGGAACGTCGAGCAGGAGCGCGCGCAGAGACCGGATCGGTCGCATCTAAGGAGCATCGGGCGCGCGGCGCCCGCGCTTGAGCGCCGCCACGGATTCACGGCGAGGAACAGGAACGAGCCGAACAGCGCGATGTGCACGCCGCCCTCGAGCAGCGTCGCCCGCCCCGGGACGACCGTCAGCACGCTCACCACCACGCTGATCGCCAGCAGCACCATCTGGGTGGCCCCGAGGCCCAGCTCGAGCGGCCCTTCGAGCCAGATCGAGGCGACGGCGATCGCCGGGATCGTGAGTCCGATGCTGGCCATCGCGGACCCGAGCGCGAGGTTGAAGCTCGTCTGCACGCGGTCGCGGCGCGCGGCCCGCACCGCCGCCAGCGACTCCGGCGCCAGTACGAGCAGCGCGATGATCACGCCGACGGCCGACGGCGGGAAGCCCGCAGCCTCCACGCCGTCCTCGATCGCCGGCGAGATCGTCTTCGCCAGCCCGACGACGGCCACCAGCGCCACGACCAGCAACCCGAGGCTCGTGAGCGCCGCGCGGTCCGACGGCGGCGGCGCGTGCTCCTCCTCGCCGCCGCTCTCGCCGACGGGCAGGAAGTAGTCCCGGTGGCGCACCGTCTGCACCACGACGAACAGCGCGTAGACGGCGATCGAGGCCACGGCCGCGAACGCGAGCTGGGCGGTCGAGAACTCCGGCCCCGGGGCGCTCGTCGTGAACGTCGGCAGCACGAGGCAGACCGTGGCCAGCGTCGCGACGGCCGCGAGCGCGCTGCCCGAGCCCTCGGCGTTGAAGTCGGCGACGTGGCGCCGCAGCGCGCCGACGAGCACCGACACCCCGATGATCCCGTTCAGGGTGATCATCACCGCCGCGAAGACCGTGTCGCGCGCGAGCGTGGCGGTCTCCTCCGGATCGCCCGACACCATCAGCGTGACGATCAGCGCCACCTCGATGACCGTGACGGCCACGGCCAGTACTAGCGACCCGAACGGCTCGCCGACGCGATGGGCGACGACCTCGGCGTGGTGCACGGCCGAGAGCACGGCGGCGGCCAGGATCGCCCCGACCACGACCACCGGCGCCCAGCCGAGGTCGCGGCCCCAGGTGAGGGCCAGCACGACCACGGCTCCGAGCGGGACCGCGGTGGTCCACGGCACGGCGGCGAGCCGGCGCACCTAGGGCCGCTCGTCCAGGAGGCGCTCGGTCATCGCTGCGGGCGGCAGCGCCGACCCGAACAGCTGGCCCTGCGACAGCGGGCACCCCTGGGCGGCCAGGAAGTGCTGCTGCACCGTCCGCTCGACGCCCTCGGCCACCGTCGTCATGCCGAGTGCGTCCGACAGCGCGATGACCGCGCGCACGATCGCGCCCGCCTCCGGGTCCTCGGGGATCTCGCGCAGGAACGAGCGGTCGATCTTCAGCGTCTGCACGGGCAGCACGCGCAGGCGCGAGAGCGACGACCAGCCGGCGCCGAAGTCGTCGATCGCCAGCCGCAGCCCGAGTGCCCGCAGGTCGGCGAGCAGGGGACCGATCCGTTCGGGCTCGCGCAGCGTGGCGGACTCGGTGAGCTCCATCGTGAGCAGCGACGGGTCGACGCCCGCGATCCGCAGCCGTTCCCCCAGCTCTGCCGCGAAGTCCGGCCGGTGCAGCTCACGGGGCGACACGTTGAACGACACGAGCGGCTCGATCCCCTGCCCCTGCCAGGCTTTGATCTGCGCGGCGAGCGCCTCGATCACCCAGGCACCGATCGGCTCGAGCAGGCCCATCTCCTCGGCGGCGGGGATGAACTCGTCGGGCATCACGAGCCCGCGGTCGGGGTCCTGCCAGCGCAGCAGCGCCTCCATCGAGTGCATGCGCCCGCTCGCCGTCCACACGATCGGCTGGTAGTGCAGGGCCAGCTCGCCGCGCTCGATCGCCCGCCGCAGGCGCGTGGAGAGGGCGAGCCGCTCGAGCGGCTCGCGCGTCACCCCCGTGTAGAGCGTCCAGGCGGCGCGGCCGCGGCCCTTGCTCTGGTACATCGCCACGTCGGCGTGCTGGAGCAGCTCCTCGGCGCCGTCGGCGTCCTGCGGGAACAGCGAGATGCCGATGCTCGCCTCGACGTGGAACTCCATCCCGGCGACGGTGAACGGCTTGGCCAGGCGGGTCGCGAGCTCGTCGGCCAGCCCGCGGCCGGCCGCCGCCGCGTCCTCGCGCGCGATGTCGCCGGCCAGCAGCAGGAACTCGTCGCCGCCATGGCGCGCGAGTAGCGTCGTCGTCGCCGCCGATCCCGCGCAGGCGCGCGCCCACGCGTCGCAGCAGGCGGTCGCCCGCGGTGTGGCCGAGCGTGTCGTTGACGAGCTTGAAGTTGTCGAGGTCGACGAGCAGGAGCGCCACCGCCCGTCCGCGCCGGCGGGCGCGCGTGACCGCCGCGCGCAGGCGCGACTCGAGCTGCGCGCGGTTCGGCAGCCCGGTGACGGAGTCGAAGAACGCGAGCTTGCGCAGCTGGGCCTCGGCGCGCACGCGCTCGGTGATGTCCTGCCCCGAGAGCACGGCGACGCGCTGCCCGTGGGCGTCGCGCAGGCAGGTGGTCTGCCAGGCGATCTGGCGTCGCAGGCCCGAGCGGGTCAGGACCTCGCCCTCGTAGTGCTCGACGGCGTCCTCCTCGGCGAGCAGGCGCGTGAGGGCGCGGCGAGCGCTCGCGCGCTCCTCGGGCGGCACCACCTCGGCGAGCCAGTTGGCGCCTACAAGCTCACCCGCAGGGTCCTCGAGCACCTGACGCCCCTCGCGGTTGAGCATGGACACGACGCCGTCCGCGGTCAGGATCACGAGCAGCGCGCTGGCCACGTCGAGGTACGACTGGGCGCGCTCCGGCTCGATGACCGGCGGGTGGCCGGTGGCCGTCGACACGAGAGAGCGCTTGGGGGGCACCTGGTAAGAGGCAGGGGCACCGGGGATCGGCGCCCGAGCGGCCAGCGTACCGGTGCCTAGGCCACCAGGTCCACGAGCATCTCCTGCACGCCGCCCTCGATCCGGCTCTCCTCGAGCCGCCGGGCGAAGGTCTGCATGAGGCGCCGCGCGGCGACGTTGTCGCCCGCCATGGTGGCCGCGAAGCGGCGGATGCCGACGTCGATCGCGGCGTCCGCCAGCGCGTGGGTGATGGCGCGGCCGACGCCCTGGCCCTGGAACGGATCGCCGACCACGACGGCCATCTCGGCCGTCGCCGGCCGGTCGGGCAGGCGCACGCAGCGGGCGACCGCCACGAGCTGGTCGGGATCGTCGGCGAGCACCGCCACGAGCGCGATGTGGTTGATGCCGTCGACCTCGGTCAGGTACCGCAGCTCGGAGCTGGTGAAGCGCGGCTTCGCCGCCAGGAAGCGCTTGCGGATGCTCTCCAGGCTCAGCTGGCGCAGCCCGCGGGCGAGGCGCTCCTTGTCGTCCGGCGCGATCGACCGGATGCGGACGGGGGTGCCGTCCGGCAGGGTGTACAGCACGGTTTCATTTTACTACCTACGGTCGCCGATCGGCAAGTAGTCGCGGCTGCGATCGCCGGTGTAGATCTGCCGCGGGCGCGCGATCTTCTGCTCCGAGTCGTCGATCATCTCCAGCCACTGTGCGATCCATCCGCTCGTGCGTGGGATCGCGAACAGCACGGGGAACATGCCCACCGGCATCCCCAGCGCCTCGTAGATCAGGCCCGAGTAGAAGTCGACGTTCGGGTACAGCTTGCGCGAGACGAAGTAGTCGTCCTCGAGCGCGATCCGCTCGAGCTCGAGCGCGATGTCGAGCAGCGGGTTGGTGCCGGTGACCTCGAAGACCTCGTCGGTGGCCTTCTTGATGATCTTCGCGCGCGGGTCGTAGTTCTTGTAGACCCGGTGGCCGAAGCCCATCAGGCGCTCCTTGCCGTCCTTCACGCCCTGCATGAAGTCCGGGATGTTGTCGGTGCTCTCGATCCGCCGCAGCATGCGCAGCACGGCCTCGTTGGCGCCGCCGTGCAGCGGGCCGTAGAGCGCGGAGACGCCGGCCGCGGTGGCCGAGTAGGGGTCGACCTGGGAAGAGCCGACCGACCGCACCGCCGAGGTCGAGCAGTTCTGCTCGTGGTCGGCGTGCAGGATGAAGAGGATGTCGAGCGCGCGCTCCAGCCGGGGGTCCGGCTGGTACTTGAGCTCGGTCATCTTGTAGAGCATGTTGAGGAAGTTGCCGGGGTAGCGCAGGTCGTTGTCCGGATAGACGTAGGGCTGCCCCATGTTGTGCCGGTACGCGAAGGCGGCGAGCGTCGGCATCTTCGCGATCAGCCGGATCACATGGGAGTAGCGGATCTCCGGATCCTTGATCTGCGACGCGTCCGGATAGAACGTCGAGAGCGCGCCGACGGACGAGAGCAGCATCCCCATCGGGTGGGCGTCGTAGCGGTAGCCCTCCATGAACTTCTTCACGTTCTCGTGCACGAACGTGTGGATGGTGATCTCGTGCGTCCACTCGTCGAGCTGGGCCTGGGTGGGCAGCTCGCCGTGGACGAGCAGGTAGGCGACCTCGAGGTAGGTGGACTGCTCCGCGAGCTGCTCGATCGGGTAGCCGCGGTACTCGAGGATGCCCTTGTCCCCGTCGATGTAGGTGACCGCCGAGCGGCACGACGCGGTGTTCATGAACGCCGGGTCGTACGTCATGAGGCCGAAGTCGTCGTCGTCGACCTTGATGTCGCGCAGCGCGAGCGCGCGCACGGTCCCGTCCTCGATCGGCACCTCGTAGGTCCGCCCGGTCCGGTTGTCCGTGATCGTCAGGGTCTCGGCCGCCGTGGCCACGCCGTCACCGCCCGCAGTGGTCTGTTCCTCGGTGCGCATGCGTTCATTGTGCGGCATGGGCCCACGCGGCGCCTAATGGCGCCCTACTGCGGCACGCTTCACGTCCCGGCGACGCCGTCCAATGCGGTGAACAGCCGTTCGGCGTCCTCGTCGCTGACGTGGAGGTGTGGAGAGATGCGCAGCGACGCGCCTCGAACCGCGGCGTAGCAGCCGGTCTCGGCGAGCGCCCGGAGGGTCCGCTCGCCCGCGCCGGTCGGCAACCGGACGCCGAGCATGTGCGGCCCGCGCCGGTCGACGGGCTGCGCCTCGAGACCGAGCCGGCCGGCGCGGTCGGCGATCCGCCCGGTGATCACGGCGAGCGCGGCGGCGACCTGCGGGATCTGCCATGCCGTCAGCTGCTGCAGCGCCGCGATCGCCATGGGCACGAGCTCGAACTGGGTGCGCTGCCCGACGTCGAAGCGCCGGGCGCCGGGTGCGTACTCGTCGCGGTAGTCGACGAGCCGCGCGAAATCCTCGGAGCCGGCGCGGAGGATCCAGTTCTCCTCGATCGGCTCCCCGTCGCGGTGCTCGCCGGCGACCCACATGTAGGCCACTCCGAACGGGCCGAGCAGCCACTTGTAGCCGACGCTGATCACGAAGTCGGGGCGCAGCGCCGCCACGTCGAGCGGCATCGCCCCGATCGACTGGCTGCCGTCGATCACGAGCCGTGCCCCCAAGTCGCGGGCACGAGCGGCGACCGCCTCGAGGTCCACGAGCGCGCCGTCGGTCCAGTGGACGTTGGGAACGCTGACGATCGCGACCGTGTCGTCGAGCGCGGCGAGGACGGCGTCGGTCCAGGTCTGGCCCGGCTCGCGCTCGACCGTGAGGACCTCGGCGCCGGTCTTTCGGCACGCCGACCGCCACGCGTAGATGCCCGAGGGGTACTCCTCAGCGAGGACGAGGACTCGTTGCCCGCGTTCGAGCGGCAGGTTCCGGGCGGCGACCGCGAACCCGTAGCTGGTCGCCGGGATGATCGCGACACCCTCTCCGTCGTCGCCCAGCAGCTCCCCGAACAGCGTCCGCAGTCGCTCGACGTCGGTGAACCAGTCGCCGGCGCCGATCGACCACGGCCTGCCTCGCCGATCCAGCGCCGTCTCGCCAGCCGCGCGCACCGCGTGGAGGTGGGGCGCCAGGTTGGCGGTATTGAAGTACGCGACGTCGTCGGGAACGTCGAACGCGTGTCGTTGCGAGCCGACCGTCACGCGATCGACGGGCGCTAGCTGGTGAGGATGGCGGAGGCGAGCGTGAGGGCGACGAGGACCGAGGCGAGCGTCATGATGCCGCGGGCGGCGCCTTGGCTCGGCGGGAACGTCTCGTGGGCACGGATGCCGATCGCGGAGACGATGACCGCGAAGACGGCGAGCACGCTTCCCATCACGTAGAAGAGCGTCTTCGAGCTCTCCTCCTCGCCGGCCTCGGCGGCGGCCATCAGGGTCCCGAGCAGCACGGCCGCGGAAGCTACCGCATGTAGCGGGACTCGGTGGCGGCCACCTGGCCCTGGTAGTGCGAGCCCAGCGCCTCAGAGCCGTACGGATGCTCGGCGGGCGCGTCGAGCGCCATGAACGAGAGCTGGGCGATCGCGAGCCCGGCGTAGAGCTTGATCGGCACGCGCGTGAGGTTGGTGATCTCCAGCGTCAGCGAGCCGGAGAAGCCAGGATCCACGAACCCCGCCGTGGCGTGGACGATCAGCCCGAGTCTCCCCAAACTCGATTTACCTTCTATGCGAGCAACGATGTCGTCGGGGATCCGGACCGTCTCCAGCGTGCGCCCGAGGGCGAACTCGCCCGGGTGGATCGCGAACGGGTCGCCGTCGGAGACGACGACCTCCTCGGTGAGGTTGCGCGGGGGCTCGCGGAGGTCGATCGCCGTCACGCGGTGGTTGTGGAAGACGCGGAAGGAGTCGCCGAGCCGGAGGTCGACCGACGCGGGCTGCACGAGCTCCGGGTCCCAGGGGTCGATGCCGATCCGGCCCTCCTCGACGAGGCGGCGGATCGTGCCGTCGGAGAGGACGGACGTGATCACGCCCGCAAGTCTGCCAATCAGTGCAGCGGCTCGCGCGTACGTTCGCGGAACGTGCGCGTGCGGGGCGGCGAGGGCAGTGCGGCCTCGCGGTGCGGGCCGCGGCGCGGCGCGTGCGGGAGCTTCGGCGGGGGATGCGGCCGCCGCCGGCCACCGCCGCCTCCCGAGTCCTCGTCGTGCTCGGTCTCCTGGCGCACCGCCCACCAGATGATCAGGCAGGCCGCCACGATCGGCAGCTTGAGCACGACGAACAGGTAGAGCATCGCCCAGCCCACAGCGTGAGGCTACCCCTTCAGCCGATTCGGTACGAGTGCTTGGCGCGCGAAAAGTCGTGCTAGCTCCAGTGACCGGGCGGCGCGCGACCCGTACGTTGCGCGCGATGGCCGCGACGCTCGGAGCACTGCTGCAGGAGCGTTCGGACGCGATCGTCGGCCGCGAGCGCGAACGGGCGCGGCTGGGCGCGCTGCTCACGGACGGCGGCCCGGTGGTGGCACACGTCCACGGGCTCGGCGGCGTCGGGAAGACGACCCTGCTGCACGCCTTCGAGGCCGACGCGCGGGCCGCGGGCGCGGAGGTCGTGCTGCTGGACGCGCACGGCGTCTACGCCACCCAGGGATCGTTCCTTGCCGCGCTCGACGCGTCGTCGGTGCAGGAGGCCGCCGCCGCGCTGGCCGCCCGTGGCGAGCGCGTGGTCCTGCTCGTGGACTCGTACGAGCTCATCCGCGCGATCGACGCGTGGTTCGCGCGCACGTTCGTCCCCGCCCTGGCCGGCCACGTGCGCGTGGTGCTGGCCGGCCGCGACGCGCCGACCCGCGACTGGGGCGCTTACGGCTCGCTCCTGGACTCGCTGCCGATCGGCAACCTGCTGCACGAGGACGCCGTCGCGCTGCTGCGCTGCAACGGCGTCGACGACCACACGGCGCGCCGCGTGAACGCCCTTTGCCACGGCCACGCGCTGAGCCTCCAGCTCGCGGCGTGGGCGCTGCGCGACCGCCCGGGCGCCGCGCTCGAGGCGATCGCCGCCGGCGCGGTCGGGGAGGAGCTCGCCCGCCTGTACCTCGACGGGCTCGACCAGCCGACGCGCCGGGCGCTGCACGCCGCCGCGCTCGTCCGCCGCACGACGCTCTCGGTGCTCGAGGCGATGCTGCCGGGCGAGGACTACGCCGCCGCGTACGACCGCCTGCGAGGGCTGCCGTTCGTCGAGCCCGGCGCCGACGGCCTGGTCGTGCACGACACGATCCGCGAGGTCGCGGCCGCGCTCCTGCGTGCCGCCGACCCGCCCGAGTACTGGCGCCTGCGCGCGGCGGCGTGGGGCCGCCTGCGGGCCGAGCTGCGCGGCGCGCCGCCGCGCGACGTCTCCCGGTACACGGCCGACATCCTGTACCTGATCGAGGACCAGGGCGTGCGTCAGGTCTTCTTCCCGCCCGCCGCCGGCGAGCACCGCGTCGAGGCTGCCCGTGCCGCCGACCTCGACGCCATGCGGACCCTCGCGCCCGACTTCGAGCACCTGGCGGACTGGTGGGAGGCGCTGCCCGAGGGGTTCATCGTCACCCGCGACGAGCACGACGCCGTCAGCGGCTTCGCGATCCTCGCCGACCCCGCCGACGTGAGCCGGCGACTGCTCGACCGCGACCCGCTGGCGGCCGGCTGGCGGGAGCACATGCGCCGCACTCCCGTCCCGCGGGACCAGCGGGTCGTCTTCATGCGCCGGATCGTGGCGAACTACGGCCCGTCGGCAGCCGCGCTGTTCCTTGACGTCACGCGCCGCCAGGTCGAGCTGCGGCCGCAGCTGCGGCGCGTGTACGCGGCGGCGGTCGACTTCGTCGCCCCCGACTCCACGTGCTCGCTGGTGATCGGCTACCTCCCGCTCGAAGGCGTCCCCGACTCCGTGTGCCTCGACTTCGGGCCCGCCTCGGTCGACGGCTGGCTGAGCGAGCTCGGCGCGCGCGAGCTGCGCGTCGAGGCCGACGACCTGCACGTCGAGGGCCTGACGCGGCTCGAGGCCGGCGTGCTTGCGTACCTGCGCGCGCGCGAGGGCCGGCCGGTCGAGCGCGCCGCGCTGCTGCGCGACGTGTGGGGCTACGACTGGGACGGCGGCTCGAACGTGGTCGACGTCGTGGTGTCCGCCCTGCGCCGCAAGCTGGGCGACAGGGCGGACACGCTCGAGACCGTGCGCGGCGTCGGTTACCGATTTAGTGGGGGACCCCGCCCAACGGGCCATTCCGTGTAGAGCGATGTCCCGTTGGGCACCCCCTTAGGGCCTAGCTTCCAGCACCATGTTGAACGGCGTCTCCGCGACCCGGCGGACGCGCGCGAAGCCGCCGCCGAGGATCGCCTCCGAGAGGCGCGCCTGGCCGGCAGCCGTGCCGAGGCCGGCGCGGCCCGGCTGTGAGAGCGACCCCGGCGTGCAGACGAGCACCGAGTAGCCGTACTGGAGGCGGCCGATCGGGTGCATGTTCTCGGCCACCGAGTCGCCGGCGTTCGGCTCGACGAGCAGCCACGTCCCGTCGTCGGCGAGCGCCGCGTGGATGTGGCGCGCGGCGCCCTCGGGATCGCCCATGTCGTGCAGGGCGTCGAAGCACGCGATCAGGTCGTAGCCCGAGCCCGGGAAGTCGGTCGCCGTCGCGGCGACGAACTCGACGCGGTCGGCGACACCCGCCTCCTCGGCGTTCCGGCGCGCCTGCTCGAGCGACTCCTCGTGGTAGTCGAAGCCGACGAAGCGCGACTCGGGGTAGGCCTGGGCCAGCAGCACCGTGGAGATGCCGAGGCCGCAGCCGACGTCGGCGACCAGCGCGCCCTGGCGGAGCTTGGCGTCGACGCCGTCGAGTGCCGGGATCCACTGCTCGACGAGGAACGTGCGGTAGGAGACGCCGAACATGCGCCCGACGCCCTCGAAGACGTCGTGGTGGTGCTCGTGCCAGCCGAGCCCGTCGCCGCTGCGGAAGCGGGCGGTGACGTCGTCCTGGGAGTGGATGGCCGCGCTCGCGGACTGGTACAGACCGCCCTGGTAGAAGGGGCTGCGCTCGTCGGCGAGCACCGCTGCGTGCTCGAGCGGGAGGCTGTAAGTGCCCGCGTCGGGGTCGTGCGCGACGTAGCCGCCGGCGGCCTGGCCGGCCAGCCACTCGCGCACGTAGCGCTCGTGCGTGCCCGTCCGCTCGGCCAGCTCCGCCGGCGTCACGGAGGCGCCGTCGGCCATCGCGCGGTACAGGCCGAGGCGATCGCCGATCACCGTCATCGGCACGTTCAGCGCGGCGCCGATCTCGTCGACGATGCGCTCGAGGAACGCCATCACGCGGGCCTCATCGACGGTCAGTTCGATTGACATGGGAAAGCAACTCCTGGTCGGGGAGCCGAAACGCTAGGTGCGTCCGGTCGCCCCTCCATGAGCCTTTCGTGAGGCCCGTGTGAGGTCAGGCGCGCAGCGGCACGGGCGCCGCGTCGAAGCGCGTGACGCGCTGGAGCGCGGCCACGCGCTCGGCGATCTCGTCGCCGGTCAGCGTCTGCATGCGTTCGGTCCCGAAGGCCTCGACGTTGAAAGAGGCCATCGCGGTGCCGTAGGCGATCGCGCGCCGCAGCAGCTCGTCGGAGAGCTCCTCGCCGACGTGCGCGGCGACGTAGCCCATGAAGCCGCCGGCGAACGTGTCGCCCGCGCCTGTCGGGTCCACCACGTCGGCGGTCGGGTACGCCGGGAGCCCGAAGAAGCCGTCCGGCGTGTACATGCCCGCGCCGTGCTCGCCCTGCTTGGCGATCACCACCCGCGGCCCCCGCTCGTGCACCGCGCGGGCGGCGCGCACGAGGTTCGGCTCGTCCGTGAGCTGCTTGACCTCTTCGTCGTTGACGATCAGGCAGTCGACGCCGGCGATCGTGCGCTCGAGCGACTCGCGCGTGACCTCGATCCACATGTTCATCGTGTCCATGGCCACGAAGCGCGCGTCCGGGCACTGGTCGTGCACGGCGCGCTGCAAGTCCGGGTGGATGTTGGCCAGGAACACGGTCTCGGCCGCGCGCGAGGCGTCCGAGAGCTTGGGCTCGAAGTCGGCGAACACGTTGAGGTCGGTCTGCAGCGTGTGACGCACGTTCGGGTCGCGCTCGTAGCGGCCCGCCCAGAAGAACGTCTTGCCGCCGGGGACGTGCTCGATGTCGTCGGTCAGCACCCCGCGCTCGTGCAGCACGGCGTACTCGGCCTCGCCGAAGTCGTCCCCCACGGGTCCGACCACACGGGTCTCCGCGAGGAAAGACGAGGCGAGCGCGAAGTGCACAGCGGCGCCGCCGAGCAGGCGGTCGCGGCGCCCCGTGGGCGTCTCGACGGCGTCGAAGGCGATGGAACCGACCACGGTGAGCGTCATCGGGCGGGCAGGGTAGTCGACGCGCCGTCATAAGCTGCAGCGTCGGAATGACGACCTTTGCGGACCTCGGCCTCTCCGAGGAGATCCTCGCGGCGCTGCGCGACGTGGGCTACGAGACGCCGAGCCCGATCCAGGAGCAGGCGATCCCGGTGCTGCTCGAGGGCCGTGACGTGATCGGCCAGGCGCAGACCGGCACCGGCAAGACCGCGGCCTTCGGGCTGCCGATGATCCAGTCGATCGACGCGTCCGACCCGGAGGTGCAGGGGCTCGTGCTCACGCCGACGCGCGAGCTGTGCATCCAGGTCACCCAGGCGCTGCGCGTGTACGGGGCGCCGAAGGGCATCAACCCGGTCGCGATCTTCGGCGGCGCGCCGATCCGCGACCAGCAGGCGTACCTGAAGGGCGGGGCGCCGATCGTGGTCGGCACCGTCGGCCGCGTGCTCGACCTCATATCCCGCCACTCGCTGGTGCTGCACTCGTGCCGCTACGTGGTGCTCGACGAGGCCGACGAGATGCTCGACCTCGGGTTCCTCGAGGACGTCGAGCGGATCCTCTCCCTCACGCCCAACGGCCGCCAGACGGCGCTCTTCAGCGCCACGATGCCCGGGCCGATCCGCGCGCTCGCCGAGCGCCATCTGTACGACCCCGAGATGATCAAGGTCAAGGCCGCGACGCTCACGATCGACACCGTCGAGCAGTTCTTCCTCGAGACCAAGCCGGCCGACAAGGTGGCCTCGCTGGTGCGGGTGCTGGAGGCCGAGCGCCCGACGCAGGCGATCGTCTTCGCGCGCACGAAGATCCGCACCGAGCAGCTCTACCGCACGCTTCGCGACAAGGGCATGAACGTCAAGGCGCTGCACGGCGACATGTCGCAGGGCTCGCGCGACGGCGTGATGATCTCCTTCAAGAGCGGCCGGTTGCCGGTGCTCGTGGCCACGGACGTGGCCGCACGCGGGCTCGACATCGTCGACGTCACGCACATCGTCAACTTCGACGTGCCGACGTCGCCGGACGTGTACGTGCACCGAATCGGGCGCACGGGGCGCGTCGGCCGGTCAGGGCGGGCGATCACGTTCATCGAGCCGCGCCAGCGGCGCGACCTCGAGGCGATCGAGAAGCACGCCGGCACGCAGGTCGCTCCGTGGACCGACGGCGCCCACGTGGCACCGGTACGCACCAAGGAGCCACCGCGCCGGCACCGCAAGCCACACGACCAGGCCGGCGTCGTCAACGGCGACTTCACCAAGCTGATCGCGTCGGGCGGCCGCAGCGCCGGGCTGGTGGAGGCCGACCTCATCCACGCGGTCACCTCGCAGGCCGGCCTCGACGGCGAGGCCGTGCGCAACGTGCGCGTGCTGGAGCGCTTCGCGCTGCTCGAGGTCCCGGCCGCGGAGGCGACCCGCGTCGCCGGCGCCGTCGACGGGACGGCGGTCAGGGGTCATACCCTGCGCATCGAGCCCGCTCGAGCCTGACCGCTACCGTGGCCTCCATGTCGCAGATGACAATGACTACGAATCACGGGGACATCGTCCTCGAGCTGTTCGACGACGACGCGCCGGAGACGGTGGGCAACTTCCGCAACCTGGCGGAGAAGGGCTTCTACGACGGGCTGATCTTCCACCGCGTGATCCCCGACTTCATGATCCAGGGCGGCTGCCCGCAGGGCACCGGCACCGGTGGCCCCGGCTACACGTTCAAGGACGAGATCAACGACCACAAGGTGGTCAAGGGCGCGCTGGCGATGGCGAACGCCGGCCCCGACACCAACGGCTCGCAGTTCTTCATCGTCACCACCGCCTCGGCGCCGTGGCTCGACGGCAAGCACACGGTGTTCGGCGAGGTCTCGGACGGCATGGACGTGGTCGACAAGATCGGCACGCTGCCGACCGACGCGCGCGACCGGCCCACGCAGGAAGCCCGGATCGAGCGGCTCGCCGCGGACGGCTGAGGAAGCGATGCGGCTTACTCGCACTCGCAAGCTCGTGCGAGCGCCTTAGCATCCATCTATGGCCACGACCGAGCAGCCCCAGGCGACGGACACCATCGAGGTCGAGAACCCGGCCACCGGCCGGATCGTCCGCACCGTACCGGCCACGACGGTGGACCAGGTGCCGGCCATGGTCGAGCGGGCGCGCGCCGCCCAGGTGGGCTGGGAGGCGTTGGGCTTCGACGGCCGCGGTCGTGTGCTGCGGCGCATGCAGAAGTGGCTCGTCGACAACACCGACCGCGTGGTCCGCACCCTCGTCGAGGAGACCGGCAAGACGTGGGAGGACGCGGCGAACGCCGAGATCGTCTACGGCGCCGGCGCACTCGGCTTCTGGGCGCAGCGCGCGCCCAAGTACCTGGCCGACGAGCGTGTTCGGCCGACGACCGTGATGGCGTTCGGCCGCCGGCTCGTCGTCCGCTACCGGCCGGTCGGCGTCGTCGGCGTCATCGGCCCGTGGAACTACCCGCTCACCAACTCGTTCGGCGACGCCATTCCCGCCCTGGCCGCCGGCAACGCCGTCGTCCTCAAGCCGTCCCACATCACGCCGCTGACGTCGCTCCTGCTGGCCGAGGGCCTGCGGGAGTGCGGGCTGCCGGAGCACGTGCTGCAGGTTGCCGTCGGCGGCGGGGGCATCGGCTCGGCGATCGTCGACGAGGTCGACTTCGTGATGTTCACCGGCTCGACGCGAGACCGGCAAGAAGGTGATGGCGCAGGCAGCGCAGACGCTCACGCCGGTGTCGCTGGAGCTGGGCGGCAAGGATCCGATGATCGTGCTCGCCGACGCGGACCTCGAGCGGGCGGCGAACGCCGCGACCTACTACTCGATGCAGAACGCCGGCCAGACCTGCGTCTCGGTCGAGCGCGTCTACGTCGAGGCTCCGGTCTACGACCGCTTCGTCGACGCCGTCACCGAGCGCGTGCGGGCGCTGCGGCAGGGCGTCCCCGGTGAGCCCGGCACGGTCGAGGTGGGGGCGATGACGTTCGCGCCGCAGCTCGACATCGTCCGCCGCCACGTCGAGCAGGCGCGCGAGGCCGGCGCGCGAGTGACCACGGGCGGCAACGTGCGCGGCGGGGACGGGCGCTTCTTCGAGCCGACCGTGCTGGCCGACGTCGACCACTCGATGACCGCGATGCGCGAGGAGACCTTCGGGCCGACGCTGCCGCTCATGAAGGTGGCCGACGCCGACGAGGCGGTGCGCCTGGCCAACGACTCGCCATACGGTCTCGGCGCTTCCGTGTGGACGAAGGACAGGGCGCGCGGTGAGGCGATCGCGCGCCGCCTGGAGAGCGGCTTCGCCTGCATCAACGACGCGAACCTGAACTACTACGCCTACGAGCTGCCGATGGGTGGCTGGAAGGAGTCGGGGCTCGGCGTACGGCACGGGGCGGGCGGCATCCGCAAGTACACGCGCCAGCAGGCGATCTACGTCACCCGCCTGGCGATGAAGCGTGATCTGCACTACTTCCCGTACGCCCCGCGGACCTCGAAGCTGCTGGCCCGCCTCACCCGGCTCTGGTACGGCCGGGGCCGCCGGCCGTAGCCGTCCGCCAGGCCCGCTCGGCCATCGCCGGGACGCCCGCCTCGAGGCGGTCGAAGAACGCGTCGTCGGTCGTGCCCGCGAGCCGGCGCTTGTACGAGCCCTCGAGGAACACGGCCGACTTCCACAGCGCGAGCGTGGCGTACCAGCGCACCTCGGGCAGCGAGCGGGCGGTGCGCTCCTCGTAGCGCGCGACGAGCTCGGCGCGGCTCGGGAACCCGGCTAGGCGCGTCACGGCGCCGAGCCCGAACAGCGCGTCCTCGTCGTCGCCCGGCTCGGCCCAGGTGGCGACGAGGTAGCCGAGGTCGGCGAGCGGGTCGCCGATCGTGGCCAGCTCCCAGTCGAAGATCGCGATCAGCCGCGCGGGCGCGGACGGCGCGAACATCGTGTTGCCGAGCCGGTAGTCGCCGTGCACGATCGTCGCCTCGGCGGAGTCGGGCCGGTGGGCCGCCAGCCACTCCGTCACCTGCTCCATGACGGGCAGCTCGCGCGTGCGGTTGTGCTCCCACAGGCCGCCGAAGCGGCGAAGCTGGCGCTCGAGGTAGCCGGTCGGCTTGCCGTAGCCCTCGAGCCCGCACGCGCGCCAGTCGACGGCGTGCAGCTCCGCCAGCGCGTCCACCAGCTCGGCGCCGATCCGGGCGTGCTCGCCGGCCAGCGCCGGCGGCACCGCGCCGGTCAGCACGTCGCCCTCCACGCGCTCCATCACGTAGAACGGCGCACCGATCACGGCCAGGTCGTCGCAGGTGGCGAGCACGCGCGGGGTGCGCACGTCGGCGTCCTGCACGGCCTGCAGCAGCCGCGCCTCGCGCAGCACGTCGTGGGCCGAGGGCGGGAGCGGGGGTCGCGGCGGGCGCCGCAGCACCCACGAGCCGCCGTTGCGGTGCACGAGGTACGTGACGTTGGAGTGGCCCTCGCCGACCGGCTCGGCGTCGAGCGGACCCTCGCCGAGCCCCACTGCGTCGAGGAATGCCTCGAGCGGGCGGCGGACGAGCAGCGGCGGCAGCTCGAGCGCGGCGGCCTCCTCGGGCGTGTCTACGATGGCGCTCACCGGTCCGCCACCGTACCCTGGGTGCTTCACGGATGAGCAGATGCCTGTTGATGTTCGCGCTGCTGGCGCTCGTCCTGCCAGCGGGCGCCGTCGCGTCACCGCGGCAGGTGATGAGCTTCGAGGCGCCCGACGACCTGCTCGACTACACGCGCGCGGAGACGCTGCGCGAGATCCGGGCCTTCGGCGTCACGCAGGTCCGCCAGGTCGTCCACTGGCGCGACTTCGCGCCGTCGCCCTCGCGCAAGCGCAAGCCGGACTTCGACGCCGCCGACCCGGACGCCTACCCGCGCGCGACGTGGTCGCGGCTCGACGGGCTGATGGCCGCCGCCGCGCGCCAGGGCGTCGCGGTCATGCTCACCCCGAGCGGGCCCGTGCCGACGTGGGCGACCGCGGGCAAGGAGGGTGACGTCGACCGCCCGAGCAGCCGGCTGTTCGAGCAGTGGGTGGGGGCGCTCGCGCGGCGCTACGGCGAGCAGGTCGACACGTGGTCGATCTGGAACGAGCCCAACCAGCCGCAGTTCCTGGCGCCCCAGTACCGCAAGGGCCGGCCGTACTCGCCGTCGCTGTACCGCAACCTCTACCGCGCCGGCTACCGCGCGATCCGCTCCGTGCGCGGCAACCGGCGGGACGCGATCCTGCTCGGGGAGACCGCGCCCCGCGGCGACAGCACGATCGTGCACCCGCTGCGGTTCCTGCGTGGGATCGCCTGCCTGGACAAGGACTACAAGCGGATCGGCTCCTGCGTGCCGCTGAAGGCCGACGGCTACGCCCACCACGCGTACACGACCAAGCTCGGGCCGCGCTTCGTGCCCGACCACGCGGACGACGTGACGATCGGGGTGCTGCCGCGGCTCGTACGGGCGCTCGATCGCGCGGGGCGCACCGGCCGGATCCCTCGCGGCCTGAAGATCTACCTGACGCAGTTCGGGATCCAGTCACACCCCGACGAGCAGTCGGGCGTGCCGCTCGAGCGCCAGCCGGCCGACTACGCGATCGCCGAGCACATCGCCTACGTCACGCGCCGGGTGGCGCTGTTCTCCCAGTACCTCATGCGCGACGACGCGCCGCGCCCCGACGGCTATGCCTTCCGCGGGTTCGAGAGCGGGCTGCGGCAGAGCGACGGCCGCGCCAAGCCCGCCTACCGCGCGTTCGCCAACCCGCTGGCCGTCGAGCGCTACGGGCGCAGCGACGTGCTGTGGGGCCTGATCCGCCCGCAGCGGGCCGCGACGCGCGTGGAGATCCAGGTGCGGCGGCCGGGCTCGAGCCGCTGGCGCCGCCTGCGCCGGCTGACCACGACCGCGACGGGCGTCTACGGCGTGCGCGTCCAGTACCGCAAGGGCCAGCGCTATCGCGTGCGCTGGACCGCGCAGGGCGGCCAGCGCCGGACGGGCCCTCCAGTCCGCTCCTATTGACCTGGACGCATGTCGGATCATGCTCCGGACCCTGGACGGATGTCGAATGGGGTCGCCACCCGATGGGCGGAGGTGCCGAGTGCGACGATCCATCTCCCATGATCGTGTCCCGGCACCACCTCATGGGGCTCGGAGTGCTGGACTGCTCCGGGGAAGAGATCGGCCATGTCGTGGACACGTGGCCCGACGACGGAGGCTGGGAGGTCGAGCTCGTAGTCGTGCGGCTGCTCCGCTTCGGCGAGCGCCGCATGCTCCCCGTCGGCGAGGTGCGGTTGGTGGGCGGCTGGGTGATGGCGCCGTTCACCCGCGTGCAGATCGAGGACGCCCCCGCTCCGGAGGGGGGCGTCCATCGGGCCGACGACCCGTACCGCGCCATGTACTACTGGCAGTTCGAGGAGCGGGCCGACGCCGGTAAGGTGGCGCTATGGCGCCGCAGCTCTGGCTCCTTCGTCACGGGGAGGCCGTTCCGCACGAGTCCAAGCCGGACGCCGATCGCGAGCTGACGCCGCGCGGCGAGCGGCAGGCGGCCGCCGCCGGCCAGGGTCTCGCGCGGCTCGGCGTGGAGTTCGACGCCTGCTACACGAGTCCCAAGCTGCGGGCGCTCGACACCGCCAGGCTCGCCTGCCAGGCGCTCAGCATCGAGCCGCAGGTCGTCGACGTGCTGGCCGACGGGTTCGAGCGCGATAACGCGCTCGAGCTCCTGCTGGCGCACGGCGACGAGGCGCGTGTGCTGGTCGTGGGGCACGACCCGTCGTTCACGCAGGTGGTGCACGACCTCACGGGCGCGACGGTGGACTTCAAGAAGGGCGGGGTGGCCGCCATGCGCGCGACGCGCGCGAACGGCGAGCTGCTCGTGCTGCTGCGCCCGCGCGAGCTCGAATCGCTGGCTCGAAGCTAGAGCACCGCGCTGACGACCGCGAGCGCGACCTCGGCGCGCGGCGTGAGCGAGTCCTCGTGGACGAACTCCTCGGGGTTGTGCGCGCGGCCGCCGCGGGGGCCGAGGCCGTCGATCGTCACCGGGATGGCGGACGCGAAGTGGCTCGCGTCGCTGGCGCCGCCGCGTGAGGCGGTGCGCAGCGGGCGGCCGAGCGCGGCGGCGGCGCGGTCGAGCACCGGGCCCACGGCCTCTTCCGAGTGCATCCCCGGCCAGCGGCGGATCAGCTCGGGGTGCAGCTCGGCGCCGCCGACCTCGGCCGGGATGGCGGCGAGCACGCGCTCGATGGCGTCGAGCTCATCGGCCCGGCAGTCGCAGAACAGCTCGCCGCCGCCGGGCACGACGTTGAACGCCTCGCCGGAGTTGAGGATCGTGGGAACGGACGTGAGGCGGTCCGGGCCCGCGGGGTCGTGGCAGGCGGCCACGGCCTGGGCGGCGGCGGCGAGCGCCAGCAGCGCGTTGCGGCCGCGGTCGGGCGCCGAGCCGGAGTGCGCGGCGCGGCCACGAGCGGTCACGCGGACCGTCCCGGCCGCCTTGCGGCGCACGATCACCGCGTCCTCGCCGCCGGCGGTCTGCTCGCCGCCCTCGAAGCACAGGCAGGCGTCGAAGCCGGCGAAGCGATCGACGTGCGCGAGGTCGCCTGTCCGCCACTCCTCGTCGCACACGAGCAGCAGCGCGGTCGTGCCGTAGGCCTCGGGGCGCTTGGCGAGCGCGCGCATGACGCCGATCGCGAGCACGTCGCCGCCCTTCATGTCGATCGCGCCCGAGCCGACGAGCTTGCCCTCCACACGGTGCAGCGGCCGGTGGCGGTCGTGTGCGACCACGGTGTCCATGTGGCCGAGCAGCAGCAGGCGCCTGGAGCCGGTGCCGGCGAGCGTCGCGAGCAGGTCGGGCGCGTGGCCGGGGGAGGAGCACGGGATGCGCTCGATCGCGGCCTCGTCGGGCAGCAGCGCCGCGCACACGGCGGCGCACTCGTCGGCCCCTTGGACGTCGCCCGAGGGCGAGGAGACGCCCACCAGTGCCTCGAGCTCGCGCACGGCGCGGCGGCCGATCTCTTGCGCCGCGGAGTGCACCCAGGGGTCCATGGGCGCCACGGTACTGTCTCGATGATGATCGAAGCAGGAGCGAAGGCCCCGCAGTTCACCCTCCCGAACCAGGACGACGAGGAGGTCGCGCTGGCGGACTTCTCCGGCCGCACCGTGGTCCTCTACTTCTACCCGAAGGCCAACACGCGCGGGTGCACGACGCAGGCCTGCAGCATCCGCGACCGCGCCGCCGAGTACGACGCCGCGGGCGCCGTCGTCGTGGGCGTCTCGCCGGATCCGGTGTCGGCGGTGAAGAAGTTCCACGACAAGCAGTCGCTCAACTTCACGCTGCTCGCCGACGCCGACCACGCGGTCTGCGACGCCTACGGCGTCTGGACCGAGAAGTCGATGTACGGCAAGAAGTTCTGGGGCGCTGTGCGCTCGACGTTCATCATCGACGGCGAGGGCACCGTCGTGCACGTGATCCCGAAGGCGTCGCCCAAGACGCACGACGACGAGGTGCTGGCGGCGCTCGCATGACCGAGCGGCTGGAGGCGGTGTGGGAGCGCTGGGAGGGCCACGGGATGGAGCGCGTCAGCGTGACCTGCACCCCCGAGAGCGTGTTCGCCGACAGCGACCTGCTCACGCCCGACAACATCCACGCGCATTTCCGGATCCGCTGCGACGGGCAGTGGCGCACGCGCCACGTCGAGGTCGCCGTGCTCGGGGACGAGCACCGGGTGCTGCGGCTCGAGGCCGACGGCGAGGGGCGGTGGACCGATCACCCGGAGCTCGACGGCTGCATCGACGTCGACATCTACCCGAGCCCGTTCACGAACTCGCTGCCGATCCGCCGTCTCGGCGAGGCCGCGGACACGACGGCGGCGTGGGTGCAGATCCCCGAGCTCACCGTCGAGCCGCTGCACCAGCGCTACACGCCGCTCACCGGGACGCACTGGCGCTACGACGCGCTGAGCCTCGGCTTCACGACCGAGTTCGAGGTCGACGAGGACGGGCTCCTGCTCGACTACCCCGACCTCGCGCGCCGCCTGCGCCCGCACTAGGGGAGACCAGGCGGGCCGAGGATCTCGATCCCGTACTCGCCGGCGATGTCATCGAGGTCGTCCATCTCGACGCCCGGCTGCGACGCCGCGCGGACGAAGTCCTCGAAGCCGGCCGGCTGGACGACCAGCAGGTAGCGCGCGGGCTCGGGGGAGGAGACGACGAACGTGTGCGGGACCTCGTTGGGGGCGAACGCGACCGCGCCCTGCGGCGCCGTGATCGTCTCGCCGTCGACCCACACGGTGAGCTCGCCCTCCAGCACGTAGAACCACTCGTCCTCGCGGGTATGGCGGTGCAGCGGTGAGCCCCCGCCCGGAGGGTCGACGCACTCGATGACGGCCACGCAGCCGTTCGTCGTGTCGCCGCCGGCCTTGATCCACGCGGGGGCACCGAGGAAGTCGAGCGTGTCGTAGGTCACTACAGCCTCCTTCGTGAGACTTGTCGTCTCACCAAAGTATCATGAATCGCGTGACGCGTGGGTACGAGAAACGGGCGCGGGCCGAGCGCGAGCAGGCGACGCGGCTGCGGATCGTCGAGGCGGCGATCGAGCTGCACCAGGAGCTGGGGCCGGACCGCACCTCGATGGCTGATGTCGCGGGACGGGCAGGGATCGGCCGCGCGACGGTGTACCGCCACTTCCAGGACCTCGACGAGCTCGGGTGGGCGTGCAGCGGTCTCTACTTCGAGCGCCATCCGCTTCCGGACTACGAGCCGTGGCGCGCGGTGCCCGGCGGGCGAGCCCGGCTGCAGGTGGCGCTGCGCGAGGCCTACGCCTATCACCGCTCGACGGAGCCGATGATGACGCGCATCCTCGGCCTGTACCGCGACGACGAGGCGCTGCTGCCCTACTACGCCCATTGGAACGTGGCGGCCGACCTGGTGGCCGCGGGGTACGGCGGCGGCGGGCGGCTCCTGCGTGCCGCGGTCGGTCATGCCCTGAGCTTCGATTGCTGGCGATCGCTCGTCCGCGACCACGGCCTGAGCGACGAGGAGGCCGTCGCGGTCGCGGGCGGTAACGTGATCTGAGTGCCGGAGCTGCCCGAGATGGAGATCACCGCCCGGCGCCTGAACGAGGCGCTGCCGGGCGAGACGATCGAGTCGGCGATGACGCCCGGCATCAACGCGCTGAAGACGTTCGACCCGCCGTTCTCGGCGCTCACGGGCGCGACGTTCACGGGCGCGCGCCGGCGCGGGAAGCTGCTGATGCTCGACGTCGAGACGGCGTCGCACGGGCCGCTGACGCTCCTGCTGCACCTGATGAGCGCCGGGCGGATGCAGCTGTTCGACAAGCGCGCCTCGATGCGCGACAAGACGGCGCGTGTGCTGCTGCGGCTGCCGGGCGACCGCGAGCTGCGGGTGCGGGAGTTCGGCACCCGCCAGCGGGCGTGGGTGAAGCTGCTGACGCCCGACGCGCTCGAAGCCGAGGAGTCGCTCGCCGATCTCGGTCCGGAGGCCTGGCCCGAGCCGCCGCCGCTCGGCGATCTGCTCGACGCCCCGCGGCCGCTGCACTCGCTGCTGCGCGACCAGCGCGTCATCACCGGCATCGGCCGCACCTGGGTCGACGACATCCTGCACGAGGCGCGCCTGTCGCCGTTCAAGCGCGGCGACGACCTCTCCGAGGAGGAGGCGGACGCGCTGCGCGGGGCGATGGTCTCAGAGCTCGGCCGGGTGCTCGACGTCTACGAGGAGAAGGTCCAGCTCCCGCTGCCCGAGAAGTTCCCGAAGCCGACGCGCGTGCACGCGCACCAGGGCGAGCCGTGCCCGCGCTGCGAGACCGTGCTCGAGGCCGTGTTCTACGAGGACTACGTGATGACCTACTGCCCGCACTGCCAGACCGAGGACCGCGTCCTGAAGGACCGCCGCCTCTCGCGGCTGCTCAAGTAGCGGTTACGCCGGCGAACGTCAACGGCGGCTGGGTAGGGAAAGTGCAGGGCCGGGCGTCAGCGATCAGGCAGCATTTCGTCCACGTGAGGACGTTCGCGCTCGTGAGGTGGACGTTAGTCCCCTATAGCCAGCATTTCGTCCACCTCACGAACTGAGGCGCGCCGAAGTGGAGGAAATGCTCCCTCGCCGCCGCTCCGAAACCCCCTCACTCTCCCTACCCAGCCGTCGTTGACGTTCGCAAGCGCTCACCGGGACGGCCGGACGCGCCGCCCCCGCACGGCCGGCTCGCCTCCCAGCTCGCGCACGACGTCGACCAGCACGCGCCGCGCCGCCTCGACCCGCCGCGGCCCCAAGCGGGCGGAGAGCTCGGCGGCCAGCGCCGCCCGGTGCCGTCGCCCGCCCTCCACGGCGGCCGTTCCGCGCTCCGTCAGCGCCACCAGCCGCGCGCGGGCGTCGGCGGGGTCCGGTTCGCGGCGCACGTAGCCGCGCCGCTCGAGGTCGGCGACGGACTTCGAGGCTGCCTGCTGGGTGACGCCCAGCCGCGCGGCGAGCTCGCCGATCGTGATCGAGTCGCCGACGAGGTGCTGGAAGACGACGCCGTCGGCGAAGCGGAGATCGTCGAGCCCGTCGGCGGCGAGCCGGGCCTGGATCGCGTCGGCGAGCGCCCAGCCGGCGAACAGCGACGCCAGCGACAGATCGATGTCGCCGACGGCTTCGTCGCCGTCGCCCACCGCATCGTCTGGTGCACGGTCGCCACGGTCGACCGCCGCGGGCGGCCGCGCTCCCGGATCCTGCATCCCTACTGGGAGCAGGCTGACGATGGCCTGACGGGGTGGGTCACGACCCGCCCGACGGCGCTCAAGCGTGCCCATCTCGACCACAGCCCGTACGTGTCGTGCTCGTACTGGGACGCGACGCAGGATGCCGTGGTCGCCGAGTGCCGGGCGAGCTGGACCGAGGATCTCGAGGAGAAGGCGCACGCATGGGAGCTGTGCCGGAGCGCCGACGAGCCGCTCGGCCACGACCCGTCCACGATCTGGCCGGCCGGCCCGTGCGATCCCGACGCCGGCGTGCTGCGGCTCGACCCGTGGCGGGTGCGCGTGGCGAGCCTTCAGACGCTGATGGGCCGGGCGCCGGTGCTCACGTGGCGGGCTCGCGATGCAGCGCCACCCCCGCGACGACCAGCGCAACGCCCGTGACCTCCGCGAGCGCAGGCACCTGGCCGAGCACGGCGATCCCGATCGCCGTCGCGGTCGCCGGCAGCAGCGAGACCATCAGCGCGTAGGCCGCGCGCGTGAGCCGCGCCATCGCGAGCTGGTCGCAGACGTACGGGATGACCGACGACGAGATGCCGACCCCGGCTCCCGCCAGCAGCGCCACCGGGTCGAGCAGTGCGGGCGCTGCCGCCCATCCCGCCGCGGGGGTGACGACGACGGCGGCGACGAGCATCGACAGCGCCAGCCCGTCGATCCCGCCACCGGCGCCGCGCTGCGCGACCCGGTGCCCGAGCACGATGTAGAGCGCGAACAGCGCGGCGTTGACGAACGCGAGCGCGACGCCGAGCGGCTCGCCCTCGAGCCGCACGTCGGTCAGCAGGAACACGCCCGGTACGGCGAGCAGCAGCGCGGCGAGGTTGCGCGCCGTGCGCGCGCCGACCGCGGCGAGCACGATCACCGGCAGGAACTCGATCGCCGCCACGGTCCCGAGCGGCAGCCGGTCGATCGCCACGTAGAAGCAGCAGTTCATCGCCGCCAGCACGGCGCCCCAGGCGAGCAGGAGTCGCCGCCCGCCGCCGTCGAGCCGGCGCAGCGCGCGCCACGGGCGCCGCCAGAGGGCGAACACCGCCGCCGCCGCGGCGATCCGCAGCCAGGCCACCCCGAGCACGTCCACGCGCGCGAACAGCAGCACGGCGAACGCCGGGCCGAGGTAGTGGAAGACCGCGCTGATGGCGAAATACCCCTGCGGCGGCATGGGAACAGGTTCGCCGCCCGAGGAGCGATCCAGAAGGGATGATCCCCGGTAGTCTCATCGACATGGCAACGAATCAACGGGACAACGGCCGTGCGACCCGCCGAATCGACGTGGACGTCGACGGCACGTCGCGTCGGATCCTCGACGAGCTCCAGCGCGACGGCCGCGTCTCGCTCGCCGAGCTCGGCCGCCGCGTCGGGCTCAGCCCGCCGGCGGTCGCCGAGCGCGTCTCGCGGCTCGAGCGCGACGGCGTCATCACCGGCTACCACGCGCGGATCGACCCGCGCGCGCTGGGCCTCGCGCTCGGCGTCGTCATCCGCGTCCGCCCCGCCCCGCGCGAGATCGCCAAGGTGGCCGAGCTCGCCCGCGCGACGCCCGAGGTCGTCGAGTGCCACCGCATCACCGGCGAGGACTGCTTCTTCATGAAGGCTCACGTGCGCGATGTCGAGCACCTCGAGGAGGTCATCGACCGCTTCGTCGTCTTCGGGCAGACGACGACGTCGATCATGCAGTCGTCGCCGGTGCCCGGCCGCGGGATCGACGTCTGATGCCGGTGCTCGCCGCCGGCGAGGGCGGCGACGTCGGCTACCAACTGATCCAGGTCGCCGGCTCGCTGCTGATCCTCGCCGGGTTCGCCGCCGCCCAGGCCGGCCGGCTGTCGATCGACAGCCGCCGCTACCTGATCCTCAACTTCGTCGGCTCGGCGATCCTCGCCGTGCTGGCGTGGATCGACCAGCAATGGGGCTTCCTGCTGCTCGAGGGCGTGTGGGCGCTCGTCTCGCTCTACAGCCTCGGGCAGCTCGTTCGAGGGCGGCCGCCGACCGCACCAGGGCACTGACCCGACCGTAGGCTGTAGCGGTGCCCCTGGCGTCCCTCGGCGACTCGTTCTCGGCGTTCTTCAACGCTGTTGGCGACTTCTTCGACAGCCTCGCCGCGATCCAGTGGGGCTCGCTGCTGATCGCGCTGATCGCCTTCGGGATCTACCTGTCACTGCGCGCCCGCGCGTCGTTTCACATCCTGCGTGCGGCCTATCCCGACGAGCGCATCCAGTTCCGCTACATCTGGGGCGCGTACATCGCGGCGTACGGCTTCAACAGCGTCGTGCCCGCCCGCGGCGGCGACGTCGTGCGGCTCTTCCTGACCAAGTCGTCGGTGCCCAACTCGAGCTACCCCGCGGTCGCGTCGAGCTTCGCCGTCGAGCTGGTCTACGACCTCTGCATCGCGATCCCGATCCTCGCCTTCGCGTTCACGCAGGGCGCGTTCCCCAAGCCGCCCGACTTCTCGTCGCTGCCGGCGTTCGACCTCGCGTTCTTCGCGCAGCACCCGCGCTTCGCGCTGTTCACGCTCACCGTCCTCGGCATCGCCGTGCTCGCCGGCTTCGCCCTGCTGTCCGCGCGCGTGCGTGCCTTCTGGGAGCGGGTCCGCCAGGGCCTGACGATCCTGTTCGACCGGCGCCGCTACCTGCGCGAGGTGTTCGCCGTCCAGTTCGTCGGCTGGCTGTTCCGCTTCACGGCGTTCTTCTTCCTGCTCGAGGCGTTCAACGTCGGCGGGTCGGTGCGCAACGTGCTGCTCGTGCTCGGCGTCAACGCGGTCGCCGCGCTCGTCCCGTTCACGCCCGGCGGCGCGGGCGTTCAGCAGGCGCTGCTCGTGAAGGTGTTCGCCGGCACCGCCACGGGCGCGACCGTGGCCGCCTACTCAGTCGGCCAGCAGATCGCGATCGCGGCGTTCACGTTCGGCATGGGCTTCGCCGCGCTCGTCTTCATCTTCAAGATCCGCTCGTTCAAGGAGGCGATCGCCCAGGGGCGCGCGTCGCGGACCGCCGAGGAAGCGCCGGCCTAGGACAACCCCTGGCGCGCCTCGCGCACCAGGGTCACGGCCTCGGGGAAGACCGTGGCCATCACCGAGCGGACCTGCTTGGCCTGCTCCTCGGCGTTGCCCTGCAAGTTCACGCGGTTGATCGCGGCGACCGTCATGTCGACGGCCAGCTTGATCGCGTTGTCGGCCCACGCGAGGTTCTGCGTCGACTGCATCTGCTCGGCCATCTCCTGGAGCCGCTTCTGGAAGTCAGGATCGTTGAAGAAGCCGCCGAAGCCTTCCATGCCCTGATCCTAACGGTCGCCGCGCTCGTGGAAGAAGAAGTCCGGCATCACGGCGCGCGTGACGCGCGCGGACAGCTGGCTGGCGAGCTCCGCGTCGCCGGTGCGTGAGGCGAGGTCGTCCAGCGTGACGATGCCGGTCAGGCGACCTGAGTCGACGATGACGAGCCGGCGGATCGCGTGGCGGACCATCAGCTCGCCGGCCTGCTCGACCTCCATCCCCCCCTCGGCGGTGATCACCGGCGTTGACGCGTGGTCGGCCGCGTGGTCGCCGAACTCGCGCCCGTCGGCGATCACCGAGAGCGCGAGGTCGCGATCGGTGATGAAGCCGACCGGCCGCTCGCCGTCGACGAGCACCACCGACCCCACGTTGCGCTCGCGCATCAGCTCGGCGATCTCGCGCACGGTCCGCTCGGGCGCCGCGGTGACGACGGATTCCGTCATGACGTCGCGGATCAGCACAGCGCGCGAGTCTACAATCGCGCGCCGTGGCCCACCGGACTCCCGGCCAGCTCGCGCTGCAGCGCCGGATCGAGACGCTGATCCGCCTCGCTGCCCCGGCGCTCGACATCGTGCTGTTCGCCGGCGAGCAGGTCTCGCGCGTGGCCGGGCGCAACCAGATCGCCCCCGAACCGCCGCGACGGATCGGCGATCGCGATCGGCGTCCGACGCTCGCCGAACCGCGCCGCGGGCCCGTCTAGGATCATCCGTCCGTGGCCGTCACCGACGACACCGCAAAGCAGCTCGCGTGGGAGGCGCGCCAGCGCCCGCGGGCCGGTATCGCCGCGATCGCCGCCGGCGTGCTCACCCTCGCGGGCTACCTGTGGCGCGGCCTCGGGTTCCGCGACTCGCCCGGCTCCGGCTTCCTCGAGGCGCTCGGCCACGCCGGCGCCGACGGGCCGATCGGCACCCAGCCCAGCGCGCGGATCGCCGCGTACGAGTACCTCGACGAGCGCACGCTGACGATCGTCGGCTCGGCGCTCGTCATCTGCATCGCGTACATCGCGCTCGGGTGGGCGGTGACCTTCCTGGCCGCCGCCACGCGCGCGCGGCGGCCCGAGTTCATCCGCCTCGGCGTCTACCTGCCGATCGTCGGCGCGACGCTGGCCGGCGTGTCCCAGCTCGCGGGCGCTGTCGGCACGCGGACGGCGATCTCGCAGTTCCTGGACGGGCCGCGGACGGTCGACGCCGCGCGCGACGTGGGGGGCGGCTCGCTGCTGGTCACGGCCGAGATCCTGAGCCAGATCGGGCCACTGCTGCTGGGCGCCGGCCTGATGCTCGTGAGCCTCAACGCCATGCGCGTGGGCCTACTGACCCGGTTCCTCGGCTTCCTCGGGATCATCGCCGGCGTGCTCAGCGTGCTGCCGCTGACGCCGATCCCGGTCATCCAGTCGTTCTGGCTGGTCGCGATCGGGCTGCTGTTCTTCGGGACCGTGCGCGGCGGGGTCCCGCCGGCATGGCGCACCGGCCGGGCCGAGCCGTGGCCGACGAACCAGCAGGCCGCCGCCGCTCGCCGCGAGGCGGCTGCGTCCAAGCGCGGCGACTCCGAGCCCGAGGCCGAGCCGCAGCCCCAGCACGTGCCCGCCGACCGCCCACACCCGAGCTCCAAGAAGCGCAAGCGCAAGCGGCGCGACTAGCGCGGTGATCCTATGCCGGGGCGCGGGAAACCGGTTCGTCGAGGCCGAGGCCTTCGGGCGCGTGCAGGGCGAGCAGCTCGGCGTCGGCCGCCGGCCGGCGCGGGCCCGCCAGCGAGACCAGCACCATCGCGGCGAACGCGAGCGGGACCGAGATGACGGCGGGCTGGGTGAGCAGCGCCTCGAGTGTCGGATGCGCGTCGTCGACCGCGAGGCCGGCGAAGATCGCGCCCGTTGCCGCCGCCGCGCCGACGGCCAGCCCGGCGCCCGCCCCGCGCGCGGTCAGCCGCTCCCACCAGATGCCGAGGAGCAGCAGCGGGCAGAACGTGCTCGCCGCCAGCGCGAACGCCCAGCCGACGAGCACCGAGATGTCGAGCCGGCGCGCGACGAGCGCGAGCGCCACCGGGGCGAGCACGCCCGCGAGGGCGGCGAGCCGGAAGCGCCGCCGCCGCACGTCGAGGGGGGCGGCGCCGCGGCGCCAGAGGTCGAACGAGATCGTCCCCGCCACCGACACCATCAGGCCCGACGCGGTGGACATGAACGCGGCGAACGCGCCCGCCGCCACCAGCGCGCCGAGCAGCTCGCCGCCGAGGCCCGGCCACGCCGCCTCGGGCAATCGCAGCACCACGGAGTCCGTGGCTCCCGTGAGGTAGAGCTCCGGCACGAGCACCCGCCCGAGCGCGCCGTACACGACCGGGAACGCGTAGAAGAGCGCGAGCAGGCCGAGCACCCTGACCGTCGTGCGCCGCGCCGCCGGGCCGTCCGGGTTGGTGTAGAAACGGACGAGGATGTGCGGCAGGCCCATCGTGCCCAGGAACGTGGCCACCAGAAGCGAGTAGACGAAGACCACCGAGTTCGGGCCCGAGCTGTCGACGGGCCGCGCCCAGTCCTCGCCACGCTGAGCCTCGATGCCGTCGGCCACGGGCACCACGGCGCCCGCCGGCAGCGTGATCTCGCCGCGCGGGAGCGTGCGCTGCTCGCCCTCCGCCGCCCGCGCGGGCGCGCCGTCGACGGTGTAGGTGGTCGCGGCCGGGAAGGTCACGCGCTGGGGGTCGGCGAGCTCCACCACGAGCCCCGAGGCCGGAGCGCGCGGCAGCTCGCGCCCGAACATGGCGGCGCGCTCGGGCAGTCCGCCGAGGTGGATCAGGAGCAGGCAGGCGGGGAGCGCGATGGCGAACGTCTTGGTCCAGTACTGGAAGGCCTGCACGTAGGTGATGCCGCGCATGCCGCCGGCGGCGACGTTGAGCGCGACCACCGCACCGACGGCGACGACGCCGAGCCAGTACGGCGCGCCGGTGACCTCGCCGAGCGTGAGGCCCGCGCCCTTGAGCTGGGGGACGAGGTAGAAGCCGGCGATACCGAGCACCACCCACGCGGCGAGCACGCGCAGGTGTGGGGAGCCCAGCCGTGCCTCCGCGAAGTCGGAGATCGTGTACGCGCCAAAGCGCCGCAGCGGGGCGGCGACGAACAGCAGCAGCGCGAGGTAGCCGGCGGTGAAGCCCAGCGGTAGCCACAGGGCCCCGCTGCCGAGCTTCATCTGCAGCCCGGCGATGCCGAGGAACGAGGCGGCCGACAGGTACTCGCCCGAGATCGCCGCGGCGTTCCACCACGGCGTGATCGCGCGCGACGCGACGAACAGGTCCGAGGTCGTGCGCGCCAGGCGCACGCCGTAGAGGCCGAGCCCGATCGTCGCGCCGGTGACCGCGAGGATCGCCGCGAGCGCGATCACGGAGGCGGATCGACCAGGTCGCGGAACGACTCCTCGAGGGCGGCCGCGCGCCGCGCATACAGCACGGCGATGGCGATGAACAGCGCGAACGGCGGCCAGGCGACGATCACCATCGGCAGCGGGATCCCGAGCACGGCCACGTCGTCGAGCCCGGGCAGCAGGAGCAGCGCCAGCGGCAGCGCGCCGACGATGCCGCCGAAGGCCACGAGGGCGACGACGCTGAGCGAGAGCTGCGCGCGGATCAACCGCCGCAGATAGAGGCCGCCGTGGGGCGTCGACTCCGCGAGCTCGTCCCTGAGCGTGCGCCTCACACGCCCAGCTTCCGTCGCAGCTCGCCGACCTGGCGGCGCGCGATCGGCACCTCGGCGCCGTCGGCCATGACGAGCACGGCGGTCCCGTTGAGGCGCGGCCGGACCTCCACGGCGCGCCGCAGGTTGACCACGAAGCCGCGGTGGACGCGCGCGAAGCCGTGGCCCTCCCAGCGCTCCTCGAGCTCGGACAGGCGCGCCCGGACCAGGAATCGCCCCTCCGTGCTCGCGACGCGGACGTAGTCGCCGTGCGCCTGCAGATACAGGATCGTCGAGCGCGGCAGCAGCCGCGTACCGCCGCCGCGCAGCGCGTCGACGGCGAGCGTCTCGTCCTCGGGCGCCGCGGCGGGCTCCGGGCGCGCCCCACGCCGGGCGGCACGCTCGATCGCCTCGTCGAGCCGCGTGCGGGACACGGGCTTTACGAGGTAGTCGACCGCCGCGAGCTCGAAGGCGTCCACGGCCGCGTCGTCGAACGCCGAGACGAACACGACGGCCGGCGGGCGCTCGAAGCGTCGCAGCACGCGAGCGAGCTCGAGCCCGTCGAGCCCCGGCATCCGCACGTCGAGGAAGACGGCGTCGATCGCCTCGCCGTCGCCGAGCGCGACGAGCGCCTCGGCGGCTGAGGCGGCACCCTCGACGCGCTCCACCGCCGGCGACGCCTGGAGCATGCGCACGAGGTCCGCGAGCGCGGGCAGCTCGTCGTCGACGGCCAGCACCCTCACGTGGCACGCACCCCGGCGCGGAACTTGGGCAGCGTCATCACGACCGTCGTGCCACGGCCGTCGGGGGACTCGACCTGCAGGCCGTAGTCGTCGCCGAAGGTCGACAGCAGCCGGCCGTGCACGTTGCCGAGCCCGATGCCGGGACCGTCCCCGGCGAGTGCGGCGCTGGCGCGCTCGGGATCGATGCCGGCGCCGTCGTCGGACACCCGGAGCTGGACGTCGACCCCGAGGTCGGTGCCCTCGATCGACACCAGGCCGCCGGCGGCGTCGGGCTCGACCCCGTGGCGGACGGCGTTCTCCACCAGCGGCTGCAGCGAGAGGACCGGTAGCACCGCTTGCAGGACCTCGGGATCGACCTGCACGCGGACCCGCAGACGCTCGCCGAAGCGGGCCTGCTCGAGCCGCAGGTACTTCTCCACGTAGCGCAGCTCGTCGGCGACCGTCACGTAGGCGCGCTGGCGGGCGAACGCGTAGCGGATGAACTCCGCGAACTCCGTCAGCAGCTCGCGGGCCTCTTCCGGGCGCGAGTGGATGAACGAGGCCACGGCGGCGAGCGCGTTGTAGATGAAGTGCGGGGAGATCTGCGCCCGCAGCGCCCGCAGCTCCGCGCGCGCCAGCCGCTCGCCCTGCGCCTCGACCTCCGACAGCTCGACCATCGCGGACACGAGCGCGGCCGCTTCGCCGACCACGCGCGTCTCCTCGAGTCGCAGGCGGCCGGGGCGGTCGTAGAGCGCGACGAGCGCGCCGATGCGCTGGTCCTGGACGGCGAGCGGCGCCACGATCGCCGACCGCAGGGGACAGCCGGGGTGCGCGCAGTCGAGCCGCGGCTCGACCCGCACGTGGTCGTCGCGTACCTCGCCCACGAGCTCCGCGAGCGCGTCGCCCGGCCGGTGGTGGTCGGCGCCGACGCCGTCGAACGCGAGCACCTCGCCGGCATCCGCCAGTGCCACCGCGCTCGCCCCGGTGAGCACGCGCAGGTGGGGCGCCGCCGGCGCCGCGCTGTCCGGGCCGAGCCCGCGGCGCAGGTGCGGGAGCAGGGACGTCGCAGCGTGCACGGCTCCCTGAATGGCCGAGGACGACGGGTCCTGCACCCGCGGTGCGCGCACGAGCCGCCACGCCGCGGCCAGCGAGGCCGCGAGCGCGAGACCCAGGATCACTCCCAGCGCGACGTCCACCCTCGCCGTCGAGCATACGGACGGCTGCCGCTCGTCGCGTCCAGGACGCCGTTCGTCGCTCCAGGCGACCTTCCGAGCGATTCTGCACAAGGCACGCCCGCATCCGGGTAGTAACCCCCCGGTTGTACTCGCACGAGGGGAGAGACGAGATGGAGCAGCGCCAACCGCCCAGCTACGACTGGGAGCGGATCGAGCAGTCGCCCGAGTTCCAGGAGCTCGTGCACAAACGGCGGTCGTTCGTGCTCCCGGCGACGATCTTCTTCCTCGCGTACTACATGGGCTTCATCCTGCTGGCGGGGTATGCCGAGGACTTCATGGCCTCGTCGGTCTACGAGGGCCTGACCGTCGGCTACTGCCTGGCGCTCACGCAGTTCGTGATGGTCTTCGCGCTGGGGATCATGTACCTGAAGCGGTCGGACCGCGAATATGACCCGCTCGCCAAGCGGGTCGTCGACATGGCCGAGCGCGGTGAGCTCACCACCGAGCCGCGCTTCGAGCGCGAGTCGGCCACGCCCACCACGGAGGCGACCCGATGACGCTCTTCGCAGCCATCAACGTCGAGGCGGTCGTGATCTTCGCGATCGTCCTCTCGATCACGCTCGGGATCACCTACTGGGCGTCCAAGCGCGCCACCAGCGCCGTCGGCTTCTACGCCGCCGGCCGCCAGATCACCGGCGTCCAGAACGGCCTGGCGATCTCCGGCGACTACCTGTCGGCGGCCTCGTTCCTCGGCATCGCCGGCCTGATCATGCTCTACGGGTTCGACGGGTTCCTGTACTCGATCGGGTTCCTCGTCGCCTTCCTCACGGTCATGTTCCTGCTCGCCGAGCGGATGCGGAACGCCGGCAAGTTCACGATCGCCGACGTCCTGTCGTTCCGGCTGCGCGAGCGGCCGGCGCGCACGGCGGCGGCCATCGGCACGCTCGCCGTCGTCGCCTTCTACCTGATCGCGCAGATGGTGGGCGCGGGCGTGCTGATCCAGGCGCTCGTGGGCATCAGCTTCACGCCTGCGGTCATCCTCACCGGCGTCTTCATGCTCTGCTACGTCGTGTTCGGCGGCATGGTCGCCACCACGTGGGTGCAGATCATCAAGGCGGTCCTGCTCATGACCGGCATCACCGTGATGTCGATCTTCGTGCTCGGCAAGGTCGGCTTCAACCCGATCGAGCTGTTCAACCGCGCCGAGGACAACACCGGGCCCGAGACGACGTTCTCGCTCGGCCCGGGCACGTTCCTGTCCTCGCCGATCGACACCGTCTCGCTCGGGCTCGCGCTCGTGCTCGGCACCGCCGGCCTGCCGCACATCCTGATGCGGTTCTTCACCGTGCCGAACGCCAAGGCCGCGCGCAGCTCGGTCGTGTGGGCGATGTTCCTGATCGGCTTCTTCTACCTGCTGACGACGTTCATCGGCTTCGGTGCGCGCGCGTTCCTGGGCGAAGCGGGCGTGGCTGCAGCGGGTACCGGCGGCAACCTCGCCGCCCCGAACCTCGCGCTCTTCCTGGGCGGCGGGGCGGGCACGTTCGGCGGCGACCTGTTCCTGGCTGTGATCGCCGGCGTGGCCTTCGCGACGATCCTTGCCGTGGTGGCCGGTCTCGTGCTGTCGGCCTCCGCGGCCGTGTCGCACGACGTGTGGTCGAACATCATCCGCAAGGGCAAGGACTCCGAGCACGAGGAGGTCGTGGTCGCCAAGATCGCGGCGCTCACCATCGGCGGGATCGCGATCCTCGTGGCCGTGATCGGCGGCTCAGGCCTGAACGTGTCGTTCATGGTCGGCCTCGCGTTCGCCGTGGCGGCCAGCGCCAACTTCCCGGCGCTGCTGATGGCCCTGACCTGGCGGCGCTTCAACACCACGGGCGCGGTGACCGGCGTGCTGTTCGGCGTCATCAGCTCGATCGCGCTGGTGATCGTGTCGCCGAAGGTGTGGCCGGGAGCCGACACCGTGACCGGTTCGCCGATCGGCTGGGACCTGGCTAACCCGGGCATTGTCTCGATCCCGCTCGGCTTCATCGGCTGCTGGCTGGGCACGATGCTGAGCTCCGAGCGCGGCAACGAGCGCTCGTACCACGAGCTCTACGTCCGCTCGGAGACGGGGCTGGGCTCGGAGAAGGCGCACGTCGAAGAGAAGGTGCTCGTCGAGCACTAGATTGGGGTGGTCCGTACCGACCGGGGAGAGGAGACACGGCATGGCTGAAGCGTCGCTCGAGGCCCAGCTCGAAGATCTGCTGGACCAGGAGACGTTCTCGCCGTCGAGCGAGTTCGCGAGCCATGCCGTGATCTCCGATCCCGATGTGTACGAGCGCGCGGCCCAGGATCCCGAGGGATTCTGGGCCGAGCAGGCGGACGCGCTCGACTGGGCCGAGAAGTGGGATCAGGTGCTCGACTGGTCGAGCCCGCCGTTCGCCAAGTGGTTCGTGGGCGGCAAGCTCAACGTCTCCTACAACTGCGTCGATCGCCACGTGGAGGCCGGCAACGGCGACCGCGTGGCGTTTCACTGGCGCGGGGAGGAGGGCGAGGAGCGCGACGTCACGTACGCCGACCTACACCGCGACGTCCAGCGCTTCGCCAACGCCTTGAAGGACCGCGGGATCGGGCCGGGCGACGTGGTGGGGATCTTCCTGCCGATGATCCCCGAGGTCGCGATCGCGATGCTCGCGTGCGCGCGCATCGGCGCGCCCCACAACGTCGTCTTCGGCGGCTTCTCGCCGGAGTCGGTCAAGGAGCGCATGGAGTTCTCCCAGGCCAAGGCGCTGATCACCGTCGACGGCGCGCGGCGCAAGGGCAAGACCGCGCCGATCAAGAACCAGGTCGACGAGGTCATGGGCGGCCTCGAGCAGCTCGAGACGATCATCGTCGTCCAGCACACGAACGCCGAGTGCTCGATGGAGCCGGGCCGCGACTTCTGGTGGCACGCGGTCGTCGAGGCCGCCGACGAGGAGTGCGCGGCCGAGCCGCTGGACGCCGAGCACCCGCTCTACATCCTCTACACGAGCGGCTCGACGGCCAAGCCGAAGGGGATCCTCCACACCACCGGCGGCTACCTCACGCAGGTGGCGTGGACGCACCGCAACGTGTTCGACCTGCGGCCCGAGGAGGACGTCTACTGGTGCTCAGCCGACGTCGGCTGGGTCACCGGGCACTCCTACATCGTCTACGGGCCGCTGGCCAACGGCTGCACGTCCGTGATGTACGAGGGCGCACCGGACTACCCGGACAAGGACATCTGGTGGGACCTGGTCGAGCGCTACAAGGTCACGCTCTTCTACACCGCGCCGACCGCCATCCGGGCGTGCATGAAGTGGGGGGCCGAGCATCCGGACAAGCACGACCTCAGCTCGCTGCGGCTGCTGGGGACGGTCGGCGAGCCGATCAACCCCAAGGCGTGGCTCTGGTACCACAAGGTGATCGGCTCAGGGCGCTGCCCGATCGTCGACACCTGGTGGCAGACCGAGACCGGCGCGATCATGATCACGACGCTGCCGGGGATCCAGGACGCCAAGCCAGGCTCGGCGGGCAAGCCGTTGCCGGGCATCGAGGCGGCGGTCCTGACCGAGGAGGGGGAGGACGCCGGCACCGAGCAGGGCTTGCTCGCGATCCGCACGCCGTGGCCGTCGATGCTGCGCACGCTCTACAAGGAGGACGAGCGCTTCGTCGAGACGTACTGGGACAAGTACGGGCGCGAGACGTACTTCGTGGGCGACGCCGCGCGGCGCGACGAGGACGGCTACTCCTGGATCATCGGGCGCGTCGACGACGTCATCAACGTCTCTGGCCACCGCCTGTCGACCGCCGAGGTCGAGTCCGCGATCGTCTCGCACGAGAAGGTCGCCGAGGCGGCCGTGATCGGCCAGCAGGACGAGGACACGGGCCAGGCGATCACCGCCTTCGTGACGCTCTCCGGGACCCTGGAGGGCGACGACGGGCTCACCGGCGACATCCGCGAGCACGTCGCCAAGCGGATCGGCAAGCTCGCGCGCCCGAAGCGCATCATCTGGGCCGACGACCTGCCCAAGACCCGCTCGGGCAAGATCATGCGCCGGCTGCTGCGGGACATCGCCGAGGGCCGCGAGCTGGGCGACGTCACCACGCTGCGCGACCCCGACGTCATGGCCCAGCTGGAAGGCAAGATCAAGGAGCGCGGCGACGAGGAGTGATCCTCGTCGCTCGACCAGTCATCTAGAAAGAAGTCTGTCGCCCGTGCGGCCGTTAGGTCCGCATGCCTCAACGTGCCGTTCTCCTTGCGCTCGTCCTCTCGCTCCTCGCTGCGCTGGCACCTGCGGCGGCCCAGGCCGCCACCGAGCGCGCGCGGATCACCTGGAACACGGAGACGGACATCGACCTGCACGTCTACGACGAGGCCGGCAACCACGCCTTCTTCGGTGACCCGTCGGCGATCCCGACCGCGACGCTGTCCTCGGACAACACCGTGGGTTTCGGACCAGAGACGTTCAGCGACGACGAGAGCCCGGGGACGGCCCGCACCTTCCGACTGCAGGCCTGCTACTTCCCGAGCACCGACGGCGGTCCCACCGTCGTCTCGGCCACGATCACGGACGGCGACGGAGCGTCCCGCTCGGTCTCGGTGACGCTCGAAGCTATCGGTGACTGCGCCGAGCTCGGCACGTCGACGGGACGCGCGGTCGACACTGACGGCGACGGCATCCTCGACGGCGCCGACCGCTGCCCGACCCAGCCCGCGCCCGGCACGGCCGACGGCTGCCCGCCGCCGGAGAACCGCCCGCCGATCGCGGTCAGCGACCGCTGGGAGGTCCGCGCCGGCCACTACGTCTACGACAACGCGCTCAAGAACGATCGGGATCCCGACGGCGACCGCTTCACGCCCCGCGTCACCCGGATCTCGTTCCGGGCCGCCGAGTGGTCCGGCATGGAGCGCGACGGCACGTTCAACTACATGGCGGGCCCGGGGACGCGGATCCACCAGCGCAAGGTGATCACCTACCACCTCGTCGACGCGCGCGGCGCCCGTTCGGCGCCGGCGACGATCACGATCGACGTGATCCCGCCCGGCAAGAAGGGGAGCTCCCCGATCAGCGGGCGGGGCGGCGCGCGGGCGAGCGCGACCCCACGCTGGTACCGGCAGACGACGGTCGCCTGGGCGTGCTTCGGCACCGGCTTCGACCGGTTCTGCTACGGGGCCGTGTCGCCGTCCATGACGCAGGCGCTGAACGCGGCGACGCCGTGGATCTCGCGTCCGTCGCCCTCCGAGGCGGCGAGGGCGTGCGCGCTGGCCTTCCGCAGCGGCGGCGCCGCGAGCTGCGCCGCCAACCTCGTCGGCGGCGCGCTGGGCCGCGCGGGCGACAAGCAGATCATCCGCGTCGCGGCCCAGGACGGCGACTGCGTGCTCTTCAAGACAGAGCTCAACCGCACGCCGCTGCATCCACTGGCCGGCTCGTGGTCGAAGCCCGACTACCACCCGATCCACTCGTACCTGCGCAAGGGGACGTGGGGAACGTGGGGGAAGTGGCGGGTGCCCGTCAGCTGCACCGCGGGCTACGCGTGGATGTAGCTCCGGGGGCGTGCACGTGCGGCGCTAGCGGGCGGTCCAGCCGAGGTCCATCGTGACGGCCGCGCCGGTGAAGGCGCGGCCGCCGGGACCGAGGAGGAAGGCCACGGTGTCGGCTACCTCCTCGGGCTCGATCAGGCGCTTGACGGCGTGGGGCGCGAGGATGACGTCGTCGAGCGCCTCCTGCTCAGACACGCCATGGGCCTGCGCCTGGGCGGGGACCTGGTTCTCCACCAACGGCGTGCGCACGTAGCCCGGGCAGACCGCGGTGGCGAGGATGCCGTGCTCGGCGCCCTCGAGCGCGAGCGTCTTGACGAGCCCGAGCAGCCCGTGCTTGGCCGACACGTACGCGCTCTTGAACGGCGAGGCGACGAGGCCGTGCACGGAGGCGACGGCGACGAAGCGCCCGTCGCCGCTCTCGCGCAGGGCCGGCCAGGCGGCGCGGGCGAGCAGGAACGGGCTCGTGAGCAGCAGCGCGAGCATCGCGTCCCAGCGGTCCTCGGGGAACTCCTCCACGGGCGCGACGTGCTGGAAGCCCGCGTTCGGCACCACCGCGTCGAGGCGCCCGAAGCGCTCGAGCGCGGCAGCGATCGCGGCGCGGTTGCCCTCACGCGTGGTGAGGTCGGCCTCGAACGGCTCGCCGGGCCCGCCCGCGGGCTCGAGGTCGACGGCGAGCACGTCCCAGCCGTCGGACACCAGGCGCCCGGCGATCGCCCGCCCGATCCCGCTCGCCGCGCCCGTGACGACTGCCGCTCGCACCGGCTCAGTCTTCCAAGTCCGCGAACGCGCGGCGGACCGCCAGCGGGGCGGTGCCGATGACCACGAGCTGCGTGGTGCCGTCGTCGAACTCGTCGAGGTCGATGGTGATCCGTTCCTGGTCCTTGTAGAGCAGCGCGAGCAGTCCGAACGGGAACAGGAAGACGGCGACGAGGTAGGTCCACGGCGGGCGGGTCTCGCGCTCGAACCGCAGGCGCCCGTCCTGCATCTGCGTGATGTCGTAGCCCCAGCGCGCCATCGGCGGCGCCACGTCGGCGATCAGCTCGCGCATCGTCGCCCGCGCGCTGGCCGGCGAGTGCCAGCGCGCGTGGAACGTCATCCGACCGGGAAACCACGGGCGCCGACCGCGGCGGCGCGCCGGAAGCTGCGGCGGCGGAGCGGGCTCGCCCGGCAGGTCGGCGTGCAGCTGGGCCAGCTCGTGCACCCACAGCGCCGCGTAGGCCTTCTCCGTGCGCTCGTCGAGCTCGTCGATCGTGAGCCGCCCGACCGACGCGTGGTGACGGAGCGCGTCGACGGTGCGCTCGCGGTCTTCGTCCGATGCGCGGAGCTCGGCCACACTCTCAGTATCGTCCCCCTGGGCGAGTCGAGGGAGGAGCGATGACGCTGGAGATCGGGTCGTACGAGGAAGCCGTCGCCGCGCACGAGTGGCAGGTTCCCGAGCGCTACAACATCGCCGCCGACTGCTGCGACAAGCACCCGGCCGACAAGCTCGCGATGGTCCACGAGGACTTCGAGGGCGCCGTCCGCGAGATCAGGTGGGGCGAGCTGCAGGAGTGGTCGAACCGCTTCGCGAACGTGCTGCGGGCGCACGGTGTAGAGCGGGGTGACCGCGTCGCGATGCTGCTGCCCCCGACTCCCGAGACCGCCGCCGCGTTCTTCGGCACCTACAAGGCCGGCGCGATCCTGCTCTCGATGTCGATCCTCTACGGCGACGACGGCATCCGCCACCGGATCAGCGACTCCGAGCCCAAGGTGCTGGTGACCAACGCGGCCAACGCCGACCGCGCCGAGGCCGCCCAGACGCTGATCCTCGACGAGGACCTGCTGGCGCAGGGCGACCCCGAGTTCGACGCCGTCGACACCGCGGCCGACGACCCGGCGCAGCTCTACTACTCCTCGGGCACCACCGGGCTCGCCAAGGGCATCCTGCACGCGCACCGCTACCTGCTGGCGCACGAGGAGTTCGTCTACTGCCACGACGTGCACGACGGCGAGCGCTTCCACGGCATGGGCGAGTGGGCGTGGGCGGCCGGCATCGCACCGCTGCTCGGGCCGTGGCGGCTCGGCGCCGTGCAGCTCGTCTACCAGCGCAAGGGCGGCTTCGACCCGCACAAGCAGCTCGACTTCCTGTCGCGCCACGAGGTCACCAACGTCTTCACGACGCCGACCGCGATGCGCTCGATGATGTCGATCGCCGACGCGGGGGAGCGCTATCCGCAGCAGTTCCGGCGCGTGTGCTCTGCCGGCGAGCCGCTCAACCCCGAGGCCATCCGCTGGTTCCGCGAGCAGTACGGGATCACGGTGCTCGACTACTACGGGCTCACCGAGTCGTATCCGCTCGTCGCCAACTACCCGTTCATGGACGTCCGCGAGGGCTCGATGGGCAAGCCGATGCCCGGGTGGGACGTGCAGATCCTCGACGAGGACGAGAACGCGGTGCCGCAGGGCGAGCGCGGGGAGATCTGCCTGCGCGCGCGCTCGAACCCGCACTACCCGCTCGGTTACTGGCGCAACGACGAGGCCGGCGAGGAGACGTTCGGCGGCGAGTGGTTCCACTCCAAGGACGCGGCGCGGATCGACGAGGACGGCTACGTCTGGTACGAGGGCCGCGCCGACGACGTGATCATCGCCGCGGGCTACCGGATCGGCCCGTTCGAGGTCGAGTCCGCGTGTCTCGAGCACGAGGCGGTGGCCGAGGCCGCCGCCGTGGCGTCGCCGGACGAGCGGCGCGGCAACGTCGTCAAGGCGTTCATCGTGCTCGCCTCCGGCCACGAGCCCTCCGACGAGCTGGTGGAGGAGCTCCAGCAGTTCGTGCGCGGGCGGCTGTCGGCCTACGCCTACCCGCGCCGGATCGAGTTCGTCGACGAGCTGCCCAAGACGCTCACCGGCAAGATCCGGCGGATCGAGCTGCGCCAGCGGGAGATGGAATCGGGGTGAAAGCGGCGTGAAAGCGCCCTCGGCCCTGGTCCCGGTCTGGGCCGCCCGCCTCGTCGGCTTCGGCGCGCTCGCCTCACTGGGCGCGCTCGAGTGGCAGCGGATGGTCGAGGGCCTGAGCTCGGGCCGTGCGCTGCTGTGGGTGGTGGTGGCGACCGCGGCGGGAGCGGGCGTGCTCGCCTGCGGGCGGCTGCCGCACCGGCGCCAGGCGGTCGGCGTGCTGGCCGTGGCCGCGCTCGGCCTGGTCGCCGCGGTCGCGGTGTCGGGGCTCGAGCTCGCGCTGCTGCGGCCGGCGCGGTGGGGCGAGCTCGCCGAGGGGGTGACGGGCGGCCTGCAGTCGCTCGGCACCGTGCGCCTGCCGTACGCCGGCGTGGACCCGTGGCCGCGGATCGCGCTCCAGCTCGCGGGCGCGCTGCTGCTGACGACGGCCGCGCTCGTGGCCTGCTGGCCGCGTGCAGACAACCGTTCGCACCCGACCCAGGGCTACCCGTTCTTCTCGCTGTCCGCCCTGCTCGTGCTCGTGGCCGCCCCGGTGATCTCGCTCGGCGGCACGCGGCCGCTGCTGCTGGGCGCCGCGATCGCCGCCCTGACGGTGTGCTTCCTGTGGCTGGAGCGGCTGCCGCTGCGCCCCGGGCTCGGGGTGGCCGCGCTCGTCGGGCTGGCGCTCGCAGGCGCGCTGCCGCTCGCCGCCGTGGCCGACCGCGGCGAGCCGTGGTTCGACTACAAGGCCTTCGCCGAGGGCCTCGGCCCCGACGACCCCGTGCGCTTCGACTGGGCGCAGAGCTACGGGCCGGTGGACTGGCCGCGCGACGGCAACGAGGTCATGCGCGTGCGCTCCGACGAGCCGCACTACTGGAAGGTCGAGAACCTCGAGCGCTTCGACGGCCTCGGCTGGGCGGACGAGGGCCCGGTGAGCGCCCGCGACGCTGCGCTCGACACCGAGATCCGCGAGGACTGGCGCGACCGGCCGGGCTGGCGCGACCGGATCGAGGTCTCCGTGCGGCGCATGCGCACGCGCGACGTCCCCGCGCCGGGGGCGATCATGGAGATCGAGTCGTCCACCCGCCCGCTGCAGCCGGCGGGCGAGCCCGGCCGCTGGGCGTCGGCCGGCGAGCTGCGGCGCGGCGACTCGTACCGGGCGGTCGTCTACACGCCGAAGCCGACGCCGGGCGAGCTGCGGGCGACCCAGATCACCGGCTTCACCCCGGAGCGTGCGGACGACCTCGAGGTGACCGTGCCGTTCCTGCCGGGCCGGATGCCGACGCCGCGCTCGGTCGGCGCCGCCGGGGAGGGGCGGCTGGAGAGCGCGGTGCTGCACTTCCGGCCGTTCGGCTCGGGGGCAGAGCCGTACGTGTCGTACCCGAGCGTGGACCGATCGCGCTACGACGCGGCGGACGAGACGCTCCGGCAATCTGTCTACCGGCGGACGTGGGCGCTGGCGCAGCGGCTGCAGGTGAACGCCGAGACGCCGTACGAGTACGTGCTCGCGGTCGACGGGTATCTGGCGAGCGGCTTCGGGTACTCCGAGCGGCCGACGCCCCCGGCTCGAGGCCGCGCCCCTCTCGACGCGTTCCTGGTCGACACGCGCGACGGCTACTGCCAGCACTTCGCGGGCGCCATGGCGCTGCTGCTGCGCATGGGCGGAATCCCGGCGCGCGTGGCGACGGGCTTCAGCCCCGGCGGCTTCTCCGACCGCCGCGACGCGTGGATCGTCCGCGACACCGACGCCCACGCGTGGGTGGAGGCGTGGTTCGACGAGCTCGGCTGGGTGACGCTCGACCCGACGCCCGACGCGACGCCCGCGCGCTCCCAGATCGCCGCCCTCGAGGCCCCCGCCCCGGCCGCCCCGGCCGGCGACTCGGGCGGCTCCGGCGGGTCGGGCGGCGGCGGGGCCGCGCAGCGGGGCGGCGGGCTGCGCCCGGACCTGGCGCTCGACGTGCAGGCCGAGGAGGCGGCCGCGGCCGGCGGCGACGACGACACGCCGTGGTGGGCCTGGGCGGCGCTGGCGCGCTGGTCCTCGGGGTCGCGTGGATGGCGGTGGCCGGGCTGCGACGGCGCCGCGCCCGCGGCCCGCTCACCCCGCTCGACCGCGCGGTCGCCGAGCTCGAGGCCGCGCTCCGCCGCGCGGGCCGCCCGCTGCCGACCGGCACGACGCTGCGCCAGCTCGAGCGCAGCCTCGGGGCGTCACCGGAGGCGGCCGCCTACCTGCGTGCGCTCAGCGCCTCCCGCTACGGTCCGGATCCCCGTGACCCGACCGCGGCGGAGCGCCGCGCGCTGCGCCGGGCGCTGGCGCAAGGACTCGGCGTCGCGGGACGCCTGCGCGCCCTGTGGGCGTTGCCGCCGCGCCCGCGCTAGCGGCTCAGCGCGGCCCGCCGCCGCTCCGACCGCATCTCGGACAGGATCCGCTCGAGGCGGGGTTCCGACGAACGGTCGACGTGGTCCATCGCCGCGGCCACCGCCGGATGGCGCTCGGCGATCAGCGCGTGCAGCTCGTGTGCGACCGCGCGGTAGCTCGGATGCCCCTCCCGGCCGGAGCGCAGCTCGATCAGGTGCATGGCCTCGCGGGCGTTCATGTCGAGCACGTAGCGCATCCGGTAGCCGAGGCAGAGCGCGTACGGCGCGGCCGACTCCAGGCCTGCGGCGGCGAGGCGCTCGTACTCGGCGCGGGAGCGCTCGAGGGCCTCGGCGTAGAGGTCGCCGCAGCCGGCGGCGGCCACCTCGTCGGGCACCGCGGCGCCGAGGTCGGGCGTCAGCGCCTGCCACTGCACGGTGAGCATCCGGTGGCGCTGGAGGTCGCGGAAGGCGCCGTAGTCCGACACCACCTCGAAGCGATAGCGCAGCGCCTCGAAGCCGCGCCCGGGCCGGTGCCGGCGGTTGCGGCGCTCGCCGACGAGGTCGGCGAGCGCGTGCGCCCGCTCGTCCTCCGACATGCCGCGAACCGTCTCCAGCGTCTCCTCCTCGCTCGCCGCGGCGGCCTCGAACAGCAGCGCCGCCAGCAGCTGCTCCTCGTCGCCGTCGACGTGCAGAAGCCGCACCGAGGGGCGGTCCTCGGCGGCCGGCTCGCGCCGGTCGAGGCCGAGCCGCGCGACCCAGCGCTCGGTCGCCTCGCGCCGGCGCTCGAGGTGGCCGACCCACTCGCCGCCGCGCTCCGGGCGATCGACGCGCGACACGAAGCTCGGCATCGTCGCCTTGATCGCGTCGAGGATCATCTGCCCGTAGGCGCGCGCCTCGGGCAGCGGATCGGCCATCAGGTGCAGGATCAGCTGCTCGTACGCCTGCCCGCTCGCGTAGATGCCCATGTGCGACAGCGAGGCCGCGGGCAGCAGGCCGCGCAGGAGGTCGAACGCCTTGGCGTTGACCGCGCGCCTGCGGGCGGCGGGCGGCTCGCCCTCCGTCCGCTCGAACGTCTCGTCGACCCACGCGCGCACGCGCGGGAGCGCCTCCGCGTAGGCCCCGAACAGCGCGTCCATCGCCGCCTCGTACTCGGGCCCGAGCTCGGCGTCGCGGTAGTAGCGGTAGCCGCCGCCCGGCATCGGCGCGTCGTAGGCGATGTAGCGGGTCGACTGCTCGAGGTACGCCGCCAGCCGCGGGCGCTGCAGCGTCTTGGTCACGATGTTCGAGACCCACTCGCATGCGACGTGCGCGCCGCCGAGCTGGGCCACCGAGTCGTCGCCGTAGCCGACGAAGATCCGCTCGTACAGCTCGGCCGCCCTCCGCCCCTCGCCGGCGTCCACGACGGGATGCTCGGGCAGCGAGTCCGCGAACTCCTCCAGGAACAGCCGCCGCAGCGTGCCCGGATAGCGCGAGTAGCGCGCGAACAGCGCGCCCTTGACCGTCTCGGGAAGGTTGACCAGCGCGAACACCGGCCCGTCCAGATCGGTCACATGCGGGGCGAGCCGGGCGCGCTCCGCGGCGGTCAGGTCATCGGACGGGTAGCGCACGGGACGGCCACCCTAGCGCGGCCCCCCGACCGATCCTGGAGGCCGCGGCGGAGCGGCCCCGCCGGTCGGCGGAACCGCTCCCGGAGCGACTACTCGGCGTCCGTCGGCTCGACGTCTTCGTCGTCGACCGGCGGGTGCGTGCGGTCGATCAGCTTGCGCGCCACGATCGGCTCGGAGCCCTCGTCCCGGCGTCGCCCTTCGGCTTCTCGCCCTTGTGCTTCTCGCCCTTGTGCTTCTCGCCTTCGGCTTGTCGCTCTCGGGCTTCTCGCGGGCGGGATGGTCGCCGGCGGCGCTCGCCTCAGGGTCCTCGGGCGCGACGTACTTCGTGCGCTTGTGCAGGCGCGCGATGACCAGCACGCGGTCGCCGTCCGCGACGTCGGCCACGTCGCGCCGGCCGTCGCCGTTGGTGTCGGCGACGACGACCTTCGCGCGCTCGAGGTCGAACTCCACGGTCTCGCCGAGGAAGCCGCCCCTGCGGACGTGGGAGTTGCCCCACATGACCTCGACCAGGCCGGGCTCGATGAACTCGCCCTTGAAGACGAACGTGACCTTCTTGGCGCGCTTGTGCTTGCCGGTGCTTGTCCATGCTCCTTGCCGGGCCGCTCGTGCTGTCGGACTGGGCTCCGGCGGCCGCCGGCACGGCGAGTGCGGCGGCACCCAGCAGGATGGCGATGATTCGCGTGTTCATGCCGTCGTATCGGCGCGGCTCCGCCGGCGCGTAACGGCGGCGGACGTTTTCCCGATCCGCGATCTAGCATCCGCGGTGGCTGACGAACATCGGCGTGATCGGGGCGGGGATCGTCGGTCTGTCGACGGCGTTCGCGCTGCGCGCGCGCGGGGCGCGACGTGACGCTGTACGAGCGCGGCGCGCCCGGCAACGGTCAATCCGGCGGGGAGTCGCGGATCTTCCGGCACGCGCACGACGACCGCCGGCTGGTCGCGTTCGCGTGCGATGCACGGGCGATGTGGCGGGAGTGGGAGGAGTGGTTCGGGGAGGAGCTGCTGGCGCGAGACGGCGTCGTGGCCGTCGGTCCGGCGGCGGTCCGGCGGCTGGCGGTCATGCTCGAGGCCGGCGGGGTGCGCGCCGGCGAGGTCGAGGCTTCCGAGCTTGCCGGCTGGCTGCCGCTGCTGGCGCCGCCCGACGCCCCTGTGGTCGTCGACGAGGACGGCGGCGTGATCCACGCCCGCGCCACGATCGACGCGCTGACCGAGGCGGTCCGGGACTCGCTCGTCGTCGACGAGGTCATCTCGGTCCGGCTGGTCGACAGCGGTGCGGTGGAGGTGCGGGCGGGCGGCGTGCATGCCGAGCACGAGCGCGTGGTGTTGTGCGCCGGCCGTGGGACCGTGGCGCTGGCCCGCGGCGCCGGGCTCCCGCTGCCCGTGCGGCAGGCCGCCCACGCGCGGCTCACGTACCGGATCCGGGGCCAGCCGTCGGCCCGCCTGGCCTGCCTGCTCGACGGCGGCGGCGCTTACGGCGACCCGCTGCCCGGGAACGCCGCGTACGCCGTCGGTCTCGGCGAGACGGCGGTACACGAGGACGGCAGCCTCGTCGACCCCCGCGAGCTCGCCAACGCTGGTCGAGCGGACGAGCGCCTACGTCGCCGAGGCGCTCCCAGGCCTCGAGCCGGAGCCGATCGACGTCCGCCACTGCTGGGTCACCGAGCTGCCCTGGAGCCCGGACGGCATCGCCGTCTGGGAGCTCGGCGGCCTGCTCGCGGTCGCCGGCAACAACCTCTTCAAGCACGCCCCCGCGCTCGGTCGTGCGCTCGCGCTCGCGGCGCTCGGCGACGACCTCGCGCCGAACCTGCGGCCCGAGGCCAAGCTCGGCGCCGCCGGCCTGAGCGGCCCGCACGTAACGTCAACGACGGCATTGAGGGGGGCACGGAGCGCGCATAAGGCCCCCGCACCGATTCGCGTGTGCGGAATTGACCGCCGGCGGCGAACGACCCCCTCGCGACGGTCGTGTGTGCCGGTTATGCACGCCCCTGGCTCCCACCTCCCTACCCAGCCGCCGTTGACGTTCCCGGGAGACGCGCCCTCACTCGCAGTCGACCCGCTCGCGCTCGCGTGAGCCCGGCGTCCACGCCGAGGCCTCGAGCAGCCGGCGCTCGACGTCGACGCGCTCGACGTCGAGCCCGAGTGCGAGGCCGAGGCGGACCTCGAGGTCGAGCTCGACGGTGTCCTCCTCGACGGCGTAGACCGCTCGCTCGACGGTGCCCGCCTGGACCGTCCGCAGCGCGGCGGCCCGGAGGTCGGCGGCGACGGCCGGCGGCCACGGAGCGCGCCAGCGCAGCAGCCGGTCGGCGACCGCGCGGTTCGCCGGGACGCGGAGGTCGAGCCGGCCGACCGTCTCGACGAGCTGCCCGGAGCCCGTGCCCGGCGCCACGGTCCGGAACGCGAGCTCGCGCAGCTCGCCGCGCTCGCGGGTCAGCTCGACCATCACGTCGCCGGTCGTCGGGCCGCTCGCTCGCCGTGTCCCGGTCGGCGTCCAGAGCGACGCCGACGGCCCGTCGACACGCCCGCGCAGGTAGAGCGTCGTCCGCCCGCGGCCGGCGCGCGCGCCGGCGGCCATGCGAGCCGACGTCTCCACGCCGGTGAGCTCCATGCCGCCGGCCCTGGCGGCGATCTCGCCCTCGAGCACGGAGTCCGCCTCCCCGAACCGCCACGTCGGCGGGGGACGCGAGTCGGGCGCCGCGGCCAGCAGCCGCCGGGCCGCCGCGCCGTCCGGGAGCTCCCAGGCGCGCCCCGAGCCGACGACCAGCTCGTAGCGGCCCTCCACGCCCAGCGAGATCCCCAGCGGGCTGGCGTCCACGCCGATGCCGGCCGAGGCCCCGACCGTCCGGCCGTCGGTCTCGGTCACGACCACCGAGCCGTCGGAGCGCGTCGCCACCGTCAGCTCGTCGGCCGCCGCCGAGCCGCACCGAGGCGAGCACGACCGTCGCGCCGCCGCCGCGCGTGCGCTCCAGCGTCGTGCACGGCGACAGGCCCGCGGCCTCGGCGTCGGACGCCCGGCACACGTCGCCCGCGACGACGCAGATCCCGGTCCGCACGCCGGCGGCCACCGCCCGGCCCACGTCCCCCAGCCCGACCACCGCCCCCGCGGCGAGCGCCGCCGCGACCAGCGCGAGCACGCCCGTGTACTCCAGTGACGCCTGACCCCGCTCCACCCCCACCCGAGGGCGGTGAGAGAGAACCTCGCCCCCGGGGCTTCCAAGAACGCCTACACGAGGCTGCCGAGCGCGGCGCCGGCGTCCCGGGCGAGCTCGAAGAGCGGGTCCGGGTAGATGCCGAAGGCGATCGTGGCCGCCGCGCACACCAGCGCGACGGCGATCACCTCGAGCTGGTCGAGCCGCCGCCCGACGGGCTGCTCCGCGCCCGCAGCGGTCTCGGCCTCGCCGGATCCGCCCGCGATCGCCGGCCGCGCGCCCGCCTCGGCGACCGCCGCCCGCGCAGCGGGAGCCTCGGACGGCGACCGCATCCAGACGGCGGCGATCACCCGCAGGTAGTAGACGAGCGAGATCGCCGAGCCGATCACGATCGCCGCGCCGAGCCAGCCGTACTCGTTGTCGACCGCCGCCTCGATCAGGTACAGCTTGCCGAAGAAGCCGACCGTCGCCGGCATGCCGGCGAGACCGAGCATCGCGATCGTCATCGGCCACGCCAGCCACGGCCGCTCGGCGCCCAGCCCGTACAGCGAGGCGATGTCGTCGCCCAGCGGCGACTCGCGCTCGCGGGCCACGATCACCGCGAACGCCGCCAGGTTCATGACCGTGTAGGCGAACAGGTAGAAGACGGTGGCCTGCACGCCCAGGCGGGTGGAGACGACCACGCCGGCCAGCATGTAGCCCGCCTGCGCGACCGACGAGTACGCCAGCAGGCGCTTGAGCGACGACTGCCCGATCGCGCCCACGTTGCCGACCACGATCGTGATCGCGGCGAGCGTGGCCAGGGCCGGCCCCCAGGTCGTCGCGGTGTCGATCAGCGCGACGTCGAACAGCCGCAGCAGGACCCCGAACGCGGCCGCCTTCGTCGCCACGGCCATGAAGCCGGTGACCGGCGTCGGCGCGCCCTCGTACACGTCGGGCGTCCATTGGTGGAACGGCGCCACCGACGCCTTGAACGCCAGCCCCGCCACGACCAGCGCGATGCCGGTGAGGAAGAGCACGTCGTCGGCCATCTCGGAGCCCGCCGCCGCGATCCCGGAGTAGTCGGTCGACCCGGTCGCCCCGTAGAGGAAGGCCAGGCCGTAGAGCAGCGTCGCCGAGCCGACCGAGCCGATGATCAGGTACTTGAGGCCGGACTCGAGCGACTGCTCGCGCCGCATGTGCGTCGCGCACAGCACGTACAGCGGGATCGAGAGCAGCTCGAACCCGAGGAACAGCGCCACGAGGTTCTGCGCCGCGACGAGCACGACCATGCCGAGCACCGAGCTCAGCAGCAGCGCGTAGTACTCGCCCTCGCCCGCCTCCTCGGCGGCCTGCGAGCGCCAGGAGAGCAGCACGGCCGCCATGCCGCCGGCCACGAACGTCATCGTCAGCGCCAGCGTGAGGTCGTCGATCGCCAGCGCGCCCTCGATGATCGACGTGTTGACGCCCCACTGCCACACGCCCAGCCCGGCGGTCGTGCCCAGCGCCACGAGCGTCAGCGCGGGCGTGAGATGGCGGCGGGCGAAGCGCCCGCGCAGAAGCCCGACGAGCAGCACGATGCAGGCGCCGCCGGCCAGCGCGATCAGCGGGGAGAGCGCCTCCCAGTCGATCGTGGGAGCCTTGGGCGTCACCGCGCCACCGCCCCGGTCACGGCCCGGACCGCCGGCTCGCCCGCCTCGAGCGCCAGCTGCGGGTAGACGGCGAACGCCAGCACGGCGAGCACCAGCGGCACGAGCACGAGCCCGTCACGCACGGACATCTCGAACGAGGTCACCGCCGGGCCCTGGCGGTTGTGCATCGAGCGGATGTACAGGCGCAGCGCGTAGACAGACGCGAGGATGACGCCCGTCGAGGCGATGATCGCCACCGCCAGCTTGGACTCGAAGACCCCGAGCAGGATGAAGAACTCGCCGACGAAGTTGGCCGAGCCGGGCATCGCGAGCGTCGCCAGCGTGACGATCAGGAACAGCGTCGTCAGCACCGGCGCACGCGAGGCGATGCCGCCCATGTCGCGGATGTCGTCCGACCCCGCGGCGCGCGCCGCCAGCAGCGCGCCGATCAGGAACAGCGGCGCGACCACGAGCCCGTGGTTGACCGCCTGCAGGAGCGCGCCCTGGGCGCCACGACCCTCCGGGTCGAGCGCGAAGATCCCGAGCGTGATGAACCCGAGCTGGGCGATCGACGAGTAGCCGAGGATCAGCCGCAGGTTCGTCTGCGTGAACGCCTGCACCGAGCCGTAGACGATCGACAGCAGCGAGATCACGAGCAGGATCAGCTGCCAGTCGTTGACCGCTTCCGGGAACAGCGGCAGCGCGATCCGCAGGAAGCCGTAGGCCGCCACCTTGGACACCACGCCGGAGAACACCGCGAGCACCGGGAGCGGCATGTTGCGGTAGGCGTCCGGCATCCAGCCGTGGAACGGGAAGCTCGGCATCTTGATCAGGAAGGCGAGCGCGAACGCCGAGAACAGCAGCTTCTGCGTGCCCTCCCCGAGCAGGTTCTCGCGCAGGTAGGCGAGCGAGAAGTTGATCGGCTCGGGCCCCGACGAGGCGAGCACCGCGGTCGCGACCGCCGCCGCCAGCATCAGCAGCGAGCCGACGAGCGTGTAGACGACCATCTTGACCGCCGCCGCCACCCGCTCCGGCCCGCCCCACTGCCCGAGCAGGAAGTAGAACGGCACGAGCATGAGGTCGAAGAAGAGGACGAAGAGCGCGAGGTCCTGGGCGAGGAACGCGCCCAGCACGGCGGTCTCCGCGATCCCGAAGTGGAGCGCGAACAGCTTCGCCCGCACCGGCGGCCGCAGCGCCACCCACACCGCCGAGGCGGCGAACAGCAGCGTCGTCAGGGCCACCAGCCAGAGGTTCAGCCCGTCGATGCCGAGCGAGTAGCGGATGCCCAGCTCGTCGATCCAGGCGTCGTCGGTCACGTACTGCAGGCCGCGGGTCGTGGCCTCGAAGTCGGCGACCATGATGACCGCGTAGCCGAGCGGCACCGCCGCGCCCACGACCGCGAACAGCGGCGCCACCGAGCGCGGCGCCACCCCGCCGAGCACCGCCAGCACGAGCGGCCAGAAGATCAGGATCGAGAGGTGGATCGTCATGCCGCGAGCAGGAAGTAGGCGCCGAGCGACGTGATCCCCATCAGCAGCAGGGCCGCGTAGTAGCGCAGGTAGCCGGTCTGGACGCGGCGCACGGCCGCCGAGCCGAGGCGCACGAGGCCGCTCGGCCCGCCCACCAGCGCGCCGTCGACGAACGCCCGCTCGAACGTGGAGCTCGCGAAGCGGCCGAACCATGCCATCGGGCGGACCACGAGCAGGTCGATCGCCTCGTCGAAGTACCACTTGTTGACGAAGATCCGGTGCAGGAAGGCGAACCGCTGCTGGAGCGCGCGCGGGCGCTCCGGCGACCGCACCCACAGCCCGTAGGCGACGGCGATGCCGAACAGCGCGATCACCGTCCCGATCCCGAGGCCGAGGACGGTCAGCGTCGTCGAGGCCTCGAGCTCCTCGTAGAAGCGCGACTCGGCGAACGTCGGCTCGAGGAAGTGGTGCAGTGCCTCGTTGACGTGCGGGATCTGCACCACGCCGCCGACGATCGCGAGCACGGCCAGGGAGCCCATGGCGACCTTCATCGGCCCCGCCCGCTCCGCGATGTGGTGCTCGGGGCCCGGGAAGCCGACGTCGGTGTCCTCGATCTCGCCGGTCGCCGGGTTGGTCGGGTGCTCGGGGTGGTGCAGGTGCCCGTGCTCGACCTCGCGCGCCTCTGGCACCGGCTCGCCCCAGAACACCCGGAAGATCATCCGGAACGTGTAGATCGCGGTCAGGAACGAGCCGAGGTAGCCGAGCACGCCGAGCACGACGTGCCAGTCCTCGCGCGCGAACATCAGCGCGATGATCTCGTCCTTGGAGAAGAAGCCTGAGAACGGCGGGACGCCCGCCAGCACGAGGCCGCCGACCAGCATGCAGCCGAACGTGAACGGCATCGCCCGCCGGAAGCCGCCCATCTTGTCGAGGTCCTGCGTGCCCGCCATGGCGGCGATCACCGAGCCGGCGGCCATGAAGAGCAGCGCCTTGAAGAACGCGTGCGTCATCAGGTGGAACATGCCGGCGGCGTAGGCGGCCGACGAGACGGCCATGACCATGTAGCCGATCTGCGACATCGTCGAGTACGCGATCACGCGCTTGAGGTCGGTGACCACGAGGCCGATCGTGGCCGCGATCAGCAGCGTGGCGCAGCCGAGGATCGCGCCCACGTCGGCGGCCGCCGGCGCCTGCTCGAACAGCGGGTGCATGCGGGCGATCAGGTAGACGCCCGCGGTCACCATCGTCGCCGCGTGGATCAGGGCGGAGACCGGCGTCGGGCCCTCCATGGCGTCCGGGAGCCACGTGTGGAGCGGCACCTGGGCCGACTTGGCGAACGCGCCCACGAGCAGCAGCAGGCAGCCGGCCACGAGGTCGCCGTCGTTGCGCCCGAACGCCGACTCGACCTCCTCGAACGTTGCCAGGAAGTCGAGCGTGCCCGTGCCGCGGAAGATGAAGTAGGTGCCGAGCACGAGGCCGACGTCGCCGGCCACGTTGATGACGAACGCCTTGATGCCCGCCTGGGTCGCCGTCCGCCGCCGGTACCAGAACGAGATCAGCAGGTACGAGGCGGCGCCGACGAACGCCCAGCCGACGATCAGCAGGAAGAAGTTGGCCGCGAGGACCAGCAGCAGCATGCTGAAGACGAAGAAGTTCAGGTACGCGAAGAAGCGCGTGTAGCCGCGGTCGCCGCCCATGTAGGCGACCGAGTAGAGGTGGATCAGCGCCGAGACGCCCGAGACCACCAGCATCATCAGCGTGCTCAGCGGGTCGATCAGGATCGAGACCGTGGCGTCGACCCCGTTGGCGACCGCGTAGTCCCAGCCGACCGCGACGACCTGGCGCTCCTCCTCGCCGAGCGACTCGAGCTCGAAGAAGGCGAGCACCGCGAACACGAACGAGGCCGCGATCGCGAGCGTGCCGATCACCCCGTGCGCACGCGCCGGCAGCAGACGCCACGTGAGCCCGATGAGGATCGTCCCCGCGAGCGGGAGCGCGAGCACCAGCCACCCGTAGGTCGACAGGCTCATCAGCCTTGCAGCTCCCTGAGCTCGTCGACGTCGATCGGCAGCCGCCGCCGGAAGATCGCCACGATCAGCCCGAGGCCGATGGCGACCTCGCAGGCCGCCACGACCATCACGATCAGGGCGAACATCTGGCCCTCCATGTTCCCGTGCGCGCGCGAGAAGCCCACGAGCGCCAGGTTGGCCGCGTTGAGCATCAGCTCGATGCAGAGCAGGATCACGAGCGGGTTGCGGCGCACGAGCACGCCGCCGGCGCCGACGCAGAAGATCAGCGCCGACACGACGAGGTACCAGGTCAGGTTCATCGCTTGGGCGGCCCGGCCGCCTCGAGCATCGAGCCCGCCGCGGCGTCGGACGCGGTGAGCTCGCGGCGGCGCATGAGCTCGGCGACCGAGATCTCGTCGGGCTCGCCCAGCCCCGCCCGGCGACGCGCCAGGATGACGGCGCCGACGGCGGCGATCAGGAGCAGCAGCGACGCGATCTCGAACGCCAGCAGGAACTTCGTCAGGAACAGCTCGCCGACCTCGGCCGGCGTGCCGAAGCCGGGCGTCAGGCCGGCGCCCTCGGTCTCGAGCGCCGACAGGCCGGTGCCCACGAGCGCGATCGTCAGCTCGACGAAGAGCGCGAGCGCGAACAGGATCGAGGCGAAGCGCAGCGACGCGCCCCCGGCCACGCCGAGCGGCTCGCCGGAGCCGCCGACGTACGCCACGACGAACACGTAGAGCACCATCACCGCGCCGGCGTAGACGACGACCTGGGCGGCGGCCACGAACTCGGCGCGCAGCAACAGGAAGAGCGCGGCGAGCGCGAGCAGATGGCAGACGAGCGCGAGCACGGCGTAGAACGGGTTGCGCAGCACCACGGTGCCCACTGCGCCCGCTACGGCGCCGATCGCGGCGATGAAGAAGATGACCTCCGCCATGAGCGAGGCCGGATGCTACGAGGTTCCGACCCCGGTTAGCTCCCTGACGCGATCGCTGACTCGGCTTGCAGTTTTCATCACAAGCGATAGGTTGGCGAGGAGCGGAGGGAGCTCGCTGTGTGCTTGGCCATCCCTGGCCGGATCGTGGAGGTCACAGACGAGGCGAACCGACTCGCCACAGTCGAGGTGGCGGGCGTGCGGCGCACCGTCAACATCGGGCTCCTGGACGTCGACGAGGACGGCGGCGCGCATGTCGGCGACTGGGTGCTGATCCACGTCGGCTTCGCGCTGTCGAAGGTCGACGAGGACGAGGCCATCGCCACCCGCCGGCTGCTCGAGAACATGGGCGCCGAGTACGAGCAGGAGCTCGAGGAGCTGAAGGCGAGCGCGATCGAATGAGCGCCTGCGGCCCCCACGACGAGCACTGCATCACGTGCGGCGACGTGGCGGTCGAGATGCGCGTGCGTCGAGCTGCGCGACTCGCTCGCGGTCTGCGAGGCCGAGGGCGAGGCACGCGAGGTCGAGGTGGCGCTGCTCGACGACGTGCGCGAGGGCGACGTGCTGCTCGTCCACGCCGACGTGGGGCTGGTGAAGCTGTGAAGTTCGTCGACGAGTTCCGCGACGGGGCGCTCGGCCAGAAGGTGGCGGCGCAGATCCTCGGCGTGGTCGAGCCCGGGCGCCACTACAAGGTGATGGAGGTCTGCGGCGGCCACACGCACTCGATCTACCGCTACGGGGTCGACGACCTGCTGCCGGAGAACGTCGAGCTCGTGCACGGCCCAGGCTGCCCGGTGTGCGTGATCCCGATGGGGCGCGTCGACGACGGCATCGCGATCGCACGCGAGCCGGGCGTGATCTTCACCTGCTTCGGCGACATGCTGCGCGTCCCGGGCTCGAACGGCACGCTGCTCGACGCCAAGGCCCAGGGCGCCGACATCCGCATGGTCTACTCGCCGCTCGACGCGCTGCGGATCGCCAAGGCCGAGCCCGACCGCGAGGTCGTGTTCTTCGCGATCGGGTTCGAGACGACCGCGCCGTCGACCGCGCTGACGCTCATGCGCGCCCGCGCGGAGGGCGTGAAGAACTTCTCCTGCATGTGCAACCACGTCACGATCGTGCCGCCGCTGCGGGCGCTGCTCGAGTCGCCCGACCTGCGGCTCGACGGCTTCATCGGCCCCGGCCACGTGTCGACCGTGGTGGGCGCGCGGCCGTTCGAGTTCATCCCCGCCGACTACGACCGCCCGGTGGTGATCGCCGGCTTCGAGCCGCTCGACATCCTGCACGCCATCCACATGATCCTCGTGCAGCTCGCCGAGGGTCGCCGCGAGGTCGAGAACCAGTACACGCGCGTGGTGCCCTACGACGGCAACCCGGCCGCGCTGCGCGCGATGGCCGAGGTGTTCGCGCTGCGGCCGCACTTCGAGTGGCGCGGGCTGGGGTTCATCTCCCAGAGCGCGCTGCGCCTGTCGGACGCCTACGCCGAGCTCGACGCCGAGGCGCGCTTCAGCGTCCCCGGCGTGCGCGTGGCCGACCCCAAGGCCTGCCAGTGCGGCGAGGTGCTCAAGGGCGTGATCAAGCCGTGGGAGTGCAAGGTGTTCGGCACCGCCTGCACGCCGGAGCACGCGATCGGCACCTGCATGGTCTCGCCCGAGGGCGCGTGCGCGGCGTACTACAACTACGGCCGCTTCGCGCGCGAGAAGGAGGTCGTGTGACGGTCTCCCAGCGCGAGGAACGCATCCTCGGGATCATCGAGACCGCGCGCGCGAAGCGCCCGCGCTTCAAGGACGAGCGCATCACGATGGCCCACGGCGCCGGCGGCAAGGCGACGCAGACGCTGATCGAAGGGCTGCTGGCGCCGGCCTTCGGGCTCGACGAGCTGGCCGACGCCGCGATCGTCGGCGACGGGATCGCGCTCACGACCGACTCGTTCGTGGTCAAGCCGCTGCGCTTCCCCGGCGGCTCGATCGGCGAGCTGGCCGTCAACGGCACGGTCAACGACCTCGCGGTCGCCGGCGCGCGCCCGCTCGCGCTCAGCCTCGCGCTGATCCTCGAGGAGGGGCTCGACTCGGCCGTGCTGCGCGCCGAGGTCGAGGCGATGGCCGAGGCGGCGGCCGCCGCCGGCGTGCAGATCGTGAGCGGCGACACCAAGGTCGTCGAGCGCGGGCACGCCGACGGCATGTACGTGTGCACCACCGGCGTCGGCATGCGCGACCCGCGCGCCGAGCTCTCGCCCGGCGCGGTGCGGCCGGGCGACCGCGTGCTGGTGTCGGGCTCGATCGGCGAGCACGGCACGGCGATCATGCTCGCCCGCGGCGACCTCGGGCTCGACGCCGACATCGTGTCGGACACGCGCTCGCTGTGGCCGGCGGTCGACGCCATGCTGGGTCCGGACGTGCACTGCATGCGCGACGCCACGCGCGGCGGCGTGGCGTCGGTGCTGAACGAGATCGCGCGCGCGGCGGGCGTGGCGATCGTGGTGCGGGAGGGCGACGTACCGGTCGACCCCGCGGTGGCCGGCGCCGCCGAGCTGCTGGGGATCGACCCCATGTACGTCGCGAACGAGGGAAAGCTCGTGGCCTTCGTCGCGCCGGAGGCGGCGGACGAGGCGCTGGCCGCGCTGCGCGCCGTCGAGGGTTGCGAGCGCGCCGCGGAGATCGGAGAGGTGAGGACCGAGCCGACCGGCATGGTCCTCGTGGAGACGGCATTCGGAGGGCGACGGGTCATGGACCAGCTGGTCGGCGACCCCCTTCCCAGGATCTGCTGAGAGGAGCGCCATGGCAGCGATCGAGTTCGCACCGAAGCAGAACGAGACCGAGGCGATCACAGCCCACGTGATCTGGATGACGACGGGGCTGAGTTGCGACGGCGACTCGGTCGCCATGACCTCGGCGACGAACCCGAGCCTCGAGGACATCATCACCGGGGCCATTCCGGGCATGCCGAAGGTGGTCGTGCACAACCCCGTGCTCGCGTTCGAGCAGGGCGCCGACTTCATGCAGGCGTGGTACGACGCCGAGGCCGGCAAGCTCGACCCGTTCGTGCTGATCCTCGAGGGCTCGCTGCCGAACGAGAACCTCAGCGGCGACGGCTACTTCGCCGCGATGGGCGACAACCCGGAGACGGGCCAGCCGATCACGACCAACGAGTGGATCGACCGGCTGGCGCCGAAGGCGGCGGCCGTGGTCGCGGTCGGCACGTGCGCGACCTACGGCGGCATCCCGGCGATGAAGAACAACCCGACGGGCGCCATGGGTCTGCGCGACTACCTCGGCTGGAAGTGGAAGTCCAAGGCCGGCATCCCGATCGTCAACATCCCGGGCTGCCCGGCGCAGCCGGACAACACGACCGAGACGCTGATGTACCTCGTGTTCGCGCTCGCCGGCCGCGCGCCGGTGCCGGAGCTCGACGACGCCGGACGGCCCAAGTGGCTGTTCGAGCGCACCGCGCACGAGAGCTGCAACCGCGCGGCCTTCTACGAGTCGGGCAACTTCGCCACCGAGTACGGGTCCGACCACCGCTGCCTGGTCAAGCTCGGCTGCAAGGGCCCCGTGGTCAAGTGCAACGTGCCGCTGCGCGGCTGGGTCAACGGCATGGGCGGCTGCCCGAACGTGGGCGGGATCTGCATGGCGTGCACGATGCCGGGATTCCCCGACAAGTACATGCCGTTCATGGACGAGGACCAGATGGGCAAGCTGTCCTCGAACGCGGCGCGCTTCACCTGGGGGCCGCTGCTGCGCATGGGGCGCAACCTCAACATCAAGCGCAAGTACGACAAGGAGCCGGAGTGGCGCAAACCGGGAAACCAGCTACTTACCGGCTACCAGAAGCGCTGGTAGGAGGGGGATGAGAGATGGCGACTGTCGACACACCGGGGACCGAGCAGAAGGTCACCGTCAAGGAGATGTCGTGGGATCCCATCACCCGCATCGTCGGGAGCCTGGGCATCCACACCGAGATCGACTTCACCAACCAGCAGGTCCTCAAGTGCTACAGCACGTCGATGGTGTTCCGCGGGTTCGACATCTTCATGAAGGGCATCGACCCGCGTGACACGCACTTCCTGACCAGCCGCATCTGCGGCATCTGCGGCGACAACCACTGCACGACGTCGGTGCTGTGCCAGAACATGGCCTACGGCATCTACCCGCCCAAGCTCGGCAACTGCGCCTACAACCTCGCCGAGCTCGCCGACTACATGTTCGACCATGCGATCTACAACGACTGCATGTGCAACGTGGACTTCTGCGAGCAGATGGTGAAGGACACCAACCCGTCGCTGCTCGCGAAGGCGGAGAAGACGGCGTCGCCGCACGGCGACGTGCACGGCTACAAGACGATCGCCGACATCATGCGGGCGCTGAACCCGTTCACCGGCGAGTTCTACCTCGAGACGCTCCAGGTCGCGCGCTACACGCGTGAGATGTACTGCCTGTTCGGTGGCCGCCACACCCACCCGTCGACGATCATGCCGGGCGGGGTGAGCGCGGACATCACGTCGCAGACGTGCACCGACTACTACGTGCGCCTGATGCGGTACATGGACTACTGCAAGCGCACCGTGCCGATGCATGACGACATCTACGACTTCTTCCTCCAGGAGCTGCCCGGCTACGACATGGTCGGGTACCGCAACACCGACATCATCTCCTGGGGCGCGTTCGACGATGTCGACACGCTGCGCTACGACTACAAGGACATGACCGACTGGGGGCGCACGCGGTACGTGACCCCCGGCCTCGTGTTCGACGGCGAGCTGATCACCACCGACCTGGTGGAGATCAACCTCGCGATCCGGATCCTGCTCGGCTCGAGCTACTTCGACGACTGGACGAACGAGGAGACGTTCGTCACCCACGACCCGCTCGGCAACCCGGTCGACAAGCGGCACCCGTGGAACAAGGTGACGCTGCCCAAGCCGCAGGCGCGCGACTTCACCGACAAGTACTCGTGGGTCGTCTCCCCGCGCATGTACGACAAGCGCAACGACAAGTACGTGGCCAACGACACCGGCGGCGGCCCGTTCGCCCGCCAGTGGGTCACGGCCAAGGCCGGGCTCGTCGACATCGGCTACGTCAAGGCGACCGGCTCGAGCATCCAGATGGTGCTCCCGAAGACCGGCTTCATGCCCGAGATGGAGCTCGAGTGGAAGATCCCGGAGAAGTCGAACGCGATCGAGCGCGACCGCGCGCGGACCTACCACCAGGCGTTCTCCGCGCTCGTCGGGCTCTACAACCTCGAGCACGCGCTGGCGGAGGTCCGCGCGGGCCGGACGAAGAGCGCCAACAAGGTCACGGTGCCCGACAACGCGATCAGCGTCGGCTTCCACGAGGCGGCGCGCGGCGTGCTCTCGCACCACATGGTGATCCGGGACGGCAAGGTGGCCAACTACCAGCCGTACCCGCCGACCCCCTGGAACGCGAACCCGCGTGACGTGTACGGCACGCCCGGCCCGTACGAGGACGCGGTCCAGAACACCCCGATCTTCGAGGAGAACGGCCCGGACAAGTTCAAGGGCGTGGACATCATGCGGGCGGTGCACTCGTTCGACCCCTGCCTCCCGTGCGGTGTGCACATGTACACCGGCAAGGGCAAGGTGCGGAAGGTGATGCACACGCCGACTGCGCTGGCGTGAGCACGGAAGCTCTCGGCTCAGATCTCGCGGCGCGCCTGGACGCCATCGGCGACCCGCGCGTCGATGCGCTGATCGTGGAGCTGATGGAGATGTACGGCGAAGGCCTCGCGCGGGTCTTCGCCGTGCTCGACGACGCCCAGCGCGCGCAGCTCGCCGCGGACGGCGAGGTCGCGAGCCTGATGCTGCTGCACGGGCTCTACCCGGTCGACCTCGAGACGCGCGTGCGGGAGGCGCTCGAGCAGGTCCGTCCGTACATGGAGTCCCACGGCGGCGGGGTGGAGCTGGTCGCGCTCGACGACGACGTCGCGCGGCTGCGGCTGCTGGGCGGCTGCGAGGGCTGCCCGGCCTCGGCGTCGACGCTCGAGCACGCGATCATGGGCGCGCTCGAGGAGCACGCGCCCGACCTCGCGGGGGTCGAGCTCGACGGCGTCGAGGCCAAGCCGGCGGCTCGCCACGACTGGCGGACGATCGGCGGCGACGTGCGCGGTGGGCGCCGTGGCGCGCGTCGACGACCTCGTGCTGGCCAACGTCGACGGAACCCTGCTCGCCTACCGCAACGCCTGCGCGTCGTGCGGCGGCGCCGCTCGACGACGCCGTGCTGATCCTCGGGACGCTGACGTGCACGCGCTGCGGGCACGGCTTCGATCTGCCGCGCGCCGGCCGCTCGTCCGACGGCGCGGGCCTGCAGCTCGAGCCGGTGCCGCTGCTGCGCGAGAACGGTCACGTGCGCGTGGCCGCGGCCGCGGCGCCCGAGCACGCGGTGAGCGAGACCGGCTGCGAGCTGTGCGGGCACGACCTTCCCGAGGAGCACAAGCACCTGCTGCACCTCGCCGAGCGGCGGATCCTGTGCGTATGCGGGACCTGCTGGTCGGTGCGCTCCGGCGACGCCGACTTCCGGCCCGCCGGCAACCGCACGCTGTGGCTCGACGACGATCGTGATCACCGACGAGCAGTGGGCGGGGTTCCAGATCCCGATCTCGCTCGCGTTCTTCATGCACAGCACGGTCGCCGACGGCGTCGTCGCGCTCTATCCGAGCCCCGCGGGGGCGACGGAGTCAGAGCTCGACCTCGACACGTGGCAGCAGGTGTGCGCCGCCAATCCGGTGCTCGCCGGCCTCGAGCCCGACACCGAGGCGCTGGTCGTCAACCGCATGGCCGAGCCGCCGCAGCACGTGATCGTGCCGATCGACGTCGCCTACCGGCTCGTCGGCGTCGTCAAGGCGTCGTGGGAGGGGATCACGGGCGGGCCGAGGATGCGCGACGCCGTGGCCGAGTTCTTCCAGGGGCTGCGATGAGGTTCGAGGTCGTTGCGGCGGAGCCCGTCGCCCACGCGGTCGCCCCCACGATGCGCTTCCGCGTGCGCGCCGAGGAGGACCAGCCGGTCCACGGGATCGCGCTGTCGGCGCAGATCATGGTCGACCCCGCGCGGCGCACGTACGACGATGCCACGCGCGAGCGGCTGGTCGACCTCTTCGGTGCGCCCGAGCGCTGGGCGGCGACCACGCGCAGCTTCCTGTGGACGCAGGTCGGCACGCTCGTTCCCGGCTTCGAGCAGGCAGGCGACTTCGAGCTCGTGGTGCCGTGCACCTACGACCTCGACATCGCGGCCGCCAAGTACTTCTACTCGCTGCCGGACGGCGAGATCCCGCTGAGCTTCCACTTCAGCGGCACCGTCCTGCACCCCGAGTCGCAGATCGCGATGGTCCCGTGGAGCTCGTCGGCGCGGTTCAGGCTCCCGGTGCAGACCTGGAAGGCGATGATGGCCCACTACTACCCCGGCGGCGGGTGGGTGCGGCTCGATCACGGGACGCTCGACGCCCTGCAGGCGCGCAAGGCGCAGCGGGGCCTCCCGTCGCTCGACGCCGCGGTCGCGGAGCTACTGGCATGACCGACCTCGAGCAGCTCGTCGACACGCTGCTCTACGAGGGCTACGCGCTGTACCCGTACACGCCCGGGGCGACCAAGAACGCAACGCCGACCCCGTTCGGGATCGTCTACCCGCCGGCCTGCACGGTGGGGACGAAGGCGCGCCACGACCGCGTGCGGATCGAGGTCGTGGCCGAGGCCGACGACGACGACGCGACGTTCACCGGCACGGTGCGCTTCCTGCAGGGGTCCGGGCCGCGCCACGAGGCCACGCCGAGGCGGCTCGACCTGTCCGGCCACGCCGATCGGCGAGTCGGTCGTGCTCCCGTTCGAGTTCGACGACGCTGCAGGGCCGCGCGCGGCTGTCGGCGAAGCGGCTCCAGGGTGGCGCGGTGCGGCTCGCGCTGTGCGTGCACAACACCACCGAGGTGGCCGACGGGCTCGAGCGCGCGGAGGCGCTGCGCCACAGCCTGCTCTCGACGCACGTCACGGCGCACGTCGACGGTGGCCGCTTCATCTCGCCGGTCGACCGGGACGGTCCGCACGCGGCCGCGGTCGCGGAGTGCGAGCAGGTCAACACGTGGCCGGTGCTCGCCTCGGAGTCCGACGACGCCGTGCTCGGGGCGGCGATCCTGCTTCCCGACCATCCGCAGCTCGCACCGGAGAGCCGCGGCAGCCTGTTCGACTCGACGGAGATCGAGGAGGCGCTGCTCCTGCACGTGCTCGCCCTCTCCGACGACGAGCGCGAGCAGGCGGCGCAGCAGGACCCCGCCGTGCGGGCGATGCTGGCGCGCGCCGCGGCGGCCACGCCGGAGGACGTGATGGCGCTGCACGGACGCGTCACGGTGGCCGATCCGCCGGGGGAACGGTCGGCCACGGTCGACGGCGTGACGTACCGCCTCGGCGACAGCGTGGTGCTGCGGGCACGAGAGCACCGCACACGACCATCTCGTGGCCGGCCGCACGGCCACGATCGAGCGCATCTATCTCGACTACGACGGGCGCGTGCACCTGGCCGTCACCGTCGACGACGATCCCGGCCAGGACCTGCTGCGCGAGATGGGCCGGTACCTGTTCTTCGACCCTCGTGAGGTGGACCCGGCGTGAGCGACGAGTACGAGAAGCAGATCCTGGTCGCCGGCGTGGGCAACGCGTGGATGCAGGACGACGGCTTCGGCGGCGAGGTCGCGCGGCGGCTCGAGCAGCGCGACCTGCCCTCCGGCGTGACGGTGATGGAGTTCGGCGCCGGCGGGCTCGACCTCGCGTACGAGATCATGCGCGGCTACCACGCGCTCGTGCTGCTCGACGTCAGCCGCCAGGGCGGGGAGCCCGGCACGCTGTACGTGATCGAGCCCGACCCCGAGGAGTTCGGCGGCGCGATCGAGGACGGCGAGGCGATCAACCCGCACGGCATGGACCCGAAGACCGTGCTGCGGTTCGTGACCGCGGTCGGCGGGTTCTCGGGCAAGGTGGTCGTGATCGCCTGCGAGCCGGCGGAGATCGAGGACCTCGGCATGGGGCTCAGCCCGGCGGTCGAGGCGGCTGTCGACCGCGCGGTCGATCTGGTCGTGAGCACGATCGAGGAGCTGCGCACCGACGCGGCTTACCGGAGCTGATGCACGAGCTGTCGGTCTCCAGCGCGGTCGTGGACACCGCCCTGCGGCACGCCGCCGGGCGCCAGGTCACGGTGGTGACGGTGCGGATCGGCCACCTGCGCCAGGTCGTGCCGGACTCGCTGGCGTTCTACTTCGACCTCGTCACGCGCGAGACGCTGTGCGAGGGCGCGCGGCTCGAGCAGATCCTGGTGCCCGCGCGGCTGCGCTGCGCGGACTGCGCGCGCGAGTGGGATCCGGAGGACGCGCTGTTCCGCTGTCTGTGCGGCGGGCGCGGCGAGGTGCTGGCGGGGAACGAGCTCGAAGTCGATTCGATCGAGGTGGAGGAGGCGGCATGCACCGCGTGAAGGTCCGGGTGGTCGAGGACGCGCTCGACGCCAACAACACGATCGCGCGCGCCAACCGGGACGACTTCGACCGCGCCGGCGTGCGCGTGCTCAACCTCATGAGCGCGCCCGGGTCGGGCAAGACGTCGCTGCTCGAGCGGGTGCTCTCGGGCCTCGGCGACGTGCGGGCCGGCGTGCTCGAGGGCGACGTGCAGGGCAGCTACGACGCCGACCGGCTCGCGAGCCTGCACGTGCCCGTGACCCAGCTCAACACCGACCCGGGGTTCGGCGGCGAGTGCCACCTGGACGCGAACATGGTCCGCTCCGCGCTCGGGTGCGTTGCCGCTGTCGGAGCTCGACCTACTGGTGATCGAGAACGTCGGCAACCTCGTCTGCCCGGCCGAGTTCCGCGTCGGGGAGGACGCGCGGGCGATGGTCTGCTCGGTCACGGAGGGCGAGGACAAGCCGCTCAAGTACCCGCTCATGTTCCGCACCGCGGAGCTCGTGCTCGTGAACAAGATCGACCTGCTGCCGCACCTGGACTTCGACCTCGAGCAGTTCGAGCACAACCTCGACGCGGTCAACCCGGGCGTGCCGCGGATGCTGGTGTCGGCGCGCACGGGCGAGGGCGTCGACGCCTGGCGTGACTGGCTGCTCGAGCTGGCGGCTCGCCGGGAGGTGCCCGCCTGATGGAGGCGGTGGCCGCCGACCGGCGCCGCGAGGCCAACGCCTCGTGGTTCGCGGCCGAGGCCGAGCGGCTCGCGCGGCTGTGCGGGGCGATGGCCGAGCGCTTCGCGCGCGGCGGGCGGCTGCTGGCGACGGGGGAACGTCTCCGACGCGCGACACGTGGCGGTGGAGTTCGTGCACCCGGTCATCGTCGGCAAGCGGGCGCTGCCGGCGCTCGCCGTGACCGCACGCGAGCTCGAGCTGCTCGCCGAGGAAGACGACATGGTGATCGCGTTCGGCGTCGAGGTGCCCGACACGCCGGCGCTGCTGATCGAGCTCGACCCGCCCGTGGACGATCCCTTCATCCGCCAGGAGCTGGTCGAGACGGCCTACCACGTGCTGTGGGAGCTCGTGCACGTCTTTCTCGACCACAGCGAGCGGACCGTGCACGACACCGGCGCGGCCAGCTTCCTGTACCCGTTCCTCGGCGAGAAGGAGACCGACCACGAGGCGGTGGTGGAGGACGTGCGGCGATCGATACTCATGAAGGCCGACGAGATCGGCGAGCTGCGCGACCAGACGCTCACCGAGGGTCGCGCGACGCTGCTGGCCGCCGCGGAGGCGCTGCGCGGGGCGGGGCGCGTGCTCGCGCTCGGCAACGGCGGCTCGGCGACGGACGCGACGGATCTCGTGGCCGACCTCCAGCGCGCCGGCCGGGCGGCGATCGACCTCACCGGCGACCCGGCGATCCTGACCGCGATCGCGAACGACGTCGGCGTCGACGCGATCTTCGCGCGCCAGGTCATCGCTTATGGACGGCCGGGCGACGCGCTGATCGCGCTGTCGACCAGCGGCGGATCCACGAACGTGATCGCGGCGCTCGCGGAGGCGCGCCGCCGCGGTCTGAGCACGATCGCGCTGGTCGGCTACGATGGCGGGCAGATCGCCGCCGAGGGCCTCGCCGACCACGTCGTGATCACGCGCTCGCAGCACATCCCGCGCATCCAGGAGGCGCAGGCGAGCGCCTACCACGTCCTGTGCGAGCTCTGCGGTGAGCTCGATGATCCACGCGATGTTCCGCGGGATCGTGGGCGCGATGGCGATGACGGGCGTGCGCGTGTTCGCCACGCACGCGGGCCTGATCCGCGAGGACCCGCCGCAGCGCCTGACGCGCAAGAAGACGCACCGTCGCTCGCGCACCGGTCGCCGAGCTCGTCCACTGGGGGATGGGCGCGGCGTTCGGCGCCGGCTACGGGATGCTGCCCGAGGAGGTCCGGCGCCGCCCGTGGTCGGGGCCGCTCTACGGCCTGATGGCGTGGATGGGCTTCGACGCGGTCGTCGCCCCGGCGCTCGGGCTGACGACGCGCGACTGGCCGAAGGGCCGCGAGCGCGCGGTCTTCATGGCCGACCACGTGGTCTTCGGGCTCGTGCTCAGCGAGCTGCGCGCCCGCCCGCGGGAGTGACCGCCCCGATCCAGCGCGTGCGGCTGCGGGTCACGGGCGTCGTGCAGGGCGTCGGCTTCCGGCCCTACGTGCATCGGCTGGCGACCGAGCTCGGCTCGCCGGCTTCGTGCTCAACGACGAGCGCGGCGTCGTCGTCGAGGCCGAGGGCGACGCCGGCGCCGTCGACGCGCTGCTGGCCCGGCTCCCGGCCGAGGCGCCGCCGATGGCGGTGATCGACGCGGTCGGCGCCGGAGGTCGTGCCGGTGCGCGGCGAGACCGGGTTCGCGATCGTCGCGAGCGCGCGCGGCGCGACCGCCGACGCGCTCGTCTCGCCCGACGCGGCGACCTGCGAGGCGTGCCTGCGCGAGCTGTTCGACCCGACCGACCGCCGCTACCGCTACCCGTTCATCAACTGCACCGACTGCGGCCCGCGCTTCACGATCGTGCGCGGCGTGCCGTACGACCGGCCGCTCACGACGATGGCCGGCTTCACGATGTGCGCCCTCTGCGAGGCCGAGTACCACGACCCCACCGACCGCCGCTTCCACGCCCAGCCCAACGCCTGCCCGACCTGTGGGCCGCGGCTCGACCACCCGCTGGACGGTCGTGGCGGCGCTCGCCGGCGGCGCGATCGTCGCGGTCAAGGGGATCGGCGGGTTCCACCTCGCGTGCGTGGCCTCGGACGAGGGCGCGGTGGCGACGCTGCGTGCGCGCAAGCACCGCGAGGAGAAGCCGTTCGCGCTGATGGCACCGGACCTCGAGGCGGCCGGGCGGCTGGTCGCGCTCGGGCCGGTCGAGACGGCGCTGCTGCGCGGCCGCGACCGGCCGATCGTGCTCGCGCGCGCGGCGGCGCGACGCGCGCGTCGCCGCCGCGGTCGCCCCGCGCTCGGCCGAGCTCGGGGTGATGCTCCCGTACAGCCCGCTGCACCACCTCCTGCTCGCGGGCGTCGGCGAGCCGCTGGTGATGACCAGCGGCAACGTGTCCGACGAGCCGATCGCCTACCGCGACGACGACGCGCGCGAGCGCCTGCGCGGGCATCGCCGACCTCGTGCTCGGCCACGACCGGCCGATCGAGACGCGGACCGACGACTCGGTGCTGCGGGTGGCGCGCGGGCGCCCGCTGCCGCTGCGGCGCTCGCGCGGCGCGGTGCCGAGCGCGCTCGCGCTCCCGGTGCCCGCCACCCGCCACGTGCTGGCCTGCGGTGCCGAGCTCAAGAGCACGTTCTGCGTCGCCCGCGGGCGGCGCGCCTGGGTGTCCCACCACGTCGGCGACCTCAAGAACGTCGAGACGCTCGGCTCCTTCTCGGAGGGCGTGGCGCACTTCGAGCGGCTGTTCGCGGTCGCGCCCGAGGTCGTCGTCCACGACCTGCACCCCGACTACCTGTCGACGACCTACGCGCTCGCCCGCGAGGGCGTCGAGCACGTCGCCGTCCAGCACCACCACGCCCACCTCGCCGCCTGCCTGGCCGAGCACGGCGAGACCGGGCCGGCGGTGGGGGCGATCTTCGACGGCACCGGCCTCGGCACCGACGGCACGGTGTGGGGAGGAGAGATCCTGGTCGGCGACCTGCGGGGCTTCGAGCGCGCCGGCCACCTGTGGCCGGTCGCGCTCCCCGGCGGCGACGCGGCCGCCCGCGAGCCGTGGCGGATGGCGTGCGCGTGGCGGCAGGCGGCCGGCGGCGACGCTCGCCCGCTGCGCGGCGTCGACCCCGAGCGCTGGCGCGCGGTCGCGCGGATGGCCGAGACCGGCACGGCGTCGCCCGTCACGACATCGGTCGGGCGCCTGTTCGACGCGGTCGCCGCGCTCTGCGGGCTGCGGCTCGAGGTCTCCTACGAGGGGCAGGCGGCGATGGAGCTCGAGGCCGCCTGCGACGGCACCGAGCGGGGCGCCTACCGGCTCGACGTGGTGGCCGGCGTGCTCGACGCCCGCGAGACGATCCTCGCCGTCGACCGCGACGTCGCCCACGGCGTGCCGGCGGGCGTGATCGCCACGCGCTTTCACCACGCGCTCGCCGACGCCACCGCCCAGGCGTGCGCCGACCTTGCCGCCGACCGCCGCCTCGACACCGTGGTCCTCTCCGGCGGGTCGTTCCAGAACCGCCGGCTGCTCGAGCGCACGTCCGAGCGCCTCGCACACGTCGGCCTGCGCGTGCTCGTCCCCGAGCTCCTGCCGCCCAACGACGGCGGCATCGCCTACGGGCAGGCGGCGATCGCCGCCGCGCTCAGCGCGTGACGTCCAGGCACGCCTTCTCGTGACTGCAGAGCGGCTGGCGCGTGGCGCGGCTGGGGCGGCGCGGGCCGGTGGGGCATCGGCGGCACCGGGAGCTCCTGCGGCTCGCCGGGCGCGAGCGTGAACGGCTCGCCGTGGTGCAGCAGCTCGAGCGGCTCGCCCTGCAGCAGCTCGTAGCGCGCGCCGCCGCCGTTGACCTCGACGCGCAGGCGGCGCCCGCGGTAGGTGAGGCGGAACGCGAGCCGGGTCAGCCGTGAGGGCAGCCGCGGCGCGAAGGCCAGCGGCTCGCCGTGGTCGCGCATGCCGCCGAAGCCCGCCACGGCCACGAGCCAGCTGCCCGAGAGCGCGGCGAGGTGCACGCCGTCGCGCGTGTTGCGCCCGAGGTCGCGCAGGTCGATGAACGACGGTCTCCGCCAGGTAGTCGTAGGCGAGGTCGAGGTGGCCGACCTCGGCGGCGACGATCCCCTGGATGCACGCCGAGAGCGACGAGTCGCGGACGGTGATGCGCTCGTAGTAGTCGAAGTCGCGCGCCTTCTGCTCGGCGTCGAACTGGTCGCCGCACAGCCACAGCGCGAGCACGAGGTCGGCCTGCTTGACGACCTGGGACGTGTACAGCAGGTAGTAGGGGTAGTGCAGGAGCAGCGGGTAGTCCTGCGGGCGTCATGCGGTCGAACGGCCAGTGGCGGTAGCGGGTGAACGCCTCGGACTGCGACGTGACGCGCAGCTCGTCGTCGTACGGGATCGACCACCGCCGTGCGCGGCGTCCCGCCAGCTCGCGATCTCCTCCTCGTCGACGCCGAGCTCGGCGGCGCGCAGCGGGTGGTGCGTCGCGAGGTCGGCGGCGGTGCGCAGGTTCCGCGCCGCCATCAGGTTCGTGTAGACGTTGTTGTCGGTCAGCGCCATGTACTCGTCGGGCCCGGTCACGCCGTCGATCCGGAAGCCGCCGGACGACTCGTGGTGGCCGACCGAGCGCCACAGCCGCGCGGTGCCGACGAGCAGCTCGAGCGCCGGGCCCGCCTCGAACGCCTCGTCCTGGGTGGCGAAGAGGTAGCGGCGGACCGCGTCGGCGATGTCGGCGTTGATGTGCAGCGCCGCCGTGCCCGCCGGCCAGTAGCCCGAGCACTCCTGGCCCGCGGATCGTGCGCCACGGGAACGCCGCGCCCTCGAGCCGCAGCTCGTGGGCGCGGGCCTCGGCGAGGTCGAGCGTCGAGTGCCGCCAGCGCAGCGCGTCGGCGGCCGCGTCCGGCACCGTGTACGTCAGCACCGGGACCGTGAACGTGTCCATGTCCCAGAAGCTGTGGCCGTCGTAGCCGCGGCCGGTCAGCCCCTTGGCCGGGATCGCCCGGTTCTCGGCGCGGGCGGCGGCCTGGAGCACGTGGAAGAAGGAGAAGCGCACCGCCTGCTGGAGCGCGGGGTCGCCGTCGAGCTCGACGTCGGCGCGGTCCCAGACGTCGTCGAGGTACTCGCGCTGGGAGCGCGCGCAGCCCGTCCCAGCCGGTGCGCTTGGCGGACGACAGCGCGGCCTCGACCTGGTCGCGCACCGACGGCAGCGTGCGCTGGCTCGACCACCCGTACGCGAGCAGCTTGACGAGCCGCAGGGGCTGCCCGGCGTCGAGCGCGGTGGTGATCGTCACGCGCGCGAGGTCGGGCTCGCTCTCGGCCTCGGTGACCGTCCCCTCCGGCCCGTCGACGACGTGGTCCATGGCCGCCGCCATCAGCAGGCCGCTCGCGCGCGTGCGGTGCACGAGGCCGGCGCGCAGGTCGTGATGGCCGTGGTGCTCGGGCACGAGCGCGCCGTCCAGCACGGCGGCCGCCCGCGGGTCGTCCTCGGCCTCCGGCAGCGGCTCGTTGGCCACCAGCTCGGACTGCACGACGATGCGCGCGCCGGCGTCGATCGGCTCGACCTCGTAGCGGATGGCGGCGACCGCGCGCTGCACGAACGAGACCAGGCGGGTGGTGCGCAGGCGGATGCCCTGGCCCGCGGGCGAGATCCACTCGACCTCGCGCGTGAGCACGCCCTCGCGGAAGTCGAGCACGCGCTCGTGGCGCAGCAACTGGCCGTACCGGATGTCGAACGGCTCGTCGTCGACGAGCAGCCGGATGATCTTCCCGTTGGTGACGTTGAGCAGCGTCTGCGCGTCCTCCGGATTGCCGTAGGCGGCTTCGGCGTGCGGCAGCGGCCGCGTCTCGTAGAACGCGTTCAGATAGGTGCCGGGCGTGCCGGCGGGCTCGCCCTCGTCGAGGTTCGCGCGCAGGCCGATGTGGCCGTTGGAGAGCGCGAGGATCGACTCCGTCTCGGCCAGCAGGTCGAGGTGCAGCTCGCGCTCGCGCACCGCCCACGGCTCGACCGCGAAGACGTCCTCGCCGATCACTCCAGCAGCTCCGCCAGGTCCTCGACGACGACGTCGGCGCCACGCTCGCGCAGCTCGTCGCCGTGCCCGGTGCGATCGACGCCGACGACGTAGCCGAAGGCGCCGGCCCGCCCCGCCTCGACGCCGGCGAGCGCGTCCTCGAACACCGCTGCCTCGGCCGGCTCGACGCCCAGCGCGCGGGCGCCCGCGACGAACGTGTCGGGCGCGGGCTTGCCCTTCAGACCATCACGCTCGGCGACGACGCCGTCGACGATCGCCTCGAAGAGGTCGAGCATGCCGGTCGACTCGAGCACTTCGCGCGTGTTGCGGCTCGACGACACCACCGCGCGCGGCAGGCCCGCGTCGCGCGCGGCCTCGACGTAGCGGATCGAGCCCTCGTAGGGCTCGACGCCCTGCCGGCGGATGAGGTCGAGCACGAGCTCGTTCTTGCGCGTGCCGAGCCGCTCCACCAGCTCCGGCTCCGGCTCGATGCCGCGCGACTGCAGGAACGACCGCACGCCGTCGATGCCGCGGCTTGCCGTCGACGTAGCGCTCGTAGTCCTCGGGCAGCGCGAACGGCGGCTGCGAGACCTCCGCGAGGTACTCGTCGAACATCTGCTTCCACGCCTGCGCGTGGAGCTTCGCGGTCTGCGTGAGCACGCCGTCGAGGTCGAACAGGGCGGCGCGGATGCCGTCCGGAAGCCCGAGCACTACGACGACGTCGGGACGATGCGTCCCTCCGACGGCTGCACGAGCACCCATCCCTGCCCGGAGAACCCGAGCTGGAAGCTCTCCCCCGAGCCGAGCCCGATCAGCGACTTCGCCTGCACGTCGGCGCGCAGGTTCGTCGTCACGCCGCCCGACCAGGCGATCGCCGCCGACGGGTCGGCGAACGTCGGCGCCTCGGCTGACGTCGAGCCGCAGCGGCTCGCCGTCGGAGACGAGCGCGACCATGCCGGTGCCGTGCAGGCGCGACGTTGAAGAGCCCGCCGGCGAGCATGCCGGCGCGTGCCGCCCTTGACGCGCGTGATGTCCCAGTCGATGCCCTGCTCGAACGCGAGGATGTTCGCGCCGTTGACGGTCAGCGCGTCGTTGGTCCAGCCGCAGGACGTGCACGAGCATCGCCTGGTTGGCGAGGAACAGCTCGCCCGAGCCGTTGGCCTCCATCAGCCGCAGCGACTCGCCGGTGGCGGCCTTCTTGAGCAGCCGCCCGAGACCGCCGCCCTTGTGCTCGAAGTGCACGTCGCCCTGGTAGGCGACCATCGCGCCGTTGCGTGCCATCACCGACGTCTCGGACAGCTCGACCTTCAGCAGCCGCGGGTTCTGGAGGGTGAACGCCTCCCCGGTCTCGACCTCCGCGAAGCGGTCCAGCGATGAGCCCATGTCAGCCATGCCGCGCACGATACCGGCCGTCGTATCGTCCTTCGCATGCAGCGTGATGCGCTGGAGGCGATGAGCGAGGCGGTGCTGGCGATCGCCTCCGAGCGCGAGGTCGAGCCCGTGCTGCGACGGCTCGTGCGCGCGGCGCGGGAGCTGGCCTCGGCGCGCTACGCGGCGCTCGGGATCCCCGACGGGCAGGGCGCGTTCGCCTCGTTCATCACCGAGGGCATGAGCGACGAGCTGATCGCGGCGATGGGGCCGCTGCCGCGCACGCACGGGCTGCTGGGGGCGATGCTCGAGTCGCCGGCGCCCCACCGCACGGCGGACATCCGCGAACACGAGCGCTTCCGCGGCTGGTGGCCGAGCGCGCACCCGCAGATGCGCTCGTTCCTGGGCGTGCCGGTGGTGGCGCGGGGCGAGGTGATCGCCGCCTTCTACCTCACCGACCGCGAGGGCGCCGCGGAGTTCACGGACGGCGACCAGCGGCTGATCGAGATGCTCGCGGCGCACGCCGCGGTGGCGATCGAGAACGCCCGGCTGGCCGAGCGCGGGCGCGAGCTGAGCATCGTCGAGGAGCGCAACCGGCTGGCACGCGAGCTGCACGACTCGGTGTCCCAGAAGCTGTTCGGGCTCGTGCTGACCGCGGAGTCCGCGTCCACGCTGCTGGGGCGCGACGCCGACGCGGCCGGCGAGCAGGTCACGCGCCTGCGCGAGCTGGCCCAGGAGGCGCTGACCGAGCTGCGCGAGCTGATCTTCGAGCTGCGCCCGCCGTCGCTCGAGCAGGAAGGGCTGGCGGCGACGCTGCGCAAGCAGGTCGACATGCTGCGCCGTGTGCACGGGCGGGAGATCGAGCTGCGGATCGCGGGCGCGGCCGACTGCGCGCCGGAGGCCGAGGCCGACGTGCTGCGCGTGGCCCAGGAGGCGCTCGCCAACGCGCTCCGCCACGCGGGCGCCGAGCGGATCGAGCTGCGGATGGAGGCGCGCGACGGGCGCCTGATCGTGACCGTCGCCGACGACGGCGCGGGCTTCGATCCGGCCGACCCGGCGCTGCGGTCGCGCCGCCTCGGGCTGACCTCGATGGAGGAGCGCGCCCGCGCGCTCGGCGGCGCGCTGGCGGTCGTCTCCCGCGTCGGCGAGGGAACGACCGTGACGCTCGAGGTGCCGCGGTGATCCGCGTGCTGATCGCCGACGACCACGCGGTCGTGCGCCAGGGCCTGCGGACGTTCCTCGGCCTGCAGGAGGACATCGAGGTCGTCGGCGAGGCGGCCGACGGCGAGCAGGCGGTGGCCGAGGCCGAGCGCCTCCAGCCCGACGTCGTGCTCGTGGACCTCGTGATGCCGCGGATGGACGGCGTCGAGGCGATCCGGCGGCTGCACGAGCGTCGTTCCCGGCGCCCGCGCCGTCGTGCTCTCGAGCTTCCTCGACGAGGACCGGCTGTTCCCGGTGGTGCGCGCGGGCGCGGCCGGCTACCTGCTGAAGGACATCGAGCCCGCCGAGCTCGTCGACGCGATCCGCACCGTGCACGGCGGCGGCGCGCTCCTGCACCCGCGCGTGGCCGCCCGGCTGCTGGCCGAGGTCGCCGGCGATCCGCTGACTCCCCGCGAGCGCGAGGTGCTCGCGCTGATCGGGCGCGGGATGGCCAACAAGGTGATCGCGCGCGAGCTCGGCCTGGCGGAGAAGACCGTCAAGGCCCACGTGTCGAGCATCCTCGCCAAGCTCGGCGTGGCCGACCGGACGCAGGCCGCGCTGTACGCGGTCCGGGAGGGGCTCACCGGGCCTTGACTGCTCAACGCACCTCCACTTAGGGTGGCACCGGGAGATCCAGGACGAGGAGGCCGCCGGTGCGTGTGCTCATCCAGCTTCGTTCGACGCCGCAGTTCCGGGCCGCGATGGCGGCCGGCGACGCAGTCCCGCCCAGCGCGACCGAGGCGGCGGCGCTCGTGCCTGCCGGGCTCGTGCTCGACGGTAGCTTCGAGCCGGTCGAGCTCCCGACGCCGCGGCTGGACGACGGCGACGCGCGGATGCTCGCGCTGTCGGCGCCGATCGACTTCGCCTCCGAGCCCGAGGCGCTCACCCAGCTCGTGCGCGGCACGATCCCCGACGACGACGACGGCGGCCGTGCTCTCCGAGGCGATGGCGGCCCCGGGCGTGGTGGGCGTGTACGCCGACCCGGTGATCGAGAACTGCCTGACCTGCATCGGCGACCCGCCCGTGGGCACCCACCGCAACGTCGCCCGCCTGCTCGAGGTCGACAAGCTCAAGCGGGCCGGGATGACCGGGCAGGGCGTGAACCTCGCGATCGTCGACACCGGCATGAACGTCGCCCACCTGCGCGCGAAGGGCCAGCCGGCCAAGCTCGGGACCAACAAGCACTTCACGCCCGCGGGCGTGACCACGCGGCCGGGCAAGCACGCCGTCGACCACGGCACGATGTGCGCGTTCGACGCCGGCATCGCGGCGCCCGACGCCACCTACCTCGACCACGCGGTGCTGCTCTCCCAGACCCAGGGGCCGACGGCCATGGCGGGCCTCCTCAGCGACGCGGTCCGGTCGTTCGCCAAGCTCCGCCGCGTGCTCGACGCGACGCCGGCGAGCCGGCGCGCGCTGGTGGTGTCGAACTCGTGGGGGATGTTCGACCCTGCGTGGGACTTCCCCGTCGGCCACCCGGGCAACTACAGCGACAACCCACGGCATCCGTTCAACGTGATCGTGGCCAGCCTCGAGGCCGCCGGCGCCGACATCCTGTTCGCCGCCGGCAACTGCGGCCGCGACTGCGAGGACGGCCGCTGCAACTTCCGCCGCCGCCCGGTCTGCGGGGCGAACTCGCACGGGCGCGTGCTGAGCGTGGCCGGCATCGACACCAAGCGCAAGCGCGTCGGCTACTCGTCGCAGGGCCCCGGCCGGCTGGCGGCGCAGAAGCCCGACCTCGCCATCTACACCCACTTCAAGGGCTCCGAGGTGTTCGCGCCCGACCCCGACGGCGGGACGTCGGCGGCGTGCCCGGTGCTGGCGGGGCTCGTGGCCGCCGTGCGCACGAAGTACTCGGCCACGCGGCTGTCCCCGGCGTCGCTGCGCGCGCTGCTGGTCAAGACCGCCGACGACCTCGGCGGCGTCGGCTTCGACAACGACCACGGCTGGGGCACGCCGAACACGACCGCGCTGCTCGCCGCGCTCAAGAAGGTCCCGCGCGCGGGCGAGGCGGTAGCGCGCGGGCGGTACGCTGAGGGTCGGTGTCGGGCGTGATGCTGACCCTCGAGCTCGATCCCCAGGAGGCCACCGTCGCCCAGGTGGCCGAGCGGCTCGGGCTCGCGCCCGGAGGAGATCGACGCCGACTTCGGCGTCGTCCCGATCGACCCCGATAACCACCTCTACACGCGTGCTGGTCGACGAGCAGGCCAGCGCCCGCGTCGCCGGTCAGCCGGGCGTCGAGGGCCCGTTCTCGAACCCGCGCATCGAGCCGTTCGGGCCGCCGCGGCCCTAGTCGCGGGAACGTCAACTGCGCATTGAGGGAGAGCACGGGGTGCATTCGTTCCACCGCGCCGCCGTCCGGGACAGGCACCGTAGAGGTGCGCACGTTCTCGACCCGCTGATCGTCGTCGGAGAACGAATGCACCTGATCGCGGCCGATCTCCTCACTCTCCCTACCCAGCCGCAGTTGACGTTGTAGGACCTCAGACCTAAGACCAATTCCCGATGGGAAGCGGCGCCGTGCGCGCCTAGCGTCAGCGGCCATGGACACGGCACTGATCACCGGCGCGTCGCGCGGCCTCGGCCTGGCGCTGGCGCGCGAGCTGGCGCGCCGCTCGTGGCGGCTCGTCATCGACGCCCGCGGCGCGCGAGGCCCTCGAGGCCGCCCGCGCGGAGCTCGCCGCGACCACCGAGGTGATCGCGATGGCCGGCGACGTCGCCGACCCCGAGCACCGCCGGGCGCTGGTGGCCGCCGCCGGCCCGCGCATCGACCTGCTCGTCAACAACGCGAGCCTGCTCGGGCCGAGCCCGCAGCCGGCGCTCGCGGACTACCCGCTCGCCGCGCTCGAGGCCGTCTACCGCGTGAACGTGCTCGCGCCGCTCGGCCTCGTGCAGGCCGCGCTCCCGCTGCTGCACGCCGGGCGCCGCGGTGATCAACGTGACCTCGGACGCCGCGGTCGAGGCGTACGAGGGCTGGGGCGGCTACGGCTCCTCGAAGGCCGCGCTCGAGCACCTCACGCGCACGCTCGCGGCCGAGCACCCGCGAGCTGCGCTTCCTCGCCGTCGACCCCGGCGACATGAACACGCGGATGCAACAGGAGGCGTTCCCGGGCGAGGACATCTCCGACCGCCCGCCGCCCGAGGCGAGCGTGCCCGGGCTGCTGGCCGCTCGTCATCCGGCGACGCGCCGAGCGGGCGCTACCAGGCGTCCGCCGTGACCGCCGGATGAGCGCCGCGCTCGCGTTCGAGCTCCCCGAGCGGCTGGAGGCCGCCGAGCCGCCGCCCGAGCGCGACGGCGTACGGCTGCTCGTCGCGTCGCCGGCCGGCCTGCGCGCACCACGCGTTCCGCGACCTCCCCGGCCTGCTCGAGCCCGGCGACCTGCTCGTCGTCAACGACTCGGCCACCCTCCCCGCCGCCCTGCCGCTCGCGGACGGCCGCCGCCTGCACCTCTCGACGCCGCTCCCCAAGTGGGATGGCGCGTGGCCGGACGACGGCTGCGAGCGGTGGGTCGTGGAGCTGCGCGACGGCATGCGGCCGTACCGCGGCGGCCGGGCGGGCGAGCGGCTCGCGCTGCCGGGCGGCGGGCGCGGCGAGCTGCTCGCGCCCTACCTCGGCGGCCGCCGGCTGTGGGCCGCGCGCCTGCGGCTGCCCGCGCCGCTGCTCGACTACCTCGACGCCCACGGCGTGCCGATCCGCTACCGCCACCTGCCGCGCCCGCGCCCGCTGGCCGACTTCCAGACGATCTTCGCGACCGAGCCGGGCAGCGCCGAGATGCCGAGCGCGGGCCGCCCGTTCAGCCGGCGCGTGCTCAACGCCCTCGGCGCGCGCGGTGTGGCGCGTCGCGCGCGTCACGCTCCACACCGGCGTCTCCTCGCTCGAGCGCGGCGAGGCGCCCTACCCCGAGCGCTTCCGCGTCCCGCCCGAGACGGCCGCCGCGGTCAACGGCGCCCGGCGGGTGATCGCGGTCGGCACCACGGTCGTCCGCGCGCTCGAGACGGCCGCCGAGCCCGACGGCGACGGTCACGCCGTTCGAGGGCTGGACGCGGCTGACGGTCACGCCCGAGCGCGGCGTCGCAGGTCGTCGACGGCATCGTCACCGGCTGGCACGACCCCGACGCCAGCCACCTGCTGATGCTCGAGGCGATCGCGGGCCGCGAGCTCGTCGAGCGCTCCTACGCGGCGGCGCTCGAGGGCGGCTACCGCTGGCACGAGTTCGGCGACTCGCACCTGCTGATCTGGCGGCGTGACTACTCGCCGGCGGCGCGCAGCGGCGTGCGGTCGAGCGGCAGTCAGGCCTGTACCCGACTCGCCACTCTGAGACACGTCCCGACGAAACCGTGCTTAGCCCCGGGGGCCGGGTTCAGCGTCGCAGAAGCAGTCGGGCGATCAGCCGGCCGAGCGCGTACCAGACACCTGCGGCGATGCCCCAGTTGACCGCCTTCTCGACCTTGTTGCTGTCAAGCGTGAACAGGCCGTCGAAGGGGCCGGCCAGGAATGCGGCCGCGTCCCGGACGATCTGCACGATGTCGTTCGACCGGTTCGCCTCGAGTGCGACCAGCACGATCCCGGCCACCAGGATCAGCGCTACTGCCGTGGCTACCAGGATCACCCCTCGCGCCAGCGACGCGCGCGCCAGCGCCGTGCCCGCGTAGCGATTCGCTCTTGCGGTCCCCATCTCGTCTCCTTTCCGAGACTCTCCTGACTAGGGTGTACCCGGCCGGGGCGACTTATTCGCCGGCACGAGCTCGGCGACTCGCACCCGCTCCTCGCCTGAGAGAGCCATCTCGGGGTGTTGGAGCCGATGCCAGCCGGGGTATGGGCAGCCCCATGCCGAACTGCCCTCGAGCGCTCCTCGTGCTGGGCGCCACCGCTCATGGCCGCCCTCGCTCTCGCGCCCACCGCCGGCGCGGCAGAGCCGAAGATGAATCTCGACCGCAAGCTGCAGGTCGCGACGGTGTGCCTGCCCGTGACGGACCCCGTCGGCCGCACCGCGTCAGCTCTACGGCAAGCGCTACGCGACGCCGTCGGCCACGTCGTCGACGCCCGCGATCGTGCTCGTCCACGGCATCGCCTCATCGACCGCCAACTGGGACTTCTCGCCGACATGGTCCACCGCACGCGCGCTCGCGAGCGCCGGCTACGTCGTCTACTCGTACGACCGCCTGGGCTACGCGCGCAGCAGCTACTTCGACATGCCGGGCGGCGGCGCGACGCTGACCACGCGCGAGCACCGGCGGATGCTGCACCAGGTCGTCCAGGACGTGAAGACGGGCGGGTACTCGACCACGGCCACCGACGACTGCGCCGCTGCGACTCCGGGCGGCATGCGGAACCCGACGGTGGCGATCCTGGGGCACAGCGCCGGCGGCTGGATCGTCGCCGGCTACCCGGGCACGTACCACGACGTGGCCGCGATGATCCAGACGAGCATCGTCGGCTCGACCGCGTCGAGCAGCGAGGAGTCGGAGGGCTCCGAAGGCGGCGGCTTCACCCCGAACCAGCGAGCATCCCGACTACTTCGACTTCTTCCACGAGCGCTCAGAGTGCGAGTCGTTCAACGTCTACGCCCCGGGCGCGGTCCGCTCGGTCGTCGACATCGCGTGCAGCCCGCCGTTCATCCCGTCGCCGTACGGCGAGATCGCCGACCTGCCCGCCAAGCTCGCCGAGAACGACGTCGCCATCTCACAGATCGGGCCCGGCACGCCGGTGCTGCTCGCGTCCGGCGACCACGACACCACCGCCCCGCCACCGGACGCCCGCGCGGACTACGAGTACTACAAGGCGCACTGCGGCTGCGACGTGTCGCAGCACTTCATGCCGGATTCCGGCCACCTCTACCAGGTGCATACGTCGCTCGCCCCGACCGTCGACGTCTTCGTCCGCTGGCTCAGCTCCCGCGGGCTGCCACCGACGCCTCGCAAGCGAGGCTGAGGCCCTTCGTTGCGAGTGGATTCGATCGGATCATCGGTCTCTAGAACGTGACGGTCGAGACCGTGAGCTACGTCCGCGGACCCGAAGGCCTGATCGTCGAACACGCCGGCGCTCGACCGCACGCCTTGCGGGCGGCCGGCGCCACCCCGCCTCGTGATCGTCTGCGGTCAGGCGCCTCTCCTTGGGAGGCCGCAACGTCCGCACCCTGAGGCGCGCAGGACCTAGGCTGCCAATCCAGACGGCCTTGACACGGATGTGTCAAGGTTGCGGCATGCGGATCGACGAGCTGCTCCTCAATGCCGAGGAGCCAACCTTCTCGTTTGAGTTCTTCCCGCCAAGGTCCGAGGCCGGTGAGGAGAGTCTCGCCGCTGCACTGACCGAGCTGCACGCGCTCGCGCCCGCCTTTGTCTCCGTGACCTACGGGGCCGGGGGATCAACCCGCGATCGCACCGTCGAGATTGTCAGCGAACTCAAGCGGCGCTATGGCCTTGAAGCCATGGCCCATCTCACTTGCGTCAACGCCACCGTGAGCGAGCTGCGCTCCACGCTCGACGTCATGCGCGGCGCTGGCGTCGAGAACGTCCTTGCATTGCGCGGCGATCCGCCGCGCGGTCAAGACCGGTGGACGAAGACCGACGGCGGTCTCGGATACTCACGAGACCTCATCGAGTTGCTGCAGACCGACTATCCATTCGCCATCGGCGCGGCCGCCTTTCCCGAGACCCACATCCATGCGACCTCGCCCGAGGACGACCTGCGCTTCCTCAAGGCGAAAGTCGATGCCGGAGCGTCCTTCCTGATCACCCAGATGTTCTTCGACAACGCGTACTACTTCGATTTCGTCGCGCGAGCAAGGGATATCGGCATTGATGTTCCAATAATCCCGGGTGTCATGCCCATCCTCAGCACTGCGGGCATCAAGCGGATGGCCGAGCTATCGGCGGCCAAGCTGCCTTCGCGGCTCGAGATGGAGCTGGCGGTCAGACTCGATGACGACGAGGCTGTAGCGGAGCTCGGCGTCTCCTACGCCACCTTGCAATGCGTCGAACTGCTCGAACGCGGCGCGCCCGGCATCCACTTCATCACACTCAATCGCTCTTCAGCTACGCGCGCCATCCTCTCTGCGCTGCGCGTGGCGCGGCCATGGGACCGGGTCAAAAGCCCGCTCTAAGGCAGCGAGGGTCCGCCGGTCCTTGGTCTTGCTCGGTGGCTCCGACAAGGACAGCCTCGGCGACGCAATCCTCTACGAGATCATCGAGACCGTGCACGCGCGACGCGCGCCGATGCTCCCCGTCAGCGCTTCGCTGCGGCTCTGATTGACGGCGCAGCACGGGCGCTGCTCGTCGCGCAAAGCGCTACTCCGGACAGCCTTGCCCGCGCGCGTGCCCACAGGCGAAGGCGGCACTCTTCTTTGAGCCGTCTTACAGGCAGCCGTCCTCCCAGAGAACAGCACTCCGGCCGTGAGCGAGCCTCGCGTACGCAAGGCGATATTGCCACGGTGCGTTGGCGGCAGGGTCAAGTCTGCGCGACCACGAGCACGACGGTCATGACAGCAAGCGCGACGCCGCCGACGGTGAACAGCCCGACGGTGCGGAACCGCAGCGGTACGTGGCCGCCGGTTCGCAGCGCACGCTCCAGCTCGAGCTGGCGTTGGGCGCCGACGATCAACAGCCCGACCGACAGAGACGCGTAGCCGCAGCCGAGCAGCACGTACGGCCAGGCAGCCACGTCGAGCAGCTCCGGGGCGAGCCGGCCCACCCCGAGCGCGCCGACGCTGGCGGCCAGCGCGGTGCGCCACCACGCCAGCCAGGTGCGCTCCGCCGCCATCGACGTGCGCCGCGCCTGATCAAGCTCGGACGGCGGCGTCGAAACCGCGGGCGGTTGGCGTGCGGCGTCACAGTCCTTTGGACCCGACGGCGGCTTCGGGTGCGCCATACCGGCATCTAACACGGTTCGTACGATGGACCGTAGGGACCGTGACAGAGCCGCTTCGACCGGCCGAGCGGAGTGCTGCATGGAGGCACACGCGATAGCGCGTCTTTGCTCCCGCCGCCTAGCGCTGCTCGCGCAGAGCGGCACTGCGCCCTGAGGGGCGCCGGAGTTGGTCCTCGAGCCGGCGAGAAGTGGATCAGGTGCTCGGCAACCCGCTTGTACGCTCCCGCCTATGAGCGTGCTCGGCTGCGAAGTGCCTTTGATGCAGGCACCGGTGGGGCGGGGGGCGGCGGCGCCGCTTGCCATCGCGGTGTCGCAGGCGGGTGGCCTTGGGACGCTTGGCGCGTCGTGGACCGAGCCGGCGATGCTGCGCGAGCAGATCCGCTCGATCGGGCGCGCGACCGACCGCCCGTTCTGCGTGAACCTCGTGCTCGACTTCGAGCAGGAGGAGCGCTTGGAGGTCGCGGCTGAGGAGCGCGTTCCCTGGGTGTCGTTCTCGTTCGGCATGCGTCGCGAGATGATCGCGCGAGCGCACGCGGGTGGCGCGCGCGCCTTGGTGCAAGTCGCCTCTGCGGAGGAGGCGCGCGCGGCGGTAGAAGCCGGTGCTAACGCGCTGATCGTGCAGGGCGTTGAGGCTGGCGGTCATGTGCAAAGCGTCGTCGGGCTGCTGCCGCTGCTGGCGGAGGTCAGCCGCGCCGTGTCGCTGCCATTGCTGGCCGCCGGAGGTATCGCCGATCCTGTCTCTGCCCGCGCTGCGCTCGTCGCCGGCGCGACGGCTGTGGTGATGGGGACACGGTTCGTAGCCAGCGAGGAGTGCGACGCGCATCCGCGTTACAAGGCGCACCTTCTCCAGGCGGAGGCGCGCGACACCGTGCTGACTGGGCTTTTCGACCTGGGCTGGGACGCCCCGCATCGCGTGCTCCGTAACAGCACCTACCAGCGGTGGGAAGCGGCCGGCCGGCCCGAACCCGGTCAACGCCCGGGCGAAGGTGAGGAGGTCGCTCCTGGCATCGTCCGCTACGCCCTCAACCTGCCGCTCTCGGGCAGCGAAGGCGATATCGAGGCGATGGCGATGTATGCCGGCCAGGGCGTCGGAGCGATCGACACGGTCGAGTCGGCAGCCGCAATCGTTGAACTCTTCGCCGCCGCGCTGCGCGCCTCCTGACCCCTCTGCTGTTGCTCGTCGCGCAAGGCGGCACTCAAGCGGGGCGGCTCTTGGCAGGACAAGTCAGCGTTTCGCGGATGCGGGAGCGACGCCGCGGACGGCAGCGACGCGGCCGTGCTCTGGTCGGTCAAGAACTGAGCGAGGTCGCCGGCTGGTCCGCACGCCGGTCGGCGGCCGTCAGGACGAGGACCGTGACGTCGTTTGCGGCGATCCGGCCGTCTTCGCGCAGCCGCTGCCAGCCGGCGGCGGCCGCAGCGGCCGACAGCTCGACCGTGATGCCGTCGCTGGCCGCAAGCTCCCGGGCCGCCCGGGCCATCTCGTCGTCGCCGACCGCGATGGCCGCCCCGCCGCTCGCGCGCACGGCGGCAAGCGTCCGGTCGCCGTCGGCAACGTAACCGGCGAGCGGGTCAGCGATCGCCCCGGCGGCCGTGTCCGGCCGCTCCCACGCCCGCACCGGGGCGCCCTCGCGGAACGCGCGCGCGATCGGCGCGCAACCGGCGGCCTGCACCGCGAACAGGCGCGGGCCGCTACCCGCCGAGCGGCCGGCGGCGCGCAGCTCGGCGAACGCCTTGCCGATGGCGGCCAGCAGCGGGCCGGCGCCGACCGGCACGACCACGGCGTCGGGGGCGCTGCCGAGCTGCTCGAACAGCTCGAACCCGAGCGTCTTGTCGCCCTCGAGCATGAACGGGTTGACGTAGGTGGTCGTGAGGTTCGCCCAGCCCGAGCGCGCCGCAAGCACGCTCGCTTCAGCGTGGGCGTCGCTGTAGGTACCCGCCACCGGCCGCAGCCGCGCGCCCGCCGCGGCGATCGGTTCGAGCTTGTCCGGCGGCGTGCCGTCCGGTACCAGGCATTCCACCGGCAGGCCGACGCGCCCGCCATACGCAGCGACCGAGACCGCGGTGTTGCCGGTCGACGCGCACATCAGGCCCGGGGCCCCGAGCTCGATCGCCATCGCCGTCGCGACCGCTACAGGACGGTCCTTGAAGGACCGCGTCGGGTTCGCCCCTTCCTCCTTGAGGTAGACCCGCGGCGAGAAGGCACGCGAGCGCAACAACGGCGTGCCGCCCTCACCGAGCGTCACCCCGTCGCCCGCGACCGGTAGCCAGCTGCGGTAGCGCCACACGCCGGCGCGGTCCGCGTCCCAACCCGGCCACGGGCCGGCGTAGCCGACCTCGAGCGTGCCGGCGCAGCGCGCGCAGCGTTGACGGGAGCAGAGCTCGTCGACCCAATCGCAGCGATGACAGCGCAGGTGCGCGCGCATCGCGCGATTCTCCACGCTGCGGCGCACTCAGGCACACCTCATCGAACTCGCCAAAGCGATCTCGAAACAGAGCCGCGGCCGCTCTTGACGAGAGCCGAGGGGCATTGCTCATCGCGCATTGCGATAGCGACCCGCCCTCGCCCCCGCGATCACGTCCAGGCGGCTGCGAAAGGGGAGGGCTCTCGGGCTCCGCACCGAGCAAGTCTCGTGTGCGCGGGATATACGTGCATCTTGGGCGATGAAGCGGGAGCTGGCCGAAGCCTCGACTGGCGTCGAGATGGGGCCTTGACTTCGACACCATATGAGGCCGTATCACTCCGCTCGTCATGTTGCGACTGTCCATTACGCTTCGTGAATGAGTCCTCCGGCGACCCTTCTCATCTGGTTTGAGCTGCGTTCGCCGGAGCTGGCCGAGGACTTTGAGCGTCTGATGACGGAGGATCGCGACATCGTCCGCGGGTCACTGGACACGATCTCGGATTGGCGGCTTACGCGGCCGGCGGACGTGCCCGGACAGTCCATCGGTCAAGCCGATTACGTGCTGATCGCCGAGATCGTCGAAGTGGAGCGCTTCGAGCAACAGGCGAGCGAACACGTCCAACGGTTGGCGGACGACTTGGCGCACCTCGTCTCGAGCCGGGGGATGCTCGTCGTGCGTCCCGTCCTATGAAATCCGCGGTCGGTCGACGGCGATCAGACCCGCCCTCGGTCGTCACCCCCGCCTTCAGCCACGAGCGAGGTGGCGACCTACTCGCCGGAGGCCCGCAGCGGCGTGCGGTCGAGCGGCTCGGCGAGCAGCATCTCCTTGGTGAAGATGAGGTCGCTGCGGCTGTAGTCCGACATCTCGTAGTCGTGCCCCATGGTGATCGCGTCGAACGGGCACGCGATCTCGCAGTAGCCGCAGAAGATGCAGCGCGACAGGTTGATCTCGTAGACAGCGGCGTACCGCTCGCCGGCGCTGACGCGGTTCTCGGGCGTGTTCTCGGCGGCCACCACGCGGATGCAGTCGGCCGGGCAGGCGGCCGCGCACAGCGAGCAGCCGACGCACTTCTCCAAGCCCCGTGTCCTCGAAGCGGTGGAGCTTGTGGCGCCCGCGGAAGCGCGGGTAGACCGGGACCTTCTCCTCCGGGTACTGCATCGTCATCGGCCCCTCGACCAGCCGCGCGAACGTCGTCTTGAGGCCCCGCAGGGTCTCGCCGAACGCGCGGTAGGAGCTGCGGACGGGCCCGCGCGCGGGCGCGCGCAGGACCTCGACCACGTCGTCGGGCTTGTAGGGCATCAGTCGATCACCACCACCAGGATCGCGGTCACGAGCGCGTTCACGGTCGCGAGCGGGAGGAAGACCTTCCAGCCCAGCGACATCAGCTGGTCGTAGCGAAGCCGCGGCAGCGTCGCCCGGACCCAGATGAAGAAGAAGACGAGCGCCAGCGTCTTGGCGAGCACGACGATCGGGTCGACCCACGTCGGCGGGTCGACGAACGGCAGGTTCCAGCCGCCGAGGAAGATCGTGACCGTGATCGCCGAGACGACGATGATGTTCAGGTACTCGGCCGCGAAGTACGCGGCGAAGCGCCCGCCGCCGTACTCGGTGTTGTAGCCGCCGACCAGCTCGGCGTCGGCCTCCGGGAGATCGAACGGCGGCCGGTTGGTCTCGGCAAAGCCCGCGACCAGGAAGATGATGAAGCCGACGAACTGCGGCACGATGTACCACAGCTCCTCCTGCGCGGTGACGATCTCGGTCAGCGACAGCGAGCCGGCCATCATGATCACGCCGACGAGCGAGAGCCCCTGCGCGACCTCGTAGGAGATCAGCTGGGCGGCGCCGCGCATCGCGCCCAGGAACGAGTACTTCGAGCCCGAGGCCCAGCCGCCGAGCATCAGCCCGTAGAAGGCGATCGCGCCGAACGCGAACGCGTACAGGATGCCGACCGAGGGATCGACGCCGTAGAGCCCGACGTCGGTGCCGAAGATGTCGACGCGGTCGGAGAACGGGATGATCGCGATCGTCGCGACCGCGGTCAGCATCGAGATCGCCGGGGCGAGCGCGAACATCCACGCGACCGCCGTCCGCGGCCGGAACTGCTGCTTGAAGATCAGCTTGCCGATGTCGGCGATCGGCTGCAGGATCCCGAACGGGCCGACGCGGTTCGGGCCGTAGCGGTGCTGGAAGCGGCCCAGGAGCTTGCGCTCGGCGAGCAGCGCCACCGGGACGAGCTGGAACACGACCGCGAAGATCACGAGGCCCTTGAGCAGCTGGATCCACCACGCCTCGTAGTAGCCGACGTCGGCGAAGACCGTCACGGCTGCGGCTCCAGCGCCCGCTCGTGCACGCGCTCCACGCGCACGACCGGCTCGGTGAGCAGGTTCGCCGGCTCCTCGGGCACGCCCTCGGCCACGAACACCGAACCGGGCGGCATCGCTGCCCGCAGCTTGACCGTCCCGCGGATGCGGGCCCCGTTGGAGCCGACCTCGACGCGGTCGCCGTCGCGGATGCCGAGCGCGTCGGCGTCATGCGGCGCCAGCTCCACGATCTGCTGCGGGCGCAGGAAGCGCAGCGCGGGGGAGACGTCGACGTCCTTGGCCGCCCACAGGCTGCGGTAGGTCCCGAGGCGCAGCGCCCCGTCCTGCGGGGCGCCGCCGGCGGCCGGCACCGAGAGCCGCGCCGGCTCGCTCGCGCCGTCCCACTCGGCGTTGAGCTCGGGCCAGCGGATGCCGCGGCCGCCGATCTCGTCGAGCGTCAGCCCGGCGTAGAACGGGACGGCCTCGAACAGCTGCTTGGAGGCCATCGCCCCGGTCAGCACGCCGAGGTCGAGCCCGACCGCCCTGGCCACGTCGGCGATCACCTGCCACACCGGGCGCACGCCGCTGCCGGGCAGGCCGCTGGCGCCCCGTGGTCGCCCGATCGCCGCCCGCAGCCGCTGCACGCGGCCGTCGACGTTGGTGAGCGTGCCCTCCTTCTCCGGGTACGCCTCGCCGGGGAAGACGACGTCGGCGTACTCGCGCACGGTGTCGGTCAGCAGCGTCTCGACCGCGATCACGGTCTGCGCCGTCCCAAGCGCCGACTCCCACAGCGCGCGGTCCGGGTAAAAGCGCACCGGGTCGGCGTGGTGCAGCCAGACGGTCGCCAGCTCGCCGCTCGCCAGACCCTCGGCGATCGCCCGCGCGTCGTGTCCGGGGGCTGCCACCGTGGAGAACCCCGGGCCGTGGCCGGGAGCGAAGCCGGCCTCGCGAATCCCGCGCGCGTTCGGCACCGACGGCACCTCGAGCAGCCCGGCGCCGTCGCGGCCGGCCAGCCCGAGCCGCCCGGCGAGGTTGAGCAGCGCCCGCGCGCCCTGCCCCCGCAGCGCGCGGTCGCCGTAGACGATCACCAGGTCGTCGCCGACGTCGCGCAGCCAGGCACCGAGGTCGCGCACGGCCTGGGCGTTCGAGCCCGCCGCCGTCGACGCCCCGCCGAGGTTCCCGTCGTCGCCCGACAGCGCCGCGTCGAGCGCCACCAGCAGCCCTTCGGCGCCGCCCGGCGCGAGCCGCATGACCGACGCCGCCTGCGCATCGAGCGCCGTCGGCCGCGCGCTCGCCACCGCGAGCTGGACGTGGTGGCGGCGGATGCCCTTGCGGATCCGCAGGTCGAGCGTCGGCGCCTCGTCGATCGGGTCGCACTCGAGCAGCAGCACCGCGTGGGCGAACTCGAGATCCTCGATCGTGGCCTGCAGAGCGGGGTCGGCCAGCGCGCGCGCCGCGTCGAGCGGCAGCTCGCCGCCGGGGCGCGAGGCAAGGTTGCCGGAGCCGAGCCGCTCGCGGAACAGCCGCGCGAGCAGGAACGCCTCCTCGTTGGTCGTCTCGCCGTCGGCGAGCGCCGCGGTCCGCTCGCCCGCCTTCTCGAGCGCGCCGGAGGCGGCGGCGAGGGCCTTCTCCCACGAGGCCGGCATCAGCTCGGTGCCCTCGCGCACGAGCGGCTCCACGATCCGCTCGTCGACGTGCACCGACTGGTACGCCGAAGCGGGTGCGGTCGTCGAGCCAGCCGTCCTCGACGCCCTCGTGATCGCGCGCGCGCACGCGCATGACGCGCTCGTCGCGCACGGTCAGCTCGACGTTGGCGTGCACCGGGTCGGTCGGCGCCACGGTGCCCGCGCCCTCGATGTCCCACGGCCGCGCGCGGAAGCGGTACGCGCGCGAGGTGAGCGCGCCCACCGGGCACAGCTCGATGATGTTGCCCGGAGAACGGCGCCACGTACGGATGCCCGTCGAACGTGCCGACGTACGAGTGGGCTCCGCGCTCGAGCAGGATCAGCTGGTAGTCCTCGCTCAGCTCCTGCGAGAAGCGCACGCAGCGGTAGCAGAGGATGCAGCGCTCGCGGTCGATCGCGATCAGCGGCGACAGCTCGAGCGGCTTCTTGAAGTGGCGCTTGGGCTCGATGAAGCGCGAGGTGCCCGGGCCCCAGCCGTACGTGATGTCCTGCAGCGGGCACTCGCCGCCCTTGTCGCAGACGGGGCAGTCGAGCGGGTGGTTGATGAGCAGGAACTCGACGACCGCGCGCTGCGCCTCGATCACCCGCTGGGTCTGGGTGTGGACGACCATCCCGTCCCTGACCGGTGTCGAGCACGCGGTCTGCAGCTTCGGGATGCCCTCGATCTCGACCAGGCACATGCGGCACGCGCCGACCGGCTGGCCGAGCTTGGGCTCGTAGCAGAAGACGGGGATCTCGACGTCGCCCTCCTTGGCGCCGTCGACCAGCATCACGCCCTCGGGCGCGCGCACCTCGCGGCCGTCGAGCGTGAACGTCACCAAGTGCTCAGGCGGGCGCGGCACGCTCAGACCACCGCGGGCGTCGGCTCGACCCCGGCCGGCTCGCGCATCGGGTACGCGCCGCCCTGGGTCGCAGCGGTTGACCTGCGGGATCGCGGCGCCGAGGCCGTTGGCCTCGCGCGCGGCCTCGATGTGGGCCTCGAACTCGTCGCGGAAGTGCACGATCATCGAGGCGATCGGCATCGCCATCGCGTCGCCCAGCACGCACAGGCAGTTGCCGATGATCTGCTCCTGGACCGAGGCCATGATGTCGAGGTCCATCGGCGTCGCCTCGCCGCTCTGGACGCGCTCGAGCATCCTCACGGTCCAGTTCGTGCCCTCGCGGCACGGCGTGCACTTCCCGCACGACTCGTGGCGGTAGAACTTCGCGGTCTTGAGCGCGACGTCGACGATCGAGATCGAGTCGTCGACGACGATGATCGCGCCCGAGCCGAGCATCGAGCCGGCCTTCGCCAGCGCGTCGAAGTCGTACGGCAGGTCCATGTACTCGTCGGTGCCGGGCAGCACCGGCGCGGACGAGCCGCCCGGGAACCAGGCCTTGATGCTGCGGCCCTCGGGCGGGCCGCCGGCGAGGTCGTAGATGATCTCGCGCGTCGGCACGCCGAGCTCGATCTCGTAGTTGCCCGGCCGCTGCACGCAGCCGCTCACCGACACGACCTTGGTGCCGGTCGAGTTCCGCGTGCCGATCTTGGCGAACTCGGCGCCGCCCATCCGCAGGATGTGCGGGAGCGTTCATCAGCGTCTCGACGTTGTTGATCAGCGTCGGCCCGCGGTAGAGGCCCTGCACGGCGGGGAACGGCGGCTTCAGGCGCGGGTTCCCGCGCTTGCCCTCGAGCGCGTCGAGCAGCGCCGTCTCCTCACCGCAGATGTACGCGCCGGCGCCGCGGTGGACGACGAGGTCCTGCGTGTGCGACGAGCCGAGGATCCGCTCCCCGACGTAGCCGGCCGCGCGCGCCTCGGCCAGCGCGGCGTCGAGCACGTCGGCCTGGTGCACGTACTCGCCGCGGATGAAGATGAACGACTTGTTGGCCCCGATGGCGTAGCCGGCGATCAGCATCCCCTCGATCAGCAGATGCGGGTTCTTCTGCATCAGCTCGCGGTCCTTGAACGTGCCGGGCTCGGACTCGTCGGCGTTGCAGACGAGGTACTTGTCCATCGCCCCCTTGGGGATGAAGGACATCTTCTTGCCCATCGCGAAGCCGGCCCCGCCGCGCCCGCGGACCTCGGAGTCGAGCATCTCCTGCAGCACGTCCGCGGGGCTCATGTCGAGCGCCTTGCGCAGCATCTCGTAGCCGCCGCGCGCGGAGTACCCGTCGAGCGTCGGGAGCTCGGGGTCGTCGATCCCGTCGTAGAACAGCTCCATCAGGCCTCGCGCCAGTGCTCGACCGCGATCTTGCGGCGCTTGAGCTGCTTGGCCGGCAGCACCTCGCGCCCCGCCTTGACGTCGTCGACGATCGCGCGGCAGTCGGCGAGCTCGAGCGGACCGACGTACTCGCCGTCGACCGACGCCATCGGCGCGATGTCGCACGCGCCCAGGCACTCGAACGGCCGCACCTCGAAGTCCGGGTCCTCGCCGGCCGCATCCTGCATCGCCTCGAGGACCGCGTCGGCGCCGAGCAGCGAGCACGAGATGTTCGTGCACACGTAGACGTCGTGGCGGCCCTTCGGCGTCGTCGAGAACATGTCGTAGAACGTCGCCACCGCGGTCAGGTAGCCGGGCGTCAGCCGCATCACGCACGCCGCCTGCTCGATCGCCGTCGGCGAGCACCAGCCGTGCTCGCGCTGGACGATGTGCAGGGCGGGGATCGCGGCCGAGCGGATGTCCGGGTACTTGGCCATCTGCGCCTCGATCTCGGCGCGCACGTGCACCGGCACCGGCGTCGTCGCCGGATCGGGCACGACCGCGGGGTCCTTCGTGAGGTCGGCGGCGTCATCCCAGCCCGGGACCCGCGACCCGTGTGCGAAGCGCGGGACGGCCATCAGCGGTCGATGCCTCCCATGATCGGGTCGAGCATCGCCAGCGTCGCGATCAGGTCGGCGATGTAGAGGTCCTGCACCATCGGCCGCGTGGCCTGCAGGTTCACGAACGAGGGGTCGCGCATGTGCACGCGCGCGGGCTTGGCCGAGCCGTCGGCGCGGACGAAGCACGCCAGCTCGCCGCGCGGGGACTCGATCGGGTAGTAGGCCTCGCCCGGCGGCACGCGGAAGCCCTCGGTGACGAGCTTGAAGTGATGGATCAGCGCCTCCATCGACGTCGCCAGCTCGTGCCGCGGCGGCAGCGCGTACTTGCGGTCGTCGGAGATGTACGGCCCCTCGGGCAGGCCGTCGAGCGCCTGCTCGATGATCTTCACCGACTCCTTGATCTCGTGGCTGCGCACCGCGAAGCGGTCGTAGTTGTCGCCGACCGTGCCGACCGGGATCTGGAAGTCGAAGTCCTCGTAGCTCGAGTACGGGTCGGCCTTGCGCAGGTCCCACGGGTTGCCGGCCGCCCGCAGCAGCGGGCCGGTGACGCCGAGGCCGAGCAGCGTCTCCTCGTCGAGCGCCGCCACGCCGCGCAGGCGCTGGAGCACGATCTCGTTCTTGGCCAGCAGCGCCATGAACTCGTCGACGCGGCCCGGCATCGCGGCGCAGAACTCACGCACCTTGGCGTCGAAGCCGGTCGGGATGTCCTCCATCACGCCACCGACCTGGATGTAGCGCGTGTGCATGCGCTGCCCGCTCGACATCTCGAACAGGTCGAGGATCGTCTCGCGGTCGCGGAAGCAGTACCAGAACATCGAGATCGCGCCGAGGTCGAGCGCGCTGGTGCCCAGCCACACGAGGTGGGACATGATCCGGTTGAGCTCCATGTGCAGCACGCGCAGGTACTGCGCGCGGCGCGGGACCTCGAGCTCGAGCAGCGTCTCGACCGCGCCGCAGAAGGCCATCGCGTTGAAGTAGTACGCGAGGTAATCCATCCGCTCGACGACCGGGATGACCTTCCAGTACGCCTTGTCCTCGGCGGTCTTCTCGATCCCGGTGTGGAGGTAGCCGATGACCGGCTTGATGTCGCGCACCACCTCGCCCTCGAGCGTCGTCAGCAGCCGCAGCACGCCGTGGGTCGCGGGGTGGTGGGGGCCGATGTTGAGCGTCAGCAGCTCCTGCTCGGCGCCGTGGGAGATGTGCGAGAGCTCGTGCGAGTCCTCCATCTCCCGGTAGTCGATCGACGGCGTGCCGGGCCGTGGTCTCGATCTCGCTCATCAGCCGCGTGTAGCGCGGGAAGCGCGCCTCGTTGTGGGTGAAGAACACCGGCTCGCCGCCGATCGGGAAGTCGCGCCGCTGGGGATGGCCCTCGTAGTCCTCGGGCATCAGGATCCGCCGCAGGTCCGGGTGGCCGTCGAAGATCACGCCGAACATGTCGAAGACCTCGCGCTCCTGGTGGTCGGCGGTCGGCCAGTCGGGGGTGACCGACGGCACCGTGGGTGCGTCGATCGGCACGCGCAGGCGGACGGTGATGCGGTCGACCTCGCGCATGTCGAGCAGCTCGTACTGCACGCCCAAGCGCGGCTCGTCCGGGTAGTAGTCGAGCCCGTGCACGCTGGCGAGGAAGCCGAAGCCGTGCTCGCGCAGGAAGCCCAGCGTCTCGCGCACGCGCGCGGGCGTGATGTCGAGCGCCGCCTTGCCGCGGAAGTGCTGCGTGCCGAGGACGTGCTCGTCGCCGTGTGCGGAGCGAAGGTCCTGGGCCAGCAGCTCCAGGCCCGTCGCGTCAGGCACTGGTCCCCATTCGCCCACCGCCCGACACGCCGATCGAGTGGCCGGCGACCGGGTCCATGGCGAGCTCGGACTCGACGAACTCCTCCGTGCCGCGGCCGCCGTAGCGCGTGCGCCAGCCCAGGTCGGGCTTGGCGAGGATCATCGCGCGCAGCTTGATGATCCCGTGCATCAGCGCCTCGGGACGCGGGGGGCAGCCGGGGATGTGGATGTCGACCGGCATGAACTTGTCGGCCGGCACGACCGCGTAGTTGTTGAACACGCCCATCGAGGACGAGCACGCGCCCATGGCGATCGCCCACCGCGGCTCGAGCATCTGGTCGTAGACGCGCCGCACGACCGGCGCCATCTTGATCGAGACGCGGCCCGACAGGATCAGCAGGTCGGCCTGGCGCGGCGAGGCGCGGAACGCCTCGCCGCCGAAGCGCGCCACGTCCACGCGCGCGCCCACGAACGACATCATCTCGATCGCGCAGCAGGCGAGCCCGAACGTGCACGGGAAGATCGCGTTGGCGGCGGCCCAGTTGCCGGCCTTCTCGAGCGTCGTCGTGAGGATGCTCTCCTCGACGTGCTTCTCCAGCTCGGGGCCCTCGAGCTCGCCCTTGAGCATCTGCCGGGCCGTGAGCTGGCGGGCGCGGAACTCCGCCTTCTCGCCCGACCCCAGTCGCTGGCGGGTCACCTCCATTCGAGCGCTCCTCTCCGCCACACATAGATGAACGCGATCGCCAGCAGGGCGATGAACACGATCGTCTCCAGCAGCGCGAACGTCCCGAACGCGTCGAGCTGGATGGCGACCGGGTACAGGAAGATGACCTCGATGTCGAACAGGATGAACAGCATCGCGATCAGGTAGAAGCTGATCCCGAAGCGGAAGTTCTGCTTGACCTCGGAGGGCAGGCCGCACTCGTACGGATCCACCCGCGCCGGGCGGTTGCGCGTGCGCGGGCCGAGGACCGAGTTGAGGACCGCGAAGACGAGGCCCAGGATCGTGCCCAGCCCGACGAACACGAGTGCGGGTAGGTAGGACCTGATCACCGAAGCTGATTTCTACCACTTTGTGCGAGAGTGTCACTTAGTGGCATTCGACACTCTGTCACAGCACGCCCGCGGCTCGCGCGCCGAGCAGCGCTACGACAAGGGCTGAGGCGGCCATCACACCGACCTCGCGCAGCATGATGGCGTGCACGAGGTCCCGCTGCTCGGCGCGTTCGAGCGCCTCGACGTCGCTCCGGCCCTCGAGTCCGCGCTGGGCGAGCACGGTCTCGGCCGCGGTGATGCGCAGCTGCTCGGCGAGGAACGACACGCCGAGCGGCACGAGCCCGTAGACGAGGTGCAGCTCGGGCAGCTCGCGGCCGGCGAGCACGAGGATCCCGCCGCCCGCCGCCTGCAGGACCACGAGCGCCTGGCCGGTGCGCAGCAGCGGCCAGAAGCCGGGAGCGTCGCGGGCGCGCGACCAGCACCACGCGCCCCACGCGCCGGCGGCCGCGTTGACGCCGATCAGCGCGGCTGCGAGCACGACGTGGACGGCGTTCACGTGCGGTAGCTCCCCCGGAACCACAGCAGCGGCCGGCCCTCGCCCGCCTCCGCGGCCTCGACCGCGCCGATCCCGATCGTGTGGTCGCCGCCGGGGATCAGCTGCTCGAGCCGGCAGCCGACCCACGCCAGCGCGTCCTCGATCACCGGGATGCCGTCGTGCAGCGTGTGCGGCACGCCGGCGAACTTCTCGCGCTCGGGTCGCTTGGAGGCGAACAGCCGCGCCAGTTCCTCCTGCCCGGCGTGCAGGACGTTGACGCCGAAGCGCCCGGTCTCGCGGATCACCGGGAGCGTGCGCGCGTCGTTGTCGAAGGCCACCAGCAGCAGCAGCGGATCGAGCGAGAGCGACGCCACGGCGTTCGCCGTCAGGCCGACCGGGCCGGCCGGCGTGGAGGCCGTGACCACGGTCACGCCGGTGGCGAAGTGACCCATCACGGAGCGGAAGTGGTCGGGATTGACGTTCCTCATCGGCGGCCGATTGTTCCGTATGCTGTGCCACCTCCATGGGCCGCTCTCCCCGACTCGTGACCGTGGCCGCGGCGGCATGCGCCGCGCTGGCGCTCGGTGCCTGCGGCAGCGAGGGCATCCAGCTGGCCGAGGACGACCCCAACTATGAGGGTGCGCGGATCTTCAACGAGAACTGCGCCGGCTGCCACAGCCTCGACGTCGTCGGCGCGCTACGGCTCCAACACCAGCGTCAAGACGCGCGAGATCAAGGACGGGCCGAACTTCAACGACCGCACCGAGACGGAGGAGGAGGTCCTCTACGCCATCCGCAACGGCGGCTTCTCCTCCGGCCCGATGCCGCAGAACATCGTGACGGGCGAGGAGGCCGAGAAGGTCGCCGCGTTCGTCGCCGAGTACTCCGGCGGCTGAGTCGCGGCGCGGCCGCGTGCTCGACCTCAAGCAGATCAGGCGCGATCCCGAGCCCGTGCGGTCGGCGCTGGCGCGCCGCGGCGACGGCTCCGAGGCCCGGCTCGACCGCGTGCTCGAGCTCGACGAGCGCACGCGCGCCCTGCGGCCCGAGGCCGAGGCGCTGCGCGCGCGCCAGAACGAGGCGTCGAAGGCGATCGGGCGCGCCAAGCAGGAGGGCGGCGACGCTGCGGCCGAGATCGCCGCGATGCAGGAGGTCGCGCAACGCGCCAAGACGCTCGGGCAGGAGCTCGCCGAGGTCGACGCCGAGCTGCAGGCCGCGCTGGCGACGCTCCCCAACCCACCCGACGCCAGCGCCGCCGACGCCGACACGACGCTGCGCGAGGTCGGCGAGCGCGGGGCCGGCAGCCGCGACCACCTCGACCTCGCGGGCGAGATGATCGACATGGAGGCGGGCGCGCGGGTCGCGGGCTCGCGCTTCGCCTACCTGCGCGGCGACCTCGTGCTCGTCGAGCTGGCGCTCGTGCAGTGGGCGCTGAGCACGCTCGCAGCGCGTGGCTTCGAGCCGGTCGTCCCGCCCGTGCTCGTGCGCGAGGAGGCGCTCTACGGCACCGGCTTCCTGCCCGACACCGAGCAGCAGATCTACCGGCTGCCGGACGACGACCTGTACCTGGTCGGCACCAGCGAGGTGCCGCTCGCCTCGCTGCACGCGGGCGAGATCCTCGAGGCCGGCACGCTGCCGCGCCGCTACGCCGGCATCTCGCCGTGCTTCCGCCGCGAGGCGGGTGCCGCCGGGCGCGACACGCGCGGCATCTTCCGCGTGCACCAGTTCGACAAGGTCGAGATGTTCAGCTTCGTCGAGCCGGAGGCGTCGCCCGACGAGCACGAGCTGCTGCTCTCGATCGAGGAGGCCTTCCTGCAGGAGCTGGGCATCCCGTACCGCGTGGTCAACATCGGGGTCGACGACCTCGGCGCGTCGGCGGCCAAGAAGTACGACCTCGAGGCGTGGATCCCGAGCCAGGAGCGCTACCGCGAGGTGACCTCGACCTCGAACACGACCGACTTCCAGGCGCGGCGGCTCGACATCCGCTACCGCGACGCCGACGGCCGGCCGCGCCACGTGCACACGCTCAACGGCACGGCGGTCACGTGGCGGCACCTGATCGCGCTGCTCGAGAACCACCAGCGCGAGGACGGGACGGTGGCGATCCCGGAAGTGCTTCAGCGCCGGGGCGCGCCCGCCATACTGCGGCGGCCCGCGATGACCGAGACGCCGATCACGCCCGACGATCCCGGAGATCCCGGACGAGCCGCCGGCGCCCGGCGACGGCGAGCCCGAGGTCCACGACCAGCCGCTCGGCCCGCCGGACGACCTCGACGAGGACGACGCGCCGCTCCCCGGTCTGCCGGAGAACGAGCCCCCGGCGGCGGACTAGCCTCCGGCCCGGACGTCAACGTCGACTGCGGCTGGGTAGGGAGGGTGTACGGAGAGCCTGCCGTGCAGGTTTGCCGTCGAGCGGCGCGGTGGTCAAGCCGGGGTTTCGTGTCGATCGCCGGCGGCGTCGACGCCGAGATCCACCTTTGTGCTCTAGACGCGCATGACGGTGTCATTCGATGATCCCGGCTTCGCCGATTGACACGTAATCCCGCCTCGAAGCCGACCGACCGGCCGGCTCCCTCACCTCCCTACCCAGCGCAGTTGACGTTCGTCAACCACGCGCTCCGGCGCGCGCACGCCCTCGCGCTGATAACCATTGCGGCGTGGAAGCCGCCACCGCCACCCCGTTCTCGCTCGAGCTCTCCCAGGACCAGCTCGACGTCCGGGAGTGGGTCCACGGCTTCGCCGAGCGCGTCGTCCGGCCCGCCGCCGCCGAGTGGGACGAGCGTGAGGAGACGCCGTGGCCGGTCATCTCCGAGGCGGCCAAGATCGGGCTCTACGGCTACGAGGCGCTCGCGTCCTTCTATGCCGACGAGAGCGGGCTCACGCTCCCGATCGTCAACGAGGAGCTGTTCTGGGGCGACGCCGGGATCGGGATGGCGATCATGGGCAGCTCGCTCGCCGTGGCCGCGATCTTCGGCCAGGGCACGGGCGAGCAGGCCGGCGAGTGGATCCCGCAGTGCTTCGGCACCGAGGCCGAGCCGGCCGTGGCCGCCTTCTGCGTGTCCGAGCCCGACGCCGGCTCCGACGTCTCCGCGCTGCGCACGCGCGCGGTCTACGACGCGGCCAAGGACGAGTGGGTGCTCAACGGGCAGAAGGCGTGGGCCACCAACGGCGGAATCGCCGGCGTGCACGTCGTGGTCGCCACGGTCGACCGCGACCTGGGGTCGCGCGGGCACGCGGCGTTCGTGGTTCCGCCGGGCACGCCCGGGCTGACGACGGGCGCCAAGGTGCGCAAGCACGGGCTGCGCGCCTCGCACACGGCCGACGTCTTCCTCGACGACTGCCGCGTGCCCGGCGCGTGCCTGCTGGGCGGCCGCGAGAAGCTCGAGGAGCGGCTCGCGCGCGTCCGCGAGCGAAGCGGCGGCGAGCGCTCGGCGCGAGACAGGAGCTCGGGGTCGCGCGGGCAGGCCGCCATGCAGACGTTCGAGGCGACCCGGCCGGCGGTCGGCGCCCAGGCGCTGGGGATCGCCCGCGCCGCGTACGAGTACGCGCTCGCCTACGCGCTCGAGCGCGAGCAGTTCGGCCGCCCGATCGTCGACAACCAGGCGATCGCCTTCACGCTCGCCGACATGAAGCTCGAGATCGACGCCGCGCGCCTGCTCGTCTGGCGCGCCTCGTGGATGGGCCGCAGCGGGCGCCGGTTCGAGAACGCCGAGGGCTCGATGTCCAAGCTCAAGGCCGGCGAGGTCGCGGTGTGGGCTACCGATCGGGCGATCCAGATCCTCGGTGGCAACGGCTACACGCGCGAGTACCCGGTCGAGCGCATGCACCGCGACGCCAAGATCTACACGATCTTCGAGGGCACCTCCGAGATCCAGCGGCTGGTGGTGGCGCGCGCGATCTCGGGTAGGCAGATCGCATGAGCTCGCGCGACGACGACGAGACTGGACCGGCGAGCCGCCCGAGGGCCGCCACGACCGCTCGCGCTCCCGGCCGGGCTACTGGGAGAACCAGTGGCAGGCGGGCGCGGCCTACGCGCTGCTGGGCGCGTTCGTGATCGTCGCCGTCGTGCTCATCCTCGTGCTCGGCTAGGGGTGCCCAACGGGACATCGCTCCACACGGAATGGCCCGTTGGGCGGGTCCCCGCGCTAGGTCTCCTCCTCGTCGGCGCCCGAATGGAAGATGGCGACGATCCGGCCGCCCAGCAGCGTGATGCGGCGCAGCGCGGCCTGCAGCGCCGGGGCCGACAGGTCGCCCTCGAGCACGTTCACGTTCGACACCGCCGAGAGGTGCAGCTCGGGCACCGTGTGGGCGAGGAGCATCGGCTCGATGTCGGCGGCATGGATCTCGTAGTGGCCGGCGTCGAGCCGCGAGCGGAAGCGCCGCCGCTCGGTCTCGCGCCGGGGGTGGAGCGCGGCCTCGGCGGCGTCGAGCGCCAGCGTCGTGCTCAGGATCGCCGACAGCTCGGCGTACAGGTACCAGTCGTGGTCGGCCGACTCGGTGTCGCGCCCCAGGTCGACCACCGCTGGGTCGACCTCGAGCCGGCGGATCGGCGCACCGTCGAGCATCAGGTACCAGCCGACGTCCCGGCGGGGGCGCAGCCACCACTCCAGGCGGCCCACGGGCCGTCCGTCCTCGAAGAGGTCATACGCGTGGGGACGCGGGGCTGCGCGCTCCTCGGACTCAGGCCACACGGCTTCCGTCGCGTACCCGCGCTGCCGCCCCGGAAACCCGGTGCGCAGCGGAGGGGGCGGGATTCGAACCCGCGGTCCGCGTGAACGGACTCCGGTTTTCAAGACCGGTGCATTCGACCGCTCTGCCACCCCTCCGGAGCGGAGGATGATGGCAGTCGGTTCAGCGCTCGCTGCGGCGCTTGAGGAAGCGCGGCAGCGGCACGGGGCTGTTGAACAGCTGCGAGGTCAGGGGCGCTTTGTCCTCGCCGCTCGGGCGGTCGTCGTCATCGTCGTGGGGGTGCGGGCGGATGCTCCGCAGGCGGTCCGCGTGGTCGCCCACGTGACCGGGAGTCTCGGCCTCCGGCTTGTTGCGCTTCATGATCATCTCCTCGCGCAAGAGAGCGTCGCTGTGACGCGCTATTTGCGCCGCGGCTCGCCCGCCAGGGCGGCGACCAGGCCGAGGCCGATGAAGACGCCGCCGCTCAGCCGGTCGAGCCTGCGCCGCGACGCCGTGGTGTCGCGCAGCCGCCTCCCGGCGCCGGCGGCGACGATCGCGTAGGTGCCGTCGCTCAGCACGCCGAGGCCCACGAGCAGCGTCCCGAGCACCAGCATCTGCGGCACCACGGGCCCGGCGTCCGGGTCCACGAACTGGGGGAGGAAGGCGAGGAAGAAGAGCGCCGTCTTCGGGTTGAGGATGTTGACGATCACGCCCTGCCAGAACAGCCGGGCCATGGTCCTCCGCTCGTCCGGCTCGGGCGCGGGCTCCTTGACGCCGGCCGACAGGAGGCGCTTGACGCCGAGGTAGACGAGGTAGGCGGCGCCGGCGTACTTGACGATCGTGAAGGCGGCAGCCGAGGACGCGATCAGCGCGGACACCCCGATCGCGGCGGCGACCACGTGCACGAGCCCGCCCGCCTGCACCCCGAGCATCGACGTCACGCCCGCGCGGCGGCCCTGGGTCAGGCTGCGGGTGACGATGTAGAAGACCGACGGCCCCGGGATGGCCAGGAAGGCCAGGCTCGCGACCGCGAAGAGCGCAAAGGTCGATGCATCGGGCATTGGCCGAGCCTACCGCCCCTATGCTCACTCCAATGGCTCGAAGGGGCGTATTCCGGTCGCATTCGCGACGCCGGTGGTCGCTGGCCTCGCTGCGGCCGGTCGGCGACATGGCGATCGACCTCGGGACGGCCAACACCGTCGTCTACGTGCGCGGGCGCGGGATCGTGCTCTCGGAGCCGTCGGTGGTCGCGATCGACCAGCGCACCGGCGAGGTGCACGCGGTCGGCGCCGACGCCCAGCTGATGATCGGCCGGACGCCGGCGACGATCTCCGCCGACCGGCCGCTGCGCCACGGCGTGATCGCCGACTTCGAGACCACGGAGGCGATGCTGCGCCAGTTCGTCGACAAGGTGCTCTCGAGCCGCTTCAGCCGCCCGCGGCTGGTGATGTGCGCGCCCTCGGGGGTCACCGACGTCGAGCGGCGGGCGGTGGAGGAGGCCTCGCTGTCGGCGGGCGCGCGGGAGGTCCACCTGATCGAGGAGTCGCTGGCCGCGGCGATCGGTGCCGGGCTGCCGATCGCCGAGCCGGTCGGCCGCATGGTCGTCGACGTCGGCGGCGGCACGAGCGAGGTCGCGGTCATCTCGCTCGGCGGCATCGTCGTCTCCCAGTCCCTGCGCGTGGGCGGGCTACGACCTCGACGACGCGATCACGAACCACATCCGCCTCGAGCACCGGATGGCGATCGGCTCCCAGAGCGCCGAGGCGATCAAGCTCGCTGTCGGGTCGGCGTCGCCGCTGCGCGAGCCGCTCGCCACCCGCATCCGCGGCCGCGACCTGCTGTCCGGCCTCCCGCGCGAGCTCGAGCTGGAGAGCGACGAGGTCCGCCACGCGATCGACCCGCCGGTGATCGACATCATCGCCGCCGTCCACGCGACCTTGGAGGAGACGCCGCCCGAGCTCGCGGCCGACATCGCCACCAACGGCATCGTCCTCGCCGGCGGCGGCGCGCTCCTGCGCGGCTTCTCCGATCGCGTGCACCGCGAGACGGGCATGCCGGTCCACATCGCCGACGCCCCGCTGACCTGCGTGGCCTCGGGAGCCGGCCAGTCGCTCGAGGAGCTCGACGCCCTCGGGCGCCGCCGCGGCGCAGCGTAGTCCGACTACACTGCGCCCAAGCTTGGAGAGGTGGCCGAGTGGCTGAAGGCACTCGCCTGCTAAGCGAGTATGGGGCTGAAAGCTCCATCGCGGGTTCGAATCCCGCCCTCTCCGCTGCGGCGGGCTAACATGAGCCGCCGCCTGCGCCCGTAGCTCAGCTGGATAGAGCGTCGGTCTACGGAACCGAAGGTCAGAGGTTCGAATCCTCTCGGGCGCGCTTAGAACCCGCCGGAAATGGCGGGTTTTTCCTTGCCCGCGTTCTCAGGCCTCGACGGTGGCGACCTGCCGCCCGTAGCCGGCGCGAGTGTGACCATCTTGCGTAGCTCGACGACGGCGCGACCGCCGAGCTGGTTGGTGAGCCCTTCGGTTTCAATCATGACCGCAGGCTCGCGACGGCCGGTGTGACGGCCACCTTCGATGAGCGCCGCGCAACGCGGACGATGGCTGCGCTGACGGCGATGATCGAGAGGAGGCCCGCCCACTGCAGCGCGTCTCCCATGCCGTCGCCCCAGTACGGCCTGGAGGGCCCGACCTCGACCGGGATGAGGTGAAAGAACGCGAACGCCGCGATCTCGATCCACGCGATGGCCACAGCCACTCGGGCCGCAGCTCGGTGCTTGAACGCGACCAGGGCGCCCGCGATGAGAACGGCGACGAGGCTTGCGAGGTGCTGCGGCTTGGTGAACGTTTCGAGCACTCCGGCCGACGGGTCGATCCGCAGGTCGTCGAAGACCGCGAGGTTGAGGATCAGAAGCGCGAGCAGGGCGCCGGTGAGGCCGAGCAGCAGTCCGGCGGGACGCCCAGCGGGCGTGTCGATGCGGGGGTTCATGTGAGTTGACATGGCTGGAACATAACTTAGTTATTGGGCATGCCTAGTACGGCTACCATGCGTGCGTGCCCACCGCATCGACCACGCGCGAGACCCTGCTCGACGCCGCGCTGCGCCTATTGGAGGAGCGCGGGCCCGGAGCTCTGCGCATACGCGACCTGGCCGCGGCGGCCGAGCAGTCGACGATGGGCGTCTACACCCACTTCGGGTCAAAGCAGGGTCTGCTGGAGCAGCTCTACCTGTACGGCTTCCAACGCCTAGAGGGCCAGCTCAACGGCGTTCCCTCCGATCGTCAAGGCCAGGAAGAGCTGCTCGCGTTCGCCCTGGCCTACCGCGCGTTCGCGCTCGAGAACGAGGCGCTCTACGGACTCATGTTCGAGCGCGCGGCCCCTGACTTCGTCCCGTCCGACGCCAGCCGCCTGGCAGGACTCGCCACCTTTCAAATGCTCGCGACGCGCGTCGCCGACTGGCGGCCCGACTTCACCGACCCGGCGGCCGACGCGCACCTCGTCTGGGCCACGATGCACGGCCTGGTCACGATCGAGCTGATGCACATTCGGTGGGGCGGCCCCCTCGTGGCGCACCTCCAGGGCGATCCGGAGCAGCACTACGCGACGGCCATCGGCTCGCTCCTCGAAGCGCTCCACGGCCGCTAGACCACCGCCACACCGGGCGTGTCCATGCGGTCCATTCGTGGGTCCAAAGTGGGGTGGGAACGAGGTGGAACAGATTCTGTCCCGTCGGAATCTGTTGCTGGGTTCTCGCCCGTGCGATGCTCGCGCGTTCAGCCGCGCCGGGCGAGGCCGTTGAGCAGCGCGTCGAGCTGCTCGTCGATGGCGGGCAGTTGCGCGAGGTCGCCGCGGGTGATCAGGAGGCGGTAGACGACCGGGCCGGCGAACAGGTCGATGACCAGCTCGATGTCGACATCGTCGCGGATCTCGCCGCGAGCCATTGCGCGCTCGAGGATCGTTCGCATCTGGGCGCGGCGCGGTTCGACGAGGTTGTCGTAGAAGATCGTGTGAAGCTCTGGGTCGTTGGCGGTTTCCCCGAGCAGCCGCGGGCCGAACGTCGCGGCACCCGTGCGGTGCGCGGCGGACCGCACGAGCGAGGCCATGCCCTCGTAGTCGCCGCGCAAGCTCCCGGTGTCAGGCGCCTGGAGATCGTCGTGCATGAAGACGATGGCGTCGCGCACGAGCTCCTCCTTGGAGGACCAGCGGCGGTAGATCGTCGCCTTGCCGACGCCGGCGCGGTTGCGCACGCCCTCCATGGTGAGCGAGCGGTAGCCGCTCTCCAGCAGCAGCTCGAGCGTGGCCCGGATGATCGCCTGGTGGGAAGCCTCCGAGCGGGGTCGCCCCGGCGTGCGCCGGGGCGACTCTGCGGTCTCGCTCATGCCGGGAGGGGCTCCGGCACGAGGGCGACGGACGGCGACTGCTCGCGCGCCGGGATCACCAGGTAGGCGACCAAGGCGCCGGCAAGGGCCACTGCGGCGGCGGCGAGGGCGGCGAAGTGCATGCCGCTCACGAACGCGTGCTGGGCGGCGTCGGCGAGGCCGAGATCGCCGACACGGTGCGCGACCGACAGGCCGCCGCTGAGCGTGTCGCTCGCCGTCTCGGCTGCGCCGTCGGGCAGCCCGCTCACGGCAGCGTCCATGTCGCCACGGTACTGGCTGGCGAGGAGCGATCCGAGGATCGCGACGCCGAGCGCGCCGCCCGTCGTGCGGGTCGTGTCGTTGACGGCGGAGCCGACGCTCGCCTTCTCCACCGGCAGCGAGCCCATCACCGACTCCGTCGCGGGCGCCATCGCCATCCCCATGCCGAAGCCGAGGACGATCAGGTGCGCGGCCACGATGTCCGTAGCTCGAATCGACCGCGAACTGGGTGACGATCATGAGGCCCAGCGCGACGAGCGTGAGCCCGCCGGTGACGACCAGCTTGGTCCCGATGCGCGCGGCGAGCTTCGCCGAGATCGGGCCGCCGAGGATCAGCCCGAGCGCGACCGGGGTCACCCGCAGGCCGGCCTCGAGCGCGGAGTAGCCGAGCACGCCCTGCAGGTACTGCGTGAGGAAGAAGATCGACCCGAACATCGCGAAGAACACGAGCGTGATCGCGGCGCTCGCGCCGGAGAAGCGCGGGTTGCGGAACAGCCGGATGTCGAGCATCGGCTCGCGCGTCCGCAGCTCCCAGGCCAGGAAGGCCCCGAGCACCGCGGCGCTGATGCCGAAGGCCGCGAGGATCGTGGGGCTCGTCCAGCCGCGCGACGGCGCCTCGATGATCGCCCACACCAGCGTGGTCAGGCCGGCGATCGAGAGCGCGAAGCCGGGGACGTCGAGCCGCGGCGCGGCGGGATCCTTGGAATCCGGGACGAGCCAGCGGCCGGCGGCGAGCGCTGCGACCACGAACGGAAGGTTGACGAGGAAGACCGCGTTCCAGTTCGCGTGCTCGATCAGCCAGCCGCCGGCGACCGGCCCGATGGCGATGCCGAGCCCGGACACGCCGGCCCACACGCCGATCGCCTTCGGGCGCTCATGGGCCGGGAACACCGCCATGATGATCGACAGCGTCGAGGGCATGATGAACGCGCCGCCGATGCCCATGATCGCGCGGGCGCCGATCAGCATCTCGGGAGTCGTGGCGAGCGCGGAAAGGCCCGAGCCGAGCCCGAAGACGGCCAGGCCGAGCGTGAGGGCTCGCTTGCGGCCGAAGCGGTCGCCGAGCGCGCCGGCGGTCAGCAGCAGTCCGGCGAAGACGAGCATGTAGGCATCGACGATCCACTGCAGCTGGGAGCTGGATGCGCCGAGGTCGCTCTCCAGCGTGGGAGCGCGACGTTGAGGATGGTGTTGTCGAGCCCGATCACCAGCAACGAGGCCGAGAGGACGACGAGCGTCCACCAGCGCCGAGGATCGGGCGTGTCGGTCCGGTCAGGCACTTGAGCCTCCAAGAGGGAGTGGGGAGAAAGAAACGAGACGGTTTCGTTTCGCATTGCGGCATCGTACAGGATTCGCTTACGAAACGCAACAGTTCCGTTTCGAAACAGGCGAACTGCGGCGACTGCCCGGGCCTTACCGATCGAGGTCGATTCGCACCGTCAGCAGGCTGGTGCCCAGCGTGCGTACGACGAACGCGTTGAGCGCACGTCCGGGCTTGCCGCGTGAGATCTGCCTCTGGCGCTGGCGGGGGTCGTCGTCAGCAACGAGCTGCGCGGTCCCGGTGCGCCACCGGGAGCGAATGCCGCGGTCGCGGACCTTGACGCGGACGCTCGGGTTGCGCTGGATGTTGCGCACATAGCCGGCCCTGAGCCCGTGCTCGGTGACGATCCAGAAGGTGTCTCCGACCAAGCCGTTGCCGACCGGGGTCGTTCGCGGCAGGCCGCTCGTGCGTCCGATGGTCTCTAGGAGCGCATAGGACGGAGGAACGAACCCCGCGGCAAGTAGCGCCTTCACCGGCGGGTTGAACACGTACTTCTGCAGGGCATGGACGATTCGGTGCTTCATCGCGCGTTCGCCTGACGCCGGGGGACGATCAACAACAGCGCCCGACCGCAAGCCTAGCTGCGGCCCTCGCCCGTCGAGCTATCGCCGCCGTGGCTTAGGCTGGGTCGTGGAACATGACGACCGATCTGCCCGCGCAGCTCCTGGCGGCGGCGGCGCTTCCTCCGGTCGAGCAGGAGCATCTTCTTCAGGCGCGCCAGATGCAGGCGCTGTCGTTCGCCGTGCACATCCCGCTCGTGTGCTTCGGGATCGCGTTCCCGAGCATGGTGCTGCTCGTCGAGTCGCTCTATCTGCGGACGGGCGACGAGGTCTACCGCACGCTCGCCAAGCGCTGGTCGAAGGTGATGATCGCCCTGTTCGCGGTCGGCGTGGTGACCGGGACGATCCTCTCGTTCGAGATGGGCCTGCTGTGGCCGAACTTCATGGCCACGTTCGGGGACGTCTTCGGCCTTGCCTTCGGCCTCGAAGGCTTCTCGTTCTTCGTCGAGGCGATCTTCATCGCGATCTACGTCTACGGCTGGGACCGCATGTCGCCGCGGCTGCACCTGTTGTGCGGCGTCCCCGTCGTGGTCGCGGGCTTCACCGGCTCGCTGTTCGTCATCGCCGTCAACGCGTGGATGAACAATCCGTCCGGGTTCCGGCTGCGAGGACGGGCGCGCGGTCGACGTCGAGCCGTGGAGCGCGCTGTTCGGCAACGCGCACCTGTGGCCGGAGCTCACGCACATGTACCTGGCGGGCTTCATCGTCGCGGGGTTCCTCGTCGCCGCCGCGTACGCGTGGGGATGGCTCAAGGGGCGGCGCGGGCGCTACGAACGGATCGCGCTGGCGGTGCCGCTGACCGTCGCGGCCCTCGCCGCGCCGGTGCAGATCGTCGTCGGCGACTGGATCGCGCGGCGCGTGGCCGAGGACCAGCCGACCAAGCTCGCCGCCCTCGAAGGCCTCGGGCCGACGACGCGCGGCGCGGCGATCCACGTGCTGGGCTGGTACGAGGACGGCGAGGTGCGGTACGGGATCAAGATCCCGAAGCTGCTGTCGCTGCTCGCCGAGCACGATCCGAACGCAACGATCCGCGGCCTCGAAGCAGTCGCGCCGGAGGACCGGCCTCCGGTGAACATCGTGCGCATCGCCTTCCAGACGATGGTCGGCATCGGAACGTTCCTGGCGGCGCTCGGCGTCCTGCATCTCGTGACCTGGTTCCGCCGGCGGCGCTTCGTGGAGGCGCGGTGGTTCCACTGGGCGGTGGTGGCGGCCGGGCCGCTGTCGGTCGTCGCCCTGATCGCAGGCTGGGTGGCGACAGAGGTCGGCCGCCAGCCGTGGGTCGTCTACGGGGTGATGCGGACCTCCGAGGCGGTCACCGGGCGCCGACGGAGTGCCTGTCGGCTACGCGACGCTGGTCGTCGTATACGTGGGACTGGGCGTTGCGGTCGCGTGGATCCTGCGCCGCCTCGCGCAACGCCCGCTCGAGCTGCCGCCCGAGCCACCGCCGATCCTCGAGACCCATGGCGCTCGCTGAGGTTCCCGCCGTCCTGATCCTCGTCGGCGTGGCGGCCTACGTCGTGTTCGCGGGAGCCGACTTCGGCGCCGGGCTGTGGTACCTGCTCGCCGGGCCCGGCCGTCGCGGCCGGGCGATTCGCGACTTCAGCTACCACGCGATGGCGCCGGTGTGGGAGGCCAACCACGTCTGGCTGATCTTCGTCCTCGTGGTCGCATGGACGGCGTACCCGACGGCGTTCGGGTCGATCGCCTCGACGCTCGCCGTGCCGCTGTTCGTCGCCGCGGTGGGGATCATCCTGCGCGGGACCGCCTATGCGCTGCGCAGCGGCGCCCCGCAGGATCGCGAGACCGAGGGCGCGACGGGCTTCGTGTTCGGCGTGTCGTCGATCCTCACCCCGATGGCGCTCGGCGCGGCGATCGGAGCGATCGCGTCCGGTCGCGTCCCGGTCGGCAACGCCGAGGGCGACCTCGTCACGAGCTGGCTGAACGCCACCTCGATCGTCATCGGCGCGCTCGCCGTCGCGACCGCCGGCTACCTGGCCGCCGTCTACCTCGCCGGCGACGCCCTCCGGGCGGGCGCAGCCCAGCTCGCCCACGCCTTCCGCGTCCGCGCGCTGGCGATGGGCCTCGTGGCGGGCGCGCTGGCCGTCGGCGGCCTCGTCGTGCTGCGCGAGGACGCACGCCCGCTGTTCGACGACCTGACCAGCGGCTCCGGGCTGGTCGCCGTACTCGTCTCGGCGCTCGCGGGCCTGGCGACGCTCGGCCTCGTGCACGCCGGGCGCTACGAGCCCGCGCGCGTCTCGGCCGCGCTCGCGGTGGCCGCGATCGTCGCCGGATGGGGCATCGCCCAGAGCCCTGACCTGCTGCCCGGCCTCACGATCGAGGCCGCCGCCGCCGGGCGTCCGACGCTGTGGGCGCTGCTGATCTCGATCGCCGCCGGGCTCGTGATCCTGGTGCCGTCGCTCGTGCTGCTCTACGGGCTCGTGCTGCGCGGCCGCTTCGACGCGAGCATGCCGGACCAGCACGAGGCCCCGCGGCCCGGCGAGCCGCGCGCGTCTCGGAGCCTCGCGCCCGTCGTCGTCGCGCTGCTCGTCGCCGGCGTGCCGCTGACGCTCTTCACCGAGGGTCTCGGCCTGGCCGTCGGCGTCCTCTCGCTCGGCGGGTTCATCGCCCTCGGCGCGATCGAGCTCCTGCGCCCCGACAAGCTCGCCGGCGACTCGTGAAGCGACTCCTTGGCGACCCGAGGGACTCACGCTCGTGACCGCCGACACGCGGATACACGCCTATGACGTGGCGGTGCTCGACCCCCTCGCCTGATTGCCTCACCGCTCGGCGATCGTGAAGCCGCCCGGCGCCACGGTCACCTCGATGCGCGCGCCGCGCGTGCGCGCGCCCCCCACGAGCCTCCCGCGAGCGTCGTAGGACGCGGCCGTCGCCTCGCCCGACCCGGGCAGCTCGACCGCCACGCGGCGCCGCGCGTCGTCGAAGCTGCGCAGCAACGCCTGCGCGCGCGGGCCGCCGCGCAGGGTGAGCGTCTCCACGAGCGGCTGGACCTGCACGGCGTCGAGCGCGGTCGTCCCGTCGCCGGCCTGGCCGGCGGTCAGCGGCTCGCCGGGAGCGAGCTCGCCGAGGCGCTGCACCTCGAGCACGCCCGGCGCGGGCGAGGCGCCCTGGGGCCCCGCGTTCGAGTGCTCGAGCGTGCCGAGCGTTCCCCATCGCGTCGCGCCGCCGCCGGCCCCCTCGCTGCGCAGGGCGACGGCCTCGATCAGGCTCGGCTCGGTCGCGACGGCGCCGAAGGCGACCTCGCCGCCCGGCGGAAGCTCGGCGTAGCGCGCGCCGCTCCAGAGCGCCTCGCCGGTCCACGCCTCCGGCGGCTGGACGGCACGGGCGCCGCCGGAGAGCGTCGCGTCCTCCGCCTCGATCACGCGTCGGGTCCGGCGCTGCGGGTCACCGGCCACGCGCGCCCAGCGGGCGACGTCAGGCGCCGCGTCGAGCGCGAGCATCGAGAGCTGACCGTGGATCGCCGACTCGGCGCCGCTGTTGCGGTTGATCGTCCCGTCGGCGGCCACGCCGTCGAACGTGACGCCGGTCGCCGGGTCGTACATCGCCTCACGGGCGGCGTTGTCGCCGAAGTACCACGCGGCGGAGATCCCGGCCAGCCGCCGCAGGCCGGGGCGGTCGGCGGCGCGCGCGACGGCGAGCAGGCTCTGGAGCCGGCTGTCGGCTCCGTACGCGATCTGGGTCCGGTCGCCGGGCGTCGGGAGCCAGCCGTTGTCGGGCCCGCCCGCGACGATCAGGTGCGGGGTGAACGACGCGGCGTCGGCCAGCGCCGGCCCGAGGACGCCGGCCTGCGCCAGCGCGACCGGCATCTGGCCGCCCCACCCATGCCAGACCGAGCGCGACAGCGCCCACGGCATCAGCGCCCCGTACGGCCAGTCCCGCGGCGTGCCCGCGCCGAGCGCCGCCACCGCCTCGCCGAACCGGCGAAGCGCGCGGCGAGCCCGCACGGTGTCGTAGGCGGCGAGGCCGAGCATCGCCTCGGCGGTGGCGTCCGCGCCGTCCACGATCAGCCACGCCGGGACGCGCTGCCCGTCGACGACCTGGTACTCGCCGTAGCGCGACAGGACCTGCCGCTCGAGCGCGCCGATCGCCAGGTCGAGCCGTTCGCGCAGGAATCGCCGCGAACCGGCCGTCGAACGCGCGCTGCCCCTCGCCCAGCGCCCAGACCGTGCGCGCGAGCCAGTAGGACTGGCCGCTGTCAGACGGGTCCGGCAGCTCGACCGGCTCGGCGCTCGGGTTCAGCGTGCCGTCGGGCTGCATCCACAGCACCACGTTGCCGGCGTTCGGCCCCGAGGCCGTCTGCAGGTAGGCGAGCCCGCGCAGCAGGTCGTACGCGCGGCGGCGGCTGCGCTGCGAGCCGGTGGCGCGCCAGTGGCGGACGTAGACGACCGCGGCGCGTGAGATGTCGTCGGCGTTGAAGGCTCCCTGGCCGTACGTGTCCGTGGCCGGGTCGTAGGCGCCGCCGCCGATCCGGCGGAAGCCGTCGCCGGCGGCGTCCGCGTACGTCCACAGGACGCCGATCGGGCGATCGGCGCGCCACGTGGTGTGGCCGGCCTGCTGCGGCGGCGTGACGCGCTCGCCCAGGAAGTCGAGGTGGTCGAGGTTGGCGAGCCCGCGCGCGCTCGCGGCGCTCGGAGCGAGCAGCACGGCGGCCAGGGCGATCAGTACGGCAAGGCGGAGCTGCATCAGGCGTCCTCCTCCGACAGACTTAACCGGTTTATAACCACACCGGGCGGGAGATAAACCGGTTCATGAGGACGCGCCGAAAGGAGCCGACGATCGCCGACGTCGCCCGCGACGCCGGCGTCTCGAAGGCGGCGGTGTCGTTCGCGCTCAACGGCCGGCCAGGGGTCGCCGACGCGACGCGCGAGCGGATCATGACCGTCGCCGCCGAGCTCGGCTGGTCGCCCAGCGCGTCGGCCCGCTCGCTCTCGCACGCACGCGCCTTCGCGGTCGGCCTCGTGATCGCCCGCGAGCCCGCGCTGGTCGGCGCCGACCCGTTCTTCCCCGCCTTCATCGCCGGCGTCGAGGCTGAGCTGGCGCCGCTGGACTACGCGCTCCTGCTCCAGGTCGATCGGCGACGACGGCGCCGGCGAGGCCGACCGCTACGCGCGGCTCGCCCGCAGCGAGCGCGTCGACGGCGTCTTCCTCACCGACCTGCGGTTCGACGACCCGCGCGTGCCGCTGTGCGCGGAGCTGGGCATGCCGGCGGTGACGCTCGGCCGGCCGGATCGCTCGAGCCCGTACCCGGCCGTCTGCCTCGACGACCGCCCGGGCGTCCAGGAGGCGGTCGCGCATCTCGTCGAGCTCGGGCACGAGCGGATCGCGCACGTCGGCGGGCGCCAGGACCTGATGCACGGGAGCGGCCGGCGCGAGGCATGGGAGACCGCGATGCGCGCGGCCGGCCTCGCCACCGATCTGATGGTGCCGGCCGACTTCACCGCCGCGGCCGGGGCCGCCGCCACCCGCGAGCTGCTCGGGCGCGAGGACGCCCCGACCGCGATCGTCTACGCCAACGACGTGATGGCCATCGCCGGCCTGACCGTCGCCCACGAGCAGGGGCTCACGCCCCCGCGCGACCTCTCGATCGTCGGGTTCGACGACACCGAGCTGGCCGCGCACGTGCACCCGCGCTCACGTCCGTGCGCTCCGACGCCGCGGCTGGGGCCAGCGGCCGCGCGAACGCTGCTGGAACACTCGACGGACGCGCCGACGACGTCGAGCTGCCGCCCGCGCGGCTGGTCGTGCGCGCGTCCACCACCGGGAGGAGACCCGCATGATCGCCCGCAACCGCATCCTGCTCATCGCCGCCGCCCTGGCGCTCGGGCTGTCCGCCTGTGGAGGTGACTCCGGACCGTCCGCCGACGAGGCCGCCGCGGCCAAGGGGCCGATCACGATCTGGTACTCGAACAACCAGGAGGAGGTCGCCTGGGGCAAGAAGGCCGTCGCCGCCTGGAACGACGCACACCCGGAGGAGCAGGTCAAGGGTCAGGAGATCCCCGCCGGCAAGACCTCCGAGGAGGTCATCGGTGCATCGATCACCGCCGGCAACGCCCCCTGCCTGGTGCTTCAACACCTCGCCGGCCGCGGTGCCGCAGTTCCAGAAGCAGGGCGGGCTCGTCGCGCTCGACGACCTGCCGGGCGGCAAGGAGTACGTCGAGTCGCGCAGCGGCGACCTCGCGCACCAGTACCAGTCGCCGGACGGCAAGTACTACCAGCTGCCCTGGAAGTCGAACCCGGTGATGATCTTCTACAACAAGAAGCTGCTCAAGAAGGCCGGCGTCGACCCGCAGAACCCGCCGCTCGCCACCTACGACGAGTTCCTCGCGACCGCGCGCAAGATCGTGTCCTCGAAGGCGGCCGACGCCGCCATCTGGCCGGCGCCGTCGGCCGAGTTCTTCCAGTCGTGGTTCGACTTCTATCCGCTGTTCACCGCCCAGACGGGCAAGCAGCTGGTCGAGGACGGCAAGGCCCAGTTCACGTCGCCCGAGGGCCTCGCCGTCGCCGAGTTCTGGAAGACGATGTACGACGACGGGCTGGCCCCGAAGGAGAAGTACAACGGCGACTCGTTCGCCGACGGGAAGGCGGCGATGGCGAGCGTCGGCCCGTGGGCGATCGCGGTCTACCAGGACATCGACTGGGGCGTCGCGCCTCCCCGACCGCCGACGGCAACGGGCAGTCCACGTTCAGCGACGAGAAGTCGATCGCCATGTACAGCGCGTGCAAGAACCGCGGCACGGCCTGGGAGTTCCTGAAGTTCGCCACCAGCGAGGAGCAGGACGGCGCGCTGCTGCGAGACCACCGGCCAGATGCCGGTGCGGCCGGGGCTCGCAGAGACCTACCCCGACTACTTCGCCGAGAACAAGGCGTACGAGATGTTCGCCGACCTCGCCGCGCGCACCATCGAGGTGCCGAACGTGCCGAACTCGATCGCGATCTGGCAGACGTTCCGCGACGCGTACCTGCGCTCGGTGATCTTCGGCCGCGAGGACGTCGACTCGGCCTTCAGCGGCGCCGCCGAGAAGGTCGAGGAGCTCGCGAGCGGGTCCTGACATGACCGCGACCACCACAGCGGCGGGGGCCGTGAGCCCCCGCCGCACGCGGCGGCGGCGCACGCTCGGGCCCGGCGTCCTGGGCTGGGCCTTCACCGCCCCCTACGTCGCGTTCCTGGGCGCGATCTTCGCCTACCCCGTGGGCTTCTCCGTGTACATGTCGCTGCACGACTACTTCTTCGCGGCGCCGAACGCGATCGTCGACCGGCCGTTCGTCGGCCTCGACAACTTCTCGACCGTGCTGTCCGACGGCGCCGTGCGGCAGGCGTTCGGCAACGTCGCGATCTTCCTCGTCATCAACGTGCCGCTCACCGTGGTGCTCGCGCTCGGCCTGGCCACGGCGCTGAACGCCGCGCTTCCGTTCCGCACGCTTCCTGCGCGGCGCGTACTACGTGCCGTACGTGACGGCGAGCGTCGCGCTGGTCGGCGTGTGGCTGTTCCTGTTCAACTCGGACGGCCTCGTCAACTCGATCCTCGGGCCGCTGGCGCCCGACCCGTCGTGGCTGGTCAACCAGACGCTGGCGATGCCGATGATCGCGCGTCTTCGTGGCCTGGAAGCAGCTCGGGTTCTTCATCCTGCTCTACCTCGCTGCGCTCCAGAACGTGCCGCGCGAGCTGTACGACGCGGCCGCCGTGGACGGCGCGACACGCTGGCGCGCGTTCCGGGCCGTGACCGTGCCGGGTGTCCGCCAGGCCACGACGCTCGTGGCGATCCTGGCCACCATCACCGGGGCGAACCTGTTCACCGAGCCCTACCTGCTGACCGGCGGGGGCGGGCCGAACGGCGCGTCGACGACACCGGTGCTCCTGATGTACAAGCGCGGCATCGAGCAGGGCGAGCCGGACGTGGCGGCGGCGATCGGCGTGATCCTCGTGTCGCTCGTGCTGCTGCTGGCCTGGGGCACCAGCGGCTGCTGGAGCGTGACGCATGAGCGCACGCGCCCGGGCCGTGCGGATGGCCGTGCTCCTCGCGGGAGCCATCGCCTTCGTGTTCCCCTTCTACTACATGCTCGTCGGCTCGCTGCAGGCGGAGCCCGAGACCGGCGTCGCCGGCGCCGTGCCGGACCCGTCGAACCTCACGCTCGCCAACTACGAGCAGATCAACGCGACGCTCTCGCTCGGGCGGACGCTGCTCAACTCCGGCGTCTTCACCGGCGGAGTGATCCTGTGCACCGTGGTCTTCGGCCTGCTGGCCGGCTACGCGCTGGCGGTGCTGCGGTTCCGCGGTCGCGGCGCGGTGTTCGCGAGCGTGCTGCTCGTGCTCGTGATCCCGTTCCAGCTGCTGACGGTGCCGCTGTACGTGATGATCGTGCGCGACTACGGGCTCGCCGACACGCTACCTCGGCATGATCCTGCCGTTCGCGATCAACTCGACGGCGGTCTTCGTGTTCCGCCAGTTCTTCATGCAGCTCCCGAGCGAGCTGTTCGACGCCGCCCGCATCGACGGAGCGAGCGAGCTGACGATCCTGCGGCGGATCGCCATCCCGCTGAGCAAGCCGGCGATCCTCACCGCCGTGCTGCTGACCTTCATCGGCCCGTGGAACGAGTTCCTGTGGCCGTTCCTCGTGACCAAGGAGGCCGAGATGCAACCGCTCGCGGTGGCGTTGGCGAACTACATCGACACGGTGTCCGCGCGGGCCGCCAACCCGTTCGGCGCGATCCTCGCCGGCGCCTGCGTGCTGGCCGCGCCGGCCGTCGCCCTGTTCCTCGTCTTCCAGAAGCGGTTCGAGTCGAGCAACATCGGCTCGGCCGTCAAGGGGTGAGGCGGTGACGCTTGCGACGATCCCCTTCGCGTTGACGCGCCTCGGCGCGGTGATGTCCCCGCTCGCGGGAGAGCCGCTCGAGGCGGAGGGCGTGCTGAACCCGGCCAGCGGGCGCACGCCCGACGGCCGCCTGCACCTCCTGCCACGGCTGGTCGCCGCGGGCAACGTGTCGCGCGTCGGGTTGGCCGAGGTCGTGGTTCGCGACGGCGTGCCGGTCGGCGTGGAGCGCCGCGGCGTCGTGCTCGAGCCCGACGAGGGCTGGGAGCGCGGCGCCGGCCACGCCGGGGTCGAGGACCCACGGGTGACGTGGGTGCCGAGCCTCGGCCGCCACGTGATGACCTACGTGGCGTACGGCCCGCTGGGGCCGAAGCCGGCGCTCGCGGTGTCGGAGGATCTCGTGCACTGGCGGCGGCTGGGGCCGCTGCACTTCGCCTACGAGTCGGAGCTCGACACCGATCTCAACCTGTTCCCGAACAAGGACTGCGTGTGGTTCCCGGAGCCGGTTCCGGGGCCGGACGGCCTGCCGGCGTACGCGATGCTGCACCGCCCGATGTGGGACCTGTCGTGGATCCGGCCGGGCGAGCGCACGTACCTGCCGGCCGGGATCGAGGACGACCGTCCCGGGATCTGGATCTCGTATGTGCCGGCGGCCGAGGCGGTCGCCGATCCGGCCGCGCTGGTGCGGCTGCGTTCGCACCGGCTGGTGGCGATCAGCGAGTACGAGTTCGAAGCGCTCAAGATCGGCGCCGGCCCGCCGCCGATCCGCGTCGACGAGGGGTGGCTGGCGATCCATCACGGCGTCACGGGCGAGCTGGCCGACGGCTGGGCCCAGCAGCAGCGGGTCAACTACCACGCGGGCGCGCTGCTGCTCGACCCCGAGGACCCGGCACGCGTGCTCGCGCGCACGCCCGAGCCCCTGCTCTCGCCCGAGGCGCCCGAGGAGACGGCCGGCACCGTGCCCAACGTGGTCTTCCCGACCGCGATCGAGGAGATCGAGGGGGTGTCGTACGTGTTCTACGGGATGGCCGACACCCGCATCGGCGTCGCGCGGCTGGAGCGCGCGTAGGCCGCCTCGTCGCGAGGTCAGCGCGCGGGGATCGCGATCGCCGCGCCGTTGTGCGCCGAGTCGCGGATCGCGAGCAGCACCTCGAGCACATGCAGCCCGAGCGCGCCGCTCGCTCGCTGACGGGTGTCGTCTCGGACGGCGCGGCAGAGGTCCTGCAGGCCGAGTCCGCGGGCGTTGTGCCGCCAGTCGGAGACGAGCTCGAGCGGCTCGTCGGCGGCTCGCTCACGGCGCAGAACCACCGGGCCGTCGAACGTGTTCGGATCGCCACCGGCGAGCGTGCCGCCGCTGCCGGAGACCTCGATACCGTGGCGCGCCGGGCCATCGACGTCGAAGCTGGCCGCGAGCGTCGTCAGGACGCCACCGTCGTGCTCGAGCACCGCGCCGACGCGCGTCGGCTCGACGATCGGAAAGCCGGTTCCCACCTGTGGCCCGCTGGCGACCTGTCCCGTTGCGCGCGGCCGCGCGGCGAGCGCCGTGACCCGGCGGACCGGCCCGACGAGCTCGACCGCAGTCGTGACCCCGTAGGGGCCGATGTCCATCAGCGGCCCGGCGAGGTCGGCGTACAGGAAGGCGGGCGACGGGTGCCACGTCTCGGGCGGCGAGGCGAGCATCCGCACCTGCGCGAGCGCCGGCGTACCGATCGCGCCCGCGTCGATCGCCGCTTTCAGCGTCTGGATGCCGGCGCCGAGGAACGTGTCGGGCGCGCAGCCGACGAGCACGCCGGCAGCGGCCGCCGCTTCGAGTACCCGGCGCGCGTGCTCGAGGCCGGTGGCCAGCGGCTTCTCGGTGTAGACGTGCTTTCCCGCGGCGATCGCCTGCAGCGCGACGTCGGCGTGGGAGTCGGGCGGCGTGAGGCACAGGACGACGTCCACGTCGGCCCGCGCCGTCAGGTCCTCGGGGGCGCAGGCGGTCAAGCCGTGCTCGCGGGCGACGCGGTCGGCTGCCGCGGGGTCAAGGTCGGCGCAGGCCACGAAGCGCAGCGCGTCCAGCCGCGGCCCGTTGGGCAGATACTGGGCGCTGACGGTGCCGCAGCCCATCACTCCCACGCCGAGCGCCGTCACGGGAGGGCGTCGCGCAGCGTCGCCAGTGAGAGCGCGATGTCGTCCACCGGGCGCTCGGACGGGTTGTCGAGCTCGACAACGATCCGTGTCGCGCCCGCCGCCGCGGCGGCCGCGGCGATCGCCGGCCAGTCGGCTTCCCCGTCGCCCGCGATCACGTCCTCCCACGTGCCGTCCGCCTTGCGGCGCACGTCCTTGGCATGCACGAGCGGGCAGCGGCCCGCGAGCTCGCCGAGCACGGTGACCGGGTCGCGGCCGGCGACCAGCAGCCAGCCGACATCCGGCTCCTGCGGCAGGCCCGCGGCGGCGATGCGACCCCACAGGTCGCTGCCGTCGTCGAGGACCCGGAACTCGAAATCGTGATTGTGGTACGCAAAGCCGAGCCCGGCGCCCGTTGCGACTTCCGACGCCCCGGCGATCCGCGCGATCGTTGCGTCCGCCGCCGCCGCGGTCTCCGGCGGCGCCACCGACGGAACGACGAGCGTCGCGATCCCCAGCGTCTCCGCCGCCGCGACTACACCCTCCGGCGCGGCCTCGAACTCCTCGAGCGGGACGTGCGCGGCGCACGCGACAAGACCCACGGCGTCGAGTGCGGCGCGCATCTCGGCAGGGCTGCGTCCGTAAAGGCCGGCGAGCTCGACCTCCCGCGCGCCCACCTCTGCGAGCGCAGCCAGAGTCGCCTCGAGGTCGTCCTCGAGCAGGTGGCGCAGCGTGTAGAGCTGGACGGCGAGCTGCATCGACGGCGGAGGCTACCTCCAGTGGCGTGGCGATCACGTCGCGCCGGTCGGAGTGCGCGCCCGGGCTTGACTTACGAGACGGAGTCTGGTCAAGTGCCTAAGACAGACGACTAGCGACGTATCGGCGGCCACCAGAGGAGACGCAGATGGCTCACAGCTCGCACGACGACCAGCGCCCGCAGTCGTTCCACGCGTCGCCCACAGAAGCGCTCGACGCGCCGCCCGAGCAGTTCCTCTACCTCGCGTGCCTGCACGAGGGCACCGCGGTGGACGAGCCGGACTTCATCGCGGTGGTCGACGCCGAGGAGGGCAGGATCGTCCACGAGACGCCGATGCCGAACGTCGGCGACGAGCTCCATCACTTCGGCTGGAACCGCTGCAGCTCGGCGTGCCACGGGCCCGACCGCTCACACCTGATCGTGCCCGGCTTCCGCTCCTCGCGCATCCACATCCTCAACGTGGCCGACGACCCGCGCCGGCCACGGATCGAGAAGGTGGTCGAGCCGGAGGAGCTGGCGGAGAAGACCGGCTACAGCCGCCCGCACACGATCCACTGCATGCCCGGCGACAACGTCGTCGTCAGCATGCTCGGCGACACCGACGGCGGCGGCGCGGGCGGCTTCTGCTGCCTCGACGCGCGCACCTTCGAGGTCAAGGGCCGGTGGGAGAACGGCGGCCCCAAGCCCGAGCTCAACTACGACTTCTGGTACCAGCCCCGCAAGAACGTCCTCGTGTCGTCGGAGTTCGGCGAGCCCAACGCCTACGAGAAGGGGTTCGACATCGACGACGTCGTCGCCGGCCGGTACGGGCAGCGGCTGCACTTCTGGGACCTCGAGCAGCGGCAGCTCGAGCAGACGCTCGACCTCGGCGAGGCCGGCCTGGTGCCGCTCGAGGTGCGCTGGCTGCACGACCCCGAGGCCGAGGAGGGCTTCGTCGGCGCGGCTCTGGCAAGCAACATCATCCGCTTCCACCGCTCGAACGGCGGCTTCCAGGCCGAGCCTGTGATCGACGTCGAGAACGAGGAGCTCGCCGGCTGGCCGCTGCCCGGCGGCGTGCCGGCGCTGATCACCGACCTCGTCGTCTCGATGGACGACCGCTTCCTCTACTTCTCCAACTGGCTGCATGGCGATCTGCGCCAGTACGACGTCTCCGATCCCGCAAACCCGAAGCTGACCGGCAGGCTCTGGCTGGGCGGCCTGCTCGGCAGGGAGAGCGACGCGGGCCGAGTGCTGAACGGCGGCCCGCAGATGCTCCAGCTCTCGCTCGACGGGCGCCGGCTGTACGTGACGAACTCGCTCTACTCGACCTGGGACAACCAGTTCTACCCCGAGCTGCGCTCGTGGCTCCTGAAGGTCGACTGCAGCCCCGACGGCGGGATGGAGGTCGACCGCGAGTTCTTCGTCGACCTGCACGAGCGCCCGGGCGGCCCGGCGCGGGCCCACGAGGTGCGCCTCGAGGGCGGCGACTGCACGACGGAGATCTTCCAGTGACGCTGTTCGCGCACCACGCCGGTGAGCAGCTGATCCTGACCGCCGCCGCCGGGAGCGGGATCCTGTCGGGCTCGCTGCTCGTCCTGCGGGCGGGCATCGCGAGCCTTGCACGCCGTCGGCGGCTGATGCGTCGGTGAGGCCGGCGGGCCAGCCGTCCACGCGGCCGGAGACCGAGGAGGCGTTCCTGGACGCCGCGGAGCGGCTGCTGATCGAGGTCGGCTACGCGGGGATCAGCACCCGCCGCCTCGCCGAGGAGGCCGGTGCCAACCACGGGCTGGTCCACTACTACTTCGGCTCGATGGAGCAGCTGTTCGTGCGCGTGCTCGAGCGCTTCACGGAGCGGCTGATCGCCCGCCAGCGCGGGATGTACGCGCGGGCCGACATCTCGGGCGCGGAGAAGTGGAAGACCGCGATGAGCTTCCTCGAGTCCGACCTCGAGGCGGGCTATCCGAAGATCTGGCTCGAGCTCCAGGCGCTGGGCTGGAACCGGCCCGACATCGCGGAGCGCGTCGCCGCGGTCAACCGCGAGTGGCGCGACGTGCTGACCGATGCCTTCGACCGGATGATCGACGACTACGGGCTCGACCGCCGGAAGTACCCGCTCACCGGGCTCGTCAGCCTGGCGATGACGTTCAACGAGGGCATCATGGTCGAGCGCCTGTCCGGCATCTCCGCCGGACACGGCGAGCTCGTCGAGATGGTCGCGCGCTGGTTGGACTCACTCGAGGAGGGAAAGCGATGACGGTCACGGTTCAGCCGCAGGCGCAGCGTGCCGAGCAGTCTCGGGCCCGCTATCCCGACGACGAGGGCTACGTCGAGCGCGACGGCGTGCGGCTCTTCTACGAGCGCTACGGCGAGGGCGAGCGAACCGTGCTGTTCCTGCCCACCTGGTCGATCATCCACAGCAGGCACTGGAAGGCGCAGATCCCGTACTTCGCCCGCCACCACCGAGTGCTCACCTTCGACGGTCGCGGCAACGGGCGCTCCGACCGCCCGCGCGGCACCGACGCCTACGTCGCCCGCCAGTTCGCCGACGACACGCTCGCGGTGATGGACGCCACCCAGACCGAGACCGCGCTCCTGGTCGCGCTCTCGGCCGGCGCGCTGTGGGGGACCCTGCTGGCCGCGGACCATCCCGAGCGGGTCGACGCGATCGCCTACATCGGCCCGGCGGTGCCACTGGTTCCCGGCCATCCCGAGCGCGTGCGCTTCCCGTTCGAGGACCGCCACGAGACCGACGAGGGCTGGGCGAAGATGAACCGGCACTACTGGATGCGGGACTACCCCGGCTTCCTCGAGTTCTTCTTCGGCCGGATGTTCACCGAGCCGCATTCCACGAAGCAGATCGAGGACTGCATCGGGTGGGGCCTCGACACCGACCCGGAGACGCTGATCGACGTCACCCGCGGCCTGGCTCCCCCGGAGGACTTCAGCGAGAGCTGCGAGCGCGTGCGCTGCCCGGTGCTGGTGATCCACGGCTCCCACGATGCGGTCCGTCCACACGCGGGCGGGGCGGCGCTCGCCGAGGTGACCGGCGGCCAGCTCGTCACGCTCGAGGGCGCAGGGCACGCGCCCCACGCGCGCGACCCGGTCAAGGTCAACCTGCTGCTGCGCGACTTCGTCGAGCCGCCCGCCCCGCGCCCGTGGGTGCGAGGCAGGAGCCGTCGTCGCCGCGCCCTCTACATCTCGTCGCCGATCGGGCTCGGGCACGCGCAGCGCGACGTCGCCATCGCCCGCGAGCTGCGCCGGCTCGTGCCCGACCTCGAGATCGACTGGCTGGCCCAGAACCCCGTGACCCGCGTGCTCGAGGCCGAGGGGGAGCGGATCCATCCGCTGAGCGCGGAGCTGGCCAACGAGTCGCGCCACATCGAGTCCGAGTCGGCCGAGCACGACCTGCATTGCTTCCACGCCTGGCGCCGCATGGACGAGATCCTCGTCGCCAACTTCATGGTCTTCCACGACCTCGTGCGCGAGCACGACTACGACCTGTGGATCGGCGACGAGGCGTGGGAGCTCGACTACTACCTGCACGAGAACCCGGAGCAGAAGCGGGCCGCCTACGTGTGGCTGACCGACTTCGTCGGCTGGCTGCCGATGGAGGAAGGCCGCGAGAGCTACCTGACCGCGGACTACAACGCCGAGATGATCGAGCACATCGACCGCTTCCCGCGCGTGCGCGACCGGGCGCTGTTCGTCGGCAACCGCGACGACGTGGTGCAGGAGTCCTTCGGCGCCGACCTGCCGATGATCGGGGACTGGACCGAGCGGCACTTCGAGTTCACCGGCTACGTCAGCGGCTTCGACCCGGCGCAGTTCGCGGACCGCGGCCGCCTGCGTGCCGAGCTCGGCTACGGCGACGACGAGCGCGTGTGCGTGGTCACCGTCGGCGGCTCGGGCGTCGGCGCCCACCTCTTGCGCCGGGTGATCGCCGCCTTCCCCGAGGCCAAGGAGCGTGTGCCCGACCTGCGGATGATCGTCGTCTGCGGCCCGCGCATCGACCCGCGGTCGCTGCCGGCGGCGCCCGGGCTCGAGGTCGTGACCTACGTGCACAACCTCTACCGCCACCTGGCCGCGTGCGACCTCGCGGTCGTCCAGGGCGGGCTGACGACGGCGATGGAGCTCACGACCAGCCGCCGGCCGTTCCTCTACTTCCCTCTCCGCCACCACTTCGAGCAGAACTTCCACGTCCGCCACCGGCTCGAGCGCTACGGCGCCGGGCGGCGCATGGACTTCGACGAGTCGACGCCGGAGGTGATCGCCGAGGCGATCGCCGCCGAGATCGGCCGCGAGGTCGACTACCGCCCCGTGGAGACCGACGGCGCCACGCGCGCCGCGGCGCGCATCGCCGAGCTGCTCTAGGGGTTCGTTGAAGAATGATCGGTCCGCCTGATGCGGTGCAGCGCCGCGGATGCGCCGCAGCAGGTGTACCGGGATTCTTCAACGGGCCCCTAGCGACGACGACGGCGGCGCAGCGGGCACCCGGGGCACAGCACGGCGCCCGGGACGCGGTGGTAGAGACAGCAGCTCGCGCGCAGGTGGAACGGCGTGCCGTCCTCGCCGCGCGCCGACCGCAGCGGCACGTGGAGCGGCGACGGCGGCGCGATCATCCGGGTGGCGAGCCGCGCGGCGAGGTCGCCGTCCGCGAACGCCTCGGCACACCACAGGAACGCCTGTCCGACGCGGTCGCCGGCGGCGCGCCAGAGGGCACGCGGCGCGCGCAGCCGGCGTGCCGCGATCGCCTCGACGAGCGGCGTCAGGTGGGCGACGAGCGCGTCGTGGCCGGCGCGGGCCAGCGCTGACTCGTCGGCCAGCTCGCGCACCTCGCCGCCGCGCAGCCCGATCCCCCAGATGGCGCCGTCGCGGAACTCGACGAGCACGTTCGCGGGCGCGAGGTCGGGCACCCAGCCGGACATCATCGCGGCCGCGGTGAGCGACGCGCCCTGCCACGCATGGTGCTCGAGCAGCCACTCCGCTCCGAGCGGCGGGTAGTCGATGCCCGCGCCGCGCGCGACCGCCGCCACCATCTCGTCGAGCGGCCCGTCGGCGCTCGCCAGCGTCTCGGCCGGCACCCAGTCCGCAGCGGGCGCCGACCGCTGCTCGACGGCCAGGCCGAACCCGCCGGCGCGCGCCTCGGCGATCCGCTCGAGTGCGGTCTGGAGCGCATCGGTGGTGGTGGTCACGCGGCCTGAGGCTACCGGCTTGTTAGGGCACCCTCATATTCCGTCCCCTCGAGTCGGGATTCTTGCTAGGGTCCGGCCGCGTTAGGGAACCCTAACTCGCGCCGCGATGACCGCATATGCCACGCCGATCCCGCGAGATCCCCGCCCCGCCGGCCTGATCCTGTGCACTGCGGTGCTGCTGCTGTGCGTCGTGGCGTCGCTCGCGATCGGCTCGCGATCCACGCCGCTCGGCGAGGTCGTGCGGGCCTTCAGCGCCTACGACGGCAGCGACGCCCACGCGATCGTGCGCGAGCTGCGTGTCCCGCGCACGGAGCTCGGGCTGCTCGTGGGGGCGGCGCTCGGCGCCGCCGGCGCGCTCATGCAGGGCGTGACGCGCAACCCGCTCGCCGAGCCGGGGATCCTCGGCATCAACGCCGGCGCGGCCTTCGCGGTGGTGCTGGCGATCTCCGTGCTCGGGCTCTCGTCGGTGACGGCGTACGCGGTGGTCGCGCTCGCCGGCGCCGGCCTCACCGCGGTGCTCGTCTTCGCGCTCGGCGGCCGCGGGGCGGCCCCGATCAGGCTCGCGCTCGCCGGCGCGGTCCTCGCGACGCTGCTCGTGTCGCTGACGAGCGCGATCCTCGTCTTCGACGCGCGGACGCTTGACGAGTTCCGCTTCTGGATCGTCGGCTCGATCGCCGGCCGCGACGCCGGCGTGGTGCTCGCGGTGCTGCCGTTCATCGCGGCGGGGCTCGTCGTCGCGCTCGGCGCCGGGCGCCGGCTGAACGCGCTCGCGCTCGGCGACGACGTCGCGCGCGGCCTCGGCCAGCACGTCGGTCGCACGCGCGCGGTCGCGAGCGCCGGCTTCGTGCTGCTCGCCGGCGGGGCGGTCGCGGCCGCCGGGCCGGTGGCGTTCGTCGGCCTCGCGGTTCCGCATATCGCCCGTGGCATCGTGGGGCCGGACTACCGCTGGATCGTCCCGTACAGCATGGTCCTGGGAGCGAGCCTGCTGCTGGCCGGCGACGTCGTGGGTCGCGTCGTCACGCAGCCGGCGGAGCTCGAGGTGGGGATCGTCACCGCGCTGCTCGGCGCGCCGTTCTTCATCTGGCTCGTGCGCCGCCGCCGGATGGTGGCGCTGTGAGCCGCCGGATCGTCGTGCGTCGCGGGCAGGCCTCGCTGCGGATCGACCTGCACGTCTTGCTCACGGCTGGCGGCACTCGCGGCGCTCTCGCTGCTGGCGCTCGTCGTCAGCGTGGCGGTCGGCGAGTTCCCCGTGCCGCCGCTCGATGTCGTCGCCTCGCTCGCCGGCGCCGGCGACCCCGCCGTCGACTTCATCGTGCTCGACCTTCGGCTGCCGCGGGCGCTGACCGCGCTGCTCGCCGGCGCGGCGCTCGGGGCAGCCGGAGCGGTCTTCCAGCAGGTCACGCGCAACGCGCTCGTCGCTCCCGACGTGATCGGCGTCTCCGCAGGCGCGTCGCTCGCGGCCGTGGCCGTCATCGTGCTCGGCTCGTCGACCGGCGCTGCGACCGTCCCGCTCGCAGCGCTCGCCGGCGCGCTCGTCAGCGGCGGGCTGCTGTACGGGCTCGCGTGGCGCGGCGGCGTGCACGGCTATCGCTTCGTCCTCGTCGGGATCGGCGTGGCGGCGCTGATGCAGGCGGGCATCGGCTACGTGCTCACCGAGGGGCGGATCTTCGAAGTGGCGCAGGCCTACGTCTGGCTGGTCGGCTCGGTCAACGGCCGCGGCTGGGAGCACGTCTGGCCGCTGGCGACGGCGCTCGCGCTGCTGCTGCCGGTGCTGGCGGCGCTCGCTCGCCGCGCCGACGCGCTCGAGCTCGGCGACGAGCTGGCCCGTGCGCTCGGCCTCGGGGTCGAGCGCTCGCGCCTGCTGCTGCTGGGCGCCGCGATCGTGCTGACCGGCGTCGCCGTGTCCGCCGCCGGGCCGGTCGGCTTCGTCGCCTTCTTGGCGCCGCACCTCGCCCGCCGTCTCGGGCAGCCCGTCTCGTTGCAGTCCCTGCTGCCGCTCGCCGCCGGCTGCGGGGCCGCGCTGGTCGTCGTGTGCGACCTCGCGGGCCGGCTCCTGTTCGCTCCGACGGAGGTCCCCGTCGGCCTGATCACCTCGATCGTCGCCGCGCCGTACTTCCTCGTGCTGCTGCGCCGCGCCGGGCGCCTGGGAGCGGCCGGATGACGCTGCTGCAGGCGCACGGGCTGTCCGTGGCGTATGACCGCGCGCTCGTCCTCGACCGGCTCGGGCTCGCCGTCGAGCGCGCGCAGATCACGGCGATCGTCGGCGCCAACGGCTGCGGCAAGTCGACGCTCCTGCGCGCGCTCGCGCGGCTCATCGCCCCGCGGGCCGGCACCGTGGTGCTCGACGGGCGTGAGATCCGCGAGCTGCCGTCGCGCGACCTCGCCCGGCGCCTCGGGGTGCTTCCGCAGTCGCCGCTCGCGCCCGAGGGCCTGACCGTCGCCGACCTCGTCGCCCGCGGTCGCTACCCGCACCAGGGGCTGTTCCGCCAGTGGTCGCGGCACGACGAGGCCGCCGTCGAGGAGGCGCTCGCCGCCACCGGTACCGGCGAGCTCCGCGACCGCCCGGTCGACGAGCTCTCCGGCGGCCAGCGCCAGCGCGCGTGGATCGCCATGGCGCTCGCCCAGCAGACGGAGCTGCTGCTGCTCGACGAGCCGACGACGCACCTCGACCTCGCCCACCAGGTCGAGGTGCTCGACCTGCTCGACGGTCTCGTGGCCGAGCGCGGCCGCACGGTGGTGATGGTCCTGCACGACCTCAACCAGGCGTGCCGCTACGCGGACACGCTCGTCGCCCTGCGGGACGGACGCGTGCACGCCGCCGGCCCGCCCAGCGACATCGTCGACGCCGCGTTCGTCCAGGAGGTCCTCGGCCTCGACGCCCACGTCCTCGACGACCCCGTGACGGGCACCCCGCTGTGCCTCCCGACCGCCCAGCCAAGGAGAACCCGATGCATCTGAGCCTGCGAGCCGCCGCGCTCCTCCTCGTCCTGTCACTGGCCGCGTGCGGCGATGACGAATCGGGCTCGCAGCCCGCTGCGACCGGGAGCTCGTCGTCGGCGTTCCCGGTCACGGTCGAGCACAAGTTCGGCTCGACCGAGATCGCCGCCGAGCCCAAGCGCGTGGTCACCGTCGGCTACACCGACCAGGACGCCGTGCTGGCGTTCGGCGTGGTCCCGGTGGGCGTCGGCGACTTCCTCGGGGGCTACAAGTGGCGCGAGCGCCCGTGGGCGCAGGACGCGCTCGGCGGCGCCGAGCCCGAGGTCGTCAGCGGCCAGCAGATCAACTTCGAGGCGGTCGCCGCCCAGCGCCCGGACCTCATCATCGCCATCAACGCGGGGCTCAAGCAGGGCGACTACGACCGCCTGTCGAAGATCGCCCCGACGGTCGGGCAGTCCGGCGACTACATCGACTTCGGCATGCCGTGGGAGGAGCAGACGCTGCTGGTCGGCCGCGCGCTCGGGCAGGAGGAGCGCGCGCGCGAGATCGTCGCGGACGTGGAGGCCAAGTTCGAGCAGGTCCGCGAGCAGCATCCCGAGTTCGCGGGCAAGACGGCGATCCTCGCGTACGGCGGTCCTGACGGTTACGGCGCGTACGCGACCGGCGACACGCGCAGCCGGTTCCTCACCGACCTCGGCTTCGAGCTCCCCCAGCGCATCGACGACCTCGCCGGCGACAGCTTCTTCACCGAGTTCAGCCAGGAGCAGTTCCGGCTCATCGACCAGGACCTCGTGGTCATGTACGGCCCCGAGGACGACATCCTCGGCAACCCCGTGGTCCAGCGCCTCGACGCCGTCGACGAGGAGCGCATGGTCTTCCTCGACCTCACCGACCAGTTCGCGGGCGCGCTCGGCTTCGCCAGCGCGCTCAGCCTCGACTACCTGCTCGACGCCGAGGTCGAGACGCTGGCCGCCGCGGTGGACGGCGATCCGGCGACGGCCGTCGAGCAGCCGCGGTGAGCACCATGCCGCTCGACCCGCCCCTTGGAACCCCGTTCGCGACGCTCGCGACGGCGCCTTGCCCGGACTACGACGAGATGCTGATCGCGCTCGAGCGGGAGTTCCGCGCGCTCGACCGCACGCGCGTCGCCGCCACGCTCGACGAGCTCGCACGCCCGCTGTTCGAGCTCAGGTCGACCTCCGCAGGCTGCCGGGCGAGCGCGCTCGCCGCGCTCGCGCAGGATGCGCTGCCGGAGGACGGCGACGAGCCGCCGAACTGGCTGCTGGGGTGCGCGCTCGAGGAGCGCCGCGCAACCGCGGCCGTGCGTGCCGTGCTCGCGGTCGAGCTCGGACGCCGCGCCGGCATCGTCGCGAGGCCGGTCCGGATGAGCGATCTGTGGCTGGTCGGCGTTCACGATCACGGCACCCCGCTGATGGCCGAGGTCGGTCGCGACCCGCTCGAGCAGACGCCGGCCTTCAGGCGCGGGCTGCCTGTGCGCTCACGAGGTGGCGTTCGCGGTGCTCGCCGGCCTGGCGTCCGCGTGGCAGCGGGACGGCGACGTGCCGCGCGCCCGGCGTGCCGCCGGCCTCCGGCTGCTGCTGCCGCTCGACCGCGATCTGCGCGCGCAGGTGCTGCTGGAGAACCTCCGCCTGGCGAGCGGAGGCGGCTAGCCGAGCGCCTCGTAGTACGCCTTCTGCGCCGGGTAGTAGTCGTCCCACTCCGGCGCGGGCTCGCCGTCGCGGGCCGCGACCAGCCGGTCGAGGTAGTACTCCCAGCCGGGGCCGACGCTGCCGGGATCGGCGGCGTCGTTCAGATGATGCGTGAGCACCAGCGTTGTCGTGCCCTCGGCCTCGCTGAGCTCTGCCTCGAGCAGCCATGTCCCCGACGGGTCGTCCGTTTCCACCAGCAGCCGACGCGGAGGCTCGCACGCCTTGATGCGCACCATCGACGTACCCGCGCCCTCCTCGAAGCTCATCGTCAGCTCGACCGTCTCGCCCGGCGCGCCGCGTCCCGTCCAGGGGCCGAACCAGCGCGCGGTGCGTTCGGGTTCGGTGATGCTCGCCCACACGTCCTCGATCGGCGCCCTGAAGGTCCGCTCCAGGACGAGGTCGCGGCCCTCTAGGCGGCCGGAAGGGCTGGGCGTCATGCGGACTCCTTGCTGGTGGCGGCCCGCTCGCGGCGGGTGCGGTAGACCTCGGTCTCGAGTGCGTCCAGGCGGGCCTCCCAGAACTGCTGGAAGCCGCCGAGCCACGCGTGCAGCTCGGCCAGCGGCGCGCTCTGCAGCCGATAGATGCGCTGCCGCCCGCGCACCTCGTCGCTGACGAGGCCGGTTTCGCGCAGCACGCGGAGGTGCCGGCTCACCGCCGGCCGGCTGATCTCGAAGCCGCGGGCGAGCTCGCCGGCAGACCGCGGCCCGTCCCGCAGCGTCCCGAGGATCTCGCGCCGGACGGGGTCGGAGATGGCGGCGGCGGCACGCACACGTGAAGCGTAACAGGATCGTTACGTGAATCGAGCCGGTAGCGTCCATCCACCGCACGAGAGGAGACCCGATGCGCACCTACCCCCACGGGGTGCCGTGCTGGATCGACACCGAGCAGCCCGACCCGGCGGCGGCTACGCGCTTCTACGGCGAGCTGTTCGGCTGGGCGTTCGAGGACGCCGTGCCGGCCGACGCGCCGGGCTCCTACCTGATCGCGTCGCTCGACGGCCAGGACGTCGCGGCGATCGCGCCCACCGGCGACGAGCCGACCGCGTGGAACACGTACGTGGCCGTCGACGACGCCGACGCCACCGCGGCCGCCGCGACGAGCGCGGGCGGCAGCGTCCTGCAGGACCCGGTGGACGCCGGGCCGGGCGGCCGGATGGCGAGCTGCGCCGACCCCGGCGGCGCGCGCTTCCGCCTCTGGCAGGCTCGCGCACGTCCAGGAGCGCAGCTCGTCAACGCCCCGGGGACCTGGAACTTCAGCGACCTGCGGACCGCGGACCCGTCACGCGCGCAGGCGTTCTACGCGCCGCTGTTCGGGTGGGAGATCACCGACCTCGGCTTCGGGGCGATGATCCGCCGCCCTGGCTACGGCGACCACCTCGAGGCCACGGTCGACCCCGGCATCCGCGCCCGTCAGTCCGACGTCGCCACCCCGCCGGGCTTTGAGGACGCGATCGGCTGGCTCGCGTCGGCGGCGCCCGGCGAGCCCGACCACTGGCACGTCACGTTCACGGTCGAGGATCGCGACACCGCGGTGGCGCTCGCCGAGCGCCTCGGCGCGACGGTGGTCAGCTCCGACGACAGCGACTGGACGAAGCACGCGCTGATCCGCGATCCCCAGGGCGCCGAGCTCACGCTCAGCCAGTTCACCCCGCCCGGAGGCTGAGAGCAGTGGACACCGGTGACCTGATCGAGGGAGCGCCGCCCAGGTACGCTCCGCGCCGAGCTCACGGAACGGGGATTCAGATGCCGCGCACCCACTACCTGCCGCACGACGAACGCGTGCACTACACGTGGGACACCGGTCACGAGCCGGTCCTGGGGATCGAGTCCGGGGACACGGTCGTGGTGTGGACGCGCGACGTGAGCGACAACCAGATCGGGCCGGACTCGGACACGAGCGCGATCGCCGGCCTGAACTGGGACTTCGTCTACCCACTCGCCGGTCCGATCACGGTCGCCGGCGCCGAGCCGGGCGACACGCTCGCCGTCGAGATCCTCGACATCCGGACGCAGGGCTGGGGCTGGACCGCGATCCTCCCCGGGCTCGGCCTGCTGGCCGACGAGTTTCCCGACGCCTATCTGCGCGTCTTCGACATCTCCAATGGGCGCTACGCGTTCCTGCGCGAGGACGTCGCCATTCCGCTGGCGCCGTTCCTCGGGACGATGGGCGTCTGCCCCGCGGGCGCGAGCGCGCAGCCGGTGATGCCGCCCGGCACGTTCGGCGGGAACCTCGACACGCGGCAGCTCGTCAGCGGCGCGACCCTGTACCTGCCCGTGCAGACCGAGGGTGCGCTGTTCTCGTGCGGCGACGCGCACGGCTGCCAGGGCGACGGCGAAGTGTGCGTGACCGGCCTCGAGGCGCCGATGTACGCGACGCTGCGCTTCACGCTGGAGAAGGGCCGCTCGCTCCCGTCGCCGCAGTACCGCACGCCGGCGCCGCTCACCCCGCTCGTCGACGCCGCGCCGTTCTACGGGACGACCGGTATCGGCGGCGACCTCTACGCGGCCGCGCAGGAGGCGGTCCGGGCGATGATCGACCACATCGCCGGCCGCTCGGGCCTGAGCCCCGAGGACGCGTACCTGCTGGCCTCGTTGTGCGTCGACCTGAAGATCTCCGAGATCGTCGACGCCGGCCAGTACGTGGTCAGCGCGCTGCTCCCGGAGGCCGTCTTCCGGCCCGCCTAGGCGGCATCATCCGCACATGGCATACGACGAGGATCTGGCCAACCGCATCCGCGAGCTGATCGCCGCCGAGGCGGGGCTCACCGAGATGAAGATGTTCGGCGGCCTCGCGTTCCTGATCGGCGGCAACATGTCGGTGGGGGTGAGCGGGCAGGGCGGGCTGATGGTGCGCGTCGATCCCGCCGAGACCGAGGCGCTGCTCGCCAAGCCGCACGCGCGACCCTTCGAGATGCGCGGCCGCCCGATGCAGGGCTGGCTGCGTGTCGACGCCGAAGGCGTCCGCACGAAGCGCCAGCTCGAGCCGTGGGTGCGCCGCGGCGTCGGCTACGCGCGCTCGCTGCCGCCGAAGGGTTAGCTCGTCGTCGCGAGCTGACGCCGACGGACTGGCGCCCGCGATCACGGGCGCCGGCACGCCGGCTCGTACGCGCGCTCCGGCAGCAGGCTCGTCCACTCGGCGCGCGTGAGCGTGCGGCCGGCGACCGCGCAGGCATGGCGTGACCACGAGGCCGGACGGACGTCCCAGGCGACGCCTTCGCGCTCGTGGACGACGCGCGAGGTGGGTGCCGCCCCGGATGAACCCCGCCGCGATCGGCTCGCCGGCCCCGCCCGAGAGGGTGGCGCCGATCGAGCGGCGCGTGGCGAGGTCCCAGAGGCGGCCCGTGCCGTCGATCGAGGTCGTCGCGAGCAGCCGGCCGTCGGGGCTGACGGCCGCGTTCGCGATCCAGGCGCCGTCGCCGAGCGGTCGGCCCGCGCGGCTTCCAGGTGCGCGTGTCGAGCGTCCACAGGCGGCCGCTCGCGGTCGCCGTAGATCGAAGCGAGCGGCCGTCCGGCGCGAAGCGCCCGACCGTGCCGGCCGGGACCGGCACCGTGCGGAGCACCTTCAGGCTCGGGACCGAGCGGATCTCGAGGCCGCCGGCGAAGCGTTCGTTCCGGGCGGTGAGCGCGAGTCATGGTGCCATCGGGGCTCAGGCTCAGGTCCGCGCCGCCGCTAGACGAAGCTCCGCGCCACGGTCCGGCGGCGTACGTCCCAGAGCCGCACGATCGACGTGTCGCCAGTCGCCAGCCAGCGGCCGTCGCCGCTGAACGTCACGCTTTCAGGCGCGTGCGCGTGAGCGATCTGCGGCTCCATCAGTCGCCGCCGCGTGCGCGTGTCCCAGAGCTCGAGCGTTCCGACTGGCGGTCGTCATCGCCAGCGTCCCGCCGTCCGGTGCGAGCGCGGCTCCGACCACGCGCCCGCGCACCGACCTGAAGCGACCCGTCCGGCGCAGCGTCCGGCCGTCGAAGACGTCGACGCCGCCGTGCGCGGCGAGGACGGCGAACTGCGAACCGTCTGCCGTCGTGGCCAGCGAGGCACGCCACGCGGGACGCGCACCGCGCACGTCGAAGCGGCGCTCCCAGCGTCGCTCGCCGGTCAGGTCCCAGGCGATCACCGTACCGTCGCGCCCACCGCTGTAGGCGGTCCGGCCGTCGCGGGTCACCTCCAGCGTCCTGGACGAGCCCGATGCCGCCCGCCGCGAGCGGTCTCGACGGCGGTAGCCCGCCGCGGGTCCCACACGATCAGGCGCTCGTCGTCGCCGGCGGTGACGAGTCGGTCGCCGCGCGGGCTGAAGCGCATCGCGACCACGGGCCCGCCGTGCCGGCCGGCGGCGGTGCGCAGCGTTCCCGTCCGCAGGTCGAGCAGGCGCACCGAGCCGTCCTCCGCGCCGAACGCGACGACGCCGGCGAGCCGGGCTGAGCGCCGTGACGGCGCCGGCGGCTTGGAACCGGCGCAGCGGTCGCAGCGTGGCGGCGTCGCGGACGATCGTCGCGTCGCCCGCTGATGTCACGACCAGGTCGGACGAGACGAACTCGAACAGGTCCGGCAGCCGCCGGGAGCCGATCCTTGCCTCAGCGAGCGTGCGTCCCGGTTCGGGCCTCCCACCGCACGACGCGGACGGTGCCGGCGTCCTCGGTCGCCGCCGCAAGCACGCGGCCGTCCGGCGAGAAGGCCGTGTTCGCGCCGGTCGTAAAGGTGAGCTCGGCCACCCCCAGCCGGCCGATATGACGGCGGCTGCGCCCGTCGAAGAGGTCGACGAAGCCGCCGCCATCGTCCTGCCCGGCGCTGGCGAGGCGGGATCCGTCGGGGCTGAAGACGAGTGAGTGGATGGTCGCTGCCAGGCCGGCCTCGTGCGGCGGGCCGAGCCGGCGGCGGGTCCGCGCGTCGAGAAACACGAGCGTCCCGTCGTCGTCGCCGACGGCCAGCGTGCGGCCGTCCGGATGCAGGGCGACGGCGTTCACCTCGTCGCCGTCGCCGCGGAGCACGGCGAGGGCCGCCGGGGCCCGCCGCAGGTTCGCCAGGAGGTTGTCCCGCGTTGCCGGCGCGTCGTCGAGAGCCACGCCCTGGTGCGCGACGAGCAGCGCGCGGTCGAGGTCCTCGTCGTTGACGGCCTGGGCGCCGATCCGCTGCGCGTCCGCGGCCCGGGCCTGCTCGCGCGACTGGCCGCGCTGGTCGAGCGCCGCGACCGCCGCAACCGTGGCGATCACCAGCAGGCCGACGACTCCGGCGAGCACGAGCCGTAGGCGGCGCCGGGCGCGCTCGCCCGCGACGCGGCTCGCGTCGACGAACTGCTGCTCGACCGCGTTGAGCTCCGGTTCGTGCTGCGCTCGCCATTCGAGCGCCGACGCGAGCCGGGCGCCGCGGTAGAGCTCGGCGCGGTCGCGACCGCCCTCTCGCCATTCGCGCGCTGCATGGGTCAGGTGGCCGTGCACGCGCCGCCCGTCGCGATCCTCGTCGAGCCAGCCTCGGAGCCGCGGCCACTCGCGCAGCAGCGCCTCGTGGGCGATCTCGACGCTGCCCTCGCCGATCGTCACCAGCCGGCTTTCGGCGAGCACGTCGAGCACGTCGTCGCGATCGCTGCCGAGCTCGTCGAGCGGAACGCGCCGCCGGACCGCAGCGCCTCCCTCCTCGACCGCGGCAAGCCGGAGCAGCAGGCGCCGCGCCACGGGCCGTCGCTCGGGCTCGAGGCGCTCGTAGGCCGCCTCGGCCAGGCGCGCCACGGCGCCTCGCACGCCGCCCGTCCGCTCGTATGCCGCCAGCCGCAGGTCGCGGCCGTCGCGCTGCTGCCACAGCTCGAGCAGCGCGCTCGACAGCAGTGGCAGCGCGCCCGGCTCGCCCTCGCAGTCGGCGAGCAGGCGGTCGGCGAGCCCGGGCTCGAGCCGCAGCCCGGCTCGCGCGGCGGGCAGCTCGATTGCGCGGCGCAATTCGTCGTGGCTCATGGGGCCGACGAGGACGTGGTTGGCCCCGAGCAGGTGGGCAAGCGCCGGATGTGCGGCGCAGCGGCCATAGAAGTCGGCGCGCACGGCGAGCACGACGACGGCGCCCGCGTCGCGGACCGCGTGCACCAGCGCCGCGACGAACTCGGCTCGCTCCTCCTCGTCGCGGCAGGCGGTGAACAGCTCCTCGAGCTGGTCGACGACGAGCACCAGGCGACCCGCCGGTCGGCCGGTCACATGGCGCAGCTCGCGCATCGGGTGCTCACCAGGACGCATGAGCGCGCGCGCCCAGCGATCGCTTCCGGGCAGGACCCCTCCGGCCAGGGCAGGCAGGAGCCCGGCCCGGACCACGGACGACTTGCCGCTGCCGGACGGGCCGACCACGCCGAGCAGCGGCGCGCCGACGAGCCGGGCGACGACCTCGGCGACGAGCTGCTCGCGGCCGAAGAAGTAGTCGGCGTCGTCGACATCGAAGGTCGCCAGGCCCTTGTACGGGCACAGCACCGTCGCTCCGTCGCGCCGGCGCTCGAGCCGGTCGGCCCGCTCGCGCGCCGCCTGCAGGGAGACGACGCGCCCCGCGAGCTCGGCCGACAGCGCGCGCGCCTCGTTGCCCGCGGCCGCCGCGCGGTCGGCGACCGCGTCGACCCGGCGGGTGGCCTCGCGTCGTGCCCAGTCGCTCGCCGCCTCGTGGACGCTCCGGGGGATGCCTCCGCTCCCCGCCAGCAGCGCCTCCGTCGGCACGTCGACGCCGGCCGGAGCGTAGAGGCCGGCGATCGCCCGCACAGCGTCCGCACCGAGCGGCTCGAGCGTCAGCGAGTCGCGCGGCGCGAGTCGGTCGAGCTCATCGCCCGTGGCCAGCACGAGCACCGGCAGCCGACCAAGGGCGCGGACGAGCTCGCGCAGCGAGGCGAGTACGTCGCTCGGGGCGCGGTCGATGTCGTCGAGTACGAGCAGCGCCGGCCGCTGCTCGTCGCGGATCTGCGCGATGGCGGCGAGCGCCGCCTCGGGCGGACCGGTGCCGGTCGCGTAGCGGACCGCGGCGCCCTCGCGGTGGACCTCGGACGCGAGCGCTGCGGCGACGCGGGTCTTGCCCGCACCGCGCGCGCCCGCGAGCGCGACGAGCGCGCCCACGCCGCCGGCGGCCCGCTGCCAGCGCACGCGCAGCCGGCGCAGCTCGCCGTCGCGGCCGATCAGCGGCGGCGCGTCGGCGGCGTCGAGCTCGGGCGGGAGCTCGACGGCCGCGGGCTTGACGTCGAGCGCCGGATCCTGTCGCAGGATCGCCTCGTGAAGGTGCCTGAGCTCCGGTCCCGGCTCGACGCCGATCTCGTCGACCAGGATGCGGCGCGCGCGCTGGTAGGACTCGAGCGCCTCGGCCTGGCGCCCTGAGCGGTAGAGCGCGAGCATCCGCTGCGCGTGCAGTCGCTCCCGCAGCGGGTTGCGTGCCAGCAGCGCGTCGATCTCGCCGATCACCTCCAGATGGCGGCCCGAGGCGAGGTCCGCGTCGATGGCCAGCCCCGCCGCCGTCTCGCGCAGGCCCTCGAGCCGCGGGATCTCGCCGGTCGCGAACGGCTCGTCGGCCAGGTCCGCGAGCGGCTCACCGCGGAACAGCGCCAGCGCTTCGCGCGCCGCCCGTCCGGGCTCGGCTGCCGTGCCGTCGCGGCTCGCCTCGGCGACCAGGCGCTCGAGGCGCCGGACGTCGACGAGCTCCGGATCGATCCGCAGCTCGTAGCCGCGTCCGTGCGTGAGGATCGCCGCGCCGCCGTCGTCCGGCAGCGCCTGCCGGAGCCGCCAGACGTAGTTCTGGACCATCTTGCCCGCGCTCGCGGGTGGCTCCTCTCCCCACAGCCCCTCGGCCAGGCGATCGGCGGTGACGGTGCGGTTCGCCTCGAGCCCGAGCATGGCCAGGACGGCGCGCTGCTTGGGCCCACCGAGCACGACCGGCTGGTCGCCGACCTTCACCTCCAGGTGCCCGAGGACGCGGATCTGCATGCGGCGGCGCTCTTCGTGTTCGTTGTGCTCGATCAACCCAATCACCTCCTGGCGAGCCGATCAACGCGCGCTGACCATGGTCTGGCAAGCCGGTCTACGGCTGGTCTAAGAGATCGGGCGTAGATCGACCGCAGACCGCACCGGCGCAGGGTGGGCTCGTTCGCTTCATCCGCCCACCGGCCAAGGAGGTCGTCGTGCTCACCACCCGTTCCTTCATCTCGTGCGTCGTCGCCTTCGCGCTGCTCGCGTCCGCGGTCGCCGCCCCCGCCGTCGTCGCCCGGCCCGCCCCCGAGGAGCGCTACCTCGCCTCGTACGGCACCCCGCCGGCGACCGACAGCAACGCGGCCGCCGCGGAGGCCGCAGGAGCGCTACTACTCGTCCTACGGGCCGCCCGCGCCGCAGAACACGTCGAGCGCCGCGGACTGGCTGCCGACCGCCCTGCTGTCGGTCGCCCTGGTGCTGGCCGCGATCGCGGTGATCGTCGCCCTGCGCCGCCGCCGGCTCCACACGGGCCGCCGCACCGCACGGATCGCGATCTAGGCGGACCAACGCCGGCGCCCGCTCCCCCGGGCGCCGGCGTGCGTGCGGAGCGTCAGATCCAGGGCCGGGATCGTGCGGTGGGTGATCGGGCCGATCGCCAGCGCGTAGAGGACGGTCCCGGCGCCGACCGTGCCTCCGAGCAGGAAGCCGGTGACGAGCACGGTCGCCTCGACGGCCGTGCGCACCACCCGCAGCGAGTGGCCGCGGGCGGCGATGCCGGTGCTGAGCCCGTCGCGCGCGCCGGCGCCGAGGCCGGCGCCGATGTAGAGCCCGGTCGCGACGCCGTTGCCGGCCACGCCGCCGACCAGGAGCGCGATCCGCGCCCACAGCGCGGACGGCGGATCGACGAGCCACAGCACGAGGTCGATGACCACGCCGACGACGATCGCGTTCGCCAGCGTGCCGAGGCCGAGCCGCTCGCGCAGCGGCCACCAGCCGAGCAGCACGACGAAGCTGATCAGCACCGACCAGGTGCCGATCCCGAGCCCGAACGTCCGCGACAGCCCCTGGTGGAGCACGTCCCACGGCGCGAGGCCGAGCCCGCCGAGGACCATCATCGCGATCGTCGACGCCGAACAGCAGCAGGCCCAGCATGAGCTGGACGCCGCGGCGGGCGCGGCGGTCGGGCGGGAGCGGGAGCAGCGCCGCGCGCATCGCGGGCGGATAATCGCGCACATGACCGCCACGACCCTCGATGTGGGCGCCGGTGAGACGATCACCGACCGCGAGCGGCGCCAGCTCGTGATCGTCTCCCAGCGCCCCGAGCTGACCGTCACCTGGCAGCGCCACGCGCCGGGCGAGGCCGGGACCCAGTTGCACATCCACCGCGAGCACGTCGACGCGTTCTACGTGCTCGCCGGCGAGCTCACGTTCTTCCTCGGGCCGCTCGGCGAGCCCGTCGCGCTCGGCGCGGGGAGCTTCGTGGCCGTTCCCCCGAACCTCGTGCACGCGTTCCGCAACGAGAGCGACGCCGACGTGTCGTGGCTCAACTTCCACGCCCCGGACGCGGGTTTCGCCGACTACCTGCGGGGCGTCAGCGACTTCGACAACTTCGAGCCGCCCGCGGACGGAGGCCTGCCCGCGGCCGAGGCGATCGTGGCCGCGCCGCTCGCGCAGGCGACGGTGCCGGGCCTGCACGTGGCGCTCGGCGGCGACGGCGAGCTCGCGTGGGAGCTGGAGGACGGGCGCGTGCTCGCGATCACAGCACGGCGCTGAGCCGGGCGACGGTCGCGCTGAAGGCGTGCTCGGGCGGTCGCGCGTAGCCGAGCACGAGCGCCGGGGCCCGCTCGAACCCCGGCTGCGTGAACGCGCGCAGGCCCTGCAGCGCGAGGCCGTGGGTCGCGGCGCGCTCGATCACCTCGTGCTCCTCGCGGTCCTGCGGGAGATGGGCGAGGGCGTGGAGGCCGGCCGCGATCCCGCTCACCTCGACCCGACCGGCGAGGGCCGCGAGGAGCCGATCTCGGCGGCGCCGGTAGGCGAGCCGGGCGCGGCGCACCTGGCGGTCGAAGACCACCGCTGGCGAGCAGCTCGGCGAGCGTGAGCTGCTCGAGCGTGCTCGGGAGCGGGCTGCGTACGCGCTTTGCCTCGACGACCTCCTCGACGAGCGACGCCGGGAGCACGAGCCAGCCGAGCCGCACGCCGGGGGCGAGGCTCTTGGCGGCCGTGCCGGCGTAGACGACCTGGCCGGGCGCGAGCGACTGCATGGCGCCGACGGCCTGGCGGTCGTAGCGGAACTCGCCGTCGTAGTCGTCCTCGATCAGCAGCGCCCCGGTGTCGGCAGCCCAGGCGACCGCCTGTCGCCGGCGGGCGGGGGCGAGGGCCACGCCGAGCGGGAACTGGTGCGCTGGGGTCAGCAGGGCGGCGGCCGCGTCGCCCAGGTCGCCGACGACCGCACCCTCGCGGTCGACCGCCACGCTGCGCGTCTCGAGGCCGCTGTGCTCGACGATCGCGCGGTGCAGGCGGTGCCCGTGCGCCTCGATCGCGACGGCCGCGGCGCCGCGATCGCGCAGCACCGCGCACAGCAGCTCGAGCCCGTGGGCGAAGCCGGCGCAGACGACGATCCGCGCCGGGTCGCACGCCACCCGGCGAGCGCGCACGAGGTACTCGGCGAGCGCCTCACGCAGCACCCGCAGCCCACGCGGGTCGCCGTAGCCGAGCGTGTCGTCGGCCGCCACCGCGAGCGCCCGGCGCGCAGCCGCCAGCCACGCCGAGCGCGGGAAGGCACCGAGGTCGGGCACGCCCGGGCGCAGGTCGAAGCGCACGCGCGCGTCGTCGTGCGGATCGGCGGTCGGCGGCTCGGCGGCGACCCGCTCCGCCACCCACGTGCCGGCGCCGTGGCGGGCGACGAGCCAGCCCTCGGCGACGAGCTGGCCGTACGCGTCGGCGACGGTGTTGCGCCCGAGGCCGAGCTCGGCGGCCAGCGTGCGCGACGACGGCAGCCGCGCCCCGGGTGCGAGCCGGCCCTCCCGCACCGCCTCCCGGAGCTCCTGCTCGAGGCCCGCCCGGACCCGCCGGCCGGCGAGGTCGACGTGGACGTCGACGCCGGAAGTGGCCCGCGACTGCGCCATCGAAGTGGACCTTACACCTGGGCCACTCGCGAGCTACGGTCGGATCATGACCAGCACGACGATCGCTCCCCGCCTCGACTTCGAGGCGCTCGCCCCGCACACCAACCGCGCCGTCGCCCATCTCGACCATGCGGTCACGAAGGACCTCGACGCGGTCGACTTCGACCACCGGCTGCGCGAGCTCGTCCGCATCCGCGCGTCCCAGCTCAACGGCTGCGCTTACTGCGTCGACATGCACACCAAGGACGCGCGCGCCGTCGGGGAGACCGAGCAGCGGCTCTACGCGCTCCCGGTGTGGCGCGAGACGCCGTTCTTCAGCGCCCGCGAGCGCGCCGCCCTGGACTTCACCGAGACGGTCACCCGCGTCGCCGAGACGCACGTCCCCGCCGCGGCCTACGACGAGGTGGCGGCGGAGTTCGCCCCCGCCGAGGTCGCCGCCCTGCTGAGCCTGATCCTCGTCATCAACGCCTGGACCACGCTCGGCGTGACCACCCGCATGTGGGAGCCGGGTTCCTATCAGCCGTAGCCTGTGGTCGTCGCCGACGGGCATCCTGCACGGCATGGAGACGAGAGCTTTTGGACGGCTGGGACGGGTGAGCGCGCTGACGCTCGGCGGCGGCGGGATCGGGAACGTGTGGGGCGAGGTGGACCGCGCCGAGGCGGTCGCCACCGTGCGCGCCGCGCTCGACGCCGGGATCACGATGCTCGACCTCGCGCCGACCTACGGCCCGGGCGAGGCGGAGCTGGTGGTGGGCGAGGCGCTCGGCGGGGCGGTGCCCGAGGGCGTGCTCGTCACGACCAAGGTCCACCCCGGCGACAGCGACCCGGTCGAGCGCATGCGGGCCGGGCTGGCGGCGAGCCTCGAGCGCCTGCGGCTGCAGCGCGTGGACCTGTTCATCCTGCACTCGCAGCTGCGGCCCGACCACCTGCAGCACGAGGGCACGGTCACCGCCGACCAGCTGCGCGACGTCATCCGGCCGGAGTTCGTGCGCATGCGCGACGAGGGGCTGATCGGCGGCTGGGGCCTGACCGGCGTCGGGCATTCCGACGTGCTCGAGGACGTGCTCGCCGACGACGAGACGCCGGACGCGATCCAGTGCGTGGTCAACGCGCTCGACCTCAGCGGCGACATGTGGCTGTGGGGCGGCGACGAGCAGCCCGACAACCCGCGCGTGGTGGCCGCCGCCGAGCGCGCCGGGGTGCCGGTGATGGCCATCCGCGTGGTCGCCGCGGGATCGCTCGCCGACGCCCTCGATCGCCCGCTGGAGCCGGACCATCCGGCGGCGCGCGACTTCGAGGCTGCCGCGCCGTTCCGCCGCTTCGCGGCCGAGCGCGGTGAGCCGGCCGCCGTCTTCGCGCACCGCTGGGCGCTCACCGCACCGGGACTCGCGACCGTCGTGCTCGGCGTCAAGAACCGCGAGGAGCTCGACGAGTGCGTGGCGGCCGAGGCCGCCGGCCCGCTGAGCGACGAGGAGATGCGCGCGATCGCTGCGCTCAGCCCAGTGGCTCCCTAAGCCATCCGCTGCCTCCGGGGCGCATAAGCTGCGCCCGATGGGTCGCCGCATCGCCCTGTTCGTCGCCGTCCTGCTCGCGATCGCGGCGCCCGACCTGCTGCGCGGCAGCCCCGAGCCGGTGCGGGAGGCGGTCGCGAGCCGGCCGCCGCCCGTGGCGGTCGACATCGGCACCGCACCGGCCCCGCCGCTGACGACCAACGCCGCCGTGCGGCGGGCGCGGCGCTGGGCCGCACGGCGAAGCGGCGAGGTGGCCTTCGCGGTGCTCGACGACCGCCGCCGCCTGCGCGGGAGCGCGTACCACCTGCGGATGCCGTCCGCCAGCGTGTCGAAGGCGATGCTGCTGGTCGCGGTGCTGCGGCGCGAGCGCAAGCTCGACTCCCTGACGCACGCGACGCTGCGGGAGATGGTCACCGCCTCGGACAACGACGCCGCCGACTTCGTCTACGGCCGCGTGGGCTCCGCAGGGCTCGCGGACGTCGCGCGGGCGGCGCGGATGACGCACTTCGGCACGGGCTACTGGGCGAACGCGCAGGTCACCGCGGCCGACCAGGCGCGGCTCTTCCTGCGGCTCGACCGCGTGGTGCCGCCGCGGCACCGCCGGCTCGCGCGCTCGCTGCTGTCGTCGATCGTCTCGTGGCAGCGCTGGGGGATCGCGGCGGTGGCGCGCCGCGAGGGCCTGCGGGCCTGGTTCAAGGGCGGCTGGCGCACGGACGTCGTGCACCAGGTCGCGCTCGTCGAGGGCCGCGGCCGGCGCGAGGCGATCGCGGTCCTGACGCGCGGCAGCCCTTCGTTCGAGTACGGCGTCGCGACCGTCGAGGGCGTCGCCCGGCGCCTGCTCAGCGGCTGACCCCGTAAGCCGTCGCTGGCGACGAGCGGGAAGCGCGGATCGACGATGTGCAGGTGCGCGTCGAAGAGCACGCCGCCGAGGCTACGAGGCCTCGACGACCGCCCGGATCGTCGCCGCGCCGCGGGCGCGGGCGACGGAGACGCGGTGATGGCCGTCGCGCAGCGCGTAGCCGTCGCCGACGCGGACGACCGAGACCGGCGGCAGCGGCGTGCCGCGCTGCTCGGCCTGGAAGACGCGCAGCCAGCGGCAGCGGGTGACCGGCGACGGGCGGAAGTCGCGGTCGAACTGCGTGGCGCGGTTGGGCTCCGTCGTGGCGCAGATCGCCGCGACCGGGATCTCGCGGATGCCTCGGCTGGGGCCCGCGCCGGACCGCCGCCGCAGCGGCTGGTCGTAGACGGCGAGGAGACCGTGGCACTGGCGCCGAAGCCGAGCCACGAGCGCAGCACGCCTGCGAGCCCGCGCGGCGGCGGCGAACGCGCGCTCGGCCTCGAGCTCGGTCCAGGCGGACACTGGTGCTAGAGGCCCTTGGCGGCCGGACGGTGCTTGGCGCTGGGCCGCTCTCCGCACATCAGGAGGGCGAGGCGGACCAGATCACGCTGGGAGGTGTTGGCGGGAAGGAGCATGGCCACAGTGTCGGTCTTCGGCGGCCTCGCAACGATGGGGGGGACCCCGCGAATCACCCGCGATCAGCACCACTCTTGGGGAGCGGGAAGCCGCACCCCGGCGGTGCGCTATCTCGACCGCCGCCGGCGGCGAGCACCCGCGCTCGCCGCCCGCCCCGCGAGCCGCCCGAGCCGCCGCGTCTCGTCACGCGTGAGGTTCTGCGGCCGCCCACGGGACTTGCGCAGCAGTTGCGCGACCTCGCGCCGCTCGTCGGCGGAGAGCTCGTCCCAGCCGGCCTGAAGCCAGAGGTAGACGACCGAGGCGCGGCGGCGCAGCTCGGCCCACGGAATGTCGCGCGTGCTCGGGAGGCGGCTCGGCTGAGGCATCGAGGCGGAGGGTAACCTCGCGCGATGGACTACCGACAGCTCGGCGCCTCCGGCCTGCGCGTCTCGGCGCTCACACTCGGGACGATGACCTTCGGCGGGCGCGACAACTTCGCCAGCGTGGGCTCGACCGACGTCGACGGCGCCCGCCGCCAGCTCGACCTCTGCCTCGACCACGGCGTCAACTTCGTCGACACCGCCAACGTGTACTCGGGCGGTCTCTCCGAGGAGATCCTCGGCAAGGCGATCGAAGGCCGTCGCGACCGGCTCCTGCTCGCCACCAAGGCCCGCATGCCGATGGGTGACGGCCCGAACGACGCGGGCCTCTCGCGTCACCACCTGATCGCCGAGTGCGAGGCCAGCCTGCGCCGCCTCGGGACCGATCACATCGACCTCTACCAGGTGCACGAGTGGGACGGGCAGACCCCGCTCGAGGAGACGATCGAGGCGCTCGACACGCTCGTCCGCAGCGGCAAGGTCCGCTACGTCGGCGCCTCCAACTACTCCGGCTGGCAGCTCATGAAGGCGCTCGGCGTGGCCGACCGCCACGGCTACCAGCGCTTCGTCACCCAGCAGATCTACTACTCGCTGCAGGCCCGCGACGCCGAGTACGAGCTCGTCCCGATCGCCGTCGACCAGGGCGTCGGCATCCTCGTCTGGAGCCCGCTCGCCGGCGGCCTGCTGTCGGGCAAGTACCGGCGCGACCAGCAGGGTCCGGAGGGGTCTCGCCAACTGACCGACTGGGACGAGCCGCCGGTGCGCGACCGCGACCAGCTCTACGACGTCGTCGACGCGCTGGTGGAGATCGGCGAGGGCCACGGCGTCTCGGCCGCCCAGGTCGCGCTCGCGTGGCTCCTGCGCCGGCCCGGCATCGTGTCGCTGATCATCGGCGCGCGCACCGACGAGCAGCTGGCCGACAACCTCGCGGCCGCCGAGCTCGAGCTGTCCGACGGCGAGTTCGACCGCCTCGAGGAGCTGAGCCGCCCGCCTCTGATCTACCCGCACTGGCACCAGGCGAAGACGGCCGCCGACCGGCTCGGCCCCGCCGACCTGGCGCTGCTCGGGCATTAGCCTCGCGGCGATGACGGCTCCCGAAGCGCAGCTCGAGGACGACGGCCACGGGCTCGCTCCCGCCACCCGCGGCTGGTTCGTGGTCAACCTCGCCCAGGCACGGGCCCGCGGCAGCGAGAAGGTCGGCGTGTGGACCGACCTCGAGCCGCCCGAGGCGTTCGAGGACTACGGCATCGGCGTCCACGTGCTGCAGCCGGGCCAGCCCAACGGCCGCTACCACGAGGAGGACAACCAGGAGGACTTCCTCGTCCTGCTCGGCGAGTGCATCGCGATCGTCGAGGAGCAGGAGCACCGCCTGAAGGCCTGGGACTTCGTGCACTGCCCGCGCGGCACGCGGCACATCTTCGTCGGCGCCGGCGACGGGCCGTGCGCGATCCTCATGGTCGGCACCCGCCGCGCCTGGCCTGCTGTATCCCGTCAGCGAGGTCGCCGGCCGCCACGGCGCGTCGGTGCAGGAGGAGAAGACCACGTCGCGCGAGGCGTACGCCGGCGACCCGCCGCACGTCGGCACGAAGTTCCGCTGGCCGCCTCTAGCCGTCGCTGGATGCCTTCCAGAGGTTGATGCCGGCCTCGACGGCGTGGCCGTCGATCTCGGCCAGCTCCTCGTCGGAGAAGTCGAGCGCCCGTAGCGCGCCCAGGCTGTCCTCGAGCTGGTCCACGGTTCGCGCGCCGATCACCGCGGACGTCACGCGCGGGTCGCGCAGCGTCCACGCGATCGCCATCTGCGCGAGTGACTGCCCGCGCCGGGACGCGATCTCGTTCAGCGCCCGCACGTGCGCGAGCGCCTCGTCGGTGAGCATGTCCTCGCTGAGGGCGCCGCCGCGCGACACCCGCGAGTCCTCCGGGACGCCGCCGAGGTACTTGCCGGTGAGCATGCCCTGGGCGAGCGGCGAGAACACGATGCATCCGACGCCCTCGCGACCGAGGACGTCGAGCAGGTCCTCCTCGATCCAGCGGTTGAGCAGCGAGTAGGACGGCTGGTGGATGAGCAGCGGCGTGCCCAGCTCCCGCAGGATCCCCACCGCCTCCGCCGTGCGGGCGCCCGAGTAGGACGAGATGCCCGCGTACAGCGCCTTTCCCTGGCGGACCGCGGTGTCGAGCGCGCCGAGCGTCTCCTCGAGCGGCGTGTCGGGATCGAACCTGTGCGAGTAGAAGATGTCGACGTAGTCGAGCCCCATCCGGTCCAGGCTCTGGTCGAGGCTCGCCAGCAGGTACTTGCGCGAGCCCCGGTCGCCGTACGGGCCGGGCCACATGTCGTAGCCCGCCTTGGTCGAGATGATCAGCTCGTCGCGGTACGGGGCGAGATCCTCCCGCAGGACCTGCCCGAAGTTGACCTCTGCCGAGCCGTACGGCGGGCCGTAGTTGTTCGCGAGGTCGAAGTGCGTGATCCCGAGGTCGAACGCCCGCCGCAGCACGGCGCGCTGGTTCTCGAGCGGCGCGTCGTCGCCGAAGTTGTGCCACAGCCCGAGCGAGACGGCGGGCAGGTGCAGGCCGGAGCGCCCGCAGCGGCGGTAGGGCATGGCGTCGTAGCGGTTCTCGGCGGCAACGTAGGTCATGAGGCGCCGTAGCCTAGCCACGATGTACGAGGTCCCGCCGGAGCGGCTGGAGCGCTGGCTCGACCGCTGGGTCGCCGAGCACGCGCCCGTCGAGCGCACCGAGGTCCGCGCCGGCCGTGTGACGTTCTTCGGCGCCGACGGCGCCGCCGTCGACTGCGACCCGCCGTTCCCGTCGCTGCCCGCCGCGGTGCACGACGGGTTCGTGCCCGGCCCGCTGCTCGAGCACGTGCGGCGCGAGCGCGTGGTCGGCGTCGTGCTCGTGCGCCTCGGCGGCCACGCCGCCGGCGTGTTCGCGGGCCGCCGGCTCGTGGCCTCGAAGGTCGGCAGCCGCAACGTCCACGGCCGCCACCGCAAGGGCGGCTCGAGCCAGCGCCGCTTCGAGCGCCGCCGCGAAGGCCAGGCGCGGGTCGCGCTCGAGGCCGCGGCCACGACGGCGGCGGGCGTGCTCGTGCCGCACCGCCGCGACATCGAGGCGATCGTCCTCGGCGGCGACCGCCGCGCGCTCGCCACGGTGCTCGAGGACCCGCGCCTGCGCTGGCTCGCACCGCTGGCGGCCGACCGCGTCCTCGACGTGCCCGACCCGCGCCTCGCCGTCCTGCGCGCGACGCCGGACGCGTTCCTCGCCACCACGGTGCGTCCGCGTGGGACAACGTCAACGGCGGCTGGGTAGGGAGGGTGAGCGGTCGGCCGCGGCGAGGGTGCATTTCGCCCCACTCGCGGCGTTTCGGCGCGCGAGTGGGGACTTTGTCGCGTATATCGCATCATTCGCCCCACTCACGAACGAGAATCGCGTGAGTGGGGACTTGTGCACGCTCCCGTGCCTCCCTCAATGCCGCCGTTGACGTTCGTCGGCGCAACCAGGCGCGATGGCGTAGCCGCCTACCCCTGCGGGCCGGCGCCCGGCCACGGCTCGGGCGGCGGGTCAGGCACGTCGCGCGTGCCGGTGCGCTCGTCGTAGACCTCGAAGCCGCGCGCCTGGTAGGTGCGCAGCGCGGCCGGCCCGTCGAGCGAGCACGTGTGCAGCCACACCCGCTGCGGGCCGCGCGCCCACGCGCGCCGCACCACGGCATCGAGCAGCCGCGGCCCGTAGCCGCGCCCGAAGAACGCCGGCAGGAGCCCGAACGAGACCAGCTCGACCGCGTCGCCCGCGTGCTCGATCTCCGCGTAGCCGGCCGGCGTGCCGCGGACCCACGCGACCCAGGTCTCCACCTCCTCGCGCGCGAGATACTCGTGCCAGCGCCCCCAGCTCCAGCCCAGCCGATCGGTCCACAGCCAGCGGCTCCCGACGCCTGCGTAGAGCGCATGCGAGAGCTCGGGGGAGGGCAGCTCGGCCCGCCGGATCTCGAGCTCGGGGTCGGCCGGCGGGGCGGCGGCGAGCCGCCCGGGGTCGGTCAGCTCGAGGTACCACGTCGTGACGGGAACGGACGGCAAGCGCGGCACGCTACAGACGCGCCGGCAGCCGCCGACTACACGGGCACCATGGACCGCGTCCGGCCGTTCCTCGTGCTGCTTGCTGCGCTCGCCGCTTGGCTCGGCGCGCCCGCGGCTGCCCACGCGGCCGCGCCGGCGAACACGACGCCCGCCGCTCCGGCCGGCTGGCAGACGGCGCCGTACGAGGTCGAGATCTCCGGAACCGACGCCGACGGCGGCCCGCTGACCGCGGAGTGGGTCATCAACAGCACGTCCTCCTCCGCGGCGGCCCCGGTCACCGTGACCGTCTCCGACGAGGGCGCCAACAGCTTCGAGACCAGGATCCTCGACGAGGACGACAACGACTCCGGGTGGCGGATCGAGACGGTGCGGGTGGACACCATCGTGCCGGCTGACACGACCGACCCCGGGCCGACCACGTGGCGCAGCTCGGTCACGAGCGTCACGCTCACCGGCGCCGACGCGACGTCGGGGATCGACCACATGGAGTGGGAGCTCGACGGGGGACCGACCCAGAGCGGCCCCGGCGGCACCGTGGTCGGCATCAACAGCGACGGCGTCCACACGCTGCGGACACGGGCGGTCGACGTCGCCGGCAACATCTCGCTGTGGCGGACGCACACGATCCGCGTCGACACCGTCGACCCGACCGACGTCACCGCCGCGCCCTCCGGGTGGCAGACCGCGCCGCTCGCCGTGACCGTCAACGGCGCCGACGCGCACTCCGGCATCCGCGACGTCACCTGGCGCTACCAGGGCGGCGCGAGCACCACCGTGCCCGCGCCCGCCACGGTGAACGTGTCGGCCGACGGCGTGCACGTGCTCGAGACGCAGGTGACCGACGTCGCCGGACGCTCGAGCGGCTGGAAGAGCCACACGATCCGGATCGACAAGTCGGCACCCGACAACCAGACCCCGCTCGCGCCCACCAGCTGGCAGGCGGGGAGCTACGCCGTCGTGCTGAGCGGCGCGGACAGCGTCTCAGGCGTGCGCGAGGTGCAGTGGCGCGTCGACGGCGGCGCCGTCACGAGCGGCGCCTCCGGCCTGCAGGCGACGGTCACCGGCTCCGGCGACCACCTGTTCGAGACGCGCGTCGTCGACATGGCCGGCAACGCGTCCGGCTGGCGCGCCGAGCAGGTGCGCATCGACACCCTGCCGCCCGCCAACACCACCGCTACGCCGACGTCGCCTGAGGACAACCCCTACACCGTGGCGGTCACCGGCACGGACGCGCACTCCTCGATCGCCGCGGTCGAGTGGCGGGTCGACGGCGGCGCGCTCCAGACCGGCGCCGCCGGCGCCACCGCGACGGTCACCGGCAACGGCGCCCACACGCTCGCGACGCGCGTGCTCGACGCCGCGGGCAACAGCTCGGGCTGGCGGACCGACAGCTTCACGATCGACGCCGTGACCGGCGACGCGACGCCGCCCGTGGACACGACCACGACGGTCTCGAGCGCCTGGCGCGTGTCGCCCGTGGCGATCACCGTCTCGGCGACCGACTCGGGCTCGGGGGTCGAGCGCGTCGAATGGCGGCTCGACGGCCAGCCGGTGCAGTCCGGGCCCAGCGGCTCGTTCACGATCTCCGCCGACGGCGTGCACGAGCTCGAGACGCGCGCGTTCGACGTCGCCGGCAACGGCTCCGCGTGGCGCTCCCAGACGATCCGCGTCGACCGCACGGTGCCCACCGACACGACCGACCTGCCGAGCGGCTGGTACGGCTCGCGCACGTTCACGCTCGACGCCACCGACGCGCACTCGGGCGTCGCCGACATCCAGTACACGATCGACGGCGGCCCGGTGCAGCACGGGCAGCCCGACGACGTCGTCGACCTCGGCGCCGACGGCACGTTCGAGATCCGCCATCGCGTGCTCGACGTCGCCGGTCAGGCCTCGACCTGGAGGACCGACACGCTGAAGGTCGACACGGTCGACCCGATCGACACCACCACGCTCCCCGGCTCGGGCTGGAGCACGACGGCGGTCAGCGTTCCCCTCTCCGGCTCCGACAACGCCAGCGGCGTGACCATGGAGTGGCAGATCGACGGCGGCGACACGCACACCGGAAGCCCGGCGGTGGTCGACGCCGACGGCGAGCAGCTGCTCGAGGTGCGCGCGGTCGACGGCGCCGGCAACGCCACCGCGTGGCAGAGCGCCACCGTGCGCGTCGACACCACCGCACCGCTCAACGACACGCCCGCGGTCTCGCCCGCCTGGCGGGCAACGCCGTACGACGTCGAGCTGGCGGGCTCGGACCCGGGCGGCTCCGGCGTCGACCGTATCGAGCACACCGCTCGACGGCAGCCCGAGCTCGACGGCCACGAGCGTCTCGGTCACCGGCGACGGCGTGCACACGCTCGTCAGCCGCGTGGTCGACGTCGCCGGCCACGCCTCCGCGTGGCGGACCGACACGATCCGGATCGACTCGGTGGCGCCGACCGCCGCCGTGGCCTGCACCGCCGCCGGGCTGCAGTACACCTGCCGCGCGGACGCCTCCGACGACGCCTCCGGCCTCGCGGCCGTCGCCCACAGCGTCGACGGCGGCGCCTGGACCGGCGTGGCCGCCGGCGGCTCGTTCACGGTCGCCCACGGCAGCGTGCGGCTGCGCGCGCTGGACGCGGCCGGCAACGAGACCGTCACGACGCCCGTCGCGCTCGCCGCGATCGCCGCCGCCGGCGCCGCCCGTCGACACGCCGGCGCAGCCGACCGCGACGGTCCGGGTCAAGACCGTCCCGGTCCACCTCGCCGGGCACTCCGACACGGCCAGCCTGGTCGGGGCCCTGAACGCCGCGCGCGCGCAGAACGGGACCGTCTCCGTCGACCTGCGGCCGCTCGCCGTCGGCCGCGGACGCTTCCGCGTCGACCTGCGCGTCAGCGCCGGCCGCCGCAGCCGCCGCGTCGCCCGCACGTACACGGTCGGCCGCCTCGGCACGCTCCCGCGGATCCAGGCCGCCCTGCGGGGCGCGAGCGCCCGCACCACCGTGACGCTCACCGTCAAGCGGCGCGCCGGCCGCAAGTGGCAGCGCCACGCCTCCGCCCGGGTGGTGCTCGCCTCGTGAAGGTCGTTCCCGCCCAGGGCGCCGAAGGCGCCGTCAGCACGGCCCAGGCGACCGCCAAGACCCCGGACGGGGCGGCGTTCAAGGCCGCGCTCGACACCGAGGACCTGAAGCTGCGCAAGGGCGAGGAGATCACCCCCGTCGCCGGCCGCAAGCGCTACGCCGAGATCACCAAGGGCGCGCGCGAGGGCATGTACATCAACACCAGCGGCAACGCCCGGCACGGCGACACGTTCGTGCTCGTGCGCCGCAACGGCCGCGAGTACCACGTGTACGGGAGCGGCAAGGACCGCCTCGTCGTCGGCCAGCACGACCCCAAGGCCGAGGCCGCCGAGCCGAAGCTGCGCAAGGGGGAGAAGGCCGAGCCCGTCGACGGCCGCAAGCGCTACCAGGAGATCGTCTCCGGCACCCGCGAGGGCCTGTACCTCAACACCAGCGGCAACGCCCGCGACGGCAAGACGTTCGTGCGCGTGCTCGACGACGGCGTCGAGTACCACATCTACGGCAGCGGCGACGACCGCGTCACGATCGCCAACGACCTGCGAGACGACGAGCGCCCCGCGCTCCAGCTCCGCAAGGGCGAGCGGGTCAAGCGCGTCGAGGGCCGCGAGAACTACGTCGAGATCGTGTCCGGCGCGCGCGAGGGCATGTTCGTCAACACCAGCGGCAACGCCCGCCACGGGCAGGCGTTCGTGCGCTCGATCAAGGATGGGGTCGAGCAGCACATCTACGGCAGCGGCGACGATCGCGTCGTCGTGTCGAACGAGAAGTCGTAGCGGCACGCCGCCAGCTCCGGGGCGATCGCGGCGCCGCCGCCGAGCACCTGGTCGGCCACCAGCCGCGCCGACGCCGGCCCGAGCGAGATGCCCCACGCGCCGTGGCCGGTGAGCAGGTGCACGCCCGGGCGGCCCGGAACGGGCCCGAGCAGCGGCCGGCCGTCGGCCGAGAGCGGCCGCGCGCACGCCCGCACCTGCTCGATCCGGGCGCCGGCGAGCGCGGGCACGTAGCGGGCGCCGCGCGCGAGCAGGCCCGGGGCGACGGCGCCGGCGTCCGGCTGCTCGGCGGTGAACGTCGAGCCGACCGCCGAGATCCCGCCCGCGGTGACGATCGAGAACAGCTCGGTGGGCGCGCCGTCGGGAGCCGTGAGCGCCTCGACGCCCGACTCCTCGAGCGGGTGGCGCGGCGCCGCCACGAGCCGGACCTGCGCCACGACGCCCCAGACGGCGCGCACGGGCAGCGGCACGCCGAGCGCGGCCGCCGACCACGGTCCGGCGGCGACCACGACGGCTTCCGCCTCCGCGCCGTCGACCGTCGCCTCCTCGCCGAGCACGAGCTCGGCGCCGGCGGTGCGCGCCCGGTCGGCCCAGGCCTGCGTGGCGGCGGCCGGCGGGATCGGGCGGCCGGTGGCGAGGCGGTACGCGTACACGCCGGGAGCCAGGGCGGGCTCGGCCGCCTCCAGCGCGCGACCCTCCAGCCACTCGGCGCCGAGCCCCGGGAAGCGCGCGGCCGCGGCGTCGTAGTCGGCTGCCAGCGCCTGCGGATCGCGCGAGACGACCATCGCGTCCGCCGGCTCGGGCGGGAAGGCGAAGCCGTGTCCGAGGCCCTCGTACTCGCGCAGCGACGCCTCGTACAGCGGCTCGAGCACCGGGTCCATCGGGTGCTGCAGGATTCCCGAGTTGCGACCCGACGCGCCGGCGGCGATCGCCTCCCGCTCGTACAGCCGCACGCGCGCCCCGCCCTCGGCGAGGAACGCCGCGACCGCGCAGCCGACGATCCCGCCGCCGACGACCACGACGTCGGCTGCGGTCATCGGCGCGCCAGCGCTCCCTCGGCGGCGGCCAGCTCGCCGGGGGTGTTGACGCCGGCGACGAGATCGGTGTGGTCGGCCTCGATCGCGACGGGGGCGAGCGCCTCGAGCGTCGCGCGCAGTGGCGCCTCGGCGGCGAGCGCGGCGCGCAGCGCGGGCAGCCACTCCGGCTCGTAGCGCGCCGGCAGCGGCGCGAGCCGTCCGCTCGCCCGCACCGCCGCCCCCGGCCCGATCGCCAGGCGGGAGAGCAGCTCGGGCGTGACGAACGGCTGGTCGCACCCGATCGCCACCACCGCACCCTGCGCACGCTCGAGCGCGGTGACGATGCCGAGCAGCGGGTGCACGGGCTCGTCCGGCTCCTCCCACACGGGCACGTCCAGCGTCGGCAACGGCGTGGCCTGCTTGGCGACCACGACGGCCGCCAGCCCGGCGGCCGACGCCGCCGCCAGCGGCCAGGCGATCAGCGGCGTGCCGGCGAGCTCGGCGAGCGGCTTGGCGCCGCCCAGGCGCCGTCCCCGCCCGCCGGCGAGCACGGCGACGACAACGCTCATAGGGGCAATCGCCCCGCGATGTTCGCCGCCAGGCGAACTCGCAAGGGAATCGCCGCCAGGCGATTCCCCGCTCACCCGCCGACGACCTCGGCGCCCAGCAGGCGCCGCAGCTTGACCTGCAGCTGGAGCGGGGAGAACGGCGCGGCCAGGCGCTCGTCGGCGCCCGCGGAGGCGACCTCGCGGCTCCCGCCCTGCCCGTGGTCGACGAGCAGCAGCACCTTGGCGTCGCGCGTCAGCGCGTCGTCGCGGAGGGCGGCGATCCCCGCCGCGCCCGAGCCCTTCCAGTCGAGGATCACGAGGTCGGGACGCTCCTCGCGCGCCTGCTCGGCGGCGCCTTCGGCGCCGGCCTCAGACACGTCCACGCGGCCGCCGAGCGCCACGCGCGCCACCGCGCGCGTGTGGTCGTCGAGCCCTGCGAGCAGCACGCGCGGCCGGCGGGCCGCCTCGGCCGCGTCGCGGATCGCCGGCGAGGCGGCTCCCGCGAACGGGTTCGGGCTCGTGCTGCGGGGCGGGAGCGTCTCGCTCAAGGGGCCGGCGGCGTCGATCACTGCTCGCGCCGCGGAGATCATGTCGCCGCAGCTCGGGAAGCGGCGGTCCGGCGACTTGTCGAGCGCCTTGGCCATCACCGCGTCGAGTCCCTCTGGCAGCTCGGGGCGCAGCGACGACAGCCGCGGCACCTCCTCCGAGAGGTGCGCGTAGATCACCGCCACGTCGGTCTCCAGCGCGAACGGCACCTGGCCCGACAGGCAGTGGTAGAGCAGGCAGCCGAGCGAGTAGACGTCCGAGCGCGCGCTCACGCGCCGGCCCTCGATCTGCTCGGGCGCGACGTAGTGGATCGTGCCCACCACGTCGCCCGCGCGCGTGAGCTGCGCGTGGGTGCCCTCGAGCCGCTTGGTCAGCCCGAAGTCGGTCAGGAATGCCGTCCGTCCCTCGATCAGCACGTTGGCGGGCTTGACGTCGCGGTGGATCAGCCCCATCGCGTGGGCGGCGTCGAGCGCCGACGCGACCTGGCGGCAGACGTCGATCGCCCGGTACGGCCGCAGGCGGCGCTCGCGCTGCAGCACGCCCGCGAGGTCCTCGCCCTCGATGTACTGCATGGCGAGATAGAGCAGCCCGTCGACCTCGCCGGCGTCGTAGACCGTGACGATGTTCGGGTGCTGGAGCGCGGCGGCGATCCGCGCCTCGCGCGTGAAGCGCTCGCGGAAGCCCTCGGACTCGGCGAGGTCTGGGGCGATGATCTTGACGGCCGCCCGGCGCCGCAGGTTCAGATGCTCGGCGCGGTAGACGACGCCCATGCCGCCACGCCCGATCCGGTCCTCGATGCGGTAGCCCGCGATCACGGTGCCCACGCGCGGGTCATCGTTGGCTTCCGCCATCATGCTCCCGATTATGGACGCCATCGCGGGCACGCGGCTTCTGTTGGCCGGCAGCGACGTCGAGCGGGTCAACTTCCTGCGCGGCGCGCTCGCCCTCGCGGGCGCGCTCCCGGTCGCCAGCTCGGGCGATCCGGAGGAGGTCGCGGCGGCCGTCGCGGCGAACGAGCCGACGGCTGCAGTCATCGCCGTGAGCGCCGACGCGGCGGCGCTGCGCGCCCGGCTCGACCCGCTCGGCCTCGGCGCCGGCCCCGAGGTGGTGGCGATCGAGGAGCTCGCCGGCGAGGGCTGGGACGCCGGGGCGTCGCGCCGGCTCGGCGTGCTGCTCGACCGGCGCCGGCTGCGCGCCCGCCAGGGGGAGCTCGAGTCGGCGCTCGCCGACCACGCGCTCGGGCGGCGCCGCGAGCTCGAGGCGGCGTCGCTCGACGGGCTGCGGCGGCTCGCCATGGTCGCCGAGTACCGCGACGACAACACGCCCGAGCACACCCAGCGCGTCGGCCACCTCGCCGCCCGCCTCGCCCGCGGCCTCGGCCACGACGACCGCACCGTCTGGCTGCTGCGCCAGGCCGCCCCGCTCCACGACCTCGGCAAGATCGCGGTGCCCGACAGCGTGTTGCTCAAGCCCGGCCGGCTGACCGAGGAGGAGTTCGAGGTCGTCAAGACGCACGCCGTGCTCGGGGCCCGCGTCCTGGCCGGCGGCGACACCGACCTGCTCGTCTGCGCAGAGCGCGTCGCGCACTCGCACCACGAGCGCTGGGACGGCACCGGCTATCCCGACGGCCTGGCCGGGGAGGCGATCCCGATCGACGGGCGGCTCGTGCACGTGGCCGACGTCTTCGACGTGCTCGTGCACGAGCGGCCCTACAAGGAGTCCTGGACTGTCGAGGCCGCGATCAAGGAGATCCGCCAAGGGGCCGGCACGCAGTTCGACCCCGAGGTGGTTCGGGTCTTCGAGGCCCTCGACCCGCGCCCCGGCGCCTGACACAATCGGTCGGCTACCGGTGAAGGGAGCTGCAATGGAGTCCGCCGCGCGCGTCCTCGTGGTCGCCAACAAGACCGCCGCCACCCCGAATCTCATCGACGCCGTGCGCGAGCGCGCCGGTCGCGGGCCATGCGAGTTCACGCTGCTGGTCCCCAACGCCACCCACGGCCTGCACAAGCTCGTGGATCCCGAGGATCAGGAGCAGACCGAGGCCGAGACCACGATCGAGCTGGCGCTGCCGCTGCTCGAGCAGGCCGCCGGTCGGCCGGTCGACGCCATGGTCGGCGTGCCGGAGCCGCTCGCAGCGATCCAGGACGCGGTCAACCTGCACGGCTTCGACGAGGTGATCATCTCCACGCTGCCGACGCGCGTGTCGAAGTGGCTGCGGCTCGACCTGCCGCACAAGGTCGCCGGGCTCGGGCTGCCGGTCACGACCGTCACGGCCACGTCGCGCGAAGAGGTCCCGGCCGCGGGGAGCTAGCCTGGAGCGCGCATGACGCGCTTCTGGCTCATCACGCAGGCGGCGATCGTAGTGTTCGTTCTCGCGGGCATGATCATCGCGCTGACGAAGCTCTAGGGGCCTGTTGAACAATCCCGGAGGTCGCATGTTCCAGTCGATCGTGGTGGGCACCGACGGGTCGCAGACGGCCGGGGAGGCGGTGCGCGAGGCGATCGAGCTCGCCAAGGCGGTCGGGGCGAAGATCGACCTCGTGTCGGCCTACGAGCCCGTCTCCGGCCAGCGGTTGCGCGAGGAGGCGCGCCAGGCGCCCGAGGACCTGCAGTGGATGGTCAACGCGCGCGAGGACGTGGAGGCGACGCTGCGCGAGGCCGCCGAGCGCGTCGAGGACGCGGGCGTCGCGATCACCACCTACGCCCGCGAGGGCGACCCCGCGGACGCGATCCTCGACGTCGCCGAGGAGCAGGGCGCCGACCTGATCGTCGTCGGCAACAAGGGCATGACCGGCGCCAAGCGCTTCCTGCTCGGCTCGGTGCCGAACAAGGTCTCCCACCACGCACCCTGCTCGGTGCTGATTATCCGGACGACGTAGGTGCCGTGGCGGCCGCTGCGTTGAGCCGGCCGGCGCCGTAGCGCGAGTCCAAGCCGGCGACGCCGGTGTCGGTGGCGGTCGCCTGCAGGTGGAGCATGAGCGCCTTCGGCGAAGGGTTGCGGCCGATCACCCGCGAGGAGACGACCAGCGCGGCGGTCGCCGCCACGTGCGGCGAGGCCATCGACGTGCCGACGAAGCCTCCCGGCAGGCCGAAGCGACGATAGCTCGAGCGGGCGCGCGCGGCGTCGTAGCCCGAGGCCCACGGGTAGGTCATCTGGATGATGTCGCGCCCGGCGGGCGCGCCGGGCGGGCACGCCGGGTCGTTCGTGTCGTCCGCGCCGCCGCCCGGGGCGACGATGTCGAGCCCACGGCCGATGTTCGAGTAGTCGGCGAGGCAGGAGTGCTCGGTGGTCGCGCCCACCGCCATCGTGTAGGGGCTGCGGGCGGGATAGGCGATCGCGCGCCGGGCCTGGTTGCCGGCCGCCGCCACCACGAGGACGCCGTGGCGGTACGCGTAGCGCAGGGCCGCGAGCACGTCGGGGATCTCCCCGGCGCGCACTTGACGCAGGCCGTCGTCGAACTCGAACGAGAGGTTGATGACGTCGGCGCCGCGGCGGACGGCGTAGCGGATGCCGGCCGTGATGTCGACGCTGTCGCCGGCGCCGTCCTCGTCGAGCACGCGGATCGGCATGATCCTGGCGCCGTACGCCAGGCCGGTCACGCCGAGCCGGTTGTTGGTTCGCTCGCCGATCGTGCTCGCGACGTGGGTACCGTGGCCGTTCTCGTCGCTCGGGTCGGGGTCGTCGTCGACGAAGTCGTAGCCGCGCGCGAAGTCGCCGCGCCAGAAGTCGGGCGAGCGGCGAAAACGGCGGCCGCGGTTGGCGTATGCGACGCCGGTGTCGAGCACGGCGACGACCGCGCCGCGGCCCCCCGGGCGACCGACGTCGAGCAGGTGCTGCCAGGCGTCGGGCGCGCTGACGCCAGCACCCTCGAGAAAGTTCCACTGCAGCGATTGCCAGCCCCCGGGCGCGCCGGTGTTGCCGCGGTCGGCGGGGATGAAGCGCGCCAGGCGGGCGATCTGGTTCGGCACTGCGGTCGCCACCTCCGGCCGTGCCCGCAGCTCGCGGACCGTGTCGGCGACGCTCTCGCCGTCGCGGATCTTGAGCACCTGGGTGCGGGGCGCGAACGTGCGCGCGCGCCCCACGCCGGCCTGGCGCTGGACCGCCTTCTGCTTGCCTTCCGCGGACGCGTGGTAGCGCACGACCACCTCGCCGGGCACGTAGTCGGCGGCGGTGGCGGCCGACGGCGCCGCGAGCAGCGCGGCGGCGGTGGCGAGGGCAGGGAGGAGGCGAGACGGGGAGTGCATGGAGCGCAGGCGCGTGCACTGCGCCTCTCGTAGGAACATTGTCGGCACCCCGAAGTTACGCGACAACCCCTTGACGTGTCATTTGTGATTGACGACAGCGACGAGTACTTCATGCGCCTGGCGCTGCGCGAGGCCGAGCGGGCGCTCGAGCACGACGACGTGCCGGTCGGAGCGGTCGTGGTCCACGGCGGCGAGGTCATCGGCGCGGGCCACAACGAGCGCGAGCTGCGCGAGGACCCGAGCGCCCACGCGGAGATGCTCGCCATCCGCGAGGCCGCCCGCGCGCTCGGCTCCTGGCGCCTGCTCGGCACGACCCTCTACGTGACGCTCGAGCCGTGCGCCATGTGCGCGGGCGCGATCGTGCTCGGCCGGGTGCCGACGCCTGGTCTACGGCACCGACGATCCGAAGGCCGGAGCCGCCGGCTCGGTGCTCGACATCCTCGCCGAGCCACGCCTCAACCATCGACCGTCGGTCACCGCCGGCGTGCTCGCCGACGAGGCCGCCGAGCTCCTCCGCACGTTCTTTCGGTCGCGCCGCTGACCGCTACCCTCCACAGTCGCTCCCGGAGGGGTGCGAGAGTGGTTGAATCGGGCGGTCTCGAAAACCGTTGTGCCGGTAACCCCGGTACCGTGGGTTCGAATCCCACCCCCTCCGCTTGACGGCGCGCAATCCCAGTAGCCACACGGGATTGCGCGCAGTCGGTCAGCTATCGGCTACTAGTCCGGCTTCGCTTGCTCGTCGTCCTTGGAATCGGGCGACTCCTTCGGAAAGCCGCCCTCGGTGTCCGTGTCCGGCTCGCCGGGCTTCTCCTGCTTCTCGTCGGCCTCGTCGGGCCGGTCCTGCGGGGATTCGCTCACGGCGACCTCCTCGGTTGCGGGTCGCCGGGGGTACTACCCAGCCGCCGCGGCAGCCACGCGTCTGCTTCCGCCACCGCGAGTGCTGATCCAATGCTCCGGCGGGTAGGGTCCGCCGATGGACGATGCCATGCTCGAGCGGCTCGCCGATCTCGTGGTCGGTTTCGGGGCCAACGTGCAGGAGGACCAGATCGTGTCGGTCTCCTGCGAGCCGGGGAAGGAGAGCCTGACCCGGGCGATCGCGGGCAGCGCGTACCGGCGCGGAGCGAGGTTCGTCGACGTCGCGTGGTTCGACCCGTGGGTCAAGCGCGCGCGCATCGCGCACGCGCGCGAGGAAACGCTCGACTTCGTCCCCGACTGGTACGGCGAGCGCATCCTCGCGCTCGGCGACCAGCGGGCCGCACGCATCGGCCTCTCCGGCCCGTCCGCGCCCGGTCTGCTCGAGGATCTCGACCCGATCCGGTCGGGCAAGGACCGCCTGCCGGCGGTGAAGGAGTCCGGCCAGGTCGTCAACGACCGGACGACGAACTGGTCGATCATCCCCTGCCCGTCGCCGTCGTGGGCGACGCTCGTCTTCCCCGACCTGGATCCGGACGAGGCGCTCGCGCTGCTCGAGCACCACGTCATCCACGTGCTCCGGCTCGACGAGCCCGACCCGATCGCCGCCTGGCGCGAGCGGATGGACACGCTGGTGGCGGTCGCCGCCCGCCTCGGCGAGCGCAGCTTCGACGCCCTGCACTACGAGGCGCCGGGCACCGACCTCACCGTCGGGCTGCTGCCCGGCGCCAGCTGGCAGGCGGCGCGCTTCGAGACGATCGACGGCATCGAGCACATGCCGAACCTCCCGAGCGAGGAGGTGTTCACCACGCCCGACCCCGCGCGCACCGAGGGCCACGTGACCTCGACCACGCCGCTGGTGCTGGCCGACGGCACCGTCGTCCGCAACCTGCGCGTGCGCTTCGCGGGCGGCCGCGCCGTCGAGGTCGACGCCGACAGCGCCCAGGACACGATGCGCACGATCATCGAGCACGACGAGGGCGCGGCCCGGCTCGGGGAGATCGCGCTCGTCGACGGCGAGGGCCGGATCGGCAAGCTCGACACCGTCTTCTACGACACGCTGATCGACGAGAACGCCGCCAGCCACATCGCGCTCGGCCAGGGCTTCCCGTTCCTGCTCGACGACCCGAGCGCGTCCAACGACAGCCAGATCCACATCGACTTCATGATCGGCTCGCCGGAGATGACGGTCACCGGGATCACCGCCGAGGGCGAGCGCATCCCGGTGCTGGTCGACGGCGACTGGCGGGTCTGAGCGCGCGCTAGTCTCCAGCCGCTCCAGGAGAGGTGCCGGAGCGGCTGAACGGGCACGACTGGAAATCGTGTGACGGGGGTCAACCTCGTCCGAGGGTTCGAATCCCTCCCTCTCCGCTTCCGCCAGCGCGGCTACTGCTCGCCCGAGATCAGCATGTCGTAGATCGCGTCCGTGCTCGTGTCGCGTTCGACCTGGCGCGCGGCCGAGCGGCTGCTTGCTGCCGGGCTCCCCGCGCGCGTTTACGTCCTGAGTGAACACCGCGTCGTAGCGGTCGCTGAGCCAGCCGAGCAGGTCGTCGCCAAGGCGCGGATCTGCCTGACCGTAGTTGCCGTAAGGGGGCGCGAAGGCGAGCGGCTCGTAGCCCGGGATGTGGTCGGCGAGCGTCTGCTCGCCCCATTCGATGTCGGACCGCACCCGCTTCTGCCAGTCGGCAAACGACTCCCCGTCGTCCTGGACCGCGTAGTAAGGCGCCGGCGTGCCGTCGACGCTTGGATGAACTCTGTGGCCGTGGCCGGAGTGCAGCTGAAGGTTCCAACGGCCGCTGTCCTGCATCGCTCTCGAGTTGTGTCCATGTCAGGTACTCGGGGTCCTCGCCGTCGTCCACGGTGCCGACGTCGACGAACATCACCGCCGTGAAGCCGAGCTTCTTCGAGGATGTCGTCGGCGCCCGTCCAGGAGTCCAGGCGGCCGTCGTCAAACGTCAGCAGCAGCGGCCGCGGTGGCAAGTCGACCGGCTTGCGCTGCACGAAGTCGATGAACGTCTGCAGATCGATCGTCTCGTAGCCGGCGTGTTTCATCAGCGTCATCTGCCGTGCGAACTCGTCGACGTCGACGCCGTAGGACGCGTCGTCGGCGTTCGCGAAGTCGCTCTCCGGGCCGATGCCGTGGTAGAGCACCGCGGGGATCGCCGACCGATCGGCGGGGAGCTTCGCCCATCTCTGCATCTCCTCGCTTGTAAGGTCGACGTCGGGTGCGGGTACCGGGGTGGATGCCGGGGGCGTCTGCCCCGCGGGCTGTGCGTTCTGGCTCGAGTCGCCGTCGGGCATGAGCCAGATCACGATGCCGCAGATCACGGCGGCGACGAACGCGATCCAGGCCTTCATCGCTCTTCCTGCTCGCCTGAGAGCAGTAGAGCACGGTCGGGATCGCCGACCGGTCGGCCGGCAGCGGCGCCCACATCCCGCTCCTCGGCGGCGGTCAGCTCGACGGGGGGCGCGGGGACCGGAGTGCGCGCCGCGGGGGCGATCACGCCGAGCGCCGCGAGGGCGAACACACCCGCCATGACCTTCATCGCGCGGCCGAGTCTACGCCCGCCTGACGGCTCCCGACCAGTGGACCACCTTTCCGGCGCGCGCTGGATCTGAGAGTCTTACCGGCATGTCGCAGCTTGCGCCCGAGCGGGTGCGACTGGGCGGGTTCACGCGACGCCGGCGCCCGGGTGGCGGAGGACGTCCGACCGTCCGCTTCGTACTCGCGGTCCTCCTCACGCTTGGTCTACACCGGGGTGGGCGATCTACGTCTCGACGCCGTGGAGAGGCGACCTTCAGGTGGCGATCGGCCCGGTCATGGCGTGGGTCATCCCGACCTTGCTCGCCTACATCCCAGGCCTCCTGATCGGCTTCATGATGTTCACGCTGCTGATGCTGCGCTACCGCGTGCCGTCGCCGGAGCCGCCGCCCGGTCCGTGGCCGGCCGGGGAGTGGCCGCCGGTCACCGCTCGTCGTCGCGGCGTACAACGAGGAAGCGTCGATCGCCCGCACCCTCGAGCACATCGCGGGCCTCACGTATCCGGGGCGGCTCGAGGTCGTGCTGGCCGACAACAACTCGACCGACCGAACCGCCGAGATCGCCCAGGAGGTGGCCGCGCGGCACGGGTTGAACTACCGACGGGTGTTCGAGGCGAAGGCGGGCAAGTTCCACGCGCTGAACACGACGCTCGAGACCGTGACGACGCCGCTGCTGGTGACGCTCGACGCCGACACGCTGCCGACCCGGAGGCGCTCGACTACCTGATCGGCCGGGTCGCGAGCCGACCGCAGGACCAGCACGTCTGCGCGTGCGCCGGCGCCCTGATCGTCGACAACGTCCGCGACAACCTGCTGACCCGCATGCAGGGGTGGGACTACCGGCTCGGGATCAACGGCGTCAAGCGGATGCAGGGGGCTTACAACAGCGCGCTGGTCGCCCAGGGCGCGTTCTCGGCCTACTGGACCGACGACGTCCGGGCCGTCGGCGGATGGCCCGACGCGATCGGCGAGGACATCGTGCTCACGTGGACGCTGATGCGCTCGCGCGGGATCGTGCAGTACGAGCCGTGCGCGCTCAGCGCCACCGCCGCCCCCGTGACGCTGGAGCACCTCATGCTGCAGCGCTCACGCTGGGGCCGCGGCATGATCGAGGGGATTCGCATCAACCCTCCGTGGCGCCAGCCGCGCGTGATCGCCAAGTTCGTGGCCGGGATCGACTACCTCGTGCCGTTCCTCGACATCGGCTTCGTCTTCTTCTGGATCCCCGGCGTGATCCTGTGGATCCTCGGCTACCCGCTGCTGTTCTCGTGGTGGTCGATGCTGCTGATCCCGATCACGCTCCTGATCTTCGGCTTCCTCCGGGCGTGGCAGGAGCGTCACGTCTTCCGCCGCTTCGGCATCCACCCGCGGCGCGACATCAGCGGCTTCTTCGGCTTCCTCTTCCTCTACCAGGTGGTGACGTCGACCGCCGCGCTGCACGGCTACATGCAGTACGTCACCGGCGCCGGGCGCCGCTGGAAGTAGCGCGCACCGCACGCTCGATCGCCGCGCGATCGCCGCCCTTGCGCCACGCCCTGGTCTTGAGCACCGCGCGCGCCGCCTTGGCGACGGCCGGGGTCGCGGAGAGCCGCCAGTCGGTCTCCTTGTCGAACTCGAACCAGACGACGGCCCGCACGCCGTCGGCGCGGGCGGCGTTGAGCGTCTCGGTCACCCACTGCGGCTTGTGTGGGCCGGGCGCACTGCCGGTCTCGGCGATCATCACCGGACGGCGGCGCGAGAGCGCGTGCAGCTCGCGGATCGTGGGGGCGAACACGTCGGCGTAGCGCAGCCAGCCCCAGTCACGCAACGGCCCCCAGTTGTAGCCGTCGACCGCCAGCCAGTCGACCTGGCGGGCGCCGGGGAACACCTGGCGCAGAGGGTGTCGAGCCGTCGTAGGAGATGATCGGGTTCCAGACCCAGAGCGCGTTGGTGGCGCCGGCGCGGCGGAAGCGCGCGCGCACGTGGCGCCAGGCAGCGATGTACTCGTCGGCACGGTTGCCGTTGACGCCGATCGCCCACGGCCGCCAATCGCCGTTCATCTCCGCAGCGAAGCGCAGCATCACCGGCCGCCGGTACGCGGCGACCTGGGCGGCCCAGCGGTCGAGCAGCGCGTCGTGTTGGCCGGCGACGATGGTGCGCAGCGCGAACGCCGGCTGGTCCCGCTCCTCGTCGATCCAGGAGTCCCACGGCTCCCAGGAGATGAGCGGCACGGCTCCGCGTTTGCTGATCGCCCGGGCCGTGTCGGCGGGAAAGTTGGGCTCGTGGGCCCAGTCGGCGAAGAGGCCGACGATCGCGGCGCGGGCGCCGATCGACGATTCGCTCCTGTCCAGCGCCTCCAGGTCCGGGACATTGAGACCGAACAGGGCCTGACCGCGCGCCGGCTTCGCGTCGGCGTCGCTCGGCGTCACGCCGGCAAGGGCGAGCAGAAGCGCGGACAGGATGAGGAGCGGGCGCATTCTTCAGGCATCGGCTGCCAGGCCCCGCGCATGAGCTTCAAGCGCCCATCTCCCCATCTGGGGACTGTAGCGGCGCTCTTCATGGTCGTCGCGCGCTCCATGGAACCGCGCGCACAGCGCCTCGGCGGGAACACTCTGTCGAATCCCTCCTCTCCGCTGCTGTCCCTCAGGTGTGGACGGAGAAGGCGACGGAGCGCGTGGCCGGGTCGGCTCGATCGAGTCGCACGGCGACCTCGCTGCCGGGTGGTGGGCAGTTCTCCTCGAGGCGCCCGCGCACGGCGGGCTCCCGGAGCTGGATGCGCTTGTCGTCGATGACGACGGCGTCGAAGCGCTCACCCTCGCGCCCGGCAAGCAGGACCGCCTCGACGAGGTCGACGACGGCGCGCTCGACCGTGCCCGCCCGTCGCTGGCCCGCCGCCATCGCCGCCGGCAGCTCGGCCAGCCCGTCGCGAACCCACGCCGGCGGGGAAGTCCTCGCGGCGGCGGCCAGGCAGCACTCCGAGACGTAGCGGTCCTGCAGGCGCCGCAGCGGCGCGGTCGCGTGCGCGTACGGCGCGGCGACGGCGAAGTGCCACGCGTCGGCGGGCGGTGCGCCGTCGAATGTCGTATAGCCCGCGGCGCCGCCGACGCCAGTGGCCTCCTGCATGAGCGCGGCGTGGCGCGGCTGGCTCGGGTCGAGCCCGCGGACGAACTCCGGGTACGCCGTACCGGCCGGCCAGTCGATGCCGAGCGCCGCCGCTTGACGCCGCAGTCGCGCGAGGGCGCCCTCGTCCGGCAGCGGCTGCGTCCGCAGGATGCCGCAGCCGGCGCGGAGCATGAGCGCGGCGGCCGCCATGCCGGTGAGCAGCGAGATCTGCGCGTTGTACTCCTCGGTCGCCAGCGGCACCCGGTACTTCACGGTCCAGCCACCGTCCTCCTCGACCACCTCCTGTTCCGGAACCGCCAGGCGCACGCCGCCCCGCGCGCGCTCGAGCGACAGCCGGCGCTCGCCGACCTCGCGCAGCGTCGCCTCGCGGTCCGCCGGCACATCCTCGTAGGTGTACTGCGCGACGCTGCGCACCTGCGCGCGGACGACCTCGGTGGCCGTGAGCTCGCCGGCCGCGTCCAGGTCGAACGTCCACAGCACCGCCGGTCGCCACTCTCCCGGCAGCAGACTGCCGGCGCCCTCCGACAACGCGGGCGGATGGAGGGGCGTCTTGGTGTCCGGCGCGTAGATCGTCACGCCACGGGCGTGGGTGTCGCGGTCCAGCGGGCCGCCGGGCGTGACGAAGGCGGCCGTGTCGGCGATTGCGTAGTGCACGCGATGCCCGTCGCCGCGGCGCTCGATGTGCATGGCCTGGTCGAGATCGCGTGAGCCGGGCGGGTCGATCGTCACGAACGGCAGGTCGCGGCGCTCGCCCGTCGGCGGCCGGCCGGCCGCGGCGACGGCCTCGGCGTGCACGTCCGGCGGGAAGTCCTCGGGCACGTCCGCCTCGCGGCGGATCGCGTCCAACCCCTCCCGCAGCGCCGTCGCTGGAGCGACACGTATCCGTCTGGCCGGCATCGGTCAGCTGTTCCAGGCTGCTGCGGCGGCGCCGGAGCGCCGCCGCAGTCCCGATTCGCCTACTCGAGCAGGCCTCCCAGCGCCCTGCGGACGAGGTCCGCGCGCTCCGCGTCCGTCGACAGGTGCTCGAGGCCGAAGCCCAGGAGCAGCGTGTCCTCGGTCGAGGTGCCGGCGTAGAAGTCGAGCAGCCGCTCGCCGATCTGCCAGTTGCCCGAGTTCGGCGGGCTGCCCGCCGGCTGGGGACTGACGGTCCACGTGCTGGTCGCTGCTTCGAAGCCGTCGGCCTCGGTGACCGCGCCGCCGATCACGACCCGCGTGTCGTCCACGAACGCGCCCACGCCGCCCGTCGCCGGATCGGTCACGTAGGTGATCGACACCTCGACCGGCCCGCCGGCGGGGCCGGTGAAGGCGGCGAGGTCGAACGCCACCTGGTCCCAGCCGTCGGTCGACCCGGTGAACGAGTTCCACGTGCCCGTGGTACCTGGACCGTTGCAGCCCGGGCCACCGAAGTAGTGCCCGAGGAACGGGTGCAGCTGGAGCAGGAAGCCGCCCGGCTGGCACTCCGTGGGCCCGGCGGTCTGGGTGCCTCCGTTGAGGTCCGGCAGCGTCGTCCAGTTGTCCAGACCCGGCGTGTGGGCCTCGACCATCACGTGGTCGTAGCCGGACTCGAGGCTGGTCGAGAGCTGGAACTGCAGCTGCGCCGCCGTACCCGCGGGCACGTTGATCGTCTTCGTCAGCCGCATGTACGAGCTGTCCGCATGCGGTGCGCCCGCGTACCGCGTCCCCTCGACCGGAGCGAACGGGAAGCCCTCCGCCTGCGGGAACTCCGCGGACCCCCAGCTCGTGAACTGCGGGAACTCGTCCGGCGGCAGCACGTCGCTCGTGGGCTGGAACGTGCCCGCCTCGTCGAGCGGGTTGTCGCCGCCGCCGAGGTTCCCGAGGAAGCCCTCGATCGGGTCGGCGATGCCGGTGACCGACGGGGGAACCCCCGGGAAGTCGGTGCGCGTGAACGCCCCGAGGTAGTACTGGCGGAAGTCGTTCGCCAGGATCAGGCAGTCGTCGAACAGGCTCGTGGTGATGACGCACTCGGCCGTCTCGTCGCCGTTGAGGGCGTAGTAGAGGCCGCCGACCGCGTCGCTGATACCCGGCAGGCCTTCGTACTGCGCGGTCTCGCCGGCGTGGATGAGCTTGCCACCGTCGTTGAGGTAGTCCCGCACCCGCAGCGTGAGGTACTGCTGGCGCTCGGCCACCGCGATGTCGGGGAACTGCTGGCTGCCGACGCGGATCAACTCGTCCTCGGGGTCCTGCGTGAGCCGGTTGTCACCGAGGTACCACAGCACCGCGTCGTAGTGGTCGAGCACGCCGAGGTCGTGCGGCACGCCGCGACGGTCGACGTCCCAGACATCGGCGCTATAGCCGGCCTGACGGATCGCTCGCCGGTGGGCCCGCACGTACTTCGGCGCGGTGGTGCCCGCCGGGTAGGTCGGGTTGACCCCCGTGTAGTCCTCGTTGGCGACGATCAGGACGTCGTCGCCGGTGTCGCGGGCGACGCGGTACCGGAAGCTCTCGCTCCGGACCTCGCCCTTGCCCTTCTTGGTGCCCTCGAACCAGACCCTGACGCGGTCGCCGCGGTCGGCCCCGCGGACGCGGCCGCGGAACTCGGCGTAGTAGTCGTCGTTCTCGTCGCCGTAGCGCTCACCGCCCGCCCACTCGCGCACGTCGGCGGTGCGGGTGCGACCGCCGTCGATGCGGTAGTGCATGTGCAGGTTCCGGATCGCGCGCTTGGCGACGACGGCCACCGTCTGCGGGTCGCCGTAGGAGACGTCGAAGGTGTCGACGCGGAAGTTCTCCGCGCGGCGACCGACGACCGACTCCGGGTCGTCCGGATCATCGGCCGACTTGGCGACCGAGATCGCGAACGGGATGTTCTTCTCGAACTCGGCCTGCACGAGCCCCTCGTCGTCGGGGAACTCGAAGCCGCTTCCGCAGTCCTCGGCCACCCACTCGTCGTCGGGAACCGAGTCGGACGCGGCCTCGCACGTCGACATCTCGGGCGTGAAGCCGAGCGTGCCGTACAGCTCGGTCATGTGCGTGTCGGTGTCGCCGTTGGTCGTGTAGAGCTCGGCCGAGATGTCAGGGTCGTAGCCCGGGATCGCCGGGTTGGCGTCGTCGCCGGCCATCGCCTCGTAGATGACGTCGTCCGGCGTCGGCGTGGCGACCTGCCAGCCGGTGCCGTAGAGCAGCAGCTCGGCGGCGGAGTGGTAGTTGACGAAGAACTTGAAGCCGACGTTGCGCACGAGGCGGTCCAGCCCCTGCGTCTCGGGCTCGGAGTTCGGGCCCGGGCCGCGGTAGGTCTCGCTGCCCTCGTCGGGCGAGGAGCCCTCGTTGTCGTAGCCCCACTTGGTCGCGTAGTTGCGGTTGAGGTCGACGCCGTCGCCGGGCGTGATCTGCCCGTCCTCGTTGTTGTCGCGCAGGTTCTTGCGCCACAGCCGGTTCCCGGCCGTGAACGTGAAGTCGTAGCCGTCCGGGTTGGCGACCGGGACGAACCACAGCTCGCGGGTGTCGACGAGCTTGCGGATCGTGCGGTTGGTGTTGTAGCCGTCGAGGATGTAGTGCATCAGGCGCCGGTTCATCTCCGGCGTGATCCACTCGCGTGCGTGCTGGGCGCCGAGATAGAGCACGGCCGGCTTGCGGCCGTCGCGCTTCGACGGGTCCTTGGTCACCTTCAGGGCGACGATGCGCTTGCCCTGGACGGTGGTGCCGTAGGTGACGAGCTTCGCGATCCGCCGGTTATCGCGCGCCGCCTGCTCGTACTCCTCCAGCAGGCCGCCGGCGCCGGAGTACGGCCGGAAGACCTCCATGGTCTGAGCGGCCCGCGCTCGGGCGGCCCTGCGGCTCACCTTCTTGACCGTCAGGCGGATGCCGTCGCGGCGCAGCGCGCGCGCTTGACTGTTGCTGAGGATGAGCTCGACCCGGATCTGGCGACTGGACCGGATGCCCTTGAGCTGCAGCTCGTGCCGGTCGATGCCGAGCTCGGCGAGAGCACCGAGCTGGCCGCGGCTCACCTTGCCTTTGTAGACCTCGTAGCGGTCAGCCGCTTGAGCAGTGGCACTCGCCGCCAGCAAGGCGGCGACCATCGAGATGGACGCAGCAAGTGCGCGCTTCATGAATCCCCCCACGATCGACTTCCCGCCAGACTTGGCCAGGGAGTCTTGTACTGCCGGGCGCTGATGTCAATTGGCTACCGTCAAGGCGGCATCCGCGCGCCCTTGCGGCGCACCCGGAACCAGTGTGCGGCGTGTGGCGCGAGGGCCAGCTTGGCCGGCAGCGGATGCTCGTCGTCGGCGAAGAGGTCGACGAGCGAGTCGCCGTCCTCGACCGGCACGGTGACCTCGACCTCGCGGCCGGCGAGCTCGTGCACGGCGACGATCGTGGAGCCGTCCCAGTCGCAGCGGTGGGCGAAGACGGAGGGCTCGCCGGTCTCGAGCAGCTCGAGCGTGCCGAAGCCCAGCTCGGGGCACTCGCGGCGACGGCGCACGAGCCGCTCGAACCAGCTCAGCAGCGAGTCCGGGTCGCGCCGTTGGGTCGCGACGTTGACGTGCTCGGGCCCGAACGGACCTTCCGGGAGCGGCCGCCGCAGCTGCGCGGGATCCTCCACCGTCGAGAAGCCGCCGTTGCGCTCGGGCGACCACTGCATCGGCGTGCGCACGGCCATCCGGCCCTCCACGTCGAGGTTCTCGCCCATCCCGATCTCCTCGCCGTAGAAGAGCACCGGCGTGCCCGGCAGCGAGAAGGCCAGCGAGTACGCCATGCGGATCGCCCGCTGGTCGCCGCCCAGCATGGTCGGCAGCCGGCGGCGCAGCCCGCGGCCGTAGAGCTGCATCGCCGGGTCGGGGCCGAAGCGGGCGAACACCTCCTGCCGCTCGCTGTCCGAGAGCTTGTCGAGCGTCAGCTCGTCGTGATTGCGCACGAAGCGCCCGAGCGACGCCTCCTCGGGCAGCTCCGGCATCGCGCGCAGCGCGCCCGCAAGCGTCGCGGCGTCACCCCGGGCCAGCGCCAGGTACAGCGCCTGGTTGCCGAGGAAGTCGAGCACCATGTGCAGCTCGTCGCCGTCCTCGTCGCCGAGGAACGCGCGCACATCCTTCGGCGGCAGGTTCACCTCGCCGAGCAGGACGGCCTCGCCGTCGCGGCGGTTGAGGTGCCGGCGCAGGTCGCGCAGCAGCTCGTGCGGGTCGACGATCGCGCCCTCGGGCAGGCCGGTCGGCTCGATCATGAACGGCACCGCGTCGACGCGGAAGCCGGACAGGCCCTGCGCGAGCCAGAAGCCCATGACCTGCGCCAGTTCGTCCCGTACCTGCGGGTTCGCCATGTTGAGGTCCGGCTGGTGCGAGTAGAAGCGGTGCAGGTAGTACTGGCCGGCCTGCTCGTCCCACGCCCAGTTCGAGTCCTCCTTGTCCGGGAAGACCACGTCGCCGGGCTTCTCCTCGGGCTTCTCGTCGCTCCACACGTAGAAGTCCCGGTACGGCGAGTCGCGGCTCCCGCGGGCGGCCTGGAACCAGGGGTGCTGATCGGAGGTGTGGTTCATGACGAAGTCGGCGATCACCCGCATCCCGCGATCGCGGGCGGTGCGGATCAGCTCCGTGAGGTCGCCGAACGTCCCCAGCCTCGGGTCGACCGCGTAGTAGTCGACGATGTCGTAGCCGTCGTCGCGGTTCGGGGAGGCGTAGAACGGCATCAGCCACAGGCAGCTGACGCCGATCCCGGCCAGGTAGTCGAGCCGCTGGGTCAGCCCGACGAGGTCGCCGCAGCCGTCGCCGTCCGCGTCGTAGAACGTCTCGACGTCGAGGCAGTAGAGGACCGCGTCCTTCCACCACAGGTCGCTCGTGACCTTGGCCCTCATCGCAGGCGGGGGAGGACGTGCTCGCCGAAGGCGTCGATGAACGGGTCGAGGTCCTGGCCGACGTGGTGCAGCGCGAGCGCGTCGAAGCCGAGCGCGGCGAGCTCGGTGAGCGTTTCGACATGACGCTCGAGGTCGGCCGAGACGAGCACGCTCTCGCGGACGTCGTCCGGGCGCACGAAGCGGGCGATCGCGTCGAAGTGCTCGGTCAGCTCGAGGTCCCACGGGACCGGCGGCGCGAACACGTTGGTCCGCCACTGGTCGTGGGCGATCCGCAGCGCCTCGTCCTCGGTCGGCGCCCACGAGAGGTGGACCTGGAGCACGAGCGGGCCGCGGCCGCCCGCCGACCGGTACGCATCGATCACGCGCCGCAGCTGCTCGACCGGCGCGTTGACCGTGGCCAGCCCGTCGGCCCACGACGCCGCCCAGCGGGCCGTGCCCTCGCTGACAGCGGCGGCGAACAGCGGCGGCGGCCGCTCGGGCAGCGTCCACAGGCGCGCGCGGTCGACGACCACGTGCCCGCGATGGCTGACCTCCTCGCCGGCGAACAGCGCGCGCATGACGTCGACGCACTCGAGCAGGCGGGCGGTGCGGTCGGCCTTCGACGGCCAGCGCGCGCCGGTGATGTGCTCGTTCGACGCCTCGCCGGTCCCGAGCGCGATCCACAGGCGGTCGGGGAACATCTCCGCCAGGCTCGCCGCCGCCTGGGCGATGATCGCGGGGTGGTAGCGCTGGCCGGGCGCGTTGACGACCCCGAACGGCAGGCTGGTGGTCGCCAGCGCCGCCCCGAGGAACGACCACGCGAAGCCGGACTCGCCCTGGCGCTCGCTCCAGGGCGAGAAGTGGTCGGACGACATGCCGCCGTCGAAGCCCGCCTGCTCGGCGTGGGCGATCGCCCGCAGCAGCGCGCTCGGCGGGATCTGCTCGTGCGAGCAGTGCAGCGCGACGCGCGGCATGCGGTGCTGCCTACCCGGAACGCCGGTCAAGCAGCGTCGAGCAGCTCGCGCGCGTCCGGCAGCGCGCCCAGCGCACGCAGTGCGCGGTCTTCAACCTGCCGCACCTGATGCGGCTTCACGCCCAGCGCACGGGCGGCCTCGGTCGGCGTATGCGGGGCTTCGCCGCCGAGCCCGAAGCGCAGCTCGAGCACCCGCCGCTCGGTATGGCCGAGCTGGCCGAGCACGGCGTTCAGCCCGTCGCGCTCGGCGCCCGCCATGGCCTCCTCCTCGGGCGAGAGGGTGGGCGAGGCAAGCAGGTCGCCGAGCTCGGTCTCCGCGTCCTCGCCGACCGGCGCGTCGAGCGAAGCCGGCCGCCGGCCCGCGCCGCGCAGGCGCTCGACCTCCTCGACCTCCCACTCGAGCGCGGCGGCCAGCTCCTCGTCGTTGGGGATGACCCCCAGCGCGCCGGTCAGCCGGCCCTCGGCGATCTCCAGCTTGCGCACCTTGTCGGCCACGGGGATCGGGAGCCGCACGATCCGGCCCTTGTCGGCCAGCGCGCGGCCGACCGACTGGCGGATCCACAGCGTCGCGTAGGTGGAGAAGCGGAAGCCGCGCCGATAGTCGAACTTCTCGACGGCGCGCACGAGGCCGATGGTGCCCTCCTGGATCAGGTCCTGCATCGTCAGGCCGGTGTCGTCGCGCTGGAAGCGCTTGGCGATGTGCACGACGAGCCGCAGGTTGGCCTCGATCATGTGGTCCTTGGCGGCCAGGTCGCCGCGCTCGACACGGCGGGCGAGCGCCTGCTCCTGGGCGGCCGTGAGCAGCGGCGTGCGGGCGATCCGCCGCAGGTACAGGGCCAGTCCGTCGTCGTGGCGCTCGCTCATGCGGGAGCACTGTCGAAGCGTCGGCTCAAGCGTTCCTGAACGGACCCTCAAGGACGGCTCAAGCCTTATGCGGCGCTGACGCGCGTGTACCTAGCGTCGGCCGCAGAACCCACTCAGGAGATGACCATGGACCGCCTCTGGGCCGACCGCCCCCCGACCCGCACGTATTCACCGACCCCGCTGCGCGACGAGCGCGAAGCGCTGCCCCCGCGCGACGATCGCGGAGGCGTGCCCCCGCGCAACGACGGCACGGGCACCGGGTCGGCGCCGCCGCCGCGCGGCCCAGGCGGATCGCGCTGGCTCGCGGCGCTCGGCGGCGGCACGGTCTCCGCCGTGCTCGTGGCGCGGTCGTGCTCCTCGGCACCGGGCTCGCGGGCGACGACGGGTCTCCTGCGACGGCCACGACGCCGACGGCGACGGCGCCGGTGGTCGCCGGCGGCGGCTCCGACAGCGACCTCGTCCGCAGCGTCTACGCCGCGGCCAGCCCGAGCGTCGTGTCCGTGCGCACGGGCAGCGGCTCGGGCACGGGCTTCCTCGTCGACGGCGACGGCACGATCGTCACCAACGCGCACGTCGTGGGCGATTCCCAGCAGGTGCAGGTGCGCTTCAACGACGACGGCCCGCTGCACGACGCGCGCGTGCTCGGCGTCGACGCCTCCACCGACCTCGCCGCCATCCAGGTCGACGCGAGCGCGGCCGAGGGCGTGCGGCCGCTCGCGCTCGCCGACTCAGGCGACGTCCAGGTCGGCGACGCGGCCGTGGCGATCGGCTACCCGCTGGGCCTTGACCGCACCGCGACCGCGGGCATCGTGTCCGGCCTCGAGCGCCAGATCCAGGCCCCGAACGGCTTCTCGATCGACAAGGTGATCCAGACCGACGCCCCGATCAACCCCGGCAACTCCGGCGGGCCGCTGCTCAACGCGAGCGGCGAGGTCATCGGCGTCAACTCGCAGATCGCCACGGCGGGCGGGAGCGGCGGCAGCGTCGGCATCGGCTTCGCCGTGCCGGCCAACACCGTCCGCGACGTCCTGCCCGAGCTCAAGCGCGGCGCGACGCCCGAGCACGCCTTCCTCGGCCTGGCCACTCGCGCCGCGTCCGGCGGCGGCGCCGAGGTGCAGCAGGCGACGGCCGGCGGCCCGGCAGAGCGCGCGGGCCTCGAGCCGGGCGACGTGGTCACGCGCGTCGACGGCGACGAGGTCCAGGATCCCAACGACATCGCCGCGGCGATCGACGACGACGCGCCCGGTGACGAGATCGAGGTCACGGTCCGGCGCGGCGGCGACGAGCGCACGGTGACCGTCACGCTTGGGCGAGCGCCCGAGCCAGACTCCCTGAGGAAACTCTCGCGTTTCGCTTACCTTGGCTTAGTGTTCGCGCGCTTGACTGCCGCGGCATGGGGAGCTTCGCATCGCGGTCCGCGTTCGCTGCGGCAGTCGCCGTCGGCCTGAGCATGGTCGGCGTCTCCATCCACGGCCTCGTGGGGGTGGACGCCGACCTCCAGCGCTCGGTGACCGCGGCCCAGCGGCAGGTGATCGAGGAGCACGTCCTACCCGTGTCCTCGCCGCGGCCGGGCTGGGACTGCGACGCCCCCACGCGCGACGACCGCGTGTGAGCCTGAATCCACGCCGCCGCCGGCCGCGCCAGCCCGATCGGCCGCGACCAGGTGACCCGCCACATGCGGTGCGCGGCCGATCGAGTCTGACTCGGCCCACGACGGCGAGGCATCCACGGTCATCGGTGGATCCAGGCTGAGCTGACTAGCCTCTCGCCGGTGGGCGAGGCGTATCCGGCACCCGTCGCCGCCGCGCTGGTCTTCGTGGCCTCGGGCGCGGTGCTGGTGCTCGAGATCCTCGGCATCCGCCTGCTCGCGCCGTACGTCGGGCTGACGCTCGAGACGACCACCTCGATCATCGGCACCGTGCTCGCCGGGATCGCCGCCGGTGCAGCGCTCGGCGGGCGGGCCGCCGACCGGTTCGATCCCCGCCGGCTGCTCGCGCTGCTGCTGCTCGGCGGCGGCGCGCTCGCGGTCGGCACGGTCCCGGTCGCCCGTGGACTCGGCTCGGCCTTCAGCGGCCAGGGCGACCCCGCGGCCGTGATCGTCGCGCTGTTCGCGCTGTTCCCGCCCGCCGCGGTGCTGAGCGCCGTCACGCCGACCGTCGCGCGCCTGCAGCTGCGCGACCTCGGCTCGACCGGCTCGGTGGTCGGCCGGCTGTCGGCATGGGCGACCGCCGGCGCGCTGCTCGGCACGTTCGCCACCGGGTTCGTGCTCGTCCCGCTGCTGCCGACCGACGTCGCGGTGCTGGTCGTCGGCGCGGTCCTGCTCGGGCTCGGCGTCGCCGTCGCCCTGCGCGGGAGCGGGCCGCGCGGGCTCGCCGTCCTGCTCGCGGGCGGGTCGCTCGCGGTGGGCGCGACGAGCATCGCGGCCGGCTCGCCCTGCGACGCCGAGACGACGTACCACTGCGCCAACGTGATCGAGGACTCCAGCCGCCCGTCCGGCCGCGTGCTGGTGCTCGAGGAGCTGCGGCACTCCTACGTCGACCTCGCCGATCCGCGCCACCTGGAGTTCGACTACATCCGCTGGATCGGCGACGCCATCGACGCCGTGCCCGCCGGCCCGCTCGACGCCGTCTTCCTCGGTGGCGGCGGCTTCACGCTCCCGCGCTATGTCGCCGCGACCCGTCCGGGCTCGCGCTCGCGCGTGCTCGAGGTCGACGGCGACCTCGTGGAGCTGGTCCGGGAACGGCTGGCGCTGCGGACCGGGCCGGCGCTGCGCGTGCGCGTCGGCGACGCCCGCGTGACGCTGCGCGACGAGCCCACGGCTTCGGCCGACGTGCTCGTCGGCGACGCGTTCGGGGGCCGCTCCGTCCCCTGGCACCTCGCCACGGTCGAGTTCGCGCGCGAGATCCGGCGCGTGCTCCGCCCGGACGGCCTGTACGCGCTCAACGTCATCGACCACGGCGAGCTCGGGCTGCTGCGGGCGGAGGCGGCGACGCTGCTCGAGGTGTTCGAGGACGTCCGGCTCGTCACTCACGGCGAGCAGGGCGGCAACTTCGTCCTGCTCGCGTCAGAGGCGCCGCTGGGCGCGAGCGTGCGCACGAACGCGCGCCGCGCCCGCACGCTCGACCGCGCCGCCGTCGAACGCCTCGTGGGCGACGCCGGGCCGCTGCGCGACGAGGACGCCCCCGCCGACCAGCTCCTCACGCCGCGCGCATGACGCCCGACGAGGTTCGGCGCATCGCGGGCACGCCGACCCCGGTGCTGCGCAACCTCCTGATCACCGACGGCTACTCGCGCCTGGCGGCGGCGACAGCCGAGCGCGGCCCGCCCGGCGCGAACTGGTGCACGTTCGCCACGTGGGCCTCGCGTCAGGCCGGCCGGACGATCCGCGGCGAGGACATGCTCGAGCACCTGCGCGCCGAGCTGGGCCGCGACGCCGAGCTGCTGCATCCGATCGCGTCGTTCTGGCGCGCGCTGCTCCGTCGCGGCCTGCTGGATCGCGAGAGCCGGCTCGGCCGCATCACGGTCGCCCTGCACACGCCGTTCGACGCGATCGAGCTGGCCAGCGACGCCGTCGCCCGCGGCAACCGCAAGGTGTTCGAGGAGATCGGCTTCGAGTTCGCCCGCTACCTGCACGAGCCGTTCGACGCGTTCCTCGTGGGCGTGCAGCCGGAGCTCCTACGCCAGGCCTTCACGCACTACGAGCAGGCGCGGCTCACCGACGACCCGCAGCTCTGCGTGCTCGCCAACCTCGAGATCGGACTGCACGAGCAGACCCGCCTGCAGCAGGAGATCCGCGAGGCGCTGGACGCCGCCTCGAGCCGTCACGCGCCGCTGTGGCGCCGGATCGTCGGCTGGCCGCTGCAGCGCAAGCTCAGCAGGCTCAGCCGCGAGGTCATCACCGGCAGCTTCATGGTCCTCGCCCTGCCTGGAGGCGTGCTGGCACTCGGCCGCCACCTCGACGCGTTCTGCCCGGCGATCACCAACCGCGAGCTCGAGCTCCTGGTGGCGCGCTTCGAGCCGACGCCGCCGGCGCCCGACGACTGCGGGGCCCGCGACTGGTCGGACCTCACCCAGCGGATGCACTACATCGCGCACCTGTTCCGTGCGTACCACGGGCGCGAGGACCTCGCCTCGCCGCCGTTCACGCCGCGGCAGCTCGAGCGACTTCGCGCCGGGGAGCTTCCCGACGGGACGCTGTAGGGAACGTCACCTCGGCGAGCAGCCCGCCGCCGGGCCGTGCCTCGAGCACGAGGGCGGCGCCGTGAGCGTCGGCCACGGCGCGCACGATCGACAGCCCGAGCCCGGCGCCCGGGCCGTCGGAGTCGCGGTGCAGGCGCTCGAACGGCTCGGCCAGGCGGCGCACGTCGGCCGCCGCGATCTCCGGCCCGGTGTTCTCCACGCGCACGAGCCCGGGCTGCGTGGTGACCCGGACCTGCCCGCGCGGCACGTTGTGGCGGACGGCGTTCTCCACGAGGTTGGCCACCAGCCGCTCGACGAGCGGGCCGTCGGCGCTCAGCGGCCCGGGCTCGGCGTCGACCCGCAGCTCGATCCCGCGGACCGCGGCCTCGGTGGCGACGAGCGAGGCCGCGGCGTGGGCCGCTCGCGCGAGGTCGACGCGGTCGCGGCGCGGGACCGCCTGCTGGCTGCGGGCCAGCACCATCAGCGAGTCGAGCAGCGCCTGGGTGCGGTCGGCGGCCTCGAGCACGACCTCGCCCATCCGGCGCAGCTCGTCGGCCTCGGCATCGGGGTCGGCGAGTGCGACCTCGACCTCGGCGCGGATGACGGTCAGCGGCGTGCGCAGCTCGTGGCTGGCGTTGGCCACGAAGCGCCGCTGGCCGTCGAACGCGGCCGCCAAGCGGTCGAGCATCCCGTCGACGGTGTCGGCGAGGTCGCGCAGCTCGTCCTCCGGCCCGCGCATCTGGATCCGCTCGTCCATGCGCTCCTGCGTGACGCGCTGGGCGAGCCCGGTCACGCGTCGCAGCGGGGCGAGGGCGCGGCCCGCGACGACGTAGCCGAGCGCCGCTGCGACGATCAGCGTGCCGCCGAGCGCGAGCATCAGCTGGGCGTCGAGGCGGGCCAGCGCCGAGTCGGCGAACGCCGGCGGCAGCGTGCGGTCCACCTGGCGGTGCACGAGCCAGGAGCTGATGCCGAGCAGCAGCGCGCCGCAGCCGCCGAAGAGCAGCGTGTACAGAACAGTGAGGCGCAGCCGGAGGGTCACACGCGGTAGCCCGCGCCGCGCACGGTGTGGATCACCGGCGGATCCCCGAGCTTGCGGCGCAGCGTCATCACGGTCATGCGGACCGTGTTCGTGAACGGGTCGGTGCCCTCGTCCCAGGCGCGCTCGAGCAGCTCGTCCGGCCCGACGACGGCACCTTCGGCGGACATCAGGACCTCGAGCACGGCGAGCTCCTTGAGCGCGAGATCGATCGGCCGGCCGGCGCGCGTCACCGTGCGGCGGGCGGGGTCGAGCTCGACGTCGCCGGCGGTCAACACCGGCGGCCGCGGCGCGCCGTTGCGGCGGGCGAGTGCGCGCGTGCGCGCCACCAGCTCGGCGAAGCGGAACGGCTTGGGGAGGTAGTCGTCGGCGCCGAGGGCGAGGCCGCCGACGAGATCGTCGACGCCGGCGGCCGCCGTCAGCATCAGCACCTTGGTGTCGGGCCGCTTGCCGGCGAGCGCGCGGCACACCTCGTCGCCGTGCAGCTCGGGCAGGTCGCGGTCGAGCACGACCACGTCGTACGGCGCCGCCAGCGCCTTGCGCAGCGCGGAGGCACCGTCGCGTGCGAGATCGACGGCCATGCCCTCGCGCCGCAGCCCGCGCGCGACGGCATCGCCCACACGGGGCTCGTCCTCGGCGATCAGCACGCGCATGACCGCGCAGCATGCCCCGCGTCTCTGAAGGCGCGCGAAACCGCGCCTAAACGGCGCCTCAGGCAGCGAGCTACATGAGTAGCAGCACCAGCACGATGACGGCGATGATGAGCGCGATGATGGCGATCGTTCTGGTGTTCATGCCATCTCTATACCCAGCTCGAGGTGATTCTCAGTCGAGCGGGGGCGGCGGCGTGGACACCGCAGCGAGCGGCGCCGGCTCCGGGGCGCCGCCGGTGTCGTCCACGATGTCGAGCGTTTCGAGCTCGACGACCATCACCACGTGACGCACGGCGAGCGCCAGGAAGTCGTGGCGCTCGACCGAACGCGAGCCGTCGAGCCGCCGGACCGCGACGTCGGTGAGCGGGAGGAACTCGCGCTCGTGGGCGTTGAGGAAGTCCGAGGTGCGCGAGCGGAACCCCTCGTGGGGCAACTGCAGCGTCGCCTCGATCTCGTGGCGCTCGGTCTCGATGCGGACGCGTTCGCGGCGAAAGTGCATATGCACGAGTATCGGTCATCGCCGCAAGCCGCTGTATAGGGTCAGCTGCCGAGCTGGTGACGCAGCCGGTCGCGCGCCTCGCTGTAGCGCCGCACCTCGTAGACGATCAGCAGCGCGAGCAGCGCCGCGACTGCGATCACGGTCGCGAGCGCCGGGACCTCGACGGCCACGGGGATCAGCGCGAGCAGCAGCGCGGCCGCGATCGTCCGGTGCCGGTTGAAGCTGTGCACGTTGCGGTAGCGGAACGCCACGTGGGCCAGCAGGTAGAGCGCGGTGCCGCCGAGCAGCGCGACCGCGGGCACGAGCTTGAGCGGGTCCTCGACGTGCTCGAGCGTCTTCTTGAGGCCGAGCGCGAGCAGCACGATGCCGGCGACCATCGGCAGGTGCAGGTACGAGAACGAGTCGCGCGCGATCGTGTTGCGCTCGCGGCCGGGCTCGGCGTCGGAGAGCCGTCGCTCGGCGGCCAGCGCGACGACGTCGAAGTACAGCCACCACATAGCGGCCGCCACCATCACCCCGAACGACGCCGCGGCGACGACGCCCGCGGTCAGGTCGCCCTCGGCCCCGATCCCGATCGCGACGATCGACTCACCGAGGGCGATGATGACGATCAGCCCGTGGCGCTCGGCGAAGTGCTCGGGGACGAGCTTCCAGCCGTCCTGGCCGTTCAGCAGCGGGCCGCTCATGTCGATCGCGAGCGCCAGCGCCCAGACCGCGCCCTGCGGGCAGGCCGTCGAGGAACGACGCGACGACCAGCAGCCCGATGGCGACCGCCGTGCTCACCGACAGGCCGGTCGTCACGGCGCGGCGCAGCACCTCGTCGTCGCGGCAGGCGAGATAGAACAGCGCGAGGTGGGCGAGGCGCACCACGCCATACGCGCCCGCGAACAGCAGCGCGTCGCCGGCGAAGGCGCCCGGCACGCACAGGGCGACGATCAGCAGCCCCGCCATCGCGGCGAAGATCACGAGCCGCACCGCCCCCTCCTCGGGGTCGATGACGCTGGTGAGCCACGCGTAGCCGACCCACGCCCACCACATCACGGCGAGCACGAGCATGCCCTTCGCCAGCCCCTCCCATGTCGGCTGGTCGGCCATCAGCGCCGTGCACTGCGTCAGCGCGAGCACGAACACGAGATCGAAGAACAGCTCGAGCGGGGTGACGCGCGCCTCCTCGCGCAGCGCCGCGCTCATCCTGCGCGGGCGGCTGGGGGCGGTCGCGGCCATCCCGGGATGTTGTCAAGCGCGACGAGCCGGATCGCCCGCGGGATCCGGCGCTACCTGGCGAGGAACGTCGCGAGCCGCTGATTGAAGTCGGCGGGACTGTCCCAGACGCAGCGCTGTGGACGATGCCCTGCGTCAGGCGCGACCGTGACACGAGCCCATTCGCCGCGGAGGCCCTTGCTCATCGCTGGAGTGCGGTACCCGCGTGGTACGTCGGCCAAGCGGCGGGAATACGCGGCCGACGGGCGGCGTCAATAGGAGATGGCCATTCACTCCCAGCGGCGTTAGGAGAAAGACGTGAGCACCGTCATCTCACCCGCGCAGGCCCGTCGAGAGCTCTCCGGTTTCCAGGGTCGCCTGATCGGGCCCGACGACATCGACTACGACGAGGCGCGCAAGGTCTACAACGGCATGATCGACAAGCACCCGGCGCTGATCGCCCGCTGCGGGACCGTCGAGGACATCTCCCGGGTCGTCGGCTTCGCCCGCGACCACGATCTGCTGCTCGCTGTCCGCGGCGGCGGCCACAACGGCGGCGGGCTCGGCACCGTCGAAGGCGGCGTCGTGATCGACCTCTCGATGTTCAAGGACATCGAGGTCGATCCGCTCGCGCGCACCGTGCGCGTCGGCGGCGGCTGTACCTGGGGCGAGGTCGACCGCGCGACGAGCGAGCACGGGCTCGCGACGCCCAGCGGCATCATCTCGACGACCGGCGTCGGCGGGCTCACGCTCGGCGGCGGCCTCGGCCACCTCACGCGCAAGTGCGGCCTGGCGATCGACAACCTGCTCGAGGCCGATCTCGTGCTCGCGAGCGGCGAGCGCGTGCGGGCGAGCGCCGACGAGCACCCCGACCTCTACTGGGCGATCCGCGGCGGTGGCGGCAACTTCGGCGTCGTGACGTCGTTCCTGTTCCGGCTGCACGAGGTGTCGACCGTGATCGCCGGCCCCACCTTCTGGGATGTCGAGCAGGGCGCCGAGGTGCTCTCGGCCTACCGCGACTTCATCTCGAGTGCGCCGCGCGAGCTCAACGGCTTCTTCATGTTCGGCATGGTGCCGCCGGCCGACCCGTTCCCCGAGCCGCTGCACCTGCGCAAGGTCTGCGGCGTCGTGTGGTGCTACACGGGCGCGGAGGAGGACGCCGCGGCGGCGATGGCGCCGCTGCTCGACGCGCTGCCGGAGCCGCTCATGCACGGCGTCCAGCCGATGCCCCACGCGGCGCTCCAGGGCGCGTTCGACGGCCTCTACCCGGCCGGCGACCAGTGGTACTGGCGGGCCGACTTCGTCAACGAGATCCCGGACGAGGCCGTCGAGCTGCACGCCCGCTTCGGCGCCGAGCTGCCGACGATGCAGTCGACCATGCACCTGTACCCGATCGACGGTGCCGCCCACGACGTGGGCTCCGCCGACACGGCGTGGAGCTACCGCGACGCCCGCTGGGGCGCGGTCTTCGCCGGCGTCGATCGCGACCCCGCCAACGTGGACGCCATCCGCCGCTGGAGCGTCGACTACCAGGAGGCGCTGCACCCGTACTCCGCGGGCGGCGCCTACGTGAACATGATGATGGACGAGGGCCAGGACCGAGTCCGCGCGAGCTATCGCGACAACTACGCGCGGCTGGCGCAGATCAAGGCGATCTACGACCCCTACAACCTCTTCTCGATCAACCAGAACATCGAGCCGGAGGCGTAGCCCGCGGCTGCCGACCGTACCGGCTGACCCCCAGCCCACCGCACCCGTAGTCCCGGAGCACCGGCCCTCGGTTCACAGGCGAACCCCGTGGCCGGCGCTCCCCTCGCACGGGAAGCTCGCCGTATGGCCCTCCAGACGCTTCCCCGGCTCGTCCCGCGCCCAACGCCGACCCGCGGGCGGACACGCGAGACCCTGCTGTTCTGGATCGCGACGGCGCTGATCGCGCTGCACGTGGTCGACGACAACTACCTGCAGCCGCAGCCGGGCACCGCGGCGGGCGACCACCTCGTCAGCGGGCTCATCCCGCTCGCCCTGCTCGGCCTCGCCGCCTGGGCGTATCCGCGCCTGCGCGGCGGCCGCCGCGGGGCGCTTGCCCTGGTCCTCGGCGTGCTCGGCATCGCCGCCGGCATCGAGGGCTTCCACTACGCGCGGGAGGTCGGCCCCTCGGGTGACGACTTCACCGGCCTGGCCGCGATTCCGGCCGGCCTGCTGCTTCTGGGCCTCGGCGCCGCGACGCTGTGGCGCACCCGCCGCACCGACGGACCGCTGTGGCGGCGCTCGGCTCGGCGAGTGCTGCTCGGTGCCGGCGGCGTCCTGCTCGTCGGCCCGCTCGTCATCGCCGCCGCGATCGGCTACGGCACCACGCACGTCGGCCGCGCCGTCGTCCCGCCGGACCGGCTCGGCGTCGCGCACGAGGACGTGAGGTTCACGACCAGCGACGGGCTCGAGCTCGAGGGCTGGTACATCCCGTCGAAGAACGGCGCCGCGGTGATCTCGTTCCCCGGGCGCAACGGCTCGCAGCGCCCGGCGCGGATGCTCGCCCGGCACGGCTACGGCGTGCTGCTGTTCGACCGCCGCGGCGAGGGCCGCAGCGAGGGCGAGCCGAACTCGTGGGGCTGGGGCGGCGACGCGGACGTCAAGGCCGCGATCGACTACCTCCAGCGCCGCCCCGACGTCGACCCCGAGCGGATCGGCGGCATCGGGCTCTCCGTCGGCGGCGAGATGATGATCGAGACCGCCGCCGAGACCGACGAGCTCGCCGCCGTGGTGTCCGAGGGCGCCGGGGCGCGGACCTTCTCCGAGGACATGGACCAGGAGGACGAGGGCCCGGTCGCGAAGTACACGCTCGGCGCGGCGATGTCGGCGGTCAGGACCGCCGCGACAGCGATCTCCGCCAACCACGCTCCGCCGGCGAACCTGAAGGACCTCGCCGCCCGCGTCGACGAGCCGCTGCTCCTGATCGCCGCCCCCAACGCCCCCAACGGCGAGAAGCTCAACCGCGGCTACCACGCCGCGGCCGGCGCCAACAGCACGCTGTGGGAGATTCCCGAGTCGCGGCACGTGGGCGGGCTCGCGGCCCGGCCCGAGGAGTACGAGCGCCGCGTCGTCGGCTTCTTCGACGGGGAGCTCGGTCGATGAGCCGCTTTCGCTCCCGCGAGGCGCTCGTGTTCGGCGCCGCGACGCTGCTGGTCCTCGTGCACGCGCTCGACGACGCGTTCGTGCACCGCGGCGCGGGCCTCGGCCTGGGTCAGCACGCCCTCGCCGGGCTGATCGCGGTCGTCGCCAGCGTCGCGGGCGTGCTCGCGTTCCCGTCGCTGCGACCCGGCCTGCGCGCCGCGCTCGCGTTCTCGTTCGGCGGGCTCGCGATCGTCAACGGCACGCTGCACCTGATCCACATCGAGAAGTACGGCGCGGCCGGGAGCGACGTGACCGGCGCGCTCGCCGTCGCCGGCGGCGTGGTGCTCGTGGGGCTGGCGGTCGCGATCCCGTGGCGCCAGCGCGGAGCGGCGGCGCGGCCGTGGCTGGGCCGAGCGGTGGCCGTGCCGGCGTTCCTGCTCGGCGTGATCTTCGTGCTCGCACCGATCGGCGCGGGCATCGTCTCGTCGCACAAGTGGCGCGAGCCGGTCGGCGAGCCGCCGAGCGCCGCGTACCGCGACGTCGCGTTCGAGGCGAGCGACGGGCTCGACATCAAGGGCTGGTACCGGCCGTCGGAGAACGGCGCCGCGGTGCTGGTCGTGCACGGCGGCAGCAGCGACCGCAAGGGCTCCGTCGCCCACGCCGAGATGCTGGCCGCGCACGGCTACGGCGTGCTGGTCTACGACGCCCGCGGCCGAGGCGAGAGCGACGGCAGCGAGAACAACTACGGCTGGGACTGGGCCAAGGACATCGACGGAGCGCTCGCGTTCCTCAAGCAGCAGGACGACGTCGACCCCGACCGCATCGCCGCGCTCGGCCTCTCGACGGGCGCCGACGTCCTGATCGAGGTCGCCGCTGCGCGGGACGATGTCGCGGCGCTGGTCACCGACGGCGCCGCGGCGGGCTCGTTCGAGGATGGCCAGCGCCTCAACGGCACCGGCCTCGAGACCGCGCCGTCCTGGCTCATGTTCGCGACCATCGGAGTCCTCACCGGCGACCGGCCGGGAGAGCCGCTCGAGGACGCCATCCCGCGCATCGACTCACCGACGCTGCTGGTCTCGGCGGGCACGGCGCTCGAACGCGACTTCAACGTCCACTACGACGAGGTCGCCGGCACCGCCCCGGTCGACCACTGGAACCTCCCGGACGCGAACCACACCGACGCGATCTACGAGCAGCGCGACGACTACGAGCGTCGCGTGGTCGGGCTTCCTGGACGAGGCGCTGACGTAAGAACTGCGACGCCCGGACGTCCGCTCCGCCGCAAAGAACGGCATCATGCCCGCATCTGCAGGATTCCGGTGATCGGACCTGAGGCGGATCCCTGTCGCGCGCGGTGGCAGCGGATGATGAAGCGCTGCCTTGTTCTTGTGGCGGGTCTCGCCGCCACGCTGATGGTTCCCGGTGTCGCGCAGGCGGCAACCTGTACTTCCGGCGCCGCGACCATGACGGTCACCTTGGTTGCGAACGAGACGGCGACCGTCTCAAGGAGCGGCACGGCGCTGACGCTCAACAACGTTCCGTGCGCCGGTGGGGCGACCGTGCTCAACATCAACACGGTCATCATCAACGGCAGCACCGGCAACGAGACCTCGGTGGTCGATCTGTCCAACGGTGCCCTGGGTCCCGGCCCGGCTCTGGAGGCGATCGGCGTCCCGGAGATCGAGATCAACGTCGCGCTCGGGCTCGGCTCCGGCGATCGCCTCACGGTCACCGGCTCCCCGTCCGCGACCACGTGGTGATCGGTACCGGTGGGGTCAACCTCAACGGCGTCAACCTCAACGGCGACGACGACGCGGACATCACTGCGGTCCAAGTGGAGAACTACACGGTGAGCGGGGCCGACGGCGACGACGAGATCTCCGCGGCGGGCGGGCTCGGAACCGGAACGGCGCTGGCACTCCCGTCCTCCCTGCAGGGCGACCAGGGCGACGACGTCCTGTCGTCCGGCCTCGCGAACGACACGATCGGGGGTGGCACCGGCATCGACACCCTGCGCTTCCCGGCGACCACCGATGGGGTCACCGTCTCGTTGGCGGTGACCGCCGCGCAGAACACCGGCGGATCGGGCACCGACACCATCACCGGCATCCGCAACGTCGAGGGCACGACGTTCGATGACACGCTGACCGGCGACGGAACGGCCAACGTGATCAGCGGCTTGGACGGGGACGACCGCCTGACCGGAGGCTTGGGGGACGACACGCTCTACGGCGGCAACGGCAACGACACTGCCGACTACGCCTCATCCGCCGCCGCGGTCACCGTCGCCCTCGACCAGGTCACGCAGGACACGATCGGCGCCGGCACCGACGCGCTGCACGGGCTCGAGAACCTCACGGGCGGCTCGGCCGCCGATGTGCTCTCCGGAGACGGCGGTCCGAACTCGATCCGGGGTCTCGGCGGCAACGACATCGTCAACGGCCGAGGGGGCGACGACGGCCTCGACGGGGGCACCGGCACCGACACCGTGTCGCTCGAATCTGCGGTCTCCGGCACGACCATCGACCTCGAGACCGGGCTGAGCACAGGAGACGGCACCGACTCGCTCGCCTCGTTCGAATCCGCGACGGGCTCGTCGTTCAACGACATGCTCATCGGCACCGACCTTGCCAACACCTTGGACGGAGCGCTTGGCGCCGACACCGTCGACTACTCGAGGTCGATCGGTGGGGTCAGCCTCAACCTCCAGTCGAACACCGTGACCGGTGCAGGCGGCACCGACACGCTCGCCGAGATCGAGAATGCGGTCGGGTCGGTGTACGACGACGTCATCGTCGGGAACACCCGGCCGAACACCCTCCTGGGCGCGGCGGGCGACGACGCGCTGAACGGCGCAGGAGCCGACGACACGCTGAGCGGCGGTGAGGGCATCGACACCGCCGACTACACGACGTCGGGCACGAATGTCCAGGTCGACCTGATATCCGGCGAAGGCCGCGGACGCGGCGTCGACACGCTCGTCGCGATCGAGAACGCGACGTCGGGAATCGGCAACGACGTGCTTCGGGGCACCAGCGGGGCCAACACGCTCGACGGGGGAACCGGCCGGGATCGAATCGAAGGTCGCGGCGGTGACGACGACCTCGACGGAGGCGCGGGCACGGACACGGTCGACTTCTCGTCGTCGACGAGGCGCGTGCGTGTGAACCTGGTCCAGCAGCGGGCCGTGGGCGCCGGCACGGACGCGCTGCTCGGCTTCGAAGACGTGCGCGGGGGTCGCGGCGCCGACATGCTGACCGGGGACGGCATCGCGAACCGCGTGGATGGAGGACCGGGCGACGACGTTCTGCGAGGCAAGGGCGCGGACGACGCCCTGATCGGCGGCGGCGGCACGGACACCGTGGACTACTCGGGCTTCGCCGCCGTGACCGAGGACAAGGGCGTGGTGGTGAACCTCACCCGCGGCCGGGCTTCGGGCGAGGGTGCGGACGATCTCAGCCGGGTGGAGTCGGTGATCGGCTCGGGGGCCGGAGACCACATCAGCGGCAACCGGCGCGCCAACCGTCTCACCGGCGGGCCTGGCCGCGACACCCTGATCGGGCGAGGCGGCCGCGACCGGCTGTATGGCAACGCCGGCAACGACCGCCTGCGCAGCCACGACCATCGCCGCGACCGGGTCAACGGCGGTTCAGGCCGCGATCGGGCCACGGCCGACAGCATCGACCGCTGCCGCTCGATCGAGTACCTCAGACTCATCCGCTAGGAGCGGCCGGGTGCTCAGCGCCAAGCGCATCGCCCGCCCGGATCTCATGCCGTTCGCCATTCTCGGCGCGGTGCTGCTGGCGATCTACTCGGTCGGCGCGACGGTCTACGTCCCGCACATCTTCAACACGTTCGCCACCCGCTACGGCGTGATCGGCGCCGTCTTCGCGATGATCTCGGCGCTCTTCTGCGTCATGGTCGTCACCGTCGCTCGGCGGCCGCCGGCCGCGAGGTCGCCGACGAGCTCGACCGCATCCGGCGGGGCGAGAAGCCGGCCGAGGACGAGGTGCGGCGCCAGTGGGACGAGGTCACTGCCGAGGCGCGCTCACGCTGGGACACCATGCGGGCGCAGGTCGACGAGCGCCGTGGCCGGCGCCACGGCGACTGAGCTGTCAAGACTTCGGAGCCACGTCGGCCGGCTTCGGTGAAGCCCCAGGCGACCAGCGGACGCGCCGACGCTCGATCGCGACGCCGCGGACCGCTTCGTGCGTTCTCCTGCTCAGCCCACGTCGATGTAGATGACCTCGACGGCGTTGTTCCCGTATCCGAGCCTGTTCCAGGGCGGGACCTCTGGTTGGGTGTGACCGGCTGCGTCTGTCGCCCGGGCGCGGAGGGTGTGGCGGCCGACGTCGTCGGCCGCCCAGTCGAACGACCAGTCCTGCCAGTGGTACGGCCCGGAGGGTGGTTGGACCCGGGCCGGGTGCCAGTCGCCTTCGCCGGTGAGGCTGACGTCGACCCGCGTTACGGGTCCGGTTCCTGACCACGCCTTGCCGCGCACCGTGTGAGTTCCGCGGTCGATCATCGAGCTGGCTGCGGGAGCGGTGATCCGCGCGCGCACGCGCATCAGGCTGACCGCCTCACGCTCTCGATCGGGCCACTCGTACATGTAGTGGCCGGTCTGGAACTCGCCGGCGAAGGGCTCGGTGAGCACGTCGATCCGCTGCAGCCACTTCACGGATGCCACCGCATACCAGTGAGGGACGATGAGTCGGAAGGGGGCTCCGTGGTCGAGACCCAGTGGCTCGCCGTTCATCTCGTAGGCGATCAGGATCTCCGCCGCCGGATCTGCGGCGAGGGCGAGCGGCAGCGCGCGGACGAACCGCAAGTTCTCCCGGTCGGTGTCCGCCAGGACCGGTTTGAGGTGGTAGGCGCCGTAGTCGGCGCCCGAGAACCGCACGTCGACCCCCTCAGTCGCGGGATGCACCCGGTCCAGGATGTCGTGGAGCAGCGCACCCCTCCAGCGCGCGGTCGACACGGCGTAGTCCCCCCAAGGCTCGCCGATCGGCAGCGGCCGGGTCTCTAGACGCCCGTTCCCTGCGCATTCCAGCGTGACCGCGCGCTCCTGGGCCGGCATGGCGCGCAGGTCATCGAGCGTCAGGGTGGTCGGGTGCTCCACGGCGCCGCCGATCTCGAGCGTGCCGTCGTGCGTGGGTAGCGCGAAGTTGCTGCGGACGTAGTGGAGGTCGGTCGGGGTGATCTCGCCATGCAGCGCCTCGGGCGGCGCCTCCGCGTTGAACGGGGCCGGGTTGATCATCTGAAGTGCGGCGCGGGCTCGGGCGAGCTCGTCTGCTACGGCCATGGCTGGGCCTCCTGGTGGGCGGGTGGTTCACCCCGGGCGCCGCGCATCAGTAGTCGGCGTCCCGGAAGGTCGGCTCGCGGCCTTCGTTGAAGGCGCCGATGCCCTCGATGCGGTCGGGATGGACGGCGGACCGCCAATGCATGTCCATCATGATCGCGATCGCCTGCTCGGTCGGCTGGCCTTCGCCGAGGTGGACCGCCCGCTTGACGGCCTGCACCGCCGTGGGCGAGTTGCTCGCGATCTTCTCGGCAATCCGCCGCGCCGCGTCCAGCAGCTCGTCCTGCGGGTGGAGCTCGTTGACCATGCCGAGCCGGTGCGCCTCCTGCGCGGTGATCGGGTCGCCGGTCATGAGCATCTGCAGGGCCTTGCCCGGGGGCAGCAGGCGGGGCAGCAGAGCCGGCGAGCCGCCGCCGGCTGCGAGACCGAGCATCGCCTCCGGCTGCCCGAAGGTGGCGTTCTCTGAGGCGATGATGAAGTCGGTGCTCTGAGCGAGCTCGCAGCCGCCGCCGTAGGCGGTCCCGTTCACGGCGGCGAGAATCGGCTTGCGCAGCTGGCGCACCGTGTACAGCGTGCGATCGAAGTCCTGGCGCTGGCGCAGCCAGTCCTCCTTGGTCATGTCCTTGCGCTGGCGCAGGTCGCTGCCGACCGAGAACGCCCGCTCCCCGGCGCCGGTGAGGATGACCACCCGGACGGCGGGACGGACCGCGATCGTCTCCACGATCTCGGTCAGGAGGGCGCCCATTTCGGTGGTGATCGCGTTGTCGGCGTGGGGCCGGTTGAGGGTGATCAGCGCCACCTGGCCTTCGGAGAGGTAGTCGACGAGCACCGGCGAGCCGGGCTCCTCGAGGCCGGACGGCGGCGGGCCGAAGTCGAGGTCCTTCCACCGGTCGGTGCTGGTCGGGTTCGTGGCCACGCTGTCCTCCTCCTGTCGGTCCGGACCGGTCACGGCTCCAGCTCCGCCAGCCAGCGCATCGCGCGCAGGCCCGGGACGAAGCAGTACTCACCGCCGCGGGTGACGACGAACGGCGGCAGGTCCTGCAGCCGGCGGCGGATCGGCCGCTCGGGGACGGTGAAGCTCCCGGTGCCGTCGTTCGGACCGACCAGCGGGTCCTTCTCCAGCGGGGCGCCGATGAAGATGCCGTCATTCAGCCACTGGGTCTTGACGAACTCGAACTGGCGCCCGAGGTGCGCGCCGGCGAACACGAAGATGATGCCGCGGTCGGCGCCATCGTCCTCGAGCACGCCCTCGGGCAGCATCGGCCCGTAGCTGGTGCCGCGCCGGATCATGCGGTGGAGGCGGACGTCGACGGCGCCGTCGCCGTCGAACGCGTCGCGCGGGTTGGCGCGTCGCGCGTGGGCGCCGAGGGGGCACTTGAGGCCGCGCGGGTCGTCGCCGTAGAGGAAGTCGTTGTGCCGCTGCGGGTCGGCGCCGAGCTCCGGGTCGTCGCGCTCGGGCGAGACCGCGAGCGGGGCGCCGCTCTGCCAGCGACCGACCATCTTGGCGCCCAGGCGCGCCGCTTCCTCGCGGCTCGCGCTCTTCGCGCGCAGGTACTGCCGGTAGGCCGCCACCCGCGTGTGGAGCTTGCGGAAGACGATGTACGTGCCGTTGCGGCCGAGCACGTCCGGGGTCGGCATCGGCGGCAGCTCGCCCGTCTCGTCCGGGTATCCGAGGATGATCTCGCCCGGCTTGAGGGGGCGCTCCTGCGGGTTGGAGGGGGGCCTGCCGCTGCCCTCGACCGCCGGCTGGCCGATTCCGTCCTTGAAGCCGAAGGATGTCCGCCCGGTCGGAAGCTGGTAGCAGTCCTGCCGCCAGATCAGCTCGACGCCGGCAAGCTCCTGATGGGCGCGGCGGGCCTTCTCGACCACGGCCTGCAGTCGCGTGGCGTCGGGGGAGATGGCCGCCAGGGCGATGTGGACGTCGGGCGACCCGAGCGGCTTCTCCCAGTGCTCCGGGCTGCTCTCCCCAAAGTCCCCCAGCTCCGCGGCGCGGGCGGCCATGCCTTGCCGGAACTCGGGCGCGAAGCTGTCGAGCGAGGCCTGCGGCACCCCCAGCGCCTTGAGGCCCTGATACGTGAAGCCCGCGGTGATCCACGCGTCGCGGGCCGGATCGGTCGACGGTCGTCCCGCATCGACGAGGCCGTGCAGCCGCCGGACAAGCTCGCGGCCCGCGGCACGATCGTCGATGCGCAGCAGGAGGTAGGTGCCGACGTAGGGTGACGGGCGCTCGTGGAGCGCCCCGCTCTGGATGTCGTCGAGCTCCAGGCTGATGCCCTCCGTCGCGGTCATGGCTGCGTGCTCGCCATCGCTCAGTGGTGCTCGGGCGGCTCGGGCGGGTCCGGGTTGGGCTCAGCGAGGTACGGGAAAGTGCGGGTGCCGGGTCGCGTCGACCGGTCGACGCCGTCGCGGATGACCGGTCCGTTGCCGGCGTTGATGAGCTGCGTGAAGATGGTGTCCATCACGTCGTCGTTGAGCGTCCGCCCGCCGCAGGTCCGGTGGGGCTCGCCCCGGAGTGCGGCGAGCTCGATCTCCAGGTACGACCCCTGCTCGACGTAGGGCTTGGTCACGTCGACGACGAGGTAGTCGGCGAGCACCAGCTCGGTCAGCGGATGGCTGCCGCCCTCGCCGAGCTCCCAGTCGGCGTTCCCGTCGAGGCCGTCCCAGAAGGCGAGGTTGGCGTTCAGCCGGGCCCGGTAGGCGCCGAGGTAGCCGTCCGCCAACTGGAACGCGTCCTCACTGTTGTAGAGGTCGCGGATCTCGAGGTCGCGGTTCACCGGGTCGAACTGCTTCGGGGCCAACATCATGTTCTTGACCTCGGGGCGCCCGACGCGCTCGATCCGCACGTTGAACGCGCCGCGGGTGAGCGTCTCGGCGACGACCGCCACCAGCTCCGCGCCCCCGAGGAGCGCGGTGTCGAGCTCCACGACGAGGCTGAGGACGTCCTTGCCGTCGAGGAAGATCGACGACGGGTCGGTGAACGCCAGCTTCCCCGTGGCGATCGTCTTCAAGGCGGCGGGGGCGTCCATGATGAACGGGTCCCAGCGCGCGCCGGCGAAGACCCGGACACCGTGCCCCTCGCCGCCGGCCGGGTCGTTGACCCGGAAGGTGACGGTCTCGCCGGCCGGGGTCGTGCACGTGCCCTCCTGCTCGAAGCGCCGAGGCCCGTTCGGGTGCACGTGCGGTGAGAACACGCAGTCGAGGACGACCTCATCGTCGCCCGCCGTGAACGGCACCGCGTCGCCGGGCGCGCCCGGGGTGAGCGGCCGCAGCCGGAAGCGGTAGATCAGCCCCTCGGAGAGCGCGTCCCACGGCTTGGCGAACGGGAGCGTGTTCATGACGAGCACGAGGCGGCCCGGCCGCTCCGGGCTCGGGAACGCGTACACGTCGGTGATGTCGGCGATGGGATCGGACAGCGCCCGCGGTCCGGAGATGTGGTCGGACATGGACTAGTCCGCGGCCTCGTCGAGCAGCGGCTTCAGCGCCGGATGCTGCAGAGCTTCACCGGCGCCGGGGTCGTCGAGCACCTGCTGGAAGGCCGCGTTGACGCGCTGCGCCTTGCGGACCTCCTTCACCGTGCCGCCGTAGTTGCGGGCGTACGCGGCCGCCGTCTCCTGCGCATCGAGGATGAACGCCTTCAGCGCCGCCAGGTCCGGCAGGCCGTCGTAGCCCTCCGTGTGACGGAAGACAACGTCGAAAAGCTCGAGCGTCGGCCCGGAGGTGAAGAAGTCCTCCATGTAGGCGTCCCACGGGCCGTCGAAGCTCGTGATGAACGCCAGCCGCGTGTCGTCGTCGAACAGCACGAACCGCGCTTCGTGGATCGTCGAGACCGCCATCCCGTAGTCCCCAGGCCGGTAGCCGGGGGTGTCCTGCAGGTCGCGGAGCGCCGCCCGCAACGACTCGCCGTCGCCGGGCTTGACCCGGAAGAACAGGCTGAACTCGCTCGTCGGTCCGACGGTGACGCCAGGCCCGGATGCCCCTCTTGCAGTCGTCGCCATTCGTTCCCCTCTCTAGGCGCGATGAAGGCGGCTCGCAGTCCGCCAGGATCCCGGCGCCGTGCGTGCGCAGGTGCACGCTTAGCGTGTCGCGGCCGGAAGGGCCGCGCCGGACGTAGTGGAGGTCGGTCGGGGTGATCTCGCCATGCAGCGCCTCGGGCGGCGCCTCCGCGTTGAATGGGGCCGGGTTGATCATCTGAAGTGCGGCGCGGGCTCGGGCGAGCTCGTCTGCTACGGCCATGGCTGGGCCTCCTGGTGGGCGGGTGGTTCACCCCGGGCGCCGCGCATCAGTAGTCGGCGTCCCGGAAGGTCGGCTCGCGGCCTTCGTTGAAGGCGCCGATGCCCTCGATGCGGTCGGGATGGACGGCGGACCGCCAATGCATGTCCATCATGATCGCGATCGCCTGCTCGGTCGGCTGGCCTTCGCCGAGGTGGACCGCCCGCTTGACGGCCTGCACCGCCGTGGGCGAGTTGCTCGCGATCTTCTCGGCAATCCGCCGCGCCGCGTCCAGCAGCTCGTCCTGCGGGTGGAGCTCGTTGACCATGCCGAGCCGGTGCGCCTCCTGCGCGGTGATCGGGTCGCCGGTCATGAGCATCTGCAGGGCCTTGCCCGGGGGCAGCAGGCGGGGCAGCAGAGCCGGCGAGCCGCCGCCGGCTGCGAGACCGAGCATCGCCTCTGGCTGCCCGAAGGTGGCGTTCTCTGAGGCGATGATGAAGTCGGTGCTCTGAGCGAGCTCGCAGCCGCCGCCGTAGGCGGTCCCGTTCACGGCGGCGAGAATCGGCTTGCGCAGCTGGCGCACCGTGTACAGCGTGCGATCGAAGTCCTGGCGCTGGCGCAACCAGTCCTCCTTGGTCATGTTCTTGCGCTGGCGCAGGTCGCTGCCGACCGAGAACGCCCGCTCCCCGGCGCCGGTGAGGATGACCACCCGGACGGCGGGACGGACCGCGATCGTCTCCACGATCTCAGTCAGGAGGGCGCCCATTTCGGTAGTGATCGCGTTGTCGGCGTGGGGCCGGTTGAGGGTGATCAGCGCCACCTGGCCTTCGGAGAGGTAGTCGACGAGCACCGGCGAGCTGGGCTCCTCGAGGCCGGAGGGCGGCGGGCCGAAGTCGAGGTCCTTCCACCGGTCGGTGCTGGTCGGGTTCGTGGCCACGCTGTCCTCCTCCTGTCGGTCCGAACCGGTCACGGCTCCAGCTCCGCCAGCCAGCGCATCGCGCGCAGGCCCGGGACGAAGCAGTACTCACCGCCGCGGGTGACGACGAACGGCGGCAGGTCCTGCAGCCGGCGGCGGATCGGCCGCTCGGGGACGGTGAAGCTCCCGGTGCCGTCGTTCGGACCGACCAGCGGGTCCTTCTCCAGCGGGGCGCCGATGAAGATGCCGTCATTCAGCCACTGGGTCTTCACGAACTCGAACTGGCGCCCGAGGTGCGCACCGGCGAACACGAAGATGATGCCGCGGTCGGCGCCATCGTCCTCGAGCACGCCGTCGGGCAGCATCGGCCCGTAGCTGGTGCCGCGCCGGATCATGCGGTGCAGGCGGACGTCGACGGCGCCGTCGCCGTCGAACGCGTCGCGCGGGTTGGCGCGTCGCGCGTGGGCGCCGAGGGGGCACTTGAGCCCGCGCGGGTCGTCGCCGTAGAGGAAGTCGTTGTGCCGCTGCGGGTCGGCGCCGAGCTCCGGGTCGTCGCGCTCGGGCGAGACCGCGAGCGGGGCGCCGCTCTGCCAGCGACCGACCATCTTGGCGCCCAGGCGCGCCGCTTCCTCGCGGCTCGCGCTCCTCGCGCGCAGGTACTGCCGGTAAGCCGCCACCCGCGTGTGGAGCTTGCGGAAGACGATGTACGTCCCGTTGCGGCCGAGCACGTCCGGGGTCGGCATCGGCGGCAGCTCGCCCGTCTCGTCCGGGTATCCGAGGATGATCTCGCCCGGCTTGAGGGGGCGTTCCTGCGGGTTGGAGGGGGGCCTGCCGCTGCCCTCGACCGCCGGCTGGCCGATTCCGTCCTTGAAGCCGAAGGATGTCCGCCCGGTCGGCAGCTGGTAGCAGTCCTGCCGCCAGATCAGCTCGACGCCGGCAAGCTCCTGATGGGCGCGGCGGGCCTTCTCGACCACGGCCTGCAGTCGCGCGGCGTCGGGGGAGATGGCCGCCAGGGCGATGTGGACGTCGGGCGACCCGAGCGGCTTCTCCCAGTGCTCCGGGCTGCTCTCCCCAACGTCCCCCAGCTCCGCGGCGCGGGCCGCCATGCCCTGCCGGAACTCGGGCGCGAAGCTGTCGAGCGAGGCCTGCGGCACCCCCAGCGCCTTGAGGCCCTGGTACGTGAAGGCCGCGGTGATCCACGCGTCGCGGGCCGGATCGGTCGACGGTCGTCCCGCATCGACGAGGCCGTGCAGCCGCCGGACAAGCTCGCGGCCCGCGGCACGATCGTCGATGCGCAGCAGGAGGTAGATGCCGACGTAGGGCGACGGGCGCTCGTGGAGCGCCCCGCTCTGGATGTCGTCGAGCTCCAGGCTGATGCCCTCCGTCGCGGTCATGGCTGCGTGCTCGCCATCGCTCAGTGGTGCTCAGGCGGCTCGGGCGGGTCCGGGTTGGGCTCAGCGAGGTACGGGAAAGTGCGGGTGCCGGGTCGCGTCGACCGGTCGACGCCGTCGCGGATGACCGGTCCGTTGCCGGCGTTGATGAGCTGCGTGAAGATGGTGTCCATCACGTCGTCGTTGAGCGTCCGCCCGCCGCAGGTCCGGTGGGGCTCGCCCCGGAGTGCGGCGAGCTCGATCTCCAGGTACGACCCCTGCTCGACGTAGGGCTTGGTCACGTCGACGACGAGGTAGTCGGCGAGCACCAGCTCGGTCAGCGGATGGCTGCCGTCCTCGCCGAGCGCCCAGTCGGCGTTCCCGTCGAGGCCGTCCCAGAAGGCGAGGTTGGCGTTCAGCCGGGCCCGGTAGGCGCCGAGGTAGCCGTCCGCCAACTGGAACGCGTCCTCACTGTTGTAGAGGTCGCGGATCTCGAGGTCGCGGTTCACCGGGTCGAACTGCTTCGGGGCCAACATCATGTTCTTGACCTCGGGGCGCCCGACGCGCTCGATCCGCACGTTGAACGCGCCGCGGGTGAGCGTCTCGGCGACGACCGCCACCAGCTCCGCGCCCCCGAGGAGCGCGGTGTCGAGCTCCACGACGAGGCTGAGGACGTCCTTGCCGTCGAGGAAGATCGTCGACGGGTCGGTGAACGCCAGCTTCCCCGTGGCGATGGTCTTCAAGGCGGCGGGGGCGTCCATGATGAACGGGTCCCAGCGCGCGCCGGCGAAGACCCGGACACCGTGCCCCTCGCCGCCGGCCGGGTCGTTGACCCGGAAGGTGACGGTCTCGCCGGCCGGGGTCGTGCACGTGCCCTCCTGCTCGAAGCGCCGAGGCCCGTTCGGGTGCACGTGCGGTGAGAACACGCAGTCGAGGACGACCTCATCGTCGCCCGCCGTGAACGGCACCGCGTCGCCGGGCGCGCCCGGGGTGAGCGGCCGCAGCCGGAAGCGGTAGATCAGCCCCTCGGAGAGCGCGTCCCACGGCTTGGCGAACGGGAGCGTGTTCATGACGAGCACGAGGCGGTCCGGCCGCTCCGGGCTCGGGAACGCGTACACGTCGGTGATGTCGGCGATGGGATCGGACAGCGCCCGCGGTCCGGAGATGTGGTCGGACATGGACTAGTCCGCGGCCTCGTCGAGCAGCGGCTTCAGCGCCGGATGCTGCAGAGCTTCACCGGCGCCGGGGTCGTCGAGCACCTGCTGGAAGGCCGCGTTGACGCGCTGCGCCTTGCGGACCTCCTTCACCGTGCCGCCGTAGTTGCGGGCGTACGCGGCCGCCGTCTCCTGCGCATCCAGGATGAACGCCTTCAGCGCCGCCAGGTCCGGCAGGCCGTCGTAGCCCTCCGTGTGACGGAAGACGACATCGAAGAGCTCGAGCGTCGGCCCGGAGGTGAAGAAGTCCTCCATGTAGGCGTCCCACGAGCCGTCGAAGCTCGTGATGAACGCCAGCCGCGTGTCGTCGTCGAACAGCACGAACCGCGCTTCGTGGATCGTCGAGACCGCCATCCCGTAGTCCCCAGGCCGGTAGCCGGGGGTGTCCTGCAGGTCGCGGAGCGCCGCCCGCAACGACTCGCCGTCGCCGGGCTTGACCCGGAAGAACAGGCTGAACTCGCTCGTCGGTCCGACGGTGACGCCAGGCCCGGATGCCCCTCTTGCAGTCGTCGCCATTCGTTCCCCTCTCTAGGCGCGATGAAGGCGGCTCGCAGTCCGCCAGGATCCCGGCGCCGTGCGTGCGCAGGTGCACGCTTAGCGTGTCGCGGCCGGAAGGGCCGCGCATCATCCCAATAGGGTGATCGCGGCCCGCGCCACCGGGAGGAGCACGTCCTTACGGGTGGTCGTGACCTTGGCGGTGCGAGTTCCGAGCCGCTACCGGAGGGCCTGACGCCGCACAGCCTGCGCAGGACATGCGCGAGCGATGGACGGGACCGACGGCGAACCTGAGCGGCTGCGCGCGCTCGTCGAGCGGCCGCGAGTGGGCACCAACGGGCACCAAAGGCGCTGAGGCGGTCGCAGAAGCCGAACGGCTGCAGGACCTCAACGACAGAAACCGCGCTGTATCGCGATCCCCGAGGGATGGGCGCGGCGGGTTTCGAACCTGCGACCTCTCGCGTGTGAAGCGAGCGCTCTCCCACTGAGCTACGCGCCCAAGGCGTCGGAGTCTAGCCGCGGCGGGTGGGGATTCGCCAGCGTGGGCGTGGGGTCGGTGGGGGTGGGAGGGGGTCGCCGGCGAGGATGGCGGCCGGGGCTTCGGTGGCCATCCACATCGCTCGGGCGCCGGCGTCGGTGGTGGCCGCGGCGACTCCCTCGCGCAGGTTCGTGCGCGTGAACTTGAGGCCGTGGCGGTCGGAGGCGATGACGTGGGCGACTCCCTCGCGGACGAGCCCGCGGGCAAGCCGGCGGGAGCGGGATCGGCGGTTGGGTGACGCGAGGGCGCCGGCGGTGATCTGCAGCAGCACACCGTGCTCGACGAGGGAGCGGACTCGTTGCGGCGCGCTCTGCAGGCTCGGGCTGCGCTCCGGGTGCGCGAGCAGGATGCGGTACCCGCGCGCGGTGATCCGGAACAGCAGGTCCTCGAAGCCACTCGGAAGCTCCCCGTACGGCGTCTCGATCAGGAGGTCGTTGCCTCGTCCGCCGTAGGACGTCGCCGCAAGGTCCTCGTCGGAGGCGTCCTGCGCCCACGCGAGGTCGACCTCGCCTCCCGAGACGAGCGTCGGTGGCGCGGTGCACGTCGCGGCCAGCTCGGCCGTGCGCGCGGCGAGCTCCGCCGGCCGGACGGCCGGGAAGTCCGGGCGGACGTGCGGCGTCGCCGCGAGCACGGTCACGCCCTCGTCCGCCGCAGCCGCCATCACCTCCACCGCCTCGGGGATCGTCGCCGGCCCGTCGTCGATCCCCGGCAGCACGTGGGCGTGGAGGTCGATCACCTGTAGGAACCCTAGGACCTCCGGACGGACGGTCGATTGGACGCGTCGTGGGCCTGTGGCACTCTGGAGGGCAGCACGGATGCTCAGGATTGCCAACATTCGGCTATGGAAGCCGCTTACCGGGGGCCTCGTGGTACTGCTCGCCAGTGCCGCCGTCGCGGACGCCCACGACCGCTCGTCGCAGGGCGTCGAGGCCGCTGTGCTCGGCTCTGGGCACGCGGCCGACCACGCCGTGCAGGAGCGGGCGGCGCGGCGCTGGGCGCGACTGCCCGAGGCTGAGCAGGAGCGGCGCGCGCAGGCGCAGCAGCGGGCGTCGGCGGCGTTCGCGCGCTCGCTGGCGCTTCCCGCGCCCGCGGTCGTGGGCGACTGGGGCCCGCCCGCAACGCTGCCCGGCTACGCGATCAACATGGTCCTGCTGCCGACCGGCAAGATCCTGTACTGGGACCGGGCCCCGATACCGGCGGTAGCGGCGAGCGGCCGAACGAGTCGCGCGCGTATCTGTGGGACCCCGCGACGCCGGGCGTAGCGCCGCGGAACGTGTCGCCGCCTCCGCTCGACTTCGACCGTGACGGCGATCTCGACCCGAACGTGCCGATCTTCTGCTCGGGCCAGTCGCTGCTGCCGACCGGCGAAGTGTTCATGGCCGGCGGCACGCTCGACATCGAGCGACCGGGGACGCAGTTCAAGGGCGCGCGGTTCGCGCTCACGTTCGACCCGTGGACCGAGAAGTGGACCCGCCAGCCGGACATGCGCGAGGGCCGCTGGTACCCCGGTCAGGGCCAGCTGGCCGACGGGCGGATCGTGGTCCTCTCGGGCCTGGATGAGTCGGGCAGCGGAAGCATGAACGCCGACCTCGAGGTCTTCACGCCGTCGCCGGCGCGCGGCGGCGTCGGGACGTGGACGCGGTACCCGGCCTCGAATGTGGCGTGGGGAGCGGACACCCCCGGCTTCTATCCGCACCTGCTCACGCTCCCGTCCGGCAAGATGCTGATGCTCGGCCCCTACATCGGGGACGTCGCGCTGCTCGACCCGTCGCGCCTGGACTCCGGGCAGAGCGCGTGGACGCAGCTTCCTGATCTCAACGACTGGCACCCGACCGGCAGCGCGGTGCTGCTCCCCGGCGCGCCGTCGGGCTCGTCACGGGCGGCGATCGTGGGCGGGTACACGGGCAGCGCGCTGCCGCGGAGCTCGATCGACACCGCCGAGACGGCCGACATCACGAATCCGGCGGGTCTGAGCTGGATCACCGACGCGAGCCGCGTGCCGGACCTCGAGGTCCCGCGCTCGAACGCCAACCTCGTGCAGCTGCCCGACGGCTCGATGGTGATGGTCGGCGGGGCCGCCGGGGTCTCCGCCAACGAGGGCCAGAACTGGGTCGGCAGCCCGCAGCAGCAGGAGCTCAAGCAGGTCGAGATCTACCGCCCCGGCGCGACCGCGTGGGAGCTCGGGCCGCCGCAGCAGAAGTTCCGCAGCTACCACTCGACGGCCGTGCTGCTGCCCGACGGCCGCGTGCTGTCGGCCGGCGACGACTACTGGACCATGACCGACGACCGCCGACCCGACGCTCGGCAGCGACACCGCCGAGGCCTACTCGCCGCCCTACCTGTTCTCCGGCACCGCCCGGCCGCGGATCGCGTCGGCCCCGAGTGCGCTGCAGTGGGGCGACGCCTTCCGCGTGCAGGTCGCCGACCGCGCCGCCACCCGCGCGGTGCTGATGGCGCCCGGCGCGACCACGCACGGCAACGACATGAACCAGCGCCACGTCGAGCTGCAGGTCACCGCCGCCGACGGCGCCGGCCTCAGCCTGAAGGCGCCGCCCGGACCGACGGTCGCGCCGCCCGGCTGGTACATGCTGTTCGTGCTCGACGCCGCCGGCACGCCGTCCGTCGCGACGTGGGTGCAGCTCGCGACCCGCCCGCCCGCACCGCCACCCGCCGGCGACAAGCGCGCGCCGCGCCTCAGCCTCTCGCTGCTCCGGCCCGCCCGCCGCGGCGGCCCCGCGCGCCTGCGCCTGCGGCTCGACGAGCGCGGAACCGTGCGCATCTACGCCCGAGCGCACGGCAAGCGCACGCGCCGTTCGCTCTCGATCACGCGCGCGCGACAGCTGCGGCGCGTCGCGGTCAAGCTGCCCAGACGCCGCCGCGCACGCGTCGTGGTCCAGGTGGTCGGCCGCGACCTCGCCGGGAACCGATCCCAGCAGCGCGTCGTCCGCACCCTGCGCCGCCTGCGACCTCGCTGACCCTCTTGAACAGCACGCCCACCGTCACGATCGTCGTCGTCGCCTGGCGCGACCGCGAGCGCGTGCTCGCCTGCCTCGACTCGATCGCCCGCCACACGACGACCGACCACGACATCGTCGTCGTCGACGACGGCTCCGGTGACGGCACGCCCGAGGCCGTCCGCAACGCGTTCCCCCACGCCACCGTCGTCGCCCGCCCGACGAACGGAGGCCTCGTCGCCGGCCGCAACGACGGCCTGCAGCACGTCAGCGGCCGCTACGTCTTCATGCTCGACTCCGACACCGAGGTGCGACCGCAGACGATCGAGCGTCTCGTGGCAGTCCTCGACAGCCATCCGCAGGTCGGGCTCGTCGGCCCACGGCTGGTCTCCGAACAAGGCGAGCTGCAGCTCTCGTGCCGCCGCTGGCCGCCGTTCTGGATCCCGTTCATCCGCCGCGGCCCGTACCCGCGCCTGATCAGCGACGACCCGCCGGTCCACCGGCGCCACCTGATGAAGGACTTCGACCACGCGTCGCGCCGCCCCGTCGTCTGGGTCTCGGGAGCCGCCCAGATGTGGCGCCGTGAGCTCGTCGACCGCCTTGGGCCGTACGACCGCCGCGTCTCCTCGTACGGCGGCGAGGACCTCGACTGGTGCCTGCGCGTCTGGGCCGCGGGCCTCGAGGTCCACTACGAGCCCGCCGCCGAGGTCATGCACGCCTGGCAGGCGGTCACCCGCCAGAACCTGTACTCGCGCAAGAGCTTCCGCGCGCTCGCCGACTGGTACTACCTGCAGCTCAAGCACCGGCGGCTCCGGCGCGACCCGCGAATGGCCGAGGCGAACGCATGACGATGGCGTCGGTGCTCGTCCCGGTGCTCGACGAGGCGCGCCACATCCGCAACGCGGCGGCCGCGATGGCCGCCCAGCGCTTCGACGGCGAGCTCGAGTTCCTGCTCGTCGACGGCGGATCGACGGACGGCACGCGCGCGATCCTCGACGAGCTCGCGGCCGCCGACCCTCGCTTCCGAGTGCTCGACAATCACGAACGCACGATCCCGGCCGCGCTCAACCTCGCGCTCGCCAACGCGCGCGGCGAGTTCGTCGCCCGCATGGATGCCCACGCCACCTTCCCGCCTGACTACGTCGAGCGCGGCGTCGACCGGCTGCGGCGCGGCGGCGCCGACTGGGTGACCGGCCCGGCCGTCCCCGCGGGCGACGGGCGCTGGTCGCGTCGTGTGGCCACCGCGCTCACCCTGTCGCTGGGCCAGGGCGGCTCGCGCAAGTGGCGGGGCGACGACTCCGGCGAGGAGTTCGAGCTCGACACCGGCGTGTTCGCCGGAGTCTGGCTTCGCACCACGCTCCAGTCGCTGGGCGGCTGGGACGATACGTTCCGGGTGAATGAGGACGCTGAACTGGCCGCACGGACGCTGGCACGCGGAGGACGGATCGTGTGCATCCCGGCGATGGCCGCGCACTACGCACCGCGCGACTCGCTCCACGGCCTGTTCGTGCAGTACTGGCGCTTCGGCTTCTTCCGCGTGCGGACGAGCGCGCTCCACCCAGACGCGCTGCGCCCAACCCATCTTGCCCCGCTCGCGCTGGCGCTCATGGTCGCCGGGCTCGCGCTGCCGCGTACCCGGCGGCTGGCGGCGCTCGGCTGCCTGGCCTACGCCGGCCGGGTCGGCGCCGCCGCCCGCCAGGTGCCGCAGGAGCGGCTGGGCCTCGTCGCGGTGCTCTCGACGATGCACCTCGCCTGGGCGAGCGGCTTTCTGGCCGGCTGCGCCCGTCACGGGCTGCCGCTGCGCGCCGTGGCGGGCGCCCTCCGACGGGCGGTGACGGCGTGAGCCCCGACCAGTTCCTCGGCGTGCTGTGGCAGCGGCGGTGGCTGTTCGCCGCCACGACTGCGCTCTGCCTGGCGGTCGTCGTGGCGGTGACGTTCGCGCTGCCCGACCGCTACAACGCGACCGCCACCCTGTTCGTCGGCGAGATCGACAGCGGCAACGAGTCGCTCGCCCTCGACACCGGGGTCGGCGAGCAGCTCGCGCGCACGTACACGGCGCTCGCCGCCCAGCCGAGCGTCGCCGACCAGGTCGTCCGCGACCTTGGCGGCTCGATGACGCGCGAGGAGCTGCTCGAGGAGATGACGTTCGCGCCGGTCGAGCGCACCCAACTGCTGCAGATCACCGCGCGCGCGGGCACGCCGCGCGAGGCCAGCGAGCTGGCGAACCGCTACGCGGAGACCTTCATCGAGCGGGTCGACGCGAGCTTCCGCCGGTCGGCCGCGCCCACCCGCATCAGCGTCACGGAGCCGGCCGTGCCGCCGACCGAGGCGGCGAGCCCCAACGTCCCGCTCTACCTCGGCTTCGGCGCGATCCTCGCGCTGGTGCTCGGCGCCGGGTTCGTGCTCCTGCGCGAGCGGCTCGACGACCGCCTGCGCGTGAGCGCCGACGAGCTCGAGGTGCTCGGGCAGCCGATCATCGCCCGCATCCCCAGCTTCGGCGAGGACCACAGCGGCCCGGCGACGGTCGACGCGTTCCGGCTGCTGGGCGCGAACGTCGACTTCGCGGGAGAGGGGCGGCGGCAGGTGCTCGCGATCACGAGCTCGACTCCGCTCGAGGGCAAGAGCACGACGGCCGCCCACCTCGCGCTGGTGGCCGCGCAGAACGGCGAGCGCGTGGTGCTCGTCGAGGCCGACCTGCGCCGGCCGGGCCTGCGCCATACCGCGGTCGGCTTGCGCCGCGAGCCCGCGCCCATCGGGCTCACGAACTACCTCGCCGGGACGCACGAGCTGGAGGACGTGATCGCCGAGCACTCCACGGGCCTGTCGGTGGTCTGGCCAGGGCCGCTGCCACCGAACCCGACGCGCCTGCTCGGCTCCGAGCGGCTGCGCACGCTGGTCGCGGAGCTGCGCAAGCGCTTCGACCGCGTGATCATCGACACGTCGCCGATCTCCGTCGGCGCTGACGCCTCGGTCGTGCTCGGGCACGCCGACGGGGTGCTGTTCGTCGTCGACGCCCAGCGCGCCGGCCGCTCGCGCGTGCGCGCCGGCCTGGCCCAGCTCGAGACCTCGCGCGCCGTGTTGCTCGGAGCGGTGCTCAACCGCAGCGGGCGCACGAGCCGCGACTCGTACGGCTACTACGCGGCGCCGAACGGCGAGGACAGCGCCGCCGCCAGGAAGGCCGGCCGGCTGCGGCGATGACCGCGCGCGTGCTGGGGCCGCTGTGGCCGCTGGGCCTCGCGCTCGCCCTGGCCGCGGCGTGGCCGGTGGTCGCCTACCGCGTCCATCCGGCGGTCTTCCCGGCGCTGCTGGTCGCCGCCGCTGTGCTGGCGCTGGTCGCCCGGCGCCCGGCAGCCGGCATCGCGCTGGTTCTCGTGCTCGCGCCGTTCACCAACGCCGCGCTGGCCGGCGGCCGTCCGCTGCGCTTCCTCGTCTCCGGCCTCGCGGTCGCGCTGCTGGCGTACGGCCTGCTCGTCGAGCGACGCCGCGAGCCGGTCGGCCGCGGCCTGTCGCTCGCGGTGTGCGTGTTCGTCGCCGCCGCCGGGGCCTCGTCGCTGGCCGCGCTCGACCCCGCCGAGTCGGTGACCTCGTTCCTGGGCGTGGCGGTGGCGGCGGTGCTGTTCTTCGCGGTCGTCCAGATCTGTCAGCGCCGCGAGCAGCTGGTGGTTGTGGTCGCCGGCGCGATCGGCGGCCTGCTGGTGGCGGGAGCGCACGGCGTGACGCAGAAGCTGAGTGGCCGCGTGAGCGAGGCGGGCGTGCTCGTGGGCGACGAGCTCGTCGGGCGCGTCGCCGGGTCGTTCAGCCACCCGAACCAGTTCGCCGGCTACCTGATCGCGCTGATCCCCCTCGCGCTCACGCTGGCCGTCGACCGCCGGGCCGCGTCGCCGGCGCTGCGGCGGCTGGCGGCGCTCGCGGCGACGCTCGCACTCGCCGCCGTGGCGTTCTCGTTCACGCGCGGGGCGGTCGCCGGCCTCGTGGCCGGCGGGCTCGTGTGGCTCGCCGTCGTGCGGCCGCGCGTCGCGGTGGTGGCCCTGGTGGCGGTCGCCGTCGGCGGCGCGATGCTCACCCCGGCGGCGCTCAAGGACCGCCTGACCGATCCCGCGGGTGAGGACCTCGGGCTGCGCGCCGACCTCTGGCGCTCGGCGCTCGACATCTACCGCAGTCGCCCGCTGCTGGGCGTCGGCCTCGGCAACTTCGGCGAGGCCTACGCCCGGCTCCCCAGCACCGGCACGCAGCGCCGGCTGCTGCACCAGCGGCAGATCCTCCTGCCGCCGCACGCCAACAACCTATTCCTGACGATCCTCGCCGAGGAGGGCATCATCGGCGCGCTCGCCTTCCTCGGCCTGCTCGGCGCCGCCTTGTGGAGCTGCGCCCTCGCCGCCCGGCGCGAGGACGTGTTCGACAGGGCGCTCGGCGTAGGGGTCGGCGCGGGGCTGTGCGCGCTGCTCGCGCACTCGCTGCTCGAGTACACGCTCTTCGGCGAGATCGCCCTGCCGCTGTTCGCGCTGCTCGGCGTGTTGGCGGTGCGCGAGGGCGCTTCAGGCTGAGAACCGCACGGCGCGCAGCCGGGCCGGCCCGATCTGCAGGCCGGCCACGAGCACGCCGACCACCCAGCCGCCGCCGAGCCCGATCAGCAGGCGCACGCCGCCCGGGTCGAGCAGCAGCCACGCCAGCGCCATGACCGCCAGCGCGGGCGCGCACCCTACGAGGCCCGGGGCGAGCGCCTCGCGGACCAGCCGCGACGGCGGGCAGCCCGTGGCCCGGCAGGCGAGCGGGATCCGCACCGGGACGAGCAGGCCGCTGGTGATGAGCGTCGCCACCGCGGCCCCGATCGCGCCGTACTCGATCACGAGCACGACGGACAGCGCGAGGTTGCCCACGCCCTCCGCGACCGCGAGCCACGTGATCGCGCGCAGCCGCCCGAGGCCGAGCAGGACACGGCCGGCGGGCAGCGGCACGAGGATCAGCAGCTGCACGATCATCAGCACGACGACGAGGTCGTCGGTCACCGGCGGCGCCTCGGCGCCGAGCCACGCGTCGACGACGTCGGTCGCGAACAGCGCGAGCCCGCCCGCGGTCAGCAGTGTCACGTGCAGTGCGACGCGCGTGGCCACGAGCAGCTGGCGCCGCACGGCCTCGCGATCGCCGGCCGCGCCGGACTCGGCCACCATCGGCACGAGCACGCTGACGAACGGGAGGATCAGCGACTGCACGCCGCTGATCAGCCGGGTGGCGGCGGCCAGCGGCGCCGCGGCCCGCGCATCGCGCAGTGCCGCCACCACCAGCGTGTCCATCCGCATGGCGATGAAGTCCATGCCGTCGATCAGCAGCGTGCGCGAGCCGAACGAGAGCACCGAGCGCCGCATCGCCGGGAGGCCGAGCCGCGGAGCGCAGAGCACGTCCGGCCGGTGCCGCCGCAGCAGCACGACCCACACGACCGCGCCGAGCGCCAGCGAGCCGCCGTAGGCCGCCGCGAGGCCGGCGATGCCGCCGCCGAGCTCGATCGCCGCCACCGCGCCGCCCACGAACGACAGCACGGTCGCGGCCTCGCCGGCGTTGAACAGGTCGTAGCGCTGCAGCCCCATCAGGGTCGCCCCGTAGGCCTGGCCCGGGAACCGGACGAGCTGCGCCGCGCCGATGATCACCATGCCCGCGGCAAACGGGTCAGCGAGGCGGTCGGGCACCAGCCCGTCGGCGAGCAGCGCGAGTGGGAGCGAGACCGCGAGCGCGAGCACGCCGAGGCCGGCCATCAAGCCGGCCGAGACGCCGACCAGCTCGCGCACGTCCTCCTGCTCCGCGACCTGCTTGGTCACCCCCACGGTGGCGCCGAGCTCGACGAGCGCGAAGATCGTCCCGACGGTGAAGAGGATGCTCCAGGTGCCGAAGCCGTCGACGCCGAGACTGCGGAAGAGGTACGGCGTGAGCACGAGCACGGACAGCGCCCGCAGCCCGCGCAGGCCGTACGAGCTGCCCACGTTGCGGGCCACGCGCAGACCCGCGCTCACGCGGCCGCCCAACGTCGAATGGGTGTCCTTCCCGGACACCGCGGGTCCGCAATCCGCCGCCGCGCGCCGATGCCACACGCTCATGCCCCGCCTGCCGGCATCCCTGCTCTGTGCGCTCGCGCTGCTGCTCGCCGCACCGTCCGGCGCACACGCGGTGGAGCTCGGCCTGGTGACCGACCTCACCTGGGGCGCGGCGCCCGCGGACCAGGAGCGCGAGTACGCCGCGCTGGCCGACCTCGGGGCGCGCTGGGTCCGTGTCGAGGTCAACTGGGCCGAGGTCGAGCCGCAGCGCGGCGCCTATCACGCGTGGTCGCTGCAGCAGATCGACAGCGCGATCCGCCGCAACCGGGCCGCCGGCCGCCAGGTCGTGGTCATGATCGGCAAGGCGCCGCAGTGGGCGTCCGGCTCGGCCGACCACGGCACGCCCCCTCGCGACGTGGCCGACTACGCGCGCTTCGCCGCGTTCCTCGCGAGCCGCTACGCCGGCCAGGGCGTCGCGGGCTACGAGATCTGGAACGAGCAGAACATCGGCCGCTTCTGGGGCGGCCGGCCGGACGCCGCGGCCTACGTGCGCCTGCTGCGCGCCGCGCGGGCGGCGATCCGCGGCGCCGACCGGCGGGCCAGGATCGTCTTCGGCGGTCTCTCGACCAACGACCTCGACTACGTGCGTGCGGCGTACGCCGCCGGCGCCAAGGGCCAGTTCGACGTGATGGCGCTGCACCCGTACTCCTGCGAGGCGCGGATCGACGATCCCAAGCGCGACGCCTCGGGTGTCCTGCGGTCGAACTCGTTCCTCGGCTACCGCGCCGTGCGCGACTTCATGGTCGCCCGCGGCGACGCCAAGCCGATGTGGTTCACCGAGCTCGGCTGGAGCACGACCGGCGAGGCCTGCGGGGTCAGCGAGGCCGAGCAGGCGGCGCGCCTCGAGACGAGCGTCGCGCTGATGGCGCGCGACCCCTACGTTCGTGCCGCGATGTTCTACAACCTGCGCAACAACTACTGGCTGCGCGACGCCGACACGACGGAGGCCCGCTACGGGCTGCTCACCGCCGACTTCCGCCGCAAGCCCGCCTACCACACGTTCCGGGTCTCGGGCCGCCGCGCCGCTCGGGCCGCGCGCCGCGCTCGGGCGGCCCGCGTCGCTCGCCAGTTCGGGCTCAGCGTCTTTCCCGCCGGGCGAGGAGCGCCGGGACCGTGCGGACGAGGATCTTGACGTCGAGCCAGAAGCTCCAGTTCTCGATATAGAAGTTGTCCCACTCGATGCGGTCGGCGAGCGACGTCTCGCCGCGCAGGCCGTGGACCTGCGCCCAGCCCGTCATGCCGGACTTGACGCGGTGGCGGTCCCCGTAGCGGTAGACGACGTCCTCGAACTGCTCGACGTACTGCGTGCGCTCGGGCCGCGGCCCGACGATCGCCATGTCGCCGCGGACGACGTTCCACAGCTGCGGCAGCTCGTCGAGCGCGAGCCGGCGCAGGAGGTCGCCGACGCGGCTGCGCCGCTCCGCCTCGCCCGGCGCCGCGGCGGGGCGCTCGGCGTCCGCTCCCAGCACGAGCCTCGCCCACACGGCGTCGGCCTCCCCGTTCGCCTCGGGGGAGCCGTGCATCGTGCGGAACTTCTGGACGATGTCGAAGACCTGCCCGTCGCGTCCCACGCGC
>CAWIRW010000003.1:0-40171 GCA_963838655.1 uncultured Solirubrobacteraceae bacterium | reverse complement strand
CGGCGCGAAGACCGCCAGGATCACCGTCCGCAACGAACAGCATCCAGACGTACATCTGCGCCGGGATTCCGAGCCACAGTGGCGCACCACGTCGGTCACGGTCGTGAACAGGTGGCCTCGGCGAACAGCCGCAGGCCGTCGGCATCGACCCGCCGGCGCGAAGTCCCCAACGCGAACGTCAGCGGAAGATCACCGTGAAGCCATCACGTTCGCGGTCTCCGGCGACGACGAATAGGCCCGACGAGCGCGAACGCCCACCGAGAACACGTAGCCGAAGAACAGCAGCAGCACGATGCCGAGCGCGATCTCGCCCCCGCCGGTGGTGATGTTGAAGCCGGCGACGAAGCCGACGGCCAGCAGCACGGCGAGCGACAAGCAGTTGAGCAGCACGTCGGACGACGTGCGGCCGGCGAGCACGGCGGCGCGCGACATCGGCAGCGAGCGGAAGCGGTCGATCAGGCCCTTGGAGACGTCCTCGGACAGCCCGAGAGCGGTCACGAAGCCGCCGAACGCGATCGACTGCACGATGATGCCGGGCATCAGGAAGTCGACGTAGTCGAACCCGGGCGTCTGGATCGCGCCGCCGAAGACGTACACGAACAGCAGCACGAACATGACCGGCTGGACCGTGTAGGCGATCAGCAGGTCCGGCTGGCGCGGGATCCGCATCAGGTTGCGGCGCGCGAGGATCAGCGAGTCCTCGATCGTCATCGCGAACGAGCTCATGCCGCCGACCTCCGCCCGCTCCTCGTCGGCTCTCCTCCTCGGCCGCGTGGCCGGTGAGCGCGATGAACACGTCGTCGAGCGTCGGCCGCCGCAGCGCGATGTCGACCACGCCGACGCCGGCCCCGTCGAGCCGGCGGACCGCGTCGGGGATGATCCCGGTCCGCGCCGCGCACTGGCGCGTGGACCGTCGTGCCCTCGACGGTCGGCCGGTCCTGCGCGAGCTCGGCGAGGGCGGAGACCGCCGCCTCGGCGTCATCCGCGCTCTCGAGCTCGACGTCGAGCCGCTCGCCGCCGATCTGGTCCTTCAGCTCGTCCGAGGTGCCGGTGGCGATCACGCGCCCGTGGTCGACCACGACGATGCTGTCGGCGAGGCGGTCGGCCTCGTCGAGGTACTGCGTCGTGAGCAGCACGGTGGTGCCGGCCAGCACGCGCGCCTCGATCGTCTCCCACATGCCGATGCGGCCGCGCGGGTCGAGGCCGGTGGTCGGCTCGTCGAGGAACAGCACCGGCGGGCGGGCGACGAGCGCGGCCGCGAGGTCGAGCCGCCGGCGCATGCCGCCGGAGTACGTCTTGGCCGGGCCGCTTGGCGGCCTCCGTGAGCTCGAAGCGCTCGAGCAGCTCGTCGGCGCGCTTGCGCGACTCGGCCTTGCCGAGGTGGTACAGCCGTCCGACCATCTCCAGGTTCTCGAAGCCGGTCAGGTTCTCGTCCACGGCCGCGTACTGGCCCGCGAGGCCGATCTGCGGCCCGCAGCGCTGCGGCCTCACGCACGACGTCGAAGCCGGCGACGCGGGCGGTGCCGCCGTCGGGCTCGAGCAGCGTCGCCAGGATGCGCACCGCGGTGGTCTTGCCGGCACCGTTGGGGCCCAGCAGGCCGAGGATGCTGCCGGTCCTCGCGGCGAAGTCCACGCCGCACAGGGCGCGGACCGAGCCGTAGGACTTCACGAGCCCCTCGACGACGATCGCATGATCGCTCATGCGTCCCGAAGCTAGCGGAGGCCGGGGACGGGATCGGTACGGTTTGGCACACTCTCTGGCGATGGAAGAGCGGCGACCGCGCCCCAAGCTCGTCGAGCGGCTCGAGGCGCGGCGGGCCACGCACCACCAGCGCAGCCGCCTCTACCGGATCGGCTTCACCACCCTCGGGATGCTGATCCTCCTGGGCGGCGTGGTGATGCTGGTCACGCCGGGGCCCGCCTTCGTGCTGATCCCGATCGGCCTGGCCATGCTGGCGCTCGAGTTCACCTGGGCCGAGCGGCTGCTCGAGAAGTCGCTCCAGCAGGCGCAGATCGCCCAGGAGAAGGCCGCGCAGACGACGACGCTGCAGCGGGTGCTCGGCGTGCTGGCCGGCCTCTCGGCGCTCGCCGCGTGCATCGTCGCGGTCCTGCTGTGGGACATCCCGTTGCTGCCGGACGACTGAGCGCCCGGCAGCAATCACGAGGAAGTCAGGTGGTGGTGCCGGCCGTCTGGCTGGGCGAGGAGGCGGTGGTGGTCGAGGTGTACTCGAACTCCTCCTCCTTGCCGAACAGCGCGTCGAGGACCTTCTTGCGCAGCGGCTCTGAGACGGCGAGAGCCACGCCGGCGCCGGCGACGCCGAGGAACAGCAGCTTGCCGAGCCCGCCGCGCTTCTTCTTCGGCGACTCGCGCAGGGCGACGCTCGCGTCCTTGAACGACTCGGCCGCCTTCTTGACGTCCTTCTGCAGCTTCTTGTCGTCGAAGATCTGCTTGGTCGGCGACTTGCCGTTGCTCAGCCGGCTGTAGACCTTCTTCGCGGAGTCGTACGCCTGGACGATGTTGTCGCGCAGATCCTCGTCCTCGACGATGCGCTGGACGTAGGGGTTGTAGCGGGCCTTCAGGGCCGCCTTCTGCGCTTTCTTGGCCTTCTTCTTGGCTTGTGCCATACCACCTCTCCGCAGTCCGTTTGGACGAGCATACCCGGCATCCGCAGGCCTCAACGTGCCGTCAGACAACGCGGCCTCGAAGACCTCGCCGACCTCGCCGACCCAGACGAACTCCATCTTCGCCCGCAGGGGCTCCGGGATGTCCTCGAGGTCGGCCTCGTTGCGGCGCGGCGCGAGCACGCGGCGGATGCCCGCGCGCTGGGCGGCGAGGGCCTTCTCCTTGAGCCCCCCGATCGGCAGCACCTGGCCGCGTGAGCGTGAGCTCGCCGGTCATCGCGAGGTCGTCGCGCACCGGCCGGCCGGAGACCAGCGACATCAGCGCCGTGGCCATCGTGACGCCCGCGCTCGGCCCGTCCTTGGGGATCGCCCCGGCCGGCACGTGGACGTGCAGGTCGTGGGTCGCGAACCAGTCCTCGGGCGTCTCGCGCGTGCCCGCGCACGTACGAGAGCGCGGCCTGGGCTGACTCCTTCATCACGTCGCCGAGCTGGCCGGTGATCGTCGAGCTTGCCCTTGCCGGGCATCGCCGTCGCCTCCACGAACAGCACGTCGCCGCCGACCGGCGTCCAGGCGAGCCCGGTGGCGACGCCCGGCTCGGCGGTGCGGCGGCGCACGTCGGCCTGGAAGCGCGGGCGGCCGAGCAGCTCGCGTACGCGCGGGCGCGGTGACCGAGACCTTGCCGTTGTGGGTGCCCATCGCCACCCGGACCGCGACCTTGCGGCACACCGAGCCGATCTCGCGCTCGAGCGAGCGCACGCCCGCCTCGCGCGTGTAGTCGGCGACGATCGTCTTCAGGCCGGCGTCGGAGAAGGCCACCTGCGACCGCTTGAGGCCGTTGCGCTCGATCTGCCGCGGCACGAGGTAGCGCTTGGCGATCTGGAGCTTCTCCTCGGCGGTGTAGCCGGCCAGCGTGATGACCTCCATGCGGTCGCGCAGTGGGCCGGGCACGCGGTCCATGTCGTTCGCCGTGCAGATGAACATCACGCGCGAGAGATCGAACGGCGACGTCGAGGTAGTGGTCGCGGAACGTGGCGTTCTGCTCGGGGTCGAGCACCTCGAGCATCGCGCTCGCCGGGTCGCCGCGGTAGTCCGCGCCCATCTTGTCGATCTCGTCGATCATGAACACCGGGTTGTTGGACTCCGCGTCGCGCAGCGCGCGCACGACGGTGCCCGGCATCGCGCCGATGTACGTGCGGCGGTGCCCGCGGATCTCCGACTCGTCGCGCACGCCGCCGACGCTGATGCGCTCGAAGCGGCGGCCGAGCGCGCGGGCCACCGACTGCCCGAGCGAGGTCTTGCCGACGCCAGGCGGGCCGGCGAGACAGAGGATCGACCCGCGGGCGTCCGGCTTGAGCTTGCGCACGGCGAGGAACTCGAGGATGCGGTCCTTGACCTTCTCGATGTCGTAGTGGTCCTCGTCGAGCACCGTCGCGGGCGTGCTCGAGGTCGAGGTTGTCCTCGGTCCCCTTGCCCCACGGCAGCGAGGCCATCCACTCGAGGTAGGTCGCGGATCACGCCGTGCTCGGCGGCCGCCTGCGGGAGCTTCTCGAGCCGCGACAGCTCGCGGTCGACCTGCGTGCGGACGTTCGTCCGGGAGCTCGAGCGCCGCGAGCTGCTCGCGCAGCTCGTCGACCTCCGCCTCGGACGGGTCCTGCTCGCCCAGCTCGTCCTGGATCGCCTTGAGCTGCTGGCGCAGGACCCACTCGCGCTGGCCCTTCTCCATCTCGGCGTTGACCTGGCTCTGGATCTTCGAGCCGATGGCGACGATGTCGAGCTCGCGCGCCAGGACCTCGGACAGGCGGCGCAGGCGGCGGGCGACGTCGACCTCCTCGAGCAGCGCCTGGCGCTCGTCGCTGCCGATCCGCAGCGCGCCGGCGATCAGGTGGCTGAGCGCCGACGGGTCGTCGAGGTTGGCGACCGCCATCTGCAGCTCCTCGGGGAGGTACGGGACCTCCTCGATGATCTGGCTGAACGTCTGCTGGACGTTGCGCATCAGCGCGGTCAGCTCCGGCCCCTCCTCGAGCACGTCGGGCAGCTCGGAGACGCGTGCCGTGAGGTAGGGCTCGGTGCCGAGCCACTCCTCGACCCGCACGCGCTGGCCGCCCTGGACGAGGATCCGCAGCGACCCGTCCGGCACCTTGAGCATGCGCGCGACCATCCCGGCCACGCCGACGTCGTAGAGCTGCTCGGGGCCCGGCGTCTCCTCGTCGGGCTCGCGGCTGGCCACCATCACGAGCATCCGGTCGCCCACGAGGACGTCGTTGACGAGCTGGACCGAGCGCTCCTGACCGATCGCCAGCGGCGTCAGGCTGTCCGGATAGGTGACCGAGTCGCGCAGCGGGAGCACGGGCAGCGCGCCCGGCTGGGAGCTCGCTCATTCGTGCTCAGGCGCCTGGATCGGGACGGTGCGCGCGCGGGCGGGGGCGAGCGGCAGCTCGACGGTCAGCATGCCGTCCTCGTACGAGGCGTTGGCGGCCTCGGGGTCGACGTCGACGCCGAGCGCCACCACGCGGCGGAACGGGCCGTGCTCGACCTCGAGCTGCTGGTACACGCGCTCCTCGCCCGCGTCCGGCCTGCGGTTGCCGGAGAGCATCAGCTCGCGGCCGCGGATCTGAAGCTCGATCTCGTTCGGGTCGATCCCGGCGAGGTCGGCGCGCACGACCGCACGCGGCGGGTCGGCGGTGTAGTAGACGTCGACGGCGGGCGAGAAGCCGCCGCGCCGCGACGGCGCGAGCCGGCGGTCGAAGACGTCGCCGAACAGCTCGTCCATCTCCCGCCGCATCCGCTCGAAGCCGGCGAACAGGTCTCGCTCACGGGCCATCAAGGCGCCACCGCACACGCAAGCTCGCGCAGCGCCTTGTTACGAAGAGGCGGGGATCGACCGCCATCGGCCGCTCGGTCGGGCTGGCCGAAGTAGAAGCCCTGCCCGAGGTCGACGCCCAGCTCGAGCATCGTCTCGTACTCGTCGACGCGCTCGATGCCCTCGGCGACGACCTTCGCGCCCTGCTCGTGGGCGAGCTCGACGAGCGCGGCGACCAGCTTGCGGCGCGCCTCGGAGTGCTGGATGCCCGAGGTCAGGGTCAGGTCGATCTTGGCGATGTCGGGGCGCAGCAGGTCGAGGCACAGCAGCGCCTCGGTGCCGCAGGAGAGGTCGTCGAGCGCGATCTGGGCGCCGCGCTTGCGGTGCGCCTCGACCATCTCGGCCAGCATCTCGCGGTCGGCGCAGCGCTCGGGCTTGACCACCTCGATGCAGATCCGCGACGGATCGGCGTTCATGCGCGCGACCACCGGCCACGTCGTGCGGACGGTGGAGTCGACGTCGAGCGCGGCGCGCGGGTCGAGGTTGACGAACAGCACCTCGCCCTCGGGCAGCAGCGGGAGCCCGATCTCGAGCGCCGCCGTGCGCGCCCGGTAGTCGAAGGAGAACAGCGCGTCGTGGGCCTCGGCGGCGGCCATCAGCTCGCCGCCGCGGACCTCGACCGCGCCCAGCCGGCCGCGCATGAGCGCCTCGCGGCCGTAGGCGCGACCCGTGTCCAGCTCCACGATCGGCTGGAAGTGCGGCTTCATCTGCCCGTGCGCGAGGAAGTCGGGGAACCAGTCGGTCCGCGCGCGGTCGAGCAGCGTCTCGGCCGGCAGCGGCAGCGCCTGCTCGTCGGACAGGCGGAGCGCGAACAGGCACGCCCGCTCGGACGGCGAGACGGTCTTCAGCAGCTCCTTCAGCGCGTCGCTCCACGCCGGCCCGGCGAGCACCAGGCCGTCGACGGCGATGTCCCCGCTCGACCGGCTCGGTAGCGAGGTGCTCGACCTTGTAGAGCACGGACGGGCGGTGCGACAGCAGTCGCACGCCGTCGATCGCGGTCACCTCAGACGGGGTCATCACAGGACTGCATCGGCCTGCGGCGGCGGCGGCTTGACGTTCCGGTTGCGCGGGTCAACGTCAACGGCGGCATTGAGGGAGCATGCGGTTTGCACCACTCGAGCGATTCTCGTCATCGAGTGTTGCGAAGCGCATCCCAGGGATGCGCAACTGCACACTCGATCGTCGGGCCGCGTCGAGTGTTGCGAAGCGCATGCTGATCGCGGCCGAACCCCCGCTCTCCCCACCCAGCCGCCGTTGACGTTCACACCGCGTAGACCGCGCCCTCGCGGGCCACCTCGACCGGCCCGCCGAACGCCCGCGACGCCTCCTCGCGCGCCCAGTCGGCGTCGAGCTCGTCGGAGATGTGGGTCAGGACGAGCTTGCGGGCTCCCGCGCGGCGGCCGTGGTCGCCGGCCTCGGCCGGGGTCATGTGGCCACGCGGGCCTTCGCGCTCGGGGCGCGGGAGCGTGGCCTCGATCAGCAGGAGGTCGGTGTCGCGCGCGAACGCGCACAGGTCGTCGCTCGGCGAGGAGTCGGCGCTGTAGGTGATGCGGTGCTCGCCCTCGGACACCTCGAGCGCGTGGGTCGGCAGGAAGTGCGGGACCGGCTGGAAGCGCACCTGCACCTCGCCGAGCTCGATCACCTCGTCGGCGTCGTACTCCTCGAGCGCGAAGCCGGTCTCGATGTGCTGTTCGCGCATACCGGCGGCGGCGCACAGCCGGCGAAACGCCTCGCGCGCGCCCGGCGGCGCGATCAGCCGCGGGCGCGGCGGGTCGTCGGTACCCGGCCAGCCGTCGACCGGGACCGGCTGGTGGCGCGGCGCGTACACGAGGCCCGACGCGAAGGGCACGAGGTCGAGGATGTGGTCGGCGTGCAGGTGCGACACGACAACCGCGTCGACCTGCGCGTAGTCGACCACCGCGCGCAGCTTGCCGAACACCCCGCTGCCGCAGTCGAGCAACACGCGCACGCCCCCGCCGTCCACGAGATAGCCGCTGCACGCCCCGCCCGCGTCCTGCCAGGCCGGCGACTTGCCGAGCACCCTCAGCTCCACGAGGGCAGCTTACGCGTGCAGAGCTGCTTGTTCCTGGGCCGTCGGGAACTGCCAGGCGGCCTGGCGTCGGCGCTCCTGGCGGAAGACGAAGCGCATCTGACTCGGCGGGCGCAGGCCCTCGGGACTGTCCGGGCGGAACGTCGCGCACGGCTGGTCGAGCGCCAGCGCGCACAGCCCGTTGCGTCCGAAGAAGCAATCCTCGCACGTCACCTTTCGCCCCTTGGCGCTTCCGTTCATCCCCCGAGCCTCTCCGTTCACCGTTCCGTTACAACCGGGCCGGAGCAAAGCACCGCAACGGGATGGCGACAACCCACTTCCCCGCAAAACGCACACAGTTCCTCGATCGCCCCGCAAATACCCTTGAACGGGATGAAAACCGCCCTACCTGCGACGTGCCGACTTCGCTCCCTCGGGATTTTTCCGGGCCACCGGCCGGGCAGCGGCTGAGGATGCGCGTGCTCGTCACGGGAGTGTCAGGCTACGTCGGCGCGGCGCTCGTGCCGCGCCTGCACGAGGCGGGTCACGAGGTCCGTGGCTTCGCCCGCTCGAGCGAGCGCGTCGCGGCGGCGGGCGTCACGCTCGACGACGTCGTGATCGGTGACGCCGTCAGCGGCGCCGGCCTCGGCCGGGCGCTCGACGGCGTGGATGCCGCGTACTACCTGATCCACTCGATGGAGGGTCCGGTCGACGGCTTCCCCGCGGCCGAGCGCCGCGCCGCCCGCCGCTTCGCCACCGCCGCCCGGGCCGCGGGCGTGCGACGGATCGTCTACCTCGGCGGCCTCCTTCCGGAGAACGGCACCGCGTCCCGCCACCTCGCCTCGCGCCTCGCGGTCGAGGAGGCGCTGCTCGAGGCCGCCGACGAGCCGATCGCGCTGCGGGCGTCGATCGTCGTGGGCGCCCGCTCGCGCTCCTTCCGCTTCCTCGTGCGGCTGATCGAGCGCCTGCCGGTGCTGGCGCTGCCCGCCTGGCGCACGAACCGCACGCAGCCGATCGACGGCCGCGACGTGCTCGAGTTCCTCGTTCGCGCCGCCGACGCGCCCGCCGAGCTCGCCGGCCGCTCGTGGGATCTCGCCGGGCCGGACGCGATGACCTACGAGCAGATGATCGTCCGCATCGCCGACGCGATGCTCGTCAGCCGCCCGTCGATCCCGCTCGGCTTCAACCTCACTCCCGTCGCGTCGGTCGTGGCGGCGGCCGTGGCCGAGGAGGACCCCGGCTTCATCACGCCGCTGATGGAGTCGCTCGAGAGCGACCTGCTGCCGCGCACGAACGACGCGGCGGAGGCGTTCGGCGTTAGGTTGCACTCGTTCGAAGCAGCCGTCGAGCGCGCCCTGCGCGAGTGGGAGAGCACCGAGGAGGTGGCCGCCAAGTGACGCTGGTGACAGCGTCGATCGACATCGACGCTCCGCGCGAGCAGGTCTACGACCTGATGCTCGACCCCGCGCGACTCGACGAGTGGGTGACGATCCACCGGCGGGTCAACCAGCACGACGACGGCGAGCCGCGTGAGGGCTACGAGATGGTCCAGACGCTCTGCATCCGCGGCGCCAACTTCAAGGTGCGCTGGACGCTGACCGAGGCCGACCGCCCCGACCACGCCACCTGGGAGGGCCGCGGCCCGGCCCACTCGTACGCCCGCACGAGCTTCACGCTGCGCGAGGTCGACGGCGGCCGCACGCGCTTCGACTACGAGAACGAGTTCAAGGCGCCCGGAGGCTTCATCGGTGCCGCGGCCAGCCGGGTGCTCGTGGGCGGCGTCCCAGACCGCGAGGCCAACCACTCGCTCGAGCGCCTGAAGGCGCTGATCGAGAACGGGCGTGGTTAGTGCGCGTGGTGCTGGTGGACGACCGCGTGGCCCTTGCCGCGCGCCAGCAGCCAGCGGTTGACCGGGTAGGCGGCGACGCCGGCGATCAGGAGCGCGACGGCGAGGCTGGCCCAGAAGCCGATATCGCCGAGGCCCGCATCCATCGCGCCCGGGATCAGCAGCAGGATCGCGTTGTCGACGATCTCCATCACCGCGATCGAGACCGTGTCGGAAGCGAAGGCGATCGGGATCACGGCGGCGAGCGCCATCCCCGAGCGCAGCAGCGGCCAACTCGTGAACGAGTAGCCGAAGAAGAAGGCGAGCGCCGATCGCGAGCGCGATCGTCGCTGCGTCGGACCAGCCGAGCGCGGTACCGATGATCACCCCGAGCACCTCGCCGATCGCGCAGCCGGTGAGGCAGTGGACGGTGGCGCTGAAGGCCAGGCGGTTGAGCGACTGGGCTGGGAGCAGCCATGCGGCCAGTATACCCCCTACCCGTATTCTTGCGCCCCTTCCGCTCACCGACAGCAGCGGTTCACTGGTAGAGTTCTCACCGTTACTGTGAGCGAAAGGGAGCCAGTGGCAGACTTTCTCGACGAGAAGCGCAAGGAGATCCAGTCGCGGCTGAAGGAGCTGCGTCCGGCGGTGGAAGAGTTTCACCGTTTGGAAGCGGCAGAGCGCGCACTGTCAGGTGTGGAGGGCAAGCCCGCCGCCACCGCCGCCGCCACCACCACCCGCCGCCGGCGTTCCCCCCGAGCGTCGTCCAACGGTCGCCGCGGGCGCCCGCGCGGCTCGGGCACCCGTGCCGCGCAAGCACTGTCACTCGTCGGTGAGCGCCCCGGCATCACGATCCCCGAGCTGGCCGAGGCGATGGGGATCAAGCAGAACTACCTCTACCGGGTGATGCCCGGGCTTGCCGAAGAGGGAAAGGTGACGAAGTCGGGGCGTGGCTGGCACCTACGCAACTAGCCCGAGGCCGCGCACAGCCTCACGTTCGCCTAACAGTTCCTCCACCGTCTTGTCGATCCGCTCCTGTGAGAACGGGGGCACGTCGAGGCCCTCGACGATCTCCCACTCCCCGTTCGAAGTGCGGACGGGGAACGAGGTGATGATCCCCTCGGCGACGCCGTAGGCGCCGGGCGAGGGGACCGCCATCGACACCCAGTCGCCCTCGGGTGTGCCGTTCACCCAGTCGTAGACGTGGTCGATCGCGGCGCTGGCCGCCGACGCCGCCGAAGAGGCGCCGCGCGCCTCGATGATCTCGGCGCCGCGCTTGCCCACGCGCGGGATGTACTCGTCGGCCACCCAGGCCTCGTCGCCGACCACGTCCCAGGCCCGCTCCCCTCGAACGCGGGCGTTGAACAGGTCGGGGTACATCGTCGGCGAGTGGTTGCCCCACACCGCCATGTGCGAGATCTCCGACACCGCGGCGCCCGTGCGGTCTGCGAGCTGGGCCACCGCGCGGTTGTGGTCGAGCCGCGTCATGGCCGTGAAGCGCTCGGGCGGCACGCCGTCGGCGTTGCTCATCGCGATCAGCGCGTTGGTGTTGGCCGGGTTGCCGACCACGAGCACCTTGACGTCGCTGGCCGCGTGGGCCGCGATCGCCTCGCCCTGCGGCTTGAAGATCGCGCCGTTGGCCTCGAGCAGGTCTGCCCGCTCCATGCCCTTGGTGCGCGGCCGGGCGCCGACCAGCAGGGCGATCGACGTCCCGTCGAACGCGACGGCCGGATCGTCGCTCACGTCCACGCCGGCCAGCAGCGGGTAGGCGCCGTCGAAGAGCTCGAGCGCGGTCCCCTCCGCGGCCTTGACCGCCGGCGGGATCTCCAGCAGCCGCAGGCGGACGGGAACGTCGGGGCCCAGCAACTGGCCTGACGCGATCCGGAAGAGCAGCGCGTAGCCGATCTGGCCGGCGGCACCGGTCACCGTGACACTGACTGGTGAACTCATCTATTCATCTCCTCGATCACGGCGTCGGCGAACTGTGACGTTCCGACCGCGGACGGATCGTCGCGCGTCGGCTTGAGGTCATAGGTGACCTTCTCCCCGCGCTCGATCACTGCCGCGATCGCGCCTTCGAGACGGTCTCCCGCCTCGCGCTCGCCGAGGTGACGCAGCATGAGCACGCCGGAGAGCATCAGCGCGGTGGGGTTCACCCGATTCTGGCCCTTGTACTTCGGGGCCGACCCGTGGGTGGCCTCGAACATCGCCGCCTCGGTGCCGAGGTTGCCGCCGGGCGCCAGGCCGAGCCCGCCGATCATCCCCGCCCCGAGATCGGACACGATGTCGCCGTAGAGGTTCGGGAGCACGATCACGTCGTATTCCTCCGGGCGCGACACGAGCTGGTTGCACAGGTTGTCGATGATCCGGTCCTCGAACTCGACGTCCGGGTACTCCTCGGCGACGCGGCGCGCGACCTCGAGGTAGAGACCGTCGGAGAACTTCATGATGTTCGCCTTGTGCGCGGCCGTCACCTTGCGGCGACCGTTCTCGCGCGCGTAGTCGAACGCCGCACGCACGATCCGCTCCGAGCCGAACACGGAGATCGGTTTGATGGAGATCCCGGAGTGCTCGCGGATGGTCGAGCCGTCGAGCTCGGCGATGAACGCGCGCAGCTTCTCGGCGGCCTCCGTGTCCTTCTCGAACTCGATCCCCGCGTACAGGTCCTCGGTGTTCTCGCGCACGATCACGATGTCGGTCTCCGGGAAGCGCGTGCGCACGCCCTTGTAGGCCTTGCACGGCCGGATGCAGGCGTAGAGGTCGAGCTCCTTGCGCAGGAGCACGTTGACCGAGCGAAAGCCGGAGCCGACGGGCGTGGTGGTCGGCCCCTTGATGCCGACCTTGGTGCGCCGGATCGAGTCCAGCGTGCGGTCGGGGAACGGCGTGCCCTCGTCGTGGTAGACGTCCTCGCCCGCCGGGTGCTCGTCCCACTGGAACTCGACGCCGGTGGCCTCCAGCACCCGGCGTGTCGCCTCCGCGAGCTCCGGCCCGGTCCCGTCACCGGGAATGAATGTCACGTCATGAGCCATGCCGGGAGGCTATGCCACCATTGACGTCCCTTGCTCGGAGGCAGCTCCCTCAGGCTGGCGACCATCTTCGGCATTCGCGTGGGTGTGAATGCCTCGTGGTTCCTCGTCCTGTTCCTGTTCATCTTCTACCTCAACCGGGCCTTCGAGCGGGTGCTGGACGACCCCTCGGCCGCCTTCGCCTGCTCGGTGGGCGCCGCGCTGGGGTTCTTCGGGTCGATCCTGCTGCACGAGCTGGGCCACGCCGTCGCCGCCCGCCGCGAGGGGATCGCGGTCAGCGGCATCGACCTCTTCTTCTTCGGCGGCGTGATGAAGATGAGCAGCGACACGCGCTCGCCCGGCCAGGAGTTCCGCGTCGCCGTCGCCGGCCCGCTGGTCACGCTGGGGATCGTGATCGTGATCGGCGCGCTCAGCGTCGCGCTGCTCGGCTGGAGCGCGTTCACCGATTCCGCTCAGCTCGACAGCGGCGCGCCCGCGTCGGCCGTCGAGCTGTGGCTGAGCTTCCTCGTCTCGATGAACGTGCTGCTGCTCGTCTTCAACCTGATCCCCGCGTTCCCGCTCGACGGCGGGCGGATCGCCCGCGCCGCCGCCTGGAAGGTCACCGGCGACCGCGGGCGGGCGACGCGCATCTCGGCCACGCTCGGCCAGGCGTTCGCCGCCCTGCTGATCGGCTACGGGCTGTGGCAGCTGTTCGGCCGCAGCGAGACGGTCAATGGCCTGTGGGCGATCGTGCTCGGCTACCTGCTCGGCTCGTCGGCGCGCGCGGCGATCGCCCAGACCGAGTTCACGGACCGCCTCGAGGGCATCACGGTGGCCGACATCATGGACTCGGACCCGGTGGCGATCCCCGCCGATCTGCCCGCCTCCCAGGCCTGGGAGGACTACTTCCTGCGCTACCAGGGCTGGCCGTGGTTCGCGATCGTCGAGGCCGACGGGCGCTACGCCGGGCTCGCCCACCGCGCCGCGGTCGAGCACGCCGCCATCGCCGAAGGCGGAGCGGTCCCGGTGCGCGAGGTGGCCTCGGGCTCCGACGACCGCGTGCGCGACGACGAGCCGCTCGAGGCGCTGCTCGGCTCGGAGCCGCTGCGCCGCCTCGGCGCGCTGATGGCGGTCGACGCCGACGGCCGCCTGCGCGGCGTCGTGACGACCGAGCAGGTGACCCGCGCCCTGCGGGCGCGCTTGAGTCCTGCGTAGCTCATAGACTCCGGCCTCATGCCCGCCCACGACGTCCTGATCATCGGCGCCGGCCTGGCCGGTCAGCGGGCCGCCCTGGCGGCGGCGCGCGAGGGCGCGACGGTGGCCATCATGTCCAAGGTCCACCCGGTCCGCTCGCACTCCAACGCGGCGGCCGGCGGGATCAACGCGGCGCTCAATCCCGACGACTCGTGGGAGTCGCACGCCTTCGACACCGTCAAGGGCTCCGACTACCTGGGCGACCAGGACGCGATCGAGATCATGTGCCGGGAGGCGCCCGACGAGGTCCTGTGGCTCGAACACTCGGGTGTCACCTTCCACCGCTCGGAGACCGGCCACCTCGGCACGCGCGCGTTCGGCGGCGCGTCTGCCGCCCGCACGTACTACGTGGCCGACATCACCGGCCAGGCGCTGCTGCACGTGCTCTACGAGCAGCTGATGAAGCACCACGAGCGGATCGACCGCTACGAGGAGTGGTTCGTGACCGCGGTCGTGCAGGACGACGAGGGCGAGTGCTGCGGCGCGGTCGCCCGCAACATCCGCGACGGCGCGATGGAGCTGTTCGCCGCCAAGGCCGTCATCCAGGCCTCGGGCGGCGCCGGCCAGTGCTTCAAGCCGACCACCAACGCGCTCATCTGCACGGGCGACGGCATCGCCCAGAGCTACCGCATCGGCGCGCCGCTGATGGACATGGAGATGATCCAGTACCACCCGACCACGCTGGCCGGGAACGGGATCCTGATCACCGAGGGCGCCCGCGGCGAGGGCGCGCACCTCTACAACGCCCAGGGCGAGCGCTTCATGGAGAAGTACGCGCCCAACAAGATGGAGCTCGCCTCGCGCGACGTCGTCTCGCGCTCCGAGCAGACGGAGATCAACGAGGGCCGCGGCTTCCCCGACGGCACGGTGGCGCTCGACATCACCAAGGTGCCGCGCAAGCGCACGCTCGAGGCGCTGCGCGAGATCGTCAACATCGGCCGCGACTTCGCGGGCGTGGACATCACGCGCGAGCCGATCCACATCAAGCCCGGCTGCCACTACATCATGGGCGGCGTGAAGACCGACGTGTGGGGCGCGACCGACGTCCCAGGGCTCTACGCGGCCGGCGAGGTCGCGTGCGTGTCGGTCCACGGCGGCAACCGTCTGGGCGCGAACTCGCTGCTCGACACGCTGATCTTCGGCCGCCGCTCCGGCGAGCACGCCGCCAAGCGGGCGCTCGGCATGGCGATGCCGTCGCCGGCGTTCAGCGCGCTGGCCGACGAGCAGCGGATGATCGACGACATCATGCGCCGCAGCACCGGCTCCGGCCGGCGGATCTCGGCGATCAAGGACGAGCTGGGCGAGACCATGAACGAGAAGTGCGCGGTGTTCCGCGACGAGGCGGGGCTGACCGAGGCGCTCGAGGTCATCCAGCGCCTCAAGGAAGAGGCCTCGGGCGCGGCCATCGACGACCGCGGCACCGTCTTCAACCAGGACGTGCTGGGGGCGATCGAGCTCGGCTACATGCTCGACTGCGCCGAGTGCATCGTCGTCGCCGCGCTCGAGCGCAGGGAGTCGCGCGGCGCGCAGTTCCGGCTCGACTTCCCCACGCGAAACGACGACGACTGGCTCAAGCACATCACCCTGTCCCTCAACGGCGGCCCGGAGCCGGAGGTGGCCTACTCCCCCGTGACGATCACCAAGTGGGAGCCCCAGGAGCGCACCTACTGATGTCCGAGTACACGTTGCGCATCCGCCGCTACTCGCCCGAGACGGGCGACGCCGCCCGCTGGGACGACTTCACGATCGACCTCGACGGCCACCGCTCGGTGCTCGACGGGATCCTGCAGGCGCGCGACGAGCAGGACGGCTCGATCGGCATCCGCTGCTCCTGCCGGGCGGCGATCTGCGGGTCCTGTGGGGTGCGCGTCAACGGCAAGCCCGGGCTGGCGTGCCACACGCACCTCGACAAGGCGGCCGAGACCGCCGCCGACGGCGCGATCGTGGTCGAGCCGATGGGCAACATGCCGGTGCTCAAGGACCTGATCGTCGACATGGACGCGGTGCACTGGAAGAAGATCCAGCGCGTCACCCCGTGGCTGCTGCCCGACGGCGACCCGCCCGAGCGCGAGTACGTCGTCCCGCCCGAGTCGATGATCGACGTGACGCAGAGCATGGCCTGCATCCAGTGCGGCGCCTGCGTGTCGGACTGCCTGTCGATGGAGGTCGACCCCGGCTTCATCGGCCCGGCCGCGCTGGCCAAGGCCTACCGCTTCGTCGGCGACCCGCGCGACGGCCAGCAGCGCGAGCGCCTCAAGGACCTCGCGGAGGATCCGCAGGGCATCTACGACTGCACGCACTGCTTCAACTGCATCGAGGCGTGCCCCAAGGGCGTCGCGCCGATGAGCCAGATCATGCGGCTGCGCCGGGTGGCGGGCTCCAAGCACGAGATCAACGATCGCAACAACGGCCACCGGCACGAGAAGGCCTTCGCCTCGCTGATCCGCGACTACGGGCTGCTCTACGAGGCCGAGCTGCTGCCGCGCTCCCACGGCGGCAACTCGTGGTTCGGCAAGTTCCATCCCAACGCCGCCCTCGAGCTGGCCGACTCGCTCCCCGTGATCGTCACGGCGCTGCGGCGCGGCAAGGTGACGCCGATGAAGGCGCTCAAGGGCCACACGCTGGCCAAGGACGACCTGCAGGCCGTCCAGCGCATCTACGAGCGCGCCGAGAGCGACTCCTTCGAGCTCAACCTCTACGTGGTGGGTTACGAGGACGAAGAGGAAGCTGCCGAGCACCGACCAGCAGGCCGACGCCGCCGGCAGCCACCTGCCCGAAGAGAGGAGCCCGAACCGGTGAAGGTCGCCTACTGGCCCGGCTGCGTGAGCCGTGGCTTCACCCCGGAGCTCCACGGCTCGATGGCGAAGATCGCCCCACTGCTCGACATCGAGCTCGTGGAGCTCGACCGCGCGGCGTGCTGCGGCGCGGGCGTGATCGCCGAGCACAACCAGGAGCTGGCCGACACGCTCAACGCGCGCACGTTCGCGCTCGCCCAGCGCGAGATGGAGCGCGGCGCCGAGCTGATGATGAACATCTGCTCGACCTGCCAGGGCGCCCAGAGCGAGTGCCAGGAGCGCCTGGACGCGAACAGCGAGTACCGCGCGCACGTCAACGAGGCGCTCGCCGGCGAGCAGCTGCGCTACGAGAAGGGCATCGCCAACAAGCACCTGCTCTGGCTACTGGTCGAGGAGATCGGGCTCGAGGCGGTGCGCGCGAAGGTCGAGCGGCCGCTGACCGACCTCCGGGTGGGCCCGTTCTACGGCTGCTACATCGTGCGCCCCACCGACCGGCTGGGCATCAGCCGCGACCACCCGCGCGACACGTACCTGCACCAGCTGATCGAGGCGCTGGGCGGCACGGTGGTCGACTACGCCGGCCAGTACAAGTGCTGCGGCTTCCCGATCATCACGATGAACAAGGAAGCCTCGCTCAAGCAGGCCGGGCGGCACCTGGGCGACGCCGTCGACGCCGAGGCCGACTGCCTCGTCACGCCGTGCCCGCTGTGCCATCTGAACTTGGACCTCCAGCAGCCGCTGTCGGAGCGGATCGTCGGGCGGCAGCTCGACATGCCCGTGCTGCACCTGCCCCAGCTCATCGGCCTGGCGCTTGGGCTCGAGCCCAAAGAGCTGGGCTTCAACAAGCACGTCGTCCGCCCGACCTCGGTCATCGATTGGTCGACCTCCGTCGTCGGCAGCGTCGCGGCCTGAGCGTGCGTGCTCGCTACGCCTGGCCGCTCGGGCTCGGGGTGGCGCTCGGCGCCCGCTACGCGACCGAGTCGCTGCGCCACCGGCGCGAGAGCGGCCACGGGTACGACCTGCACGGCGCCGACGAGCTCGACGTCCGCGACCCCGTGTTCCTGCGCGCCGCCGAGGCGCTGACCGGCGCGCCGATCTCCACCGGCGACGACGTCGAGCTGCTGATCAACGGCGACGCGATCTTCCCCCGCTACCTGGACACGATCCGGGGCGCACAGCGCACGTTGTGCCTGCTCACGTACGTCTACTGGCGGGGCGACATCGCCCGCGATGTCGCCGACGCGCTGTGCGAGCGGGCGCGCGCGGGCGTCGAGGTCAACGTGATCATCGACGCCATGGGCGGGGTGAAGCTCGAGCAGGACCTCGTCGAGCAGATGGCTGACGCGGGCGTGCGCATGTCGCGCTTCCGGCCGCCGAAGCCGTATGCCGCACGGCGGGTGGCCAACCGCACGCACCGCAAGATCCTCGTGGCCGACGGCGAGGTGGGGCTGACCGGCGGCGTGGGGATCGCGCAGGAGTGGACGGGCGACGCGCAGGACCCCGACCACTGGCGTGACACCCACGTGCGCGTGCGCGGGCCGGTCGTACGCGGGCTGTTCGGCGCGTTCGCCGAGAACTGGCTCGAGGCCACCGGGGAGGTGCTGGCCGGCGAGGGCTACCTGCCGGACATCGCCGAGCGCGACGACAGCGGGCCGATGATGGTCGTGCGCTCGAGCGCGGGCGTCGGCGACACGAACGTCGAGGCGCTCTACTACCTGGCGATCGCCGCCGCGCGCGAGACGCTCGACCTCACGGCGGCCTACTTCGTGCCGCGCCCGGCGTTCACCGACGCGCTCGTCGACGCCGCGGAGCGCGGCGTCCGGGTGCGCGTGCTCGTTCCCGGGCCGAACATCGACAAGCCGCCGGTGCGGGTGGCCGGGCGGGTGAGCTACGACGACCTGGTCGACGCCGGGGTGGAGATCTACGAGTACCAGCCGACGATGCTGCACGCGAAGTCGATGGTCGTCGACGGCGCATGGTCGTCGGTCGGCTCGGTCAACTTCGACAACCGCTCGTTCCAGCTGCACGACGAGGCGACGCTGTGCGTGCTTTCGGAGGCCTTCGCGGGCGAGCTCACGGACCAGTTCGAGCGCGACCTGGAGCGCTCGGAGAGGATCGAGCCGGAGCGCTGGAAGGGCCGCGGGCGCCTTCAGCGGGCGGCCGAGTCGACGCTCAAGCTCGCCCGACGGGAGCTATAGGGGTGCCCAACGGGACATCGCTCCACACGGAATGGTCCGTTGGGCGGGCCCCCAGGCTCTATCACAGCAAAGAGGGCCCGGCTGGGCCCTCTTGCTTGTCGTACCCCTTGTCTCGTCCCCGGGAAGTCTGGTGCTTCTATGTGCCCGCCTCCCGGGTGGCTAAACATGCGATTTCAGACTTTCGACGGCACCCTGACCAGGTTGCGCGCGTGGAGGACCTCGGCGATCTGGATCGCGTTGGTGGCGGCGCCCTTGAGCAGGTTGTCGGAGACCACCCATAGACACAGCCCGCGCTCGTGCGACGGGTCGCGGCGCAGGCGGCCGACGAAGACGTCGTCGCGCCCGGCGGCGTTCAGCGCGGTCGGGTACGCGTGGGTGGCCGGGTCGTCGACCATCGTCAGTCCGGGCGCGGCCTCGAGCAGCGCTCGGGCCTGCTCCACGGAGAGCGGGTCGCGCGTCTCGAGCGTGACCGACTCCGAGTGCGAGTTGCGCACCGGCACGCGCGCGCACGTGACGTTGATGGCGATCGACTCGTCGCCGAGGATCTTGCGCGTCTCGAACATCATCTTGCGCTCTTCGTCCGTGTGGTCGTCGCCGGCGGCGAAGTTGCCGGCCCCGCCGAGGACGTTGAACGCGATCGGGTGCGGGTAGATCTCGGGCTCGGGCACGGGCTGGCCGTGCAGGACCGTGTGGGTCTGGTGCTCGAGCTCCTCCACCGCCTTGACCCCGGTGCCGGACACCGACTGGTAGGTGGAGACGATCAGCCGCTCGATGCCTGCGGCGTCGTGGATCGGCTTGAGCGCGACCATCAGTTGCATCGTCGAGCAGTTGGGGTTGGCGATCAGGCCCTTGTGGTCCTCGAGCGCCTCGGGGTTGACCTCGGACACGACGAGCGGGACCTCGGGGTCGCGGCGCCACTTGGACGAGTTGTCGACCACGACCGCGCCGGCGTCGACGAAGCGCGGCGCCCACTCGCCCGAGGTCGTCGCACCCGCGGAGAAGATCGCCAGGTCGAAGCCCTGGATCGTCTCGTCGGTCAGCGGCTGGACGGTTGCGCCGTCGAGCTCGCGGCCGGCCGAACGGGCGGAAGCGAACGGCACGATCTCGGCAGCCGGAAACGCGCGCTCGCGCAGCTTGGCGCGCATGACGGTACCGACGGCGCCCGTGGCGCCGACGACTGCGACCCGGTAGCTCATATACGGGCACCTCCGAAGGGATGCTCGGCCTCCACCTGGTCGACCCCGAGCTCGAACGCCGTGTGCAGCGCGCGCACCGCGCGGTCGACCGTGTCGGCGGCGACGACGCACGAGATCTTGATCGGCGAGGTGGAGATCATCTCGATGTTGATCATCTCGTCCCCGAGCGTGGTGAACACCTTGGCCGCCACGCCGGGATGGGACTTCATTCCCGCGCCCACCACGGAGACCTTCCCCATCTCCGGGTCCTCGGCGACCGCGCGGATGCCCTGGTCGGAGATCAGCGGGTCGAGCGCCTCACGGGCGGCGCGCAGGTCGGAGCGCGGGACGGTGAACGACATGTCGGCCGACGAGCCCTCGGACACCGGCTCGTTCTGGATGATCATGTCGACGTTGACGTTCGCGTCCGCGAGCGCGCTGAAGATGCGTCCGGCCACGCCGGGGTGGTCGGGCACGCCCAGCAGCGTGACCCGCGCCTCGTCGCGCGAGTGGGTGACGGCGGTGATCAGCGGGCGTTCCATCGTCTCCTCTTCTCCGACCACGAAGGTCCCGGGCTCCTCGGTGAACGAGGAGCGGCAGTGGATGCGCACGTCATGGTTGCGGCCGTACTCGACCGAGCGCAGCTGCAGGACGCCGGCGCCCGAGGCCGACATCTCGAGCATCTCCTCGAACGAGACCACCGGCAGCTTGCGGGCGTCGGGCACGATCCGGGGATCGGCGGAGAACACCCCGGCGACGTCCGTGTAGATCTCGCACACCTCGGCCCCGACGGCCGCCGCCAGGGCGACGGCGGTGGTGTCGGACCCGCCGCGGCCGAGCGTCGTGACGTCCTTGGCGGTGGAGACGCCCTGGAAGCCGGCCACGAGCACCACGAGCTCGTCGTCGAGCGCGGCGCGGATGCGGTCGGCCCGCACGTCGAGGATGCGCGCCTTCGTGTGCGACGTGTCGGTCACGATGCCGGCCTGCGAGCCGGTCAGCGAGATCGCCCGGTGCCCGAGGTCGTTGATCGCCATCGCGCACAACGCGCACGAAATCCGCTCGCCGGTGGAGAGCAGCATGTCCATCTCACGCGGGTCGGGCGCGGTGGAGACCTCCTCGGCCATCGAGATCAGCTCGTCGGTCGTCTTCCCGCGCGCGGACAGGACGGCCACCACGCGATGGCCGAGCTCGCGCGCAGCGACGATCCGCCGCGCGGCGCGCTTGATGCGCTCGGCGTCAGCGACGGAGGTGCCGCCGAACTTCATGACCACGGTGCCCGACACTGGCCGGAAGTCTAGGCATCCGCCGCGCGGCGTCACCGAGCGGACCGCCAGGCTCCCACTCCGCGGTCGGCAGCTGGTTGACTGCTTCAACACCGAGTGACGGAGGGACGGCGGTGCGACGGAGCTGGTGCGCATGGATGATCCTCGTGGGCGCGTTGCTGTCGCCCGCAACCGCGGTCGCCCAGGACGACGACGATGACGACGACGGCGGCGCGCAGGTCGCGATCGTCGGCACGCCGCGCGTCGGCGCCACGCTCGAGGCCGTTCCCCGATTCGAGAACGACGACGCCACGTATGCCTGGCACCGGTGCCCGGGCGCCGCCGCCGCGAGCTGCGCCCCGATCGCCGGCGCGACGGCTCAGCGGTATGTGCCGACCAGCGCTGACGTCGGGAGGCGAATCCAGGTCCGCATGAGAGTGCGCAGCGACGACGATGACGACGGCCCGCTCGTCGTCGGCTCTGCCCTCACGGCGCCGGTGGCCGCCGCGCCGGCCGGATCCAGCCCGCCGCCCTCGCCAGGCGCAGCGCCGGCGTCTCCGGCGCCGTCCACCACCTCGGCGCCGCTCACGGGCGGCTCGCCGGCGCGCCGATCGCCGCGCCGCCCGCGCGTGATGCGGCCCGCTCCGACGGTTCGCATCGCCGGGGTCTTCACGCGGCGGGGCGCCAAGCTCACGCGGCTGAGCGTGCGCGCCCCGCGCGGGGTGCGCATCGCCGTGCGCTGCAGCGGCGACGGCTGCCCGCGCCGCGCGCTCGCCCTGGCGACGGCCTTCACCCGCCTGCGCGCGTTCGAGCGCAGCATGCCGGCCGGGACGCGGCTCGAGATCCGCATCACGCGGCCGGGCTACGTGGGCAAGCACACACTGATCCGCATCCGGCGCGGCAAGCCGCCGTCGCGGCGCGACCGCTGCCTGTATCCCGGCTCGGGAGTACCGCGCCGCTGCGCGGGCTGACTAGACCGCGCGGCGGCCCGAGAGCGCGCGGCCGAGCGTGACCTCGTCGGCGTACTCGAGGTCGCCGCCGACCGGGAGGCCGGACGCGAGGCGGGTGACCGCGACGCCCGGCGTGCGGTCGTGCAGCGCGGCGGCGATGTGCAGCGCGGTCGCCTCGCCGGTGGTCGTCGGGTTGGTGGCGAGGATGACCTCGCGTACGCCGTTCGAGACGCGGGCGTAGAGCTGGGCCAGCTTGAGGTCCTCGGGCTCGACGCCGTCGATCGGCGATAGCGCGCCGCCGAGCACGTGGTAGCGGCCGCGGTACTCGTGCGTGCGCTCGATCGGGATCACGTCGCCGGCCTCCTCGACGACGCAGATCAGCTCGGCGTCGCGCCGCTCGTCGAGGCAGACCGTGCAGCGCGGGCCCTCGGCGAGGTTGAAGCAGACCTCGCAGAGGGTGATCTTCTCCTTGACGTCGCGGATCGCCGCCGCGAGCGCCGCGGCATCCTCGCCGGACGCGCGCAGGATGTGGAACGCGAGCCGCTGCGCGGTGCGCTGGCCGACTCCGGGGAGCTTGGCCAGCTCGGTGACGAGGCGCTGGAGCGGGGGCGCGAGCAAGCGGTCAGCGCTTCTTGCGGCGTGCGGCGCGGTTGGGCTGACCGCCCGGCAGGCCGCCGCCGGGACCGCCGGGGCCGCCCATGCCGCCCATCCCGAGCGCGTCGAGGGCGCTCATGGGGTCGAAGCCCTCGCCGCCGCCGAGCCCGCCGAGCTTGGACTCCTGCAGCTCCTGCGCCGAGCGCAGCGCCTCGTTGACCGCGGCGACCACCATGTCCTGCAGCATCTCGACGTCCTCGGGGTCGACGGCGTCGGGGTCGATGGCGATCGAGTCCAGGTGCAGGTCACCGGACATCACGACCTTGACCATCCCGCCGCCGGCGCTCGCTTCGACGCGCTCGGACTTGAGCGCCTCCTGGGCCTGCTGCTGGGCGGCCATCATCTCCTGCGCCTGGCGCAGCATGGCCTGGAGGTTGGGCGGTTGCGGCATCAGGACTCCTCGCTCGGCTCTTCGATCGCGCTGAACTCGTGCTTGAAGCGATCCACCAGCTCGTCGTCGGTGAGCTGCGCCTCGGCGGGAGGCGCGAGCTCGGCGTCGGCGCGCAGCTCGTGGGCCAGCCGCAGCGACGCACCGGTCACCGCGCGGATCGAGTGCGCGATCAGCTCGCGCTTGGCGGGGTCCTCGGCGGCGCGCTTGGAGAACGCCGCCGACTGCGGCCAGGCGAGCGTCAGGCCCTCGCCGGCCAGCTCGACCGGGCGCGCCTCGCGCAGCATCGCGGCCAGCATCGGGGAGTCCGCCTCCAGGGCCTCGAGCACCGCCGGCCAGAGCCCCACGAAGGCCGCGAGCGAGAGGTCCTCGCCGGACGGCGCGTCGGGCTCGACGACGGCGACGGCCGTCACGGTCGGCGGCTCGGCCGTGACCTCCGCGGCGACCGCCACGCGAGTGCGGCCCGCGGCCGTGGCCGGCTCCTCCGGCGCTCGTGAGGCGGGCGCCGTCGGCGCGGACCCGCCGCCGGCCAGGCGCGCCTCGAGACGCTCGATGCGCGCCAGCAGCGCCTTCGCCGACGGGTCGTGGCCCGGCTCGGCCGCCTTGACGAGCGCAAGCTCGAGCTGGGTGCGGGCGTCGGCGCCGTCCTTGAGCGCGCGCAGGGCGGCGGCGATCAGCTCCAGCAGGCGCACGACGTCGGCCACCGGCACGGCGCGCGCCTGCGCGGCGAGGCGCTCGTCCTGCTCGGGCGTCACCCGGATCTCGGCCGGCACCTCGCCGAGCACCTGCACGACCATCAGCGCCCGCGCGTGCGCTTCGAGGTCGCCGAAGAAGCGCCCGAGGTCGCGCCCCGAGTCGGCCAGCCGCGCCGCGGCCTGCAGCGCGGCCCGCACGTCTCCGGCGGCGACGGCGTCGACCGCCCCGAACACGAGGTCGGCGTCGGCCGCGCCCAGCACTGCGAGCACGTCGTCGAGCGCGATCGCGCGCCCCGAGTAGGCGACGAGCTGCTCGAGCGTGCCGAGTGCGTCGCGGAACGAGCCGGTCGCCGAGCGGGCCACCACAGCGGTCGCCTCGTCGCCGATCTCGATCTCCTCGGCGGCGGCCACGCGACGCAGCACGCCGGTGATCTGGGGCACGCTCGGCCGCGTGAAGTCGAACCGGTGGCAGCGGTCGACCACCGTCGGCAGGACCTTCCCCGCCTCGGTGGTGGCGAGCACGAAGATCGTGTGCGGCGGCGGCTCCTCGAGCGTCTTCAGGAACGCGTTCCACGCCGCCGTGGAGAGCATGTGCGCCTCGTCGAGGATGTAGACCTTGTGGCGCCCGGCCACCGGCGCGAAGCCGACCCGCTCGCGCAGGTCGCGGATGTCGTCGACCGAGTTGTTGGAGGCCGCGTCCATCTCGATCACGTCGAGCGACGTCGCGGCCGCGATCGAGGTGCACGACTCGCACTCGCCGCACGGCTCGGCGGTCGGGCCGCGGACGCAGTTCAGCGACGCCGCGAGGATCTTCGCCATCGACGTCTTGCCCGTACCGCGCGAGCCCACGAACAGGTAGGCGTGGTGGACCCGGTCCTGTTCGATCGCGTTGCGCAGGGTGCGCACCACGTGGTCCTGCCCGACCACATCGGCGAAGGTCCGCGGGCGGTGGCGGCGGTACAGCGAGGCGGGAGCCGAAGGCACCATGGCGAGTCTACGACAGCTCCACGCGCAGCTTGCGGAGCGCCCGGTAGATGCGGCCCTCGGCGGTCGTCAGCGGCTCCCCGAGCAGCTCGGCGATCTCCGGCACGGTGAGGTCGGCGCCGAACCGCAGGGCGATCGCCTCGCGCTCCTCCGCGCTCAGCGTGGCCAGTGCGCGGGCCAGCTCGTCCCGGTGCTCGACGCTCGCCAGCGGGTCGTGGCCACCGTCCGGATCGCCCGCCCGTTCGAGCGCGCGCGTCTCCGCGGAGACGCGCCGGGCGTGGTCGCGCAGGGCGTTGAGCGCGATCGCGTACAGCCACGTCTTCTGCGAGCCGCGCCGGCGGTTGAACCGGCGCCGCGCCCGCAGCGCGCGCTCGAACGCGTCCGCCAGCAGGTCCTCGGCGAGCGCGCGATCGCCGGTGCGGTAGGCGAGGAACGAGAACAGGCCGGCCGCCTCGGCCGCGTACAGGCGCTCGAACTCGTCGTCTCGCATGACCTTCGGAATCTTCTGTCAGGAATCGGCGGCGAGCTTCGTATAAGGGGTCATGCACGAGTTCGACGACGTCATCCGGCGCCTCGAGGAGAGCAAGCCCGAGGCCACCGAGCTCGAGCTCGACCAGATCAAGCAGCGGGTGCGGCGCAGGGCGGCGCGCCCCGAACGGAGGCAGGACATGAAGTCACGGCTGGCGATTCTTCTGATGCTCGCGCTGGGCATGATGCTCAGCACGGCGGGCGCAGGCCTTGCGGTGCAGGATCTGACGAGCGACGACGCGAGCGTCGCGCAATACGGGAACGACGACGAGCAGGAGCCCGAGGACGTCCTCGGCGAGGCGGAGAGCGGCGACGACGTGCAGGAGTCGCGCCAGGTCTCGGCCGGCGCGGACGGTGGCGACGAGCTGCCGTTCACGGGCTTCCTCGCGATCCCTGTCCTGATCGGCGGCGTCGCCCTGCTCAGCGGCGGCCTGGTGCTCCGGCACCGCACCCGCGCGCCGAACGACGACTGACCCGCGGCACGGAGGGTGTGCGGAAGTGGACCGTGCACCCTCCGTCGAGGTCGTCCCCGGGGGCTGACCACCATCCGCGAGCTCCGGCCGGGCGATCCCGCTGCGCCTACGGGTGACCGCTTAAGGCTGCTTCCTTCCGGACCTGACCTGGTTCGCGGGCCTGCATCGCGCGGGACCCGGCCATCGACGCCTGCGAACGGCGCGCTGGCCTGGGGGCGGCACCCCTCGGGAGGGGATTCGGCCCCGCTAGAGCGGATTGCGGGTTCAGGGCTCCGCTACGTCCCCGCCTAGCACGGTCCGCCGTCCAGTCTAGCCCTCAGAAGGGCAGCGGTGCGAGCCGCGCGGCGCGCCGCCACGCGGCCGGCCCGCCGCTCGAGAGCGCGGCGGCGAGGTCGCGGGCGCGCGGCTCGCGCGGGTTGAGGCGGCGCGCGGCGGCGATCGCCGGGCGCGGGTCCTGCCCCGCCATCGCCCGAGCGACGGCCAGCCCGTACGCGTACTGCCACGCCTCGGGATCGCGCCGGCGCGCGGCCTCGAACGCCGCGACCGCCAGCGCGGGCTCCCCGGCGCGCAGGTCGCAGTACCCGATCAGCTCGAACGGCTCGGCGCGCACCGGCAGCGCCTCGGTGCTGTCGAGCGCAGCGTCGACCGTCGCCGTGCAGTCGCCGCGCGCGAACGCGCTCGCGCTCGCGTCGAGCCGCGCCTGCGAGGTCATGACGAGGGCCGGCGTCAGCGCCAGCAGCAGGCAGGCGAGCCCGGCGACCACGCGCGTGAGGCGGCGGGGAGACGACCGCCGCGGCGACTCCGGCGTCCGCGCGCACGCCAGGCCGCCGGCCATGAACAGCCAGGCGAAGAGCGCGGGCATCTCCCAGTCCCAGTCGAGCCCGGCGTGCAGCAGCAGGGCGACGCCCGCGGCCAGCGCCGCCGCGGCCGCGTGGCGATCGGGACCGCCGAGCAGGCGCCCGAGGGCGACGACGATCCCGCCGATCACGCCGAGCAGCAGGAGCAGGCCGATGACGCCGAGCTCGGCCAGCGTCTCGAGGTAGAGCGAGTGCGCGTCGACGCGACGGATCAGCGTCGGGCGCTCGCGCTCCCACTCGAGCTGGTACGTGCCGGCGCCGGCGCCCTGCAGCGGAGACGCCGTGAAGGCGTCGGCGGCGACGCGCCAGATGTCCACGCGGCCGTTGTTGCCGCTCGCGGTCAGCCGCTGGCGGGTGTCCGCGCTTTCCTGCACCACGTTGCCGGAGACGAACGAGCGGTACTGGTCGCCGATCCGGCTCGGCGCGTCGAGCGCGACGGCGGCGACGGCGAGCGCGACCACCGTGCCGGCTGCCGCGAGCGGCAGCGCGCGGCGCACGCCGCGCGGCACGGTGGCGGCGTCGACGCGGCGTTCCAGCCGCAGCAGCGCAAGCCGCGCGAGCGCGGCGCCGAGCATCGCGAGCAGGAGGACGACCGCGAGCTCGCGACCCTGCTCCGGTCCGGGCGGCGCGGCGTAGGCGTCGGTCGCCAGCGCCTCGGCGTGGTACGCAGCGACGAGCGCGACGGCGACGGCCGGGCCGGCGCAGACGAGCGTGAACAGCAGCCGCCGGGGGCGAGCGAGGAGCACGTAGAGGCCGATGCCCACCAGACCGGTCGCGATCCCGCCGCGCGAGAACGGGAAGTAGCCGGCCAGTGCGAGGACCGGGAGGACCGCGCCCGCGCCGATCCGCACGGCCGCGGGCTCGCGCTCCCCGGAGGCCGCGTGGAGGGCGAGCACCACGCCGAGCGCGCAGAAGACGCTCATGGCGTTCCAGTAGGTCAGCGGATGTGCGAGCCGCGACGGCTGGCGGCCGGCGACGACGCTGAACGTCTCCGGAAGCAGGCGCGTCACCAGGCCGGCGACGGCGGTCGCGACGATCGCGACGAGCACCCAGCGCAGCGCGACCGAGAGGTCGCCGGGCCGCCGCACGAACGACGCGAGCAACGCGAACCCGAGCAGAAGCAGGAGCGTGCGGTCGAACTCCAGCATCGCCCGCCCCGGCGCGTCAGACCAGACCGCCGAGATGAGCGTCCAGCTCGCGAGCAGCGCTCCCGCGAGACCGATCGCCGCCGGCGCGCGCCCCCAGCCTGCGAACGGCTCGCGAGCGAGTGTGATGCGGAGCACGACCAGCACCGCGAGGACGAGCGCGCCGAAGCCGATCGCGCCCGGAAAGTACCCGCCGGACTGACTCGCGAGATAAGCCGTGGCCATTCCGGGTAAAAAGAGGTGTATCCGCTCCCCGAGGGCGCGGAGCGCGCCCGCGAGGCTGCCCGTCATAGAGTCAGTCATGCGCGACGGACCACGGACTGGACGCATTGACGACTGGTGGGCCCGCCGGGCCGCACATACCCTTCGACACGATCAGGGACGAATGAACGCGAGGAAGGACACCTCATTGCAGCGGTATCGGCGGGACCGGACCACAGCGTGACCGAGCAGCTCGCCCCGCTGCGTCCGCTCGAGCGGCCCGCCGAGGTCGCACGGCGGCCGGCGGAGATCCAGCGCGACGCTCGCGGCGACGGCATCTGGCGGCTTACTCGAGCCGTGAGCGACGTGCTGGCGCTGACGATCGCGGGCGGCGCCGCCAGCGTGGCGGCCTCCGCGCTGGGAGCGACGTGGCAGGTGGCGCTGATGGCGCTCGTGCTCGTCCTGTTCGCCGCCTCCGGCACGTACCGGTCGCGGCGGCAGCTGCGGCTCGGCGAGGAGCTGCGGCGCGTGCTGGGCGCGCTCGGCTTCGCCTGTATCGCGACCGCGGCCGCCGCGGTGCTCACCACCGAGCACGCCGGCGTCGGCGACACCTTCGCGGTCTACTGGCTCGCCTCCGCGGCGATCGTCGGCACGGGCCGCGCCGTCCTCTACGGCGCCCAGCGCGCCGTCCAGAGCAGCGCCACGGGCGCCAGCCGCACGCTGGTCGTCGGCGCCGGGCACGTCGGCCGGCTGACCGCCCGGCGGCTGCTCGACGAACCGCAGCTCGGCCTGCGCCCGGTCGGGTTCCTCGACAAGGAGCCGCGCGCGAGCCAGGACATCGGCGGCACGCGGCTGCCGGTCCTCGGCGCCAGCTGGGATCTCGAGGAGGTGGTCGAGACCGAGCGGATCGACACGGTCATCGTCGCGTTCTCGACCGCGCCCCACCACGTGCTGCTCGATCTCGTGCGGCGCTCGTGGAAGCTCGGCGTCCACGTCATGGTCGTCCCCCGGCTGTACGAGGTGGAGGGCCGCCGCGGCCACACCGAGACGCTCGGTGGCCTGCCGCTGGTGGCCCTGCGCGGCGCCGACCCGACCAGCCTCCCGTTCACCGTCAAGTACGCCGTCGACCGCGTCGCGGCGCTGCTGATGCTGATCGCCGTGGCGCCCCTGTTCGCAACCGTCGCGCTGGCGGTGCGGCTGTCGCTGGGGAGCCCGATCCTGTTCCGCCAACAGCGCGTGGGACGCGACGGGCAGGTCTTCGACATGCTCAAGTTCCGCACGATGCACGGCTCCCCCGAGGCGAACGGGGAGGCCGACGCCGTGTGGGCGAGGCTCGTGCTGGGAGCGGACGCCGAACGCCCCGCCGCGGCGCCGGGCGAGGCCGAGCGGCGCAGCCGCGTCGGCGACCTCCTGCGCCGGCTCGCGCTCGACGAGCTGCCGCAGCTGTGGAACGTCGTCCGCGGCGACATGGCGATCGTCGGGCCGCGGCCCGAGCGCACGCAGTACGTCGAGCAGTTCGAGGACGTCGTCTACCGCTACGGGGACCGCCACCGCGTCAAGTCCGGCATGACGGGCTGGGCGCAGGTCCACGGCCTGCGCGGCGAGACGTCGCTCGCCGACCGCATCGAGTGGGACAACTTCTATATCGAGAACTGGAGCTTCTGGCTCGACGTCAAGATCCTCGTCCGCACGGTCCCGGCGCTCCTCGCCCGGCGGGAAAGACGCTGAGCCCGAGCTTGGCGAGCGACGCGGGCCGTCCGAGCGCGGCGCGCGGCCCGAGCGGCGCGGCGGCCCGAGGCCCGGAACGCGTGGTAGGCGGGCTTGCGGCGGAAGTCGGCGGTGAGCAGCCCGTAGCGGGCCTCCGTCGTGTCGGCGTCGCGCAGCCAGTAGTTGTTGCGCAGGTTGTAGAACATCGCGGCGCGAACGTAGGGGTCGCGCGCCATCAGCGCGACGCTCGTCTCGAGCCGCTCCGCCTGCTCGGCCTCGCTGACCCCGCAGGCCTCGCCGGTCGTGCTCCAGCCGAGCTCGGTGAACCACATCGGCTTGGCGTCGCCGCGGGCGACCATGAAGTCGCGCACGGCGCGGTAGCCGAGGAACGAGTTCGACCGCAGGACACCCGAGGCGTCGCGCTTGGGATCGTCGATCCGCGCCTCGCAGGAGTACGGGTGCAGCGCCATCACGTCGAACTGGCCCTTGGCGCCGGCGGCATACGCCGCACGCACGTAGTCGAGGTCGTTGGTCGAGAGACCGCCGAAGACGATCCTGGCCCGCCGGTCGGCGCCGCGGATCGCCGCCCGCGCGGCGCGCAGCAGGCGCACGTAGGCCGCGGCGTCCGGCCGGCCGCCCCAGAAGCGGCCGATGTTCTGCTCGTTCCAGATCTCGTAGCCCGCGACGCCCTGGCCGGCGTAGCGGCGCGCGAGGAACGCGGCGAAGCGCGCGTAGTCGGCCACGTCGCGAGGGGGCGTGCCGTGGTCGGCCGAGCCGGACGCCCACTGCGGCGCCTTGCCGATCATGACCACGACCTGGCGGCCGGCGGCCCGGTTGCGGCGGATCGCGCTGTCGATCTGCTGCAGCGACCACGCGTGATAGGCGCCGCGCTCCGGCTCGACCTCGGCCCAGTTGACCTCGACACGGACCCAGCGCGCCCCGAGGTCGGCCAGCGCGGCGTACTCGCGCTCCTGGTCCGCGGGCGCCGCGCCCCAGGTCAGGTCGGTCACCAGGCCGAGCTCCACCGCGTGTGCGCCGGCCGGTACGGCGAGCAGCAGCGCGAGGGCACAGAGCAGGGATGCCGGCAGACGGAGCATGAGCGTGTTGCATCGGCGCGCGCGGGCGGACTGCGGACCCGCCGTGTCCGGGAACGGACACCCGTTCGAGCTTGGGCGGCCGCGTGAGCGCGGGTCTGCGCGTGGCCCGCAACGTGGGCAGCTCGTACGGCCTGCGCGGGCTGCGGGCGCTGTCCGTGCTCGTGCTCACGCCGTACCTCTTCCGCAGCCTCGGCATCGACGGCTTCGGCACCTGGAGCATCCTCTTCACCGTCGGGACGATCTTCGCGCTCGTCGAGCTCGGCGCCACCGTGGGGGTGACCAAGCAGGTCGCCGAGCAGGAGGACGTGCGCGAGCTGGTCGGCGTCTCGGCCGGCTTGATGGCCGGCCTCGGCGTGCTCGCGCTCGCGGTCTCGCTCCCACTCGCGCTGCTCGCCGACGGGCTGGTGCCCGACCGCCTCGCTGACCCGTTTGCCGCCGGCATGGTGATCATCGGCGCGGCGCAGCTCGTCCGGTTCCCGGGCCAGGCCTACGGGGCGACCCTGATGGGGCTGCAGCGCTACGACCTGTTCAACGCCGGCGAGGCCGCGACCGTGCTGTCGTTCGTGGGCGGCGCGGTGGCGGCGATCGAGCTCGGCGGCGGCATCGCCGGCCTCGCGGTGGCCTACGGCGGCTCGCTGGCGCTCGGCGCGGTCGTATGGGTCGTGCTGCTGCGGCGGCACCGGCCGGACGTGCTCTGCGCCCCGCGGCTCGGCCTCCCGGCGATGCGGCGCTCCGTGCTCTCGTTCGGCTCGCGCACGCTGCTGATCGACGGCATGGACTTCATCGCCATGCGGATGGACACGCTGGTGGTGGCGGCGCTGCGCGATGCGCGGGCCGCGGCGCCGCTGGCCGCCGCCACCCGGCTGATCAGCGGCGTGCAGTCGCTGATCCTCCCGTTCGTCAGCGTGCTCGTGCCGATGGTGGCCGAGTCCGGCGCGGCCGGCGATCGCGAGGCCGTGCGGCGCCAGCTGCTCGTGGCCACGCGCGTCGCGCTGCACGTGACACTGCTGACCGCAGGCGGGCTCGCGCTGTTCGCGACCGACGTCGTCGACGCGTGGCTCGGCGCCGAGGCGCCGCCGGTGACCGACGACCTCGTCGTCGTGCTGATGATCGTGCAGCTGCTGATCCTCGTGCCGCTGCCCGCCGGCCGTGTCCTGCTCGGCCTCGGGCGGCTGCGCGCGATCACGTGGCTCGCGGTCGCGGAGGGCGTGGGCAACCTCGCGCTGTCCGTCGTGCTCGTGATCGAGTACGGCGCGATCGGGGCCGCGGTGGCGACGCTCATCACCAGCGGCCTGCTCGTCCCGGTGCGGATCCCGCTCGCCTGCCGCGCCACGGGCTGCCCGCCGTCGCGGCTGGTCCGCGAGGCGCTCGCCCCGGGCCTCGTAGGGTGCGCGCCCGCGCTGGCGGTCATGGCGCTGGCGTGGCTGCTGCTCGACCCGGGCGGCGTGCGCCTGCTGATCGGGCTCGGCGGCGGCTGGGCGGTCGGCGTGCTCGTGGCCGGCCTGCAGATCGGGCCGGCCCGGCTGCGCGCCGTGCGGTTCTCAGCCTGAAGCGCCCTCGCGCACCGCCAACACGCCGAGCAGCGCGAACAGCGGCAGGGCGATCTCGCCGAAGAGCGTGTACTCGAGCAGCGAGTGCGCGAGCAGCGCGCACAGCCCCGCGCCGATCCCTACGCCGAGCGCCCTGTCGAACACGTCCTCGCGCCGGGCGGCGCGGGCGCAGCTCCACAAGGCGGCGCCGAGCAGGCCGAGGAAGGCGAGCGCGCCGATGATGCCCTCCTCGGCGAGGATCGTCAGGAACAGGTTGTTGGCATGCGGCGGCAGGAGGATCTGCCGCTGGTGCAGCAGCCGGCGCTGGGTGCCGGTGCTGGGGAGCCGGGCGTAGGCCTCGCCGAAGTTGCCGAGGCCGACGCCCAGCAGCGGGCGACTGCGGTAGATGTCGAGCGCCGAGCGCCAGAGGTCGGCGCGCAGCCCGAGGTCCTCACCCGCGGGATCGGTCAGGCGGTCCTTGAGCGCCGCCGGGGTGAGCATCGCGCCGCCGACGGCGACCGCCACCAGGGCCACCACCGCGACGCGCGGCCGCACGACGGCGAGCCACACGAGCCCGCCGGCCACGAGGCCGGCGACCGCCCCGCGCGTGAACGAGAACGCCACGGCGGCGAGTGCGAGCGTCGCCGCGAGCGCCGCCAGCCGCCGCAGCGCCGGCGACGCGGCCCGGCGGTCGACGGCCAGCGTGAGCGCGAGCGGGATCAGCGCGATCAGGTAGCCGGCGAACTGGTTCGGGTGGCTGAACGACCCTGCGACGCGCCCGACGAGCTCGTCGCCCACGAGCACGCCCGCCTCGCTCACGCGGCCACTCAGCTTCTGCGTCACGCCGTGCGCTCCCGCCACCAGCAGGCCGCCGATCGCGCCGGCGACCACAACCACCAGCTGCTCGCGGCGCTGACAGATCTGGACGACCGCGAAGAACAGCACCGCCGCCACCGCCACGCCCAGGAACGAGGTCACCGACTCGGCCGGGTCGAGAGCGGCCAGCGACGAGGCCCCGGCGGCGGCGACGAACACGCACACCGCGAGCGACAGGCCGCGGCCGACCGGCTCGCGGCGTCGCTCGACGAGCAGGCCGTACGCCAGCAGCGCGACCGCGAGGCCGGAGACGAGGAAGCGCAGCGGACGGCCGCCGGCCAGCGCGGCGTTGGTGAACGGCGCGAGCACGAGAACCAGCGCGATGCCGGCTGCCGGGCGCCGGGCGACCAGCGCCAGCACAGCGGCGGCGACCAGCAGCGCCGGGAAGACCGCCGGATGGACGCGGTAGGCGACCACCGGCCACGCCGCGGCCAGGGCGAGCGCGAGGCCCAGCGGCCACAGCGGCCCCAGCACGCGCGCGGTCATCGCCGCAGCCGGCCGGCCTTCCTGGCGGCGGCGCTGTCCTCGCCGTTCGGCGCCGCGTAGTAGCCGTACGAGTCGCGGCTCGTGCGCCCGCTGCGGTTGAGCACCGCTCCGAGCAACACGGCGCGTGAGGTCTCGAGCTGGGCCAGGCCGGCGCGCACGCGCGAGCGGCCGGCGCGCTGGGCGTCGACGACGAACAGCACCCCGTCGGCGTGCCCGAGCACGACCGAGGCGTCAGCGCCGACGGAGATCGGCGACGTGTCGATGATCACGCGGTCGAAGCGCTTGCGCAGCTCCGCGACCAGCGTGCGCAGCCGCTCGGAGCCGAGCAGGCGCGTCGGGTTCGGTGGCAGCGGCCCTGGCCAGACCACCGACAGGCCCGTGGAGTGCTCGGCGATCACGTCCTCCAGCTCGTGCGTCCCGGCGAGGTAGTTCGTGAGCCCGATGGGAGCGGGCTCGCGGCGCAAGCCGACCGCGGTATGGCGCAGGCCCGGCCGGCGCAGGTCGGCCTCGACGAGCACCACGCGCTCGCCGTTCTGCGCGGCGACCAGCGCGAGGTGGGCGGCCGTCGTGCTCTTGCCCTCGAGCGGAGTCGAGCTCGTGATCGCGAGCACCTGCCGCCGCCCCTCTCCCGCGAAGTCGACGTTCGCGCCCAGCAGCCGGAAGGCGTCGACCGTCGCCGGGCCGCTGTGGTCCTCGCCGAAGCTGGGGATGCGGGCGATGATCGGCTGCCCGAGCACCTCGAGCTCGTCGGCGCTCACGCGCAGGCGGTCGTCGAGCCGCTCGCGCAGGAGCACGAACCCGGCGCCGAGCACCAGCGCGAGGATCGCGCCGAAGCCGAGGTAGAGCGGGACGTTGGGGCTGGCCGCCTCGGTCGGCGGCACGGCCGGCTCGGTGACGCTGATGCGGGTGGGCGCGGCCGACCGGCGGAAGCTCGCGTCGACCCGCTCGATGAACGTGTCCGCGTAGCGGTTCGCCAGCTCGCTGGCCTCGCGCGGCGTGCCAGCGCGCGCGGTGATCTGCAGCAGTTGGGTGCGCTCGACCGGCGCGAACGTCATCTCCTCGAGCAGCTCCTCGCGCGTCATCGAGCCGCCGAGGTCGCGGACGACCTGGTCGGCGACGCTCGGCTGGGCGGCAAGCGCCGTGTACGTGCGCGCGAGCTGCTCGCCGACCCCGGTGTCGAGGGCGAGCGACTCGTTGCCGCCCTCGATCTCGCCGACGAACAGGGTGGCGGTCGCGTTGTAGCGGTCGGGCAGCGCGAGCGTCACCACCACGACGACCGCCAGGCAGAGCGCAGTCGTGGCGGCGAACAGCCACCGCCGCTGCCACAGCACGCCGAGGAACTGGTCGGGGCTCACGCCGTCACCGCGCGCCGGAGGGCGCCTGCCACGGCGCGCAGCGGCAGCCCGTGCCGGGCGCAGCCGGCCAGGAAGCCGCTCGCCCACGCGAGGTGCATGGTCGAGAGCACCGCGACGAGGCCCAGCCGCTCCTGCGGCACCTGGCAGGCGGCGGCGCCGACCCGGCCGGCGTAGGCCACGCAGCCGAGCGCCGCCAGCCGCCGGGTACGCGGCAGCGCGAGCCCGGCGACCATGAGCGCCAGCGCGAGCGGGGCAAGATGGGTCGGGCGCAGCGCGTCTGGGTGGAGCGCGCTCGTCCGCACGCGGAAGAAGCCGAAGCGCCAGTACTGCACGAACAGTCCGTGAAGCGAGTCGCGCGGTGAGTAGTGCGCGGCCATCGCCGGGATGCACACGATCCGCCCTCCGCGTGCCAGCGTCCGTGCGGCCAGTTCAGCGTCCTCATTCACCCGGAACGTATCGTCCCAACCGCCCAGCGACTGGAGCGTGGTGCGAAGCCAGACTCCGGCGAACACGCCGGTGTCGAGGTCGAACTCCTCGCCGGAATCGTCGCCCCGCCACTTGCGCGAGCCGCCCTGGCCCAGCGACAGGGTGAGCGCGGTGGCCACGCGCCGCGACCAGCGCCCATCGCCCGCGGGGACGGCCGGGCCGGTCACCCAGTCGGCGCCGCCGCACCGCAGCCGTTCGACGCCGCGCTCGACGTAGTCAGGCGGGAACGTGGCGTGGGCATCCATGCGGGCGACGAACTCGCCGCGCGCGTGGGCGAGCGCGAGGTTGAGCGCGGCCGGGATCGTACGCGTGTGATTGTCGAGCACGCGGAAGCGCTGGTCGGCGGCCGCGAGCTCGTCGAGGATCGCGCGCGTGCCGTCCGTCGACCCGCCGTCGACGAGCAGGAACTCGAGCTCGCCGTCGAAGCGCTGGGCGGCCATCGCGGCCGCCGCGTTGCGGATGTGGCGCGCCTCGTCGAGCACCGGGACGAGCACCGACGCCATCGTCATGCGTTCGCCTCGGCCATTCGCGGGTCGCGCCGGAGCCGCCGGTGCTTGAGCTGCAGGTAGTACCAGTCGGCGAGCGCGCGGAAGCTCTTGCGCGAGTACAGGTTCTGGCGGGTGACCGCCTGCCAGGCGTGCATGACCTCGGCGGCGGGCTCGTAGTGGACCTCTAGGCCCGCGGCCCAGACGCGCAGGCACCAGTCGAGGTCCTCGCCGCCGTACGAGGACACGCGGCGGTCGTACGGCCCAAGGCGGTCGACGAGCTCACGGCGCCACATCTGGGCGGCTCCCGAGACCCAGACGACGGGGCGGCGCGACACGTGGTCGAAGTCCTTCATCAGATGGCGCCGGTGGACCGGCGGGTCGTCGCTGATCAGGCGCGGGTACGGGCCGCGGCGGATGAACGGGATCCAGAACGGCGGCCAGCGGCGGCACGAGAGCTGCAGCTCGCCTTGTTCGGAGACCAGCCGTGGGCCGACGAGCCCGACCTGCGGATGGCTGTCGAGGACCGCCACGAGACGCTCGATCGTCTGCGGTCGCACCTCGGTGTCGGAGTCGAGCATGAAGACGTAGCGGCCGCTGACGTGCTGCAGGCCGTCGTTGCGGCCGGCGACGAGACCTCCGTTCGTCGGGCGGGCGACGACGGTGGCGTCCGGGAACGCGTTGCGGACCGCCTCGGGCGTGCCGTCGCCGGAGCCGTCGTCGACGACGACGATGTCGTGGTCGGTCGTCGTGTGGCGGGCGATCGAGTCGAGGCAGGCGAGCACGCGCTCGCGGTCGCGCCAGGCGACGACGACGATCGTGACGGTGGGCGTGCTGTTCAAGAGGGTCAGCGAGGTCGCAGGCGGCGCAGGGTGCGGACGACGCGCTGCTGGGATCGGTTCCCGGCGAGGTCGCGGCCGACCACTTGGACCACGACGCGCGCGCGGCGGCGTCTGGGCAGCTTGACCGCGACGCGCCGGAGCTGTCGCGCGCGCGTGATCGAGAGCGCACGGCGCGTGCGCTTGCCGTGGGCTCGGGCGTAGATGCGCACGGTTCCGCGCTCGTCGAGGCGCAGGCGCAGGCGCGCGGGGCCGCCGCGGCGGGCGGGCCGGAGCAGCGAGAGACTGAGCCGCGGCGCGCGCTTGTCGCCGGCGGGTGGCGGTGCGGGCGGGCGCGTCGCGAGCTGCACCCACGTCGCGACGGACGGCGTGCCGGCGGCGTCGAGCACGAACAGCATGTACCAGCCGGGCGGCGCGACCGTCGGTCCGGGCGGCGCCTTCAGGCTGAGGCCGGCGCCGTCGGCGGCGGTGACCTGCAGCTCGACGTGGCGTTGGTTCATGTCGTTGCCGTGCGTGGTGGCGCCGGGCGCCATCAGCACCGCGCGGGTGGCGGCGCGGTCGGCGACCTGGACGCGGAAGGCGTCGCCCCACTGCAGCGCGCTCGGGCCCGACGCGATCCGCGGCCGGGCGGTGCCGGCGAACAGGTAGGGCGGCGAGTAGGCCTCGGCGGTGTCGCTGCCGAGCGTCGGGTCGGCGGTGTCGGTCATGGTCCAGTAGTCGTCGCCGGCCGACAGCACGCGGCCGTCGGGCAGCAGCACGGCCGTCGAGTGGTAGCTGCGGAACTTCTCCTGCGGCGGCCCGAGCTCCCACGCGGTCGCGGCGGGGCGGTAGATCTCGACCTGCTTGAGCTCCTGCTGCTGCGGGCTGCCGACCCAGTTCTGGCCCTCGTTGGCGGAGACCCCGGCGGCCCCGCCGACCATCACCATCGAGCCGTCGGGCAGCTGTACCAGGTTGGCGTTCGAGCGCGGGACCTCGAGGTCCGGCACGCGGCTGGGCCCGGTGAGCCAGCTCAGGCTTGCCGGGTTCGAGATGTCGGCCGTCTCGGCGTCCGAAATCGACTGAGAATTGAAGTGTCCGCCCACGATCGCGGCGCGCGAGGATCCCGACGGCGTGCCGGGCAGCAGGACCGCGCTGCCGGTCGGGTGCCACTGGTTCAGATCGGGCAGGTGGGTCCACGCGCTCTGGCCGGAGTCCAGTCGCGCGGGATCGAGCAGCGCAACGTCCTCCTGGTAGGGGCCGAGCATCAGCAGCTTGCCCGACGGCAGCGTGAACAGGTGCGGGTAGAAGCCGGGCGTGGCCTCTCCCGGCAGGTTGTCCCAATCGATGCTCGAGGCCGGGTACCGCGTCCACGTCCCGACGCCGCCACGCACCGGCGACGGGGTGAAGACCTCGAGGTCGGCGTTCATGCTTCCGCTGCCCGACTCATCCAGACCCGAGAGGACCACGATCCGCCCGTCGGCCAGCTGGCCCTGACCGGGGTACCAGCGGCCCTCGCGCATGTCCGGCTGGCGGGTCCACTTCTCGGTCCACGGGTCGAACGTGAGCGCGAACCGCGCGCCCTTGAACTGCGTCCCCGGTCGCTCGATGTCGAGCGTGCCGCCGGCCATGAACACTTCGCCGGTCGGCAGCAGCGACTGGCCCGAGCAGAAGATCGGCACGTTCGGGTCGAGATCGCCGTCACGGTCGAAGTCGAGCGGAGGCGGCGACACGTTCCGCGGCGCTACGCCCGGCGTCGCGGGGTCCCACAGATACGCACGCGACTCGTTCGGCCGCTCGCCGCCACCGTCCGGGATCGGTGCGCGGTCCCAGTACAGGATCTTGCCGGTCGGCAGCAGGACCATGTTGATCGCGTAGCCGGGCAGCGTTGCGGGCGGGCCCCAGTCGCCCACGACCGCGGGCGCGGGAAGCGCCAGCGAGCGCGCGAACGCCGCCGACGCCCGCTGCTGCGCCTGCGCGCGCCGCTCCTGCTCGGCCTCGGGCAGCCGCGCCCAGCGCCGCGCCGCCCGCTCCTGCACGGCGTGGTCGGCTGCGTGCCCAGAGCCGAGCACAGCGGCCGCGAAGCCCTGCGACGAGCGGTCGTGGGCGTCCGCGACGGCGGCACTGGCGATCAGTACCACGATGCTTCCGGCGAGCGGCTTCCAGAGCCGAATGTTGGCAATCCTGAGCATCCGTGCTGCTCTCCAGAGTGCCACAGGCCCACGACGCCTCCAATCGACCGTCCGTCCGCAGGTCCTAGGGTTCCTACAGGTGATCGACCTCCACGCCCACGTGCTGCCCGGGATCGACGACGGGCCGGCGACGATCCCCGAGGCGGTGGGGGTGATGGCGGCTGCGGCGGCCGAGGGCGTGACCGTGCTCGCGGCGACGCCGCACGTCCGCCCGGACTTCCCGGCCGTCCGGCCGGCGGAGCTCGCCGCGCGCACGGCCGAGCTGGCCGCGACGTGCACCGCGCCACCGACCCTCGTCTCGGGAGGCGAGATCGACCTCGCGTGGGCCCAGGACGCGTCCGACGACGACCTCGCCGCGGCGTCCTACGGCGGCCGCGGCCACGACCTCCTGATCGAGACGCCGTACGGGGAGCTCCCGAGTGGCTTCGAGGACCTGCTCTTCCGGATCACCGCGCGCGGGTTCCGCATCCTGCTCGCGCATCCGGAGCGCAGCCCGAGCCTCCAGAGCGCGCCGCAGCGAGTCCGCTCCCTCGTCGAGGACGGTGTGCTGCTGCAGATCACCGCCGGCGCCCTCGCGTCACCCAACCGCCGCTCCCGCTCCCGCCGGCTTGCCCGCGAGCTCGTCCGCGAGGGAGTCGCCCACGTCATCGCCTCCGACCGCCACGGCCTCAAGTTCACGCGCACGAACCTGCGCGAGGGAGTCGCCGCGGCCACCACCGACGCCGGCGCCCGAGCGATGTGGATGGCCACCGAAGCCCCGGCCGCCATCCTCGCCGGCGACCCTCTCCCACCCCCACCGACCCCACGCGCACGCTGGCGAATCCCCACCCGCCGCGGCTAGACTCCCACGCCTTGGGCGCGTAGCTCAGTGGGAGAGCGCTCGCTTCACACGCGAGAGGTCGCAGGTTCGAAACCCGCCGCGCCCATCCCTCGGGGATCGCGCTACAGCGCGGTTTCTGTCGTTGAGGTCCTGCAGCCGTTCGGCTTCTGCGACCGCCTCAGCGCCTTTGGTGCCCGTTGGTGCCCACTCGCGGCGCTCGACGAGCGCGCGCAGCCGCTCAGGTTCGCCGTCGGTCCAGTCCATCGCTCGCGCATGTCCTGCGCACGTTTGTGGCGCCGATCTTGTGACCAGCCCGCGTCGGGAACACGAGCGCCGACGGGTCGTCGTCGCGGCGTTGCTCAGCGAGCGCGAGCAGCTCGTCGCGCAGGACTGCCAAGGTCACGACCACCCGTAAGGACGTG
>CAWIRW010000002.1:0-398624 GCA_963838655.1 uncultured Solirubrobacteraceae bacterium | reverse complement strand
CGCACGCCGTCGCGCGCGCCAAGTCCGGCGACCAGGAGGCGCTGCGCTTCCTCTACGTGCGCTATGCGGACAACGTGTACGGCTACGTCCGCAGCATCGTGCGCGACCACCACGAGGCCGAGGACGTCACGCAGCACGTGTTCGCGAAGCTGATGACCGCGCTGCCCAAGTACGAGGCGCGTGACGTCCCCTTCGCCGCGTGGATCCTGCGCGTGGCCCGCAACGTGGCGCTCGACCACATGCGCCAGCGGCGCGCGATCCCCTGCGAGGAGGTCCGCGAGCTCGACGCCCGCCGCGACGACCAGGGCGACGCCCAGCAGACGTCGCTGACGCTGCGCGAGGCGCTCGAGGCGCTCCCCGACGACCAGCGCCAGGTCATCGTCCTGCGCCACCTCGTCGGCCTCAGCCCCGGCGAGATCGCCGGCCGCATGTCCAAGTCCGAGCCGTCCGTGCATGGTCTCCACCACCGCGGGCGGGGCGCGCTGCGCACCACCCTCGTCGAGCGCGACTGCGCGCCGGCCGTGCGGCCCCGCGTGATCGCGGAGGCTGCGTGATGGCCGCTCCGGCGTTCGCTGCACCGGCGGCCCAGCTGCCGCTGCTCAAGCTCGACCCGGCCGACCCGGCGCTGCTCGAGGAGCTGCTCGAAGTCGTCGAGCGCGTCGCCTACACCGGCGCCTTCACCATGGGCACCGAGCTCGAGGCGTTCGAGGAGGAGTTCGCCGCGTACTGCGAGACCGAGCACGCGATCGGCGTCTCCTCCGGCACCGAGGCGATCGTGCTCGCGCTGCGGGCGCTGCGGATCGGGCCGGGCGACGAGGTCGTGGTCCCCGCGAACTCGTTCATCGCCACCGCCGAGGCCGTCAGCCTCGCCGGCGCCACCCCGCGGCTGGTCGACGTCGACCCCGAGACGCACCTCATCACCCCCGAGGCGCTACAGGCGGCGATCGGAGCGCGCACGCGCTGCGTGATCCCCGTCCACCTGATGGGCTCGACCGTCGACATGACGCCGCTCCTCGACGTCGCCCGGGCCGCCGGCCTGGCCGTGATCGAGGACTGCGCGCAGGCGCACGGCGCCCGCTACGAGGGCCAGCGCGTCGGCACGTTCGGCGACCTCGGGTGCTTCTCGTTCTACCCGACCAAGAACCTCGGCGGCTGGGGCGACGGCGGCGCGGTCGTGGCCTCTGACCCGGAGCTCGCGCGCACCGTGCGGCTCCTGCGCTCGCACGGCGAGGGCCCGCGCTACCACCACAGCCTGGTCGGCACCACGGCGCGACTCGACGCGCTGCAGGCTGCCCTGCTGCGCGTGAAGCTGCGCCGGCTCGAGGGCTGGAACGACGACCGGCGGCGCGTCGCCTCGCGACTCCGCGCCGGCCTCGTCGGCACGAGCCTCGAGCTGCCGTCGATGGCGTCCGGAGAGGGCGACCACGTGTACCACCTGTTCGTGGCGCGCAGCGACCGCCGCGAGACGCTACGGGCGTTCCTCGGCGAGCGCGGGATCGCCACGGCCGTGCACTACCCGATCCCGATCCACCGGACGGGCGCGTACGCCGACCTCGGCCTCGGAGCCGGGAGCCTGCCGGTGGCGGAGCGGCTGGCCGAGGAGATCTGCACGCTGCCGCTGTTCCCGCAGATGACCGACGACGAGATCGCGCGCGTCACCGGCGCGGTGCAGGACTTCGATGACCAGGAGGCGTCATGACACGCGGAGACCAGTCGCCAGGACGGCGGTTCGCACGCGTCGGATCCGAGCAGCCCGCACCGCTCCGGATGGCGGTAGTCGGCTACGGCTACTGGGGCCCGAACCTCGCCCGCAACGTGATCGAGCGGCCCGAGCTCGAGCTCGCGGCGCTGTGCGAGCGCGACGATACGCGCGCGGCGGCGTTCCGGCAGCGCGTGCCCGGCGTGCCCGTGTTCTCGGACCTCTCCGACGTCCTCGCCGACCCGACGATCGACGCGGTGCTCGTGGCCACGCCGCCGCGGACGCACCACGCGCTCGCAAGCGCCGCGCTGCACGCCGGCAAGCACGTCCTCGTCGAGAAGCCGCTGGCGCGGACGGCCGCCGAGGCCGCCGACCTCGTGGCGCTCGCCGAGAGCCGCCGGCTGGTGCTGATGCCCGGGCACACGTTCCTCTACAGCCCGCCGGTCAACAAGGTCCGCGACCTGATCCGGGAGGGCGCGCTCGGCGAGGTGTACTTCGTCACGTCGTCGCGCATGAACCTCGGCAAGTACCAGCCGGACGGCGTCATCTGCGACCTCGCGCCGCACGACGTCTCGATCCTGCTCTACCTGCTCGACGAGCCGGTCACGCAGGTCAGCGCCTCGGCGCGGAGCATCTTCCGCGAGCACAACCCGGAGGTGTCGTTCATCACGCTCACGTTCGCGTCGGGCGTCACGGCCAACGTGCAGATCTCGTGGCTCGCGCCCAAGAAGGTGCGCGAGATGGTGATCGTGGGCAGCAAGCGGATGGTCCAGTACGACGACACGGCCGCCGACGAGTCGGTGCGCATCTTCGACCGCGGAATGGAGATCGCCGAGCCCGCCAACTTCGGCGAGTTCCAGCTGAGCTACCGCAGCGGCGACATCGTCGTCCCGCGGGTCGAGGCGGCGGAGCCCCTGAGCCTCGAGCTGCAGGACTTCGCGCATGCCATCCGGACGGGCGCGAAGCCGCGCTCGCACGCCCGGCTGGGGCTCGACGTCGTGTCCGTGATCGAGGCGGCCGAGACCTCGCTCGGCCTGAGCGGCGACCCGATCGCGCTGGCGGTCGTGCCCGAGCGCGCCGCCGCCTGACCGGACGCCGGATTGTGGGGGGACGCGGTTGAACCGCGTCCCTCCGCGCGTTGTTGGATGTGGAGATCGCGAAGGCACTGGTTCTGGCGGGCCGCACCGCCCACGACCGGCCGTGGCCGAGCGTGCGGTCCGGCCCCAAGCACCTCGTGCCAGTCGCCAACCGGCCGATCCTCTTTCACAGTCTCGAAGCGCTGCGCGCCGCCGGGATGCTCGAGGCCACGATCGCGGTCGAGCCCGAGCTCGCGCGACCCATCATCGACGCCGTCGGCGACGGGTCCGCCTGGAACCTCGCCGTCCGCTACGTGCGCTGGATGCCGTCCACCGGCGTCAGCGGCGCGCTCGCCGCTGCGCGTGACTTCCTGAGCGACGAACCCGTCCTCGTCGGGCACGGCGACGCCCTGCCCCGTGAGCAGATCCATCCCCATGTCGCGGCGTTCGCGGACGAGCGCTTCGACGCGATGGCGCTGCGGCTCTCGAGCGCCCCGAACGACGCGAGCGGCCGGCCGGTCCCGGGCGGCTACATGCTCAGCCAGCGCGCGCTGTCGCTGCTGCTCACGCGGCCGCGCCTCGGCCGCGACCCGATGGCGGGCATCCGCCGCCACGGCGGCCAGGTGATCGTGCGCGACCTCGACGGCTGCCTGCCCTGCCACGGCGGGCAGGACGCGCTGCTCGAGAGCAACCGGCGGATGCTCGAGGCGTTGCCGCGCTCGGTCGACGCCGCCGCCTACCCGACGTGCGAGTTCCAGGGACCCGTCGACGTCGATCCGAGTGCGCGTCTCGAGCACACGCTCGTCCGCGGCCCCGCGATCATCGGACCCGGCGCCCGGCTCTCGCACGCGTACGTCGGCCCCTATACGGCGATCGGCGCGAACGTCACGATCGACGGCTCGCAGATCGAGCACTCGATCGTGCTCGACGACGCGGAGCTGCTGCACGTCGGCGCCCGGATCGAGACCAGCGTGATCGGCCGCGGCGCGCGGGTCGCGCGCAGCTTCACCGTGCCGACCGCCATGCGCTTGGCGGTCGGCGACGGCTCAGAAGTGACGCTCGGCTAGGCGCCTAGAGACGGACGACGCGGCCGGCGGTGCGGCCGCTCGTGACGCCACGGAAGTCCGCGACGAGGCGCGCCTCGGCGACCACGCGGTCGACGTCCAGCTCCGGGTGCACGGTCACGACGACGACGATGTCGGCGTCGAGCACCTCGTCGAGCGACTGCGTGGCGAGCCCGAAGCCGGGCAGCTCGGGCACGTACGGATCGTGATAGGCCAGCTCGGCGCCGCGCTCGGCCAGGATGCGCATGATCTTGATGGCGGGTGACTCGCGCACATCGCCCACGCCGGCCTTGTACGAGACGCCGAGGATCGCCACCCGGGAGCCGCGCACCGGCTTGCTGTCGTCGTTGAGCGCGCCGGCGATCTTCTCGACGCAGAAGTACGGCATCTCGGCGTTGACCTCGCCCGCGAGCTCGATGAACGCCGTCTTCGAGTCGTACTCGCGCGCCTTCCATGACAGGTAGAAGGGGTCGACCGGCAGGCAGTGGCCGCCCATGCCGGGACCCGGCTTGAACGACATGAACCCGTAAGGCTTGGTGGCGGCCGCGGCCACGACCTCCCAGACGTCGATGCGCATGCGGTCGCACAGCATCGCGATCTCGTTGACGAGCGCGATGTTGACCGAGCGGAAGATGTTCTCGAGCAGCTTCGTCAGCTCGGCGACCTCGGGCGTCGAGACCGGCACGACCTCCTCGCAGACCGTCAGGTAGAGGGCACTCGCCCGCTCCAGGCAGCGCGGGGTGAGTCCGCCGACGACCTTCGGCGTCGTGCGGATCGTGTAGTCGGTGCGGCCGGGGTCGATCCGCTCGGGCGAGAACGCCAGGTTGAACGTCTCCCCGGCCCGCAGGCCGGACTCCTCGAGCAGGGGCGCGAGCCGGTCGCGCGTAGTGCCGGGATACGTCGTCGACTCGAGCACGACGAGCTGGCCCTCCTGCAGCACGCGAGCGAGCGCGGAGCCTGCCGAGAGCAGTGGCTGCAGGTCCGGCTCCCGGTTCTCGTTGAGTGGCGTCGGGACCGCGATCACGATCGCGTCGACGTTCTCGAGGTCGGCGTAGTGCGTGGTCGGGCGCAGCCGCTCGCGAACGCCCGCCAGGCGCTCGGAGGGCACGTCCTCGATGTAGCTGTGCGAGACGGCGAGCGCGGCGATCTTCGACGGGTCGACGTCGAGCGCGATCACGTCGTGGCCCGCCTCGGCGAACTCGACGGCGAGGGGCAGCCCGACGTAGCCGAGCCCGATGATGCCGACGCTCGCGCCGGTGTCTGCCTTTTCCATGCCCGATCAACGCTCATGGGCGCGGCTTTCTCACACGCGCGTGAGTTGCCCGCGCCTCGCGCCGTTGGTCCGGCGTGTACCAGGTGTCAAATTCGGCAGCCGTGGTGCGGGGGCATCGGCGGCTGCTCGCCCGGGGGCGTTCGGAGCCCAAGGTCAGTCGCACGGTCGTCCTTCTGGGACTCACCAGCCTGCTCACCGACATCTCCTCGGAGATGGTCGTCGCCGTGCTGCCGCTCTACCTGGTCTACGTCGGCGGGTTCTCGCCGCTGGCGTTCGGCCTGATCGACGGCCTGTACAACGGCGCCACCGCGATCGTGCGGCTCGCGAGCGGGTTCATCGGCGACCGCTGGCGCCGCCACAAGGAGGTCGCGGTCACCGGCTACGGCCTCTCCGCCGTGTGCAAGCTGCTGCTCCTCGGCGTCGGCACGGCGGTCTCCGCCATCGGAGCGGTGGTGCTGCTCGACCGAGTCGGCAAGGGCATCCGCACCGCTCCCCGTGACGCGATGATCTCGCTCTCGACGCCCAAGGAGCAGCTCGGCACGGCGTTCGGCGTGCACCGTGCGATGGACACCACGGGCGCGATGCTCGGCCCGCTCGTGGCGTTCGGGCTGCTCGCGCTCGCCCCGCTCGCGTTCGACTCGATCTTCCTCGTCTCGTTCTGCCTCGCGGTGCTGGGCGTCGCGGTGCTCGTACTGTTCGTCCAGCCGCGCTCGCCGGCGGGCGAGGCCGGCGAACCGGCGCCGGCACCGTCGCTCCAGCGCGCGCTCTCGCTGCTGCGTATCCGCCGCTACCGCGCGCTCGTGATCGCCGGCGCGACGCTGAGTCTCGCCACGGCGAGCGACGCGTTCATCTTCCTCCTGCTGCAGGACCAGCTCGACCTCGGCGCCTCGCTGTTCCCGCTGCTGTTCGTCGGCAGCGCCGGGACGTACATGCTGCTGGCGGTCCCGATGGGACGGCTCGCCGACCGGATCGGGCGCGGCCGCGTGCTGCTGGGCGGCTACGGGCTGCTGCTCGGCGTCTACGTCACGCTGCTGGCGCCCGTCGGCGGCTGGGTGCTGCTCGCAGCGACGCTGGGCCTGCTGGGCGCCTACTACGCGGCGACGGACGGTGTCCTGATGGCGCTCGGGAGCGCGGTCGTCCCCGAGGACGTGCGCGGCAGCGGCCTTGCGCTGCTCGGCACCGCCACGAGCGTCGCCCGCCTCGTGGCCTCGGTGGCCTTCGGCGCGCTCTGGACGGTGTGGGGCATGGACACCGCGATCGCGTGCTTCGGCGTCGCGCTCGTGGCAGCGGCCGCGGTGACCGCGGTGATGCTGCGGGCTACTCGACGGTGACGGTCTTCGCGAGGTTGCGCGGCTGATCGACGTTCAGACCCCGCAGCCGCGCGATCCGGTAGGCGAGCAGCTGCAGCGGGATCACGGCGAGCAGCGGCTGGAGCATCCAATCGGTGCGCGGGACCCACAGCACCTCCTCGGCGTGCTCGAGGATCCCGTCGTCGCCCTCCGTCGCGACGGCGATCACGTGCGCGCCGCGGGCGCGGACCTCCTGCATGTTCGACACGACCTTCTCGCAGCACCGGCGACTCCGTCGCCACGCAGACGACCGGCGTCCGCTCGTCGAGCAGCGCGATCGGCCCGTGCTTCATCTCCCCGGCGGCGTACGCGTCGGTGGCGATGTAGGAGATCTCCTTCAGCTTGAGCGCGCCCTCGAGCGCGACCGGCAGCCCGACGTGGCGGCCGAGATAGAGGAAGAAGTCGGAGCCGTGATGCGCCTGTGCCGTGCGCTCGATCGCCGCCTCGGCGCCCGCGAGCACCTCCTCGATGCAGTGCGGCATGTGCTTGAGCGCGCCCACGAGCTCGCTCAGGCGCGCGGGCTCGAGCGTGCCTCGCAGCTCCGCCATGCGCAGCGCGAGCAGGTACATGGCCGAGACCTGGGCGACGAACGTCTTGGTTGCCGCGACGCTGACCTCGAGGCCCGACCGCGTGAACAGCACCCCGTGAGCGTCGCGTGTCGCCTGGGAGCCCATGCCGTTGGTGATGGCGAGCACGGTCGCGCCGCGCTCGCGTGCCAGGCGCATGGCGGCGAGCGTGTCGGCGGTCTCTCCGGACTGGGAGATCGCCACGACGAGATCGCCGGGGCCGATCACGGGGTTGCGGTAGCGGTACTCGCTCGCGATGTCCATCTCCACGCCGAGGCGGGCCCACTCCTCGATCGCGTAGCGACCGATCAGCCCAGCGTGGTACGACGTCCCGCACGCGACGACCACGACGCGCCGGCAGGTGCGCAGGAAGTCGTCGTCGATCGACCCGAGGTCCCCGAGATCGACCCCGTCGCCGCGGGCGGTGCGATCGGCGACGGTCTCGGCGACGGACTCCGCCTGCTCGTGGATCTCCTTCAGCATGAAGGTCTCGTAGCCGCCCTTCTCGGCCACTTCCGCGCTCCAGTGGACCTCGTCGATCGCACGCTCGACCGCGGTGCCGTCGGGGCGCATGAAGCGCACCTCGTCGGCCGTGACGACGACGATCTCGTCGTTCTCGATCAGCTGGACGCGGCGCGTGTGGGCGAGGAAGGCGGGGATGGCCGAGCCCAGGAACTGCTCGCCGTCGCCGCGACCGACGACCAGCGGGCACTCCTTGCGGGCGGCGACGATGACCCCGGGCTCGTCGGCGGCGACCGCGACGAACGCGTAGTGCCCCCGGAGCCGGCCATAGGCGCTGCGGACCGCCTCGGCGAGCCCTTCGTCGTCGAGCTGTGCGGAGACGAGGTGGGCGATCACCTCGGCATCGGTGTCGGACGTGAAGACCGCCCCTGAGGCGAGGAGCTCCTGCTTGAGCTCCATGTAGTTCTCCACGATGCCGTTGACGACGACGTGCACCCGGTCGGCGGTGTCGTAGTGCGGGTGCGCGTTGGCCTCGCACACGCGACCGTGGGTGGCCCAGCGGGTGTGGCCGATGCCGGTGGTGGCCGGCGGCGCCAGCACGGCGACGCCGCCCTCGCCGTCGCGCTGCTCGACGGCATCGCGCAGCTGCGCCAGGTTCCCGACGGCGCGCACGGCCTCGAGACCCTGGTCGCCCTGAATCGAGATGCCGGCCGAGTCGTAGCCGCGGTACTCGAGCTTCTCGAGCCCGGCCAGGAGGATCTCCTGGACCGGACGGTTGCCGACGTAGCCGACGATCCCGCACATGGGCGGCCTCCTTGCTGGAATCCGGCGCCGCCCGAGCGGCCGCCACGTTGGACGAAGTCTAGAACACGACCGTGCGGCCACCGTCGGCGACGACGCGGTCGTCGAGATGGCTCATCACGGCCCGGGCGAGCACGCCGCGCTCGATGTCGCGGCCCATGCGCTCGAGCTCCTTCACGCTCTTGCGGTGATCGACGCGCACGACGTCCTGCTCGATGATCGGGCCGGCATCCAGCTCCTCGGTGACGTAGTGCGCGGTCGCGCCGATCAGCTTCACCCCGCGCTCGCGGGCGCGGCGATACGGGTCGGCGCCGGCGAACGCCGGCAGGAACGAGTGGTGGATGTTGATCACCGGCGCACCCACGCGCTCGAGGAAGTCGCCCGAGAGGATCTGCATGTAGCGGGCCAGGACCACGAGGTCGGTCTGGCCGGCGAGCAGCTCGAGCACGCGCTCCTCGGCCGCGGCCTTGGCGCCGCGCTCGACGGGCACGTGGTGGAACGGGACGCCGAGCACCGCCGCCTCGGGCCCGAGGTCGGGGTGGTTGGAGATCACCTGCGACACGTGAGCCTGCAGCTCGCCGCGGCGCCAGCGCCACAGCAGGTCGATCAGGCAGTGGTCGTAGCGGGAGACGAGGATCGCCACGCGCGGACGCTGGCCGGGATGGCGAAGCCTCCAGTCCATCCCGAACCGGGAGCCGACCGCGGCGTCGAAGCGGCGCTCGAAGTCCGCGCGCCGCTCCGCGAGGTCGTCGAGCGCGAACTCCATGCGCAGGAAGAACCGCCCGCCCGACGGGTCCGTGGAGTGCTGCTGCGACGCCAGGATGTTCGCGCCCTCCTCGAACAGGAAGCTGGAGACCGCCGCGATGATCCCTGGCCGGTCGGCGCACGAGACGAGCAGGCGCGCCGTCGTGTCGGGCTCGCCGGCGCCGTCGAAAGGGGCGATCGGGGTCTCGTGCACATCCTGGAATGCCGTCATATGACCTCCAGGGATACCGGCGCCGGCTCGCGACCGCACCCGCCGACCGGCTAGTTGTGCCCGAGTGTCCGAGTGCCGACTTCCTGGCACGGGCGCGCGAGAAGCCGGACCTCGAGTGCGTTGGTGGGGCGTATGGCTATCTTCGCCGTCCTGCGAGACCTCTGGCGGCACCGGCGCCTCGTGCTGGTGGGCTTGCTCCTCGCCACCGCCGTGATGCTGCTCGTGATGTTCCGCTTCACGTTCGACGGCTCCCCGCAGCTCGAGAGCCGCCAATACGACGTCGGCGTCGCCTCGACGGCCGTGCACATCGACTCCCTGAGCTCGCAGACGGTCGATCTCGGGGCCAGCGAGGTCGAAGTCGACGTCACCACGCTCGCCGTGCGCGCGAAGCTGCTGGCCAACCTGCTGGCGACGCGTCCGCTGCGCGACGACATCGCACGCGCCGCGGGGGTGCGTCCCGACGTCCTGATCACCGAGCTGTCGTCCACGACGGAGCCGGACGCGCCGCCCGCCGTGGCCACGGACGTCACGGTCGACCGCGACGATCCCGCCGCCAACGTCGTGAGCCTGCAGACGAGCGAGACGGTGCCCATCATCACGGTGAACACTCAGGCGCCGACGCAGCGGACCGCCGCCCGCCTGGCCGCTTCGACCGTGACCACTCTGCGCCACTTCCTCGAGGTCGAGACCGCGGAGAGCGCGAACCCGATCCCGGGCGCCCGCCAGCTCGTGATGCGTGAGCTGGGCGAGCCGTCGGCGGCGACCACGCGTCGCGGCCCGGGCAAGGCCCAGGCCGTCGGCGTCTTCCTGCTCCTGCTCGGGCTCTGGTGCGGCGGCGTGCTGGTGATCGCCGGCCTGTCGCGTGCGCTGTGGCAGCAGACCGCTGAGGGCGAGGGGCCCGCCGACGATCGGGAGCTGCGGGCGCTGCAGCTACCGCCGCGGGACGGTCAAGACGAACGTCCCGCTGGGGCTGCGCCGGCGCGCGTCGGAGAACGTTCTGATCACAAGCTTTGGCTTCCCCCATCGGAGGAGACGCCGTCGCGCGTCGCCTGACAGCCGCAGCGAGATCGTGCGGCTGCCGGCGCGGACGAACTTCAGCGTGACCTTCCGCATCCGGACCGGGCGCGCGCCAGGGCGCCGGTTCGGACGGACCTTCGCGGCGAGCGCGACGGTCCCCGGAGTCAGCATGCGAACGCGCAGCCGCAGCCGGGAGTAGCGACGAACCCCTCGCTTGCCCGACAGCAGACGGACGTGCGGCGCGAGCTTGCGGCTCCCCGCTCCGGGGGGTCCCGCAACCACACCGATGCGGGCGCCGCGGTCGAAGCCGTCGCTGGCGGTCCCCTTGCCGTTCGAGCCGGCAGCGAGCTTGAAACCGGCGTAGCTGGCGGGCGCTTGCCCACCGGCGTAGCTGGGGAGGCCGCGTGTGTCATTGGCGCCGCGGCCCCGGCCCGTGGCCATGAGGTTGTAGTCCTCGTCGGCCGTCTGCCCGCCCCAGCTGACGTTCGCGAGGATGTTGTCGCGGATCACGGTGCCGCGGGACGCTGGGTTCCCGGACTTCGCGCCCAGCAGGATGTACCCACAGCGCTGGTTGAACTCGCAGGAGCCGTCGGGCAGCGTGTTGTGGCGGACGATCGAGCCGTTGTCGGACTTGAGGTTGATCGCGTACGGGCTCCTGGCCTGGATCACGTTGTCCTCGATCAGCTCGTGGTCGGCTCCGTCGGGGGCCATGACCCCGACCGAGACGTCGTGGAACCAGTTGCCCCGGATCACCGTGTTGCGGGAGCCGTAGAGCTGGATCGAGTCGGCATGGGCCTGCCCGTTCGGGAGCTGCCTGATGCCGACGAACTCGTTGTTGAGGATCCGCGTGCCGTTCGAGCCGTTCTGGATGCCGTCGCTGTCGCCGCCCGGGCCGAAGCGGCTGTTCTGGATCGTGATGCCCGACGGCTCCGAGCGCTTCTCGGGCAGGAACACCCGCCCCTCGCCGCCGCCGCCCTCCTTGTCGTAGGCCGGATGCACGTTGCGATCGAAGAGGATGTTGGCGTTCGCGAGCTCGCCGGTGCGAAGCGTCGTCTGGCCCGGGATCGTCGAGTTGCGCACCGTGATGTTGCGCGTCCGCGAGTCCGCCAGCTCGACCTCCTCGAGCGTCAGCCCGTCGAACGTCAGGTTCTGTGCCGGAGCGAGCGCCAGGCTCATCGTCACGGCGGCGCCCGGGGCCGCCTTGATCGTCACCATGCCGCCCTTCATCCCGCCTCGGAAGCGGCCGTACGAGCCGGCGGAGAGCACGATCGTGTCACCGGCCCGGGCCGAGTTGAAGACGGCCTGGAAGTTGGACGGATTCGCCTGGATCTCGTCCGCGCACGCGGCGGCGGGGAGCGCCGCACAGCTGACGAGCGCGACGATGAGCGCAGCGGAACGCCGGGCCATGGTTTGCGTCTTCACCTTCCTCGGATCGGCAAAACGGTAAGAACGACTCCGTCCGGTAACCCCGCCGAGTCCGAACCCTGACACACCAAGATCTTAGTAGGTCGTGCGGGCGCGAGGAAACCGTAGGTCGTGCGGGCGCGAGGAAACCCAGGGCACTCTGGCCCGTTGATGTGACGATGCCGGTCCTCTCCCTGGTGCGTGAGCTCCGCCGCTATCCGCGCGCCGTCGCGGCCGTGACGGCGGTGGCCGTCGCTGTCGGCCTGGTGGCGACGTTCCGCGTCACCTCAGGGCTGGGGCTCGAGAGCCGGCGCCAGGAGCTGGGCTACGCCCGCGCCGCCGCGCTGGTCGACACGCAGAAGTCGCAGGCCGTGCAGGCGTCGGCCGGCGGGGCCACGATCGGGGTGCTGGCGAACCGCGCCGTGCTCCTGGCCGACCTCATGACGCGGTCTCCGCTGCGCGAGCAGATCGCCGACCGCGCCGACGTGCCACGCGAGCACCTCCTCACGCAGCGGCCGATGAACGGCCGCGAGCTGCGGCTGACGAACGCCGAGGTCCGGCACGCGACGGTCGACGAGGGTGATCGAGAGGCGTACATCCTGCACGTCGGGGTCAACGAGCTGATCGAGGGCCAGAGCCCGATCATCGGCGTCGACGTGCGCGCGCCCGACGCCGCGCGCGCCGCGCGGCTCGCCGACGCAGCGGTCGCGACCCTGCAGGCGCACGTCGACGCCACCTCAGCCGAGCTGCGCCCCGTGCGGCGACGCGTGCGGGTCGAGCCGCTGGAGCCCGCGACGCGTGGCGTGGCGATCATCGGCCCGTCGCCGACGTTCGCGCTGCTCGCCGCGCTGCTCACGTTCGTGGTCGGCTGTGCGCTGACCCTCGCCGGCGCGCGCGTGCAGGCGAGACCACGCCGACGGCGGCTGGTCGGTCTGAGACCGATGCGCCGTCGCAGACGCCTTCCGTCGGCTCGCCGCGTTCTCCTTCGCCGGCTCGCCTTCAGCCTCGTCGTCGCCGTCACGGCGGCCGTCTGGAGTCTGTACGAGATCTCTCTCGTGCCGCCCGACCTCAGCCGCCGCCAGCTCGAGATCGGCGGGGCGGCGACCCACTTCGTGGTCGACGCGGAGCGCTCGTACATCGTCGACAACCGGGCCGGTGCCACGGACTTCGCGGCGCTCGCCTGGCGGGCGGAGCTGTACGGCGAGCTGATCTCGGGAGCGGCGATCCGCGAAGGCATCTCGCGCCGGACCGGCGTGCCGGCCGACGAGATCGCGGCCACCCCCCGCCTCACCGCCGACGTCCCGGACGGGCTTCGCGATCCCGACAGCGAGCAGCGCGCCGAGCAGATTCGCAAGTCCGGGCTGCGCTACCGCCTCGACATCCAGCCCGACCCGGTGCGTCCCGTCGTCCACCTCTACGCCCAGGCCCCGACGCCGGCCGCCGCCGTGCAGCTCGCAGACGCCGCCGTCGCGGCGCTGCGCGCGCACCTGGCCAGCCGTACGAGCGGGAAGATCCCCGACGGCCGCCGCGTCGTCGTCGAGCAGCTGGGCCACGCGCGCGGGCGCTCGATCAACGCCGGGACGAGCCAGCAGATGACGCTGCTCGCGTTCCTGGTGGCGTTCGCCGCCGCTTTCGGGGCGCTCTCGGCGGCCTCCGCGCTGCGCCGCGGCTGGGCGGGCCGTCCCCGGCCGCCGGCGCCTTCCGCGCCCACCGGGCACGACAACTGGCCGCACACGTCGCGCGTCCTCCCGTGGGCGGTCGCCGGCTTCATGGCGGTCCTCTGGCTGTTCCCGTTCAACACCATCGAGCTGACCGTCTCGCTGCCGTTCGACCTCAAGTTCGACCGGATCCTGCTCCCGTTCCTCGTCGGCCTGTGGCTGCTCGCGCTCGCCGCCGGCGGGCGCAACGCCCCGCGCGTCCGCGTCACGCCGATCCACGCGGCCGTCGCCGTGCTCGGGCTCGTCGTGTCGCTCGGCCTGGTCGTCAACTCGCACGCGCTCAACCAGACGCTCGAGTTCGACGCCGGCATCAAGAAGCTCTCGCTGCTGATCTCGTACGGCGTCCTCTTCGTCGTCGTGGCCAGCAGCGTGCGCCCGGCCGAGATCCCGGCCTTCCTCAAGTACACGCTCGGACTCGCGCTGGCCGCCGCGCTCGGGACGATCTGGGAGCACCGGATGGGCTACAACGTGTTCTACGGGCTGTCCGACAACGTGCTTCCGCCGCTGTTCGAGGTAGGCATCGCGGAGGCCGGGATGCTCGACGGCGCAGGCCGCTCGCTCACCCGCGGTCCGGGCGAGCATCCGCTCGAGATCGTGGCGATGATGTCGATGGCGCTGCCGATCGCGCTGATGGGGATGCTCAACGCCACCCGGCGGCGCACGACGCTGCTGTTCGGCCTCGCCCTGTGCGTGATGCTCGCGGCGGCGCTGTCGACCGACCGCAAGACGTCGCTGCTCGCGCCGCTGGCCGTCGCGGCGATGTTCGCCTACTTCCGCCGCGCCGAGCTGGTGAAGCTCGCGCCGATCGGCCTCGGGCTGGTGTTCGGCGTGCAGTTCCTGGCGCCCGGAGCCGTCAGCTCGATCCTGTTCCAGCTCTCCCCGAACCAGCTCGGCGTCGCCACGGTGAGCGACCGCGCCTCGGACTACGACGCAGTGCGGCCCGACATCTGGAGCCACCTGCTGCTCGGCCGCGGCTACGGGACGTACGACCACGTCAGCTATCGGCTGCTGGACTCGGAGGTGCTCAAGCGCCTGATCGACTCCGGGATCCTCGGGTTCCTCGCGCTCGTCGGCGTGCTCGTGACGATCATCTTCGTCGCCAGGGGACCGATCCGGATGCGGCATCCGGACTGGGGGCCGCCCGCCCTGGTCGCCGCTCCTGCCGCGGTCGCGTACCTCTTGCTGGCGTTCCTGTTCGACGTCGGCTCGTTCCCGCACGCGCCGTACATCCTCATGTGCATCGCCGGCCTGCTGGCCGCCGCGATCGGCGCCCGCCGCGAGCCGGAGCCCGCTGCCCGGACGATCGTCCAGCTGCCACGCCTGGAAGCCGAACAACCGGAAGGGCGGCCACTGGCGCTGCGTTGATCGGGCATGGAGCACCGTGTCTTGATCGTCTCGCCAGTCCGAAACGAAGCAGCCCACATCGAACGAGTCGTGCGTGCCGTGGCGGCCCAGGAACTGCCTCCCGCACGCTGGATCATCAGCGACGACCGGTCCACCGACGACACGCTGGCGATCCTGCGCAGGCTCGAGGCCGAGCTGCCGTTCCTGACCGTCCAGGTCGCGCGCAGCGCGCCCGAGGGCCCGGTGCGCGACCGGCTCGCGAGGGCCGCCGCCCCGCGCAACTTCAACGATGCGCTCGAGGGCGTGGACTGGCGCGAGTACACCCACGTCATGAAGCTCGACGGCGACATCGAGCTGCCGCCCTCGTACTTCCGCGAGCTGATGGAGCGCTTCGACCGCGAGCCCGCGCTGGGCCTCGCCGGCGGCGTGCTCGTCGAGCCGCTGCCCGGCGGTCGTGTGCGCGAGATCGGGATCCCGCGCCACCACGTGCACGGCGCGCTGAAGCTCTACACGCGCGAGTGCTTCGAGGCGATCGGGGGCGTCCAGGAGCGGCTGGGCTGGGACACGATCGACGGCACGTACGCGCGCATGCGCGGCTTCACGACGCGCAGCTTCACGGACATCGTGTCGGTCCACCACCGCCCGCTCGGCAGCGCTGACGGCGTGCTGCGAGGCTGCGCCCGGCACGGCGAGTGCGCGTACATCGCCCACTACAGCGCGCCCTGGATCGCGATGCGCTCGCTCAAGGTGGCGGGCGACCGGCCGTGGGGCCTCACCGGCATCGCCTTCCTGTATGGCTACGCGCGCGCCGCGTTCCGGCGCGTGGAGCAGGTGCCCGACCGCGAGTTCCGCCGCTTCGCCCGCCGCGAGCTGCGCCGCCGCATGGTGGGCAGCCTGCGGCAGGAGACGGCCTGAAGTGGCCGCGATCGAGGTCGACCAGGCACAGCACAACACGGAATGGGACGCCTGGGTGGCGTCGACGCCCGGCGGCCACCACGTCCAGACCAGTGGCTGGGCGCAGGTCAAGGCGCTCGCCGGCTGGCGGGCGACCCGGCTGCTCCTTCGTTCCGAGGGCGAGATCGTCGGCGGCTGCCAGATGCTCGTGCGCGACCTTCCGCTGTCGCGCCGCCTGGCCTACGTGCCGCGCGGACCGCTGCTCGCGTCGCGCGATCCTGAGCTGTTCGACGAGCTGCTGGCGGGCATGTCCGCAGCAGCCCGCCGCCAGCACGTGCTGCTGATGAAGGTGCAGCCGCCGGTCGACCGCGACGACATGACGACTGAGCTGAGCGAACGCGGCTTCGTGGCGAGCGAGCTCGCCGCGGCGCCCGGCGCCAGCGTCCTCGTCGACCTCTCGGCGCGCGACGACGCGGCGCTGCTGAAGGCGATGCGCTCGACCACGCGCCGGCACATCCGCACGGCGATCAAGAACGGCGTGACCGTGCGTCCCGGCGGGCCGGAGGACCTCGGCGTGCTGCAGTCGCAGCTCGCGGCGACCGCCCGCCGGCAGGGCTTCGATCCCTATCCGCCCGCCTACTACCGCCGTCTGTGGGACGCGTTCGGAATCAGCGGGCAGGCTCGGCTGCTGGTGGTGGAGCACGAGGGAGCGCCCGTTGCCGCCGCGCTCCTGATCGCCTTCGGGGACACCGTGCTCTACAAGATCGGCGGCTGGGGCGGCGGCCCGGCGCGCGGCGCCAACGAGCTCATGCACTACACCGCGATGTGCTGGGCGCGCGAGCAGGGGTTCCGCTACTACGACTTCGAGGGGATCCCCGTCGACGTCGCCCGCAGCGTGCTCGACGGCGGGCCGGCGCCCACCTCGGGGGTGCCGTTCTTCAAGCTCGGCTTCGGCGGCGACGTCGTCGTCTTCCCGGGTGCCCACGACCGCTACTTCGGCCGTGTGCTCGGCGCCGCCGTGCGGCGCATCGTTCCGCGCGCGGAGCGCTCGCGGACGATGGTCCACCGGTTCGCCGGTCGCGGCGCCTAGGCTTCGGTCGCGGCGCCTAGGCTTCGGCCACGCGAGGCCGGCCGCCGGCGCCCCGCCAGGCGCGCCGAAGTCCGGTCAGCAGCACGAGCCCGACGGCCCACATCGTGAACACGGCGATCGTCGCGGCGAGCCCGAAGGCACGGCGCATCCGATCGACCTTGGTGGTGGTGCGGATCGGGCCCAGCGACTCGACGCTCAGCCGGGACGGCTTGCCGAGGCGCGTCGCGACCAGGCGCTCGTAGGCGCGCGTGGCCGCCGCGGCGATCCGGCGAGCCGAGCCGGTATCCGGCGCCGCGACGTGCAGCGAGACGATCGGGATCGAGACGTCGGCGGCCACGGAGAGCGTGTACGGCTCGGTGGTCACGCGGGCGGCCTCAGCCGCGGCGACCGCGAGCGGCACCGGCAGCGACGGGGAGGCGGAGGCCGGGGGCAGCACGGCGAGCTCTGCCTCAGGCACGCCGCTGTCGCGCGCGATGTCTTCGCGAACGGCATTCGTGGCCAGCAGATCCGCGAGCAGGCCGGCCCGCAACCCGAGCGTGTCGGCGACGCCCGCATCGAGGTCCACGGCCGACGGCTTGTCGGGAGCGTCGAGCAGCAGTCGCGTCTGGGCGGTGGTGGTCGTGGTCACGCGGTCCGACAGGGCGAGCGGCGACAACGAGATGTGGTACTGGACCGCGAGACCGGCCGCGATCGCGACCAGCAGCCCGGCAGCCAGCGCGAGCCGGTGGCGGGCGAGCACTCTCAGGACGTCGACGAGCTCCATGTCAGACGCCCGTCCGCACGCGACGCGCGCGCGCCACGTGCATCCTCATCCGATGGGCCGCGCCCGTCGCCACGAACGGCGGGAACCAGCCCGAGCGGCCGGCGCCGATGCGGCGGCGCAGCTGCAGGCCGCGCCACTCCGGCAGCGTCTGGGCCGGTGGATGCACGTCGAGCGCGAACTCGACGAGCTGGTCGAAGGGCAGCCCGTCCGGGCCTCCGACGAGGTCGCGGTCGACGGCCCGGCTGGCGCGCCAGAGGGCCTGTCGGGCAAGTGCCCGGCCCGCCAGCGTGCGCAGGGCGTCGGCGTTCGGGAGCGCGTCGGCTCCCGACGCGAAGAAGGAATCGAAGGCCTTCCGGCGCTCGACCAGGTCGACCAGCGGACCGTGCTCGCTGCGCAGCATGCTGTCGTCGTGGACCCGGTAGACGGCCTGGGGCGCGCCGCGGATGAACGCGACGTCCGACACGGCGGCGAGGCGCAGCCAGAGGTTGAGGTCGCTCGCGTGGTGGCAGACGGGGTCGTAGCCGCCGACGGCCCGCTGCACGGAGGTCCGCACGATCGCCTCCGGCGACGAGATGCAGTTCTGCGCCGTGCGGCAGCGGCGGCGCACCCACTCCGCGCCGCTCCAGACGGTCGTGCCCCTCCAGCGACCGGTCGTCGGCGGCAGCGGCCCGCTGCCGCCCCAGTACGGGGCCGGTCCGTACACCAGCCCCACGCTGGGATGCCGCCACATGACCTCGGCCGCGCGTGCCAGCGCCCCGGGCGTCAGCAGGTCGTCGGCGGACAGCAGCAGCACGAACTCGCCGTCCGCCCACTCCAGCCCCTCGTTCGCCGTGCCGATCAGGCCGACGTTGGCCTCGTGACGGCGGAACTCGACGCGCTCGTCGCGCTCGGCCAGAGCCCGGCCGACGACCGCGGTGTCGTCCGGCGAGCAGTCGTCGACGATCAGCACGCGAACGTCGACCCGCTCCTGCTCGAGCACGCTCGTCACGCACCCTTCCAGGACGGAGCCGTACTTGTAGCTCGGGACGATCACGCTGAAGGTGGGAGCTCTCATCACTTGAGCAACGACGGGCGCCGCGGCGGGCTTTCGCGCGCGCGGAAGGACCGAGCGGCTCGCCACGTTTGATCAGCACGTCGTATGCGACCGGAGGACCTGTCATGAGCCCGAGCCCCGTCGACCGCCTGCGCCAGACGCGCCGTCTCCTGCGCAGCGACGGCGCCGCGGGCGTGGCAGCCCGCCTCGGCGATCGCGTCGCCGACCGGCTGTCGCCCGAGGGCCGCGTCCGGCTGCTCGTGTCGAAGGACGAGCTGCGCCGGGCGGGCGACATCGCGGCATCCGGCTTCCGGCTCCCCGAGGCGATCCCGGCGGCCCCCGACGAGCCGCTGACCATCGCCTGGGTCGCAGAGCCCACCAGCGGCCGCGAGTCGGGCGGCCACACGACGATGTTCCGCCAGGTCGAAGCGCTGGAGCGCGCCGGGCACACCTGCGTCGTCTACTTCACGAACCGTCACGGCTGGGCGATCGATCAGCACCGCGAGAACGTCCGGGGATGGTGGCCGTCGATCCGGGCGGAGGTCCGCGACGCCTCGGAGATCGAGGACGCCCACGCGATCTTCGCGACCAGCTGGCCGACCGCATACACGGTGCTCGCCTCGCCCGCGCGCGGCGCCCGCTTCTACTTCGTGCAGGACTTCGAGCCGTCGTTCTATCCGGCGGGCAGCGACGCCCTGCTGGCCGAGGCGACCTACCGCTTCGGGTTCCACGGCGTGACGGCGGGCCGCTGGCTGGCCGAGCTGCTGCGTCGCGACTACGGGATGGCGGCCGATCACTTCGACTTCGGCTGCGACCTGGCGCGGTACTCGTTCGACGCCACCGCCGAGCGCACGGCCGTCTGCTACTACACGCGCTTCTCCAAGGCGCGCCGGGCGTACGAGCTCGGGATCGTCGCGCTCGAGCTGTTCGCCGAGCGCCACCCCGAGGTCGACATCCACCTGTTCGGCGACGTCGCGCCGGGGCTGCCGTTCCGGGCGATCAACCACGGGTCGCTGACGCCGGACCAGCTCAGCGACCTCTACAACCGCTGCGTCGCCGGCCTCGTGCTCTCGGCGACGAACGTCTCGCTCGTCCCGCACGAGATGCTGGCCGCCGGCTGCCTTCCCGTCGTCAACGACGCGGAGCACAACCGGATCGTGCTCGACAACGACGAGGTGGTCTACGTGCCGGCGACGCCGTTCGAGCTCGCCAACGCGCTGTCCGCGCTCGTCGAGCGGCCCGCCGCCGAGCGCGTCGCCGCGGCCGAGGCCGCGGCCCGCAGCGTGCGCAGCTGCTCGTGGGCGCAGGCCGCGCTGCAGGTCGAGCAGGCGGTGCGCACCGTCGTCAGCGGCGGCGCGACCGGCCCGCGCCGGCTCGCCGCCTAGCGGAGCCCGCTCATCGATGCCGCGCGGCGGCCCTGGGCGGCCCAGCCGCGCCGGATCCGCGTCAGCATCAGCACGCCGGCGCACGAAGCGGCCAGCGCCAGGAAGAACGACAGCGCGGCGATCTGGAGATCGACGCCGCCGTTGATCACGCTGCCCTTGGCGCGCCCGAGCTGCTCGAGGCGGATCTGATCGCCGCCGCGGATGGACTGGCGCCGGCCGATCCCGCTCAGGTAGTCGCGCGCTGCGACGACCGCTCCGTTGGCCAACCCTTCGGCGTCGGCAGCGGTCGGCGCCTGGGCGGAGATCTCGAACACCGGCACCGTCGGGTTCACGCGGATGTTGATCCGGTACTGCTCGGGAGACTTGAGGATGTCGCTGGTGCTGCGCTCGGTGCCGGCCTGCTTGATCGCGCGCGGCCAGTCGCGCGTGAGCGGAGCGGAGAACTCGATCCGGTCCGACGGGATGCCGACGCGCTGCGCGATCGCCTCCCGCACGGGAGCGCTGTTGATCAGGTTGCCGACGAGCAGCGCACGGCTGGTGACGGATTCGATGTCGAATCCCTGCGCGGAGACGTCGAGCACGACCGACCGCGGCGTATCGACGAGGACGCGTGTCGACGCCGACGCGGTCTCGAGGCGCCGCGGCTCGAAGCCGGGCGGGAAGAGGGAGACCTTCTGCACGCTCCAGAACGCCGCGAAGAGCGCGATCCCCACGCTCGCCAGCAGGCCGAGGCGGTTGTTCCAGAGCTCTCGCAGACGCATTCCGAATCGCATGGTGCCCATCCAACGCTTCCACGCGCGCGCGACTTCTGCGCGAAAGGCCGCCGTCGCCTCAGGCGTTGTTAGCCAGATGACCCTCGTCGACCGCACGCTGGCCGCCGCCGCCGAGCACCGCAGCGCCGGCCACCATGACACCGCAGAGCTGCTCTACGACCAGGTGCTGGGCGCCGATCCCGGCAACCCCGAGGCGCTCGACGGCGTCGCCCCGCTGCGGCGGATCACGCGCGCGATCGGCGTCCGCGGCATGCTCGAGGCGGCCTGCCAGCGCCCGCGCATCTGGAAGTACCGGATGCTGTCGACCTGCCCGAACGTCAGCGGCACGCCAGTGGCTCTCCAGCCCGTCCTGTTCGTCGGCTCGGGCCGCGTCGTGCTCGGCAGCGGGGTGCAGTTCGGCTGGAAGCGCTCACCGCTGTTCTACACCGGCTACTGCCACGTCGAAGTGGCCGGCCCGGATGCGCTGATCGAGCTCGGCGACCGCACGGAGATCAACAACAACTCGATGCTCAAGAGCGAGGGCGCGGGCATCCGCGTGGGCGCCGACGGGCTCTTCGGCGCCCACGTCGAGATCTTCGACTCGGACTTCCACGACCTGCATCCGCGCCGCCGCCACGGTGGCACCCCGCGGATGGCGCCGGTGGACATCGGCGACAACGTCTTCATGGGCATGAGCGTCAAGATCCTCAAGGGCGTGACGATCGGGGCGGACTCGGTGATCGGCGCCGGGTCGGTGGTCACCTCGTCCGTCCCCGCGGGCGTGATCGCCGCCGGCAACCCCGCGCGGGTCGTCCGCGAGCTCTAACTCGATGGCTGCCGAGCCCGAAGACGTCCGGACGAACGAGGACCTGACGCGGGCCACCGGCGAAGGGCTGCGCTGGATCACCTACGCGCGGATCGTCGGCGAGATCGTGACGCTCGCGTCGATGGTCGTGCTCGCGCGCCTGATCCCGCCCGCCGCGTTCGGCATCTTCGCCGTCGTCGTGATCGGGCAGGAGCTCGCCAGGATCGTGCCCTCGGAGGGCGTCGGCAGCGCGATCGTGCAGCGAAGGACGATCGTCCGGGCGCACCTCGAGGGCGGGGTGCTGATGAGCCTGGGCATCGGCGCCGTGCTCGCCGCGGTCGTCCTCGTCCTCGCCGAGATCGTGGTCAGGCCGGTGTTCGGCGACGAGACGGCGCGCCTGATGTTGCTGGCCTCGCCGTGCTTCTTGCTGAGCTCGCTGGGGACGGTCCCGACCGCCGTGCTGCGGCGTCGCCTGGACTTCCGGCACCTGAGCGTGATCGACGTCGGCAACACGCTGACGCGCACCGCCGTCACCGTCGTGCTGGCGCTCGCCGGTCTCGACGCCTCGGCGCTCGTGCTCGGGTACCTCGCCGGCCTCGCGGTGGGCGTGGTGCTCGCGTGCACGTACGCGCGGCCGCCGCTGCCCCGCTGGCGGCGGCGCGAGATGGGCGAGCTGCTGCCCTACGGGGGCCCTGCGACGCTCGCCTCGCTGGCCTGGACCGGCTTCCGCAACGGCGACTACGCGATCATCGGCGCGACGCTCGGCCCGGCGGCGGCAGGGCTCTACTGGCGCGCGTACCAGCTGTCGGTCGAGTACCAGAAGAAGATCAGCTCGGTGATGAGCCACATGGCGTTCCCCGTGCTGGCGCGCACCGCGGGCAAGGAGGAGATGCTCGCCCTGCGGCGGCGGATGGTGCAGACCCTGACGGTGGTGCTGTTCCCGCCGCTGGTGCTGCTCGTGATCCTTGCCCCGGAGCTGATCCCATGGCTGTTCGGCGCCACCTGGGAGCCGGCGGTGCTGCCCGCGCAGATCCTGGCCGCGGGCGGCGCGGCGACGCTGGTGATCGACGCCGTCGGCCCTGCGCTGATGGCCGAGGGGCGCGCCAAGGCGCTCCTGGGCTACGGCGTCGCGCACTTCGTGGCCTACGCCGGCGCGGTGCTCGTCGTGGCCTCGCAGGGCATCGCCGCGGTCGCGATCGCGGCGTCCGTCGTGCACGGCGTGTTCGTGTTGTTCGCCTACATGCTGCTGCTCGGCAGCGGCGTCCGCAGCGCGTTGCGCAGCATGTGCGGCGACGTGGGCGCCGCGACGGTCTCGTGCCTCGCGCTCGTCGCGGCCGCCGTGCCCGCGGACTGGGCCCTGGGCCAGGTGCAGGCGCCGGTGCTCGTGCACCTGATCGCCGTGTCCGCCGCCGCCGCGCTCGCCTACCTGGCGACGCTGCGCGTCTTCTTCCCGGCGGCCGCCGCCGACCTGGTGGCGATCGTGCGTCGGGTGCTGCCGCGGGTGCGGCTACGGCGCCGGCCGGTCGGCGGCCAGCCGCTGCAGGCTCGCGCGTAGCGCGGCGGTGTGGCCGCGCCGATGCGCCGGCCGGCCCGCGAGGCCGGCGAGCGCGTGGGTGAGCGCCTCGGTCACGATCGCCGCGTGCTGAAGCGTCGCCCGCAGCCGGCCGTTGTGCTTGCGCGCGTACGCGATCCGGCTCTGGGCGAGCGTCGCGTACAGGCTCGTGCGCGGCGCCGAGTGCCCGCCACGGTGCGAGACGACGGCGGAAGGCTCATAGCGGACACGACCGCCGGCGGCGCGCAGCCTGCGGCAGAGGTCCTGGTCCTCGCAGTACATGAAGAAGCGGTCGTCGAAGCCCTGAACGGCGTCGAACGCGTCCCGGCGCACGAGCATGCACGCGCCGGAGACCCACTCGGGATACGCGGGCCGCTCGTAGGCCTCGGTGCGGGCCTCGATCTCGTTGGCCCACGGCGCGCGCGGCCACAGCCGATGAAGGAACAGCGCCCGCGCCCACATCGAGCGGATGGTCGGGTAGCGCCGCACGCTGTGCATCAGCTCCCCCGACTCGTCGACCAGCCGCGGGCCCACGAGCGCGACGTCCGGCTCGGCCTCGAGCGCCGCGACCATGCGCGACAGCGCCTCGTCGGTCATCGCGGCGTCCGGGTTGACGAACAGCACGTAGCGCGAGCTGCCGGCGGCGGCGCCGAGGTTGCAGCCGGCGCCGAAGCCCGCGTTGCGGCCCGACTGGATCGCCTGCAGCGGCAGGTCCTGCACCGCCGCGAGCGAATCGTCCGGCGAGTCGTTGTCGACGACGATCACGGCCACGTCGGCCTGCGCCAGCAGCGGATCGACGCACGCGCGCAGCGTGTCGCGGCTGTTGTAGCTGACGATCACGGCGTCGACGCTCATACGAGATCAACGCGGTCCTTCATGCGGCGCTTTCGACCACGAGCCGCCCATCGCGCTCGCCGGCATAGGCGACCGTGGCGGCGTAGTCCGTCTCGCCGGCGACAGCGCCCCCCTCGCCGTCGACCGCCAGGCCCTCGCGCTGGCGCCACCAGCGCGCGGCGTCGCGCGGGAGCGCGTGCCAGCCGTCGGTGCGCTCGGCGAGGAAGGCGAGGTACGCCTCGTAGCGGTCGAGGAACCGCTGCTCCACCACGTAGTCCGGGTGCACGATGATGTTGACGAGGCCGTGGCGCGCCATCAGCCACTCGGCCTTGCGACGCCACAGCTCGATGCCCGGCTCGCGCAGGATCTCGAACATCGTGTGGTCCTGGGTGAGCGTGATCGGCAGCTCGACGACGTCGCCGAAGAAGAACGGCATGATCGAGCAGCAGCCCCCGGACTGCGGCTCGAACGGGTCGCTGTCGGGGAACGAGCTGTCGTACTCGACGGGCAGCTCGTGCATCCACTCGGCGTTGCGGTGGGTGGCCGGCGAGCGGAAGCCGACCGCGCCCCAGGCGCGGCTGTAGGACGCGATCTTCGGGAGGTTGGCCTCGAAGCTCTCGCGGTCGGCGAACAGCTTGCCGTCGTGCAGGATGCCGTGGACGCCGATCTCGCAGCCGGCCGCCCGCACCTCGTCGAACAGCCCGTCGGGGATCGGGTACCACTCGGCGACGAAGTTCCACGAGCTGACGAAGCCGTAGCGGCGCTCGAGCTCGATCACCCGCATGACGTTGTCCACGCCCGCGGGCCCCTCCACGTCGTGGGTGAGCACGGAGCAGAAGCGCTTGCCCTCGGGCCAGTAGCCGACGAACGGCAAGCGGTCACGGCCCGACTCGCGCAGGCGCCGCAGGAGCTGCTCGTCGCGGTGCTCGACCAGCGTCGGCTCGAACGGCCAGCGCGGGAACTCGCGGCGAGCCTGCCGGGGCGCGTACGCCCGGCGCAGCGCCAGCTGCACGCGCCGCGGCAGCAGCGGCTTGATCGCGTAGTAGGCGTCCAGCTTGCGCGACCGCCCGCCCGACCCGACGTAGCGTTCGTACAGCAGGTGCTCGGGGTCGGTCATCCGACGTGGCGGTAGAGCGCCGTGCCGATCGCCTGGCCGGTGCGCTCGGGGCCGCGCCGGATCACCACCGCGAGCGCCCGGTGCGCGAGGCCGGACCCGTCGCGCGGCGGGTGGTCGGCGAGGTAGGTGTAGGCGAGCTCGTGCTCCTCGGCGCCCCACGAGCGCTTGAAGGCGGCCAGGCCGGTGTTGTCGGTGTCGGTGCGCCCGAAGTCCAGCGTGGTGTGGCCGGCGGCGCAGGCGCGCCGGATCGCGTCGGCGAACAGGAGGTTGTTAGGCCGCAGGTTCAGGTGCCGCTCGTCCGAGGCGCCGTACTTGTAGACGATCGTGTCGCCGTGCGCGAGGAAGACCGCCGCCGAGATCGTGCGGCCCTCGTGCTCGGCCGTCAGCACGTAGCCGAGCCCTTGCGCGAACAGCTGCGCGAACGCGCGGATGAAGCGCTTGGGCTGGATCGGCACCCCCTGTCGCCGCCGCGTGCGCAGGTGCAGCCGGTAGAACGCGTCGAGCGCCGCCTCGTCCGTCCCGACGCGCGTCGTCACGCCCTCGCGCTCGGCCTTCTTGATCCCGCGCCGGATCTGGGACTTCGAGGCGCGGGCGAGGACCGCGTCGGCGTCGGCCTCGAGCGCGAGACGGTGCACGAGGAAGCGCGGCACGACGTGCGCGCCCCGCGCCTCGGGCAGGCGCTCGCGCACCTCCACGTCGAGGCCGGTCGACCGTCGCAGGTCCGCGAGCGCCTCGGCGAGCGCCGCGTCGGCCTCGGCTCCCGCAGCGTCGCCGCGCACCGGCGGGCAGACGTCGGAGAACGGCAGCGCCACCAACCTGCGGCCGGTGAGCCGGCTCTCGACGCGAGCGATCGGCAGGCCCAGCACCGGCTCGCCGCCCGAGTCGGTGACGCACAGCGCGCTGATCCCGTACCGGTAGGACCGGGCGAGCAGGCTCAGCCACGCCGGATGCGCGAACACGCTGGCGCCGCGGGTCGCGTCGACGAACCGGCCCCAGCGCGGGTCGGTGAGCGGGTCGAGCTGCTCGACCTTCATCGCGGGGCGGTCCTCAGCCGGCCCGCGGCGCCCACGGCCTCGAGCAGGTGCGGCACCTGCTGGGGCCACAGCAGGCCCGCGAGGGCTCGCTCGCGCGCCGCCTCGCCGAGCGCGCGGGCGCGCTCGGGGTCGTCCAGCAGCTCCGCGATCCGCTCGGCCATGTCGACGGCGTCGCCCGGCCGCGCGTACAGGCAGGTGTCCCCGCACACGCGGCTCGTCTCGACCAAGGGGAACTGGACGATCGGCCGGCCCATCACCATGTACTCGATGATCTTCGTCATCGTCGAGGAATCGTTCATCGCGTTCGGCTCGTCGACCCCGACGCACACGTCAGCCGTCGCCATGTAGGCGCGCAGGAGGTCGTCGTCCGCGCGGCCCGGGAAGTGGACGTGGTCGGCGAGCCCGCGACGCGCGGTCTCGGCGATCAGGTCGTCGCGCGCGTCTCCGGCACCGACGATCGCGAAGCCGACGTCTGCCCGCCCCTGGGTCCGGACCAGGTGCTCGGCGGCGTCCAGCAGGTGGTGGAGCCCCTCCTGATCGGACATCAGGCCGACCCAGCAGACGAGCCTGTCGCGGCCGCGCCTGAGCTCCGGCCGCGGCTCGACGGGGTGGATGCGGTTCGGGTCCGGGCCGTTGCGGACGATGAACACGCGGTCGTCGGGGACCGGTCCGCGCCGGCGCTCGATGTCGGCATACGTGTCGTTGGTGGCGATCACGACGTCGGCGCGGCGGAGCGCGAAGCGCTCGGCCAGGCGCACGATCCGCTGGATGGCGGGACGATCGCCGAACTTGAGCGCGAACAGCTCGGGCGAGAGGTCATGGTGGTCGAACACCAGCGCGGCGCCGGCGCGGCGCAGCGGCAGGGCCGGCAGGACGAGCAGGTCGGGCGGGCTGCAGACGATCACGAGATCGAAGGGCGTCTCGCGCTGCGTGCGGCGCATCAGGCGGCCGATCCGCCACAGCGACGTCGCATACTCGCGCAGGTAGCTGACCACTCCGCTGCCCGCCGGGGGCTGCGGGTGGCGGAGCACGCGCACGCCGTCGATGACCTCCTCGGGAGCGTCGAACCCGAAGCCGGTCGGCCCGCACACGGTCACGGCGTGCCCGGCGGCGGTCAGCGCCTCGGCCTCCTGGCGGACCCGCCGGTCGTAGGGATACGGCTCGTTCTGTAGAGCGATCAGGACTTGCACGGCTGTCGGTCGGGCGATGGTGCCGTCAACCGTCGAGTCGCGGTACGGCTGTGCTGGCGAAGCGCTTCGCGACCCCACAGTGCGCGGACACGCTGAGGACACGACCCTGCGCGAGCGGAAGGTACAGCATCGGCGCGCCGTGGACTCCGCAGTAGGCCTGGCGGTCGGCGACGGACACACGGCGCAGGCGGTCGATCTCGCCGCGCAGGGCCTCGAAGCCGCCCGGCTGGATCGCCACCGACACGAACGTCTTGCCACCGCGGTCGCGGTAGATGCAGCTCGGTCCCTGCGGCGCCTCGAGCGGGTCGAGCAACGCCGCGCCGACGATCGTCTCGGCCTGCTTCTTGGTCACGAGCGCGCACGGCGACTCGCGCTTCCCGGGCCGGCTGGACTGGCTGCGCACCAGGTCGCGGTAGCCGGGCCGGGTCTGCCCGGGGGCGTCGGGATCGGTGCCGTCGCGCTGGGCGCTCGAGACCAGCGGGTTGTCCGGGCTCCCCGCCGGAGCGGGATCGCTGTCGCCCCCGCAGCCGCCGAGCGCGGCCGCGATCGCGGCGAGCAGGACGACGAGGCTCCGCCGGGCCGCCATCGCTACGACCCTGCTCCGAACAGCACGTCCACCCAGTAGTTGGAGGCGTTGAACGTGTTCGTCGGGAAGGCCGGGAGGGCCGAGTAGAGGTACACGCCGTTGGGCGACGTGGCGGTCGCGAGCGCCGTCAGCGGCGCGTTGGTCACCGCGGTCGAGAACGCCGCCGAGTTGACCGAGTAGCGGCCCACCGGAGCGTGATAGCCCGCGATGTACGTCGTGTCCGCCTGGATCGGCACCGGCGTGGCGAACGTCACCTTCTGCCACCCGCTCGCGCTCTCGCCGGTGAACGTGGCCTGGGCCAGCAGCGATCCGGTCGCCGACCACAGGCTGCCGACGTGCGTGCCGGTGTTGACGCTCGCCTTGTAGAACCGGACGCCGGTCACCGACCCCGCGACGGCGCTGCGGAACTTGACGCCGAGCTGGATCGCGCCGCGGTCGCCGGAGTCGATCCGGCTCGGGGTCGCGAAGTCGAAGATCGACGACTTCGGGACGACCGCGTTGCTGTCGGCCGACTCGGTGCCGGCGCCGACGGCATTGAGCGCCTGCGCGCGGAAGCTGTGGCTCGTGCCGTTGGCGAGCCCGGTCACGTCGGTGCTGCTCGCCGACGCTCCGACGTTGGCCGTCGCGACCGCGGTGCCGCCGGCGTAGGCCGTGATCCGGTAGCCGGTGATCGCGCTGCCGCCGTTGTCGGCGGGCGCCGTCCACGAGACCGTCGCCGACCGGGTGTCGGCGACGGCGGACACGCCCGTCGGGGCACCCGGAGCCGTGAAGGCGGTCGGGGTCACGGCGTTCGACGCGTCGGACTGCGGGCCGTTGCCCTCTCCGTTGGCGGCGCGCACCTTGAACGTGTACGCGGTCCCCGGCGTGAGCCCGTCGACCCGCGTGGTCGCCGCCGGGGGCGAGCCCGTCACCGTCTTGGCGGTCTGGGCCTGCGTGCCGATGTAGGGCGTCACCTCGTACGAGGTCGGTGCGCCGCCGCCGCTCGGCGCCGTCCACGAGACGGTGGCGCCGCCGCGCTCGGGCGAGGCGGTGACGCCCGTCACCTGGCCGGGAGGCGCCTCGCCGGCATACAGCACGTCGACCCAGTAGTTGCTCGCATCGAACGAGCCCGTCGGGAACGCCGACACGCTGGTGTAGGCGAACACGCCGTTCGCCCCGGTGGCGTTCGCCAGCGCGTGCAGCGGCGGCCGGTCCACCGCGGTCCCGAACGCGGCCCGGGTGGCGGCGTAGTGGCCGTTCGGCGCGAAGTAGGAGACGACGTACGTGGTGCCGGCCGTGATGTTCACCGGCGTCGCGAAGGTCGCGGACTGCCAGCCGCTGGCCGTCTCGTCGGTGAACGTCACCTGCGCGAGCCGCGTGCCGGCGGCGGTCCACAGGCTGCCGCTGTGCGTGCCCGTGTTGGCCGCGGACTTGTAGAAGCGCACGCCCCTGACCGTGCCGCTGTCGTCGGCGCGGAACTTCAGGCCCAACTCCACCGAGCGGGCCTCGCCGGCGTCGGGCGCGGCCGGCGCCGTGAAGTCGAACACCGTGTAGCGCGGCACCGCGGGCGCGGACGGCGCGGACTCGGCGCTCGTGCCGTACTGGTTGGTCGCCTTGACGCGGAAGCGGTAGCTCGTGCCGTTCTGGAGCCCGCCGACCGTGATGCTCGTCGCCGTCGGCCCGGCCTGCAGCGGCTGGCCGGCGACGCCGTCGACGTAGGGCGTGACCGTGTAGCCCGTGATCGGGCTCTCGCCGTCGTGCTCGGGCGCCGTCCAGCTCACGAGCGCGGACATGGTGGCGGGGCGCGCCACGATGCCGGTGGGCTCACTCGGCGGCACCGGCACCGTCGGGGTGACGGCGTTGGACTGCGGCGACGCCGGCCCGCTCCCGCTCGAGTTCAGGGCCTGCACCGTGAACGTGTAGGCGGCACCGGTCGTGAGGCCGGTGATCTTCTTCGTCGTCACCGGCGGCGTGCCGGTGACCGTCGTCGGCGTCTGCGCGGTCGTCCCGCGGTACGGCGTGATCCGGTAGCCGCTCGGCGGTCCGCCGCTCGCCGGTGCGTTCCACGACACGAACGCCGAGGTCGAGCCGGCCTCGCTGGCGGTGACGGTCCCGACCGCGCCGGGAAGCGGTACCGCGAACGTCACGTCGACGGCGTAGTTGGACGCCCGGTAGCTCGCCGTCGGGAACGTGCTGGTGCCGCCGTAGCTGTAGACGCCGTTGACGTCGGTGCTGTTGGCGATCGCATGCAGCGGCGGGTTGCTGGCGCCGGTTGCAAGGCCCTGCGACGTGTACGAGTAGTGCCCGGCGGGCGCGAAGTAGGAGACCACGTAGGTGGTCCCAGCGGTGATGTTCACCGGCGTCGCGAACGTCGCGGTCTGCCAGCCACTGTCGCTCTCGTCGGTGAACGTCGCCTGGGCGAGCCGCGTGCCGCCGGCGGTCCACAGGCTGCCGCTGTGCACGCCCGTGTTGGCCGCGGCCTTGTAGAAGCGCACGCCGGTGACCGTGCCGCTGACGTCGGAGCGGAACTTCATGCCCAGCTCGACGGAGGTCGAGTCCGCCGAGTCGAGCACGGTCGGCGTCGCGAAGTCGAACAGCGTGTGCTGAGGCGTGACCGCCGCGGAGGCGGCGGACGGCGCGCTCGTGCCGACCGCGTTGCGGGCGACGACGCGGAACGTGTAGGCGGTGCCGTTCGTGAGCCCGGTGACGACCCGCGTGGTGGTGTCGGCCGGGACGTCGATCGTCGGCTGGGCGCTACCGCCGATGAACGGCTGGATCGTGTAGCCGGTCAGCGGGCTGTCGCCGTCGCTGCCGGGCGCCGTCCAGCTCACCTGCGCCGACATCGTGGCGGGCCGCACCTTGACGCTGGTCGGCGGCGACGGCGGCACGGGGTCGAGCGGCGTGACCGGGTTCGACGCGCCGGACTCCGGTCCCGAGCCGGCGGGATTGGCGGCCCGCACGCGGAACGTGTACGTCGTGCCGCTGGTCAGGTTGCGGATCGTCGCCGTGGTCAGGGGCGGGTTGCCGGTGATCGTCGTTGGCGTCTGCGCCTGGGCGCCGACGTACGGCGTGATCGTGTAGCTCGCCGGCGGTCCGCCGCTGGACGGCGCGGTCCACGAGACCTGAGCCGACGTGCGGCCGGCCGGCGCGGCGGTGACATCGGTCACCGCGCCGGGCGCCGGCGTGGGCTGGTAGACGACGTCGACCCAGTAGTTCGACGCGCCGGAGGTCAGGGTCGGGAACGACGGCGCGCTCGTGTAGCGGAACACCCCGTTGGTCGTCGTGCCGGTGTTGCGCAGCGCGTGCAGCGGCCCGCTGTCGGTCATCGCCAGCCCGTGTGGCGGGGGCGACGGCGCGCGGTAGAAGTAGCCGGGCGTGACCGAGTAGTGCCCGTTGGGCGCAAAGTACGACGCGACGTAGGTCTCGCCCGCCTGGATCGTCACCGGGGCGTCGAACGTCGCGGTCTGCCAGCCGGACGCCGTCTCGTTGGTGAACGTGACCTGGGCGAGCTTGTTGCCGGCTGCGTCCCACAGGCTGCCGACGTGGGTGCCGGTGTTGGCCGCGGCCTTGTAGAAGCGGACCCCGGTGATCTGACCGAAGCGGTCGGCACGGAACTTGACGCCGAGCTCGCCGGACGTCGGGTCGCCCGAGTCGACGCTGTCCGGGGTCGTGCCGTCGCCGAAGATCGAGCAGCCGCACGTGACGTTGACGAGCCGACCTGCGCCGGGAGTCTGGAGGTTGGCGCTGTCGTCGACCGCGCGCACGCGCAGCCGCGTGGTCGGGTTGCCGTGCACGACCCAGCTGTAGGTCCAGTTCGTGGTCCCGGTCGCGGGATGCCACGTCTGGCCGTCGTCGGTCGACACCTCGACGCCGGCCACGACGCCGCCGGTGTCCTGAGCGGTGCCCGACACCGTGATGCGGCGCCCGTCGGGCTGGGAGGAGCCGTCGGCGGGCGAGGTGATCGTGGACGTCGGCGGCGTGCTGTCCGTCGACTTCGACGCGACCACGAGGCCGCTGGTCAGCGAGTCCGGCTGGGCGTCCATGTCCGCGAGCACGTTGACGGTCGCCTGGCGCATCGTCGTGTTCGGCGCGACCTGGCCCAGGCTCCAGGAGTCGAGGCCCCAGGCCCATTGGACGGTGCCGGTGTTGAACACGAGCGCGCCGCTGGCCGCCCGGTACATGACCATGTTGTGGGTGGCGCTGCCGATCGTCACGCTGCTGCCGTAGTCCGTGAACTTCTCGACCCCGCTCACCGACGTCGACGAGAGCCGGAACTGGCCCGGCGGGCGGAATCCGTTGTCGGCGTCCTCGTCCCACTCGTAGCCGAGCGTGCCGGGGGCGAGCGTCGCGCTCCCGCCGTTCAGGCCGGCGACCGCGGTGTTGCGCCAGGTGCGCAGGGACTTGTACTCGGACGGGACCGTGATCGGCGAGTTGTCGAGGTTGACGAGGAAGGAAAGGCCGATCAGCGAGTTCTCGGGCTCGTAGTCGGCCCCCGGCGCGGTGAAGCGACGGTCACGCCACGTGCCGGTCCACGCGACCGGGTCCGTGGCGGCGTCGAAGTGCGTGTCCTTGTAGGAGATGAGCGTCCGGTCCGGCGTGCTCGTCCCGTCTGCGCTGGGCGCGAAGCGCGTCTTCCAGAACGCGGTGTTGCCGGTGAAGAACGCGAGGTTGACGCCGGCGTCGCGCGCGGCCTGGACGTTCGCGCGCTGGTTGGGCGACCAGTACTCGTCGTGCCCGCTCGAGATGAACACCTCGTGGTTGCGCAGCAGCGCGCCACGGCTCTCGGTGTCGATCTGGCTGACGTAGCTGACGTCGAAGCCGTTCGCCTCGAGGAAGCGGATCATCGGGTACTCGGCGTTCCAGATGAACGAGCGGCCGTTGTCGTCGCCGGCGGCGGCCATCGGCCGGTTGTAGGAGACCGCGAACGCGGACTTGTACGTGCGCGGGTTGCCCGGCGGGCAGGCGACGGCGCACCGGTAGAGGCTGTTGCCGCCGTAGGTGTTGTAGGCCTGCCAGGTGGAGTCGGAGGTCTGCAGGACGACGTCCGATCCGCCGGCATCGTCGCGCACGACGAACGTGATGTGGCTCGCCGCGTCGGGGTCGGTCGCGCGGTAGAGCTTGGCGATATAGAGGCCGGAGACGGCCGTGCTGGGCACGTTCCACGTGGCCGAGGTGGCCCAGTTGCCGCAGTCGATCAAGCCGGTCGTGGCGTCCGTCAGGCAGGCGGGCTGGGTCTGCGTGGCGACGTGCGCGACGTTGGTCGCGACGCGCCGGGCGCCGTCGTTGCCGTAGTAGCCGAGCCGGAGGATGTCGATCCGGTAGTCGTAGGTCGTCTTGACCTTGAACGAGATCGACGCGCCGGCGTTGACGCTCATCTGCGTCGCGAATCCCTGGATGTTCTCGTCGCCGTCGCGGAAGATCTCCCACTCCTCGCGCGGGGTCCCGGGCTTGGAGTTCTCGCACACGATCTCGTTGGCCACGGGCGGGGCGCACGGGCCCGCCTGCCCGTGAGCGGCCGAAGGCGCCGCGAAGGCGGCGCCGATGATGAGCGACAAGCTGAACAGGGTGCGGCGACGGTTCATCCGGCTCCCCTCTGACTGAGCACCGCCGGCACAGTCCGAAGCATGATTAGGAAGTTCAACCAGAGCGATCGGCGCTGGACGTACTCGGCGTCCAGCACGATCATCTCCTCGAGGCTCACCTCGGAGCGCCCGCTGACCTGCCACAGGCCGGTCAGCCCGGGCCTCACCGCGAACCGCGTGAACCAGTGCGGGGGATACTGCTCGACCTCGTACGGGATCGGCGGCCGGGGACCGACCACCGACATGTCTCCGCGCAGGACGTTCCACAGCTGCGGCAGCTCGTCGAGGCTCGTGCGCCGCAGGAACCGCCCGAAGCGCGTGACGCGCACGTCGCGCGCAAGCTTCGGCGCGGCCATGCCCGACTCGATCAGGGCCAGCACGTAGTCGCGGTGGACGTCATGGTCGGCCCCGTGCTGCATCGTCCGGAACTTCGCGACCAGGAACAGCCGCCGGTTCCGGCCGACCCGCTGCTGGCGGAACAGCACGGGCCCCGGCGAGTCGAGCTTGATGAGCAGCGCGATGACGAGGATGAGCGGCGTGATCAGGACCAGGGCGAGCGCCGCGACGACGAGGTCCATCGCCCGGCAGGCGTACTCGAGCCCGACGCGCTCGTCGCCGGACCCGATCGCCGTGACCGAGATGTTCGTGTCGTCGATCGCGCTCACGCTCATCCTCTCCATCACGCCGCGGCAGCCAGGGGCGTCGCGTGCGCGAACAGCCGCTCGATCACGAAGTCCTGCTCGGCGAAGGTCAGGCCCGGGTAGAGCGGCAGCATCACGACGTCGGCCGCCGCCGCGTCCGTGTGCGGTAGCGCGTACGGGCCCTGCCCGGAGTAGGAGTCCTCCTGGTGGATGGCCATCACCCCGCGGCGCGTCGCGATGCCGTCGGCGAGCAGCCGCCGCATGAGCTCGGTGCGCTCGACGGGAGCGTCGGGATCGACGCGGACGCAGTAGGACTGCCAGGTCCGCTCGCGGTCGGGCGGGTCGTACGGCGCGTGCAGCGTGTCGAGGCGGTCCAGCGCCGCCGTGTACCGCTCGGCGAGCACGCGGCGACGGTCCAGGATCTCCTCGAGCACGTCGAGCTGGCACAGCCCCAACGCCGCCTGCATGTCGGTCATCCGGTAGTTCCAAGCCCGCTCCGGATAGCGCTCGATGACGACGTCGTCGGCGGAGTGGCGCGCGAGGTCGGACACGTCCATGGCGTGCTGGCGCAGCAACCGCAGGCGCGCGCCCAGCTCGGCGTCCTGCACGGCGATGATGCCGCCCTCGCCGGTGGTGATCACCTTGCGCGGGTGCAGGGAGAAGCACGCGAGCGGGCCCAGCGACCCGATCGGACGGCCGCGGTAGCCGGCCCCGATCGCGCACGCGGCGTCCTCGACGATCTCGACGCCGTGACGCCGGCCGAGCTCGAGGAACTCATCCATGTCCGCCGGCAGCCCGACCTGGTGCACGGGCATGATGGCCTTCGTGCGCGGGGTGATCGCGCGCTCGGTGGCGACGGGATCGAGGTTGTAGGTGCGGGGATCGATGTCGGCGAACACCGGGGTGGCGCCGCACTGCCAGACCGCGTTGGCGGTGGCGATGAACGACAGCGAGGGCACGATCACCTCGTCGCCGGGGCCGACGCCGATGACATAGAGCGCGAGCGCCAAGGCGGTCGTGCAGCTCGTCGTCGCCACGGCGTCGGCGGCGCCGACACGCTCGGCAAAGGCCGCCTCGAACTCGCGCACCCGTGGGCCCTGGGACACCCAGCCGGAGGCCACGACCGCGGCCACCGCGGCGCCCTCGTCGCCGGTCAGGTACGGCTTCGAGATCGGGATCTGCGTCATGACGCGATCGCCAGGCTGGGCGCCCGCTCGGCTCGCCACCAGTCGACCAGCCCGCGCAGGCCGGCCTCGAGGTCGGCCTCGGCGACGAAGCCGAGCTCGCGGCGAGCGGCGCTCGTGTCGGCGAGGCGGCGCGACACCTTGTTCACCGCGCGCTCCGGGCCGAACTCGAGATCGAGGTCCGAGCCCATGACCTTGAGCAGCATCTCGGCGAGCTGCCGCAGGCTGGTCTCGGTCCCGCTGGCCACGTTGAAGACCTGGTCGGTCACGTCGGCCTCGGCCGCCAGCACGTTGGCGCGCGCGACGTCGGGGATGTAGGCGAAGTCCATCGTCTGCGAGCCGTCGCCCAGGATCAGCGGCGGGGTCCCGGCCTGGATCCGCTCCATCCAGCGCACGAGCACTTCCGTGTAGACGCCGTGGATGTCCATGCGCGGCCCGTAGACGTTGAAGTAGCGCAGCGCGACGTAGTCGAGCCCGTACATCGCGTGGAAGCTGCGCAGCAGCCCTTCGTTGAAGACCTTCGCCGCCCCGTAGAGCGTGTCGTTGGCGTAGGGGTGGTGGGCCTCGGTGGTGGGGAACGTCTCGGCCAGCCCGTAGACGGAGGCCGACGAAGCGGCGACGACCTTGCCGACGCCGTGGCGCACGGCCGACTCGAGCACGTTGTAGGTGCCGTCGATCATCACGTCCTTCGCGAGGCGGGGCTCCTCGGCGCACTGCGTGATCCGGATCGCGGCCTGATGGAAGACGACGTCAGTGCCCACCGTGAGCTCGTCGACGAGCTGGCGGTCGCAGATGTCGCCGTCGACGACCTGGACGGGCCCGTTGGCCTCGGCCCACGCGAGGTTGTCGCGCCGCCCCCGGACGAAGTTGTCGAGGACGATGATTTCGCGGGCGCCGGCCTTGACGATGAGGTCGCAGAGGTTCGACCCGATCGCCCCGGCGCCGCCCGTGATCAGGACGCGGGAGTCTCGCAAGCGGATGCTCATGACGGATCAACGCGCGCTGTCGCGGCGCGCTTGCGGGGGATGTTTCTCACCAGCGGACGACAGCGGGCGAGTCCGCCCGGGCCCGCATGCGCCGCGGGGCTCCGCTGCCGTCGGCAGCCACCACGCGGACCTCGCCGTCGAGCCCATACGCGACGTGCCGGTCGTCCAGCCACTCCGCCTGGTCGTCGATCCCCTGCGGCTCGCCGAGTGGCGTCTCCCGCAGCGTCGCCAGGTCGAGCACGGTCAGGCGCCACGGGACGTCGCGTGCCCCGACGCGCTTCTTGTAGGCGATCCGCGTGCCGTCCGGGGACAGCGAGGGACACTCGACGTTCTCCTTCAGCGTGCGCATCGTGCGATCGCGGATCGATCCGCGCACCAGGTACGTCCGGCCGCCGGTGGCCATCGTGGCGTAGAAGCGGTCGCCGTCCTGCGCGAAGGTGACGCCCCAGAAGTTCACGTCGTCCGCCGTGACGACGCGCCCGCCGCGCGAGACCGTGAAGTCCTCGAGGTCGGCGATCGTCACCCCGCGGCGCAGGTCGATCAGCTTGGTCTCGGTCGAGAAGCTGCCGGCAACGGCATAGGCGTGGCCGGTTACGAACATCGTCACCGACCCGAGCCGCCCGTCGGACGAGACCCGCGCGCGGCTCGGGATCCCGGTCAGGTCCAGCTCGTGGCGCACCTCGCAGGTCCTCGCCGAAGATCCGCGCCCGGTAGCCCGCCGCGAAGCCGGCGCCGCGGGCCACGCACAGGCCCGTCCCGCGGTTGAAGTGAACGCGCTCGCAGCGCAGCGCCGACAGGCGCGCGGCTCCCCCGCCCTCGAGCGGCACGATGCCGACCTGGTCCCGTGTCGACCCGGCGAGGCTGCGGTACACCATCACCGGGCTCCCCGCCTCGCGAGCCGACGTCAGCGCGAAGCGCACGCCGTCCGATGCCTTCCCCGGGCCGGCCTTGAGCACCGCGGACGCGATCGCCGCGCCGGCCGTCAGCAGGCAGGCGACGGAGACCAGCACGAACGCGCGCAAACGGCTCATCGCCAGACCAACGGCCGGCGGTGCTCCGGACTTCCTTGCCGGGTGCGCGATATCCCATGACCGCACCGAACACTCGCGGCCCGGACGCGGCCAAGGGCACTGGCCGAAGGTCCAGTCCTGGGCTAGGCGGCAGCTTCGAGCGTCGCCACGAGCCTGCGGCAGACCAGCTCGGCCTCGTCCGCGCTGGGCGCCTCGACCATCACGCGGACAAGCGCCTCGGTGCCGCTCGGCCGCAGCAGCACCCGGCCGCGACCCTCGAGCGCTGCGGACTCGGCGGCGACGGCGGCGCTCACCGAGTCGGCTTCCGCCAGCGCCTTGTCGCGCACGCGTACGTTGACCAGCGTCTGCGGCAGCTTCTCCATCGCGTGACGCTCGTGCAGGTCGCCGCCGGCAACCGCCTCGAGCGCCAGCAGCGCGGCGGCGATGCCGTCGCCCGAGGGCACGAAGCCCATGTCGATGATGTGGCCGGACTGCTCGCCACCCAGCCGCCAGCCGCGCCCGCGCAGCGCCTCGAGCACGTAGCGGTCGCCGACGGGCGTGGTCGCGACCTCGATGCCGCGCGCCGCCATCGCCTGGTGGAAGCCGTAGTTCGTCATCACGGTCACCGCGACGCCCTCGACGCCGAGGTGGGTGGCGGCCAGGGCGATCAGCTCGTCGCCGTCCACCACGGCGCCTGTACGGTCGACGGCGAGCACGCGGTCTCCGTCGCCGTCGAACGCGAAACCGGCGTCGTGGCCGGCCATCGCGCCGCGCACGTGGTCGAGGTGCGTGGACCCGCAGCCTGCGTTGATGTTGCGCCCGTCCGGCTGCGCCGCCTTCACCGTCACGTCGGCGCCGAGGCGGCGGAAGATCTCCGGCGCGGCGCGATACGTCGCGCCGTTCGCGCAGTCGAGCACGATCCGGCGGCCGCGCAGGTCGAGCGCTGCGAAGCGCTCGTGCAGGGCCTCCACGTAGTCGCCGAGGGTGCCGTCGATGCGCCGCACGGCGCCGACGCGGGGGGCGGGCGGATGCGTCTCGATCAGGCCCTCGATCTCGAGCTCGGTCGCATCGTCGAGCTTGAAGCCGTCCCCGCCGAAGAACTTGATGCCGTTGTCCTCGTACGGGTTGTGCGACGCGGAGAGCACGATCGCGAGCTCGTAGCCGTGGCGCCGCACGAGCAGGGGCGCGGCCGGAGTCGGCAGGACGCCGCCGAGCAGCGCCTCGCCGCCGGCGGCGGCGATGCCGGCAGCCACGGCGGCCTCCAGCATCGCTCCCGACTCCCGCGTGTCGCGGATCACCAGCACGCGCGCCGGAGCGTCGCCCTGGACGCGGGCCGTCGCGGCGCGGGCCAGCGCGAGCGCGAGCTCGGCGGAGAGGAACTCGCCCGCGACGCCCCGCACGCCGTCGGTGCCGAAGAGCCTGCGGGTGGCGGCGCCTGCCGCGCCCACTACCGCTTCGAGAACTGCGGCCGCTTGCGGGCCTTCTTGAGCCCGGCCTTCTTGCGCTCCTTCACGCGCGCGTCGCGCGTGAGGAAGCCGCGGCGCTTGAGCTCGGACCGCAGGTTCGGGTCGGCCTCGATCAGCGCGCGCGAGATGCCGTGGCGCAGCGCGCCGGCCTGGGACGAGACGCCGCCGCCGTGCATCGTGGCCACGACGTCCATCCGGCTCTCGTAGCCGACCGTCTCCAGCGGCTGGCGGATGTTGCGCTGCAGCGTGAAGCGCGGGAAGTGCTGCTCGAGCGTGCGCCCGTTGATGGCATACGCGCCCGTGCCCGGCTTGAGGATCACGCGCGCGACGGCCGTCTTGCGCTTGCCCGTGGCGGTGTAGCGGGCACCGGCGGCGAGGTCGATCGACGCCTCGGTGATCGGCTGCGGCTCCGGGTCCTCGTCGTCGAGGAGCTCGTCCGAGCTCTCCTCGTCGCCATCCTCGCTCCAGCGCGACTCGCCGCGGTTCAGCTCGTCCTCGCGCACGATGTCGACCTCGAGGTCGGCACCGGGGATCTCCGGCCGCACGCGCGGGGTCTCGTCGACCTCCTCGAGCTCGTCCGGGGTCGCCGCCTCGGGCTCCGCGGGCGCTTCCGCAACCGGCGTCTCGGGCTCCTCGACGGCCGGCGCCTCAGGCTCCTCTGCAGCCGGCGTCTCGGGCTCCTCGACGGCCGGCGCCTCGGGCTCCTCTGCAGCCGGCGTCTCGATCTCGAGCTCCTCGGGCTCGTTGCCCTGCTTCTCGTCGGCCATCAGAACTGGATCTCCATCGGTTGCGGCTTCTGCGCCTCGTGCGGGTGCTCGGGGCCCGCGTAGACCTTGAGCTTGGTCAGCTGCTTGCGGGCGAGGCGGTTCTTGGGAAGCATGCCGCGCACCGCGAGGCGGATGACCTCCTCAGGCCGGCGCTCGAGCATGTCGTTCAGCGTGCGCGTCTTGAGCCCGCCGGGATACCCCGAGTGGCGGTGGTAGAGCTTCTCCTGGCGCTTGGCGCCGGTGACCGCGATCTTCTCGGCGTTGACCACGACCACGAAGTCGCCCGTGTCCACGTGCGGCGTATAGGTCGGCTTGCGCTTGCCACGCAGCGCGTCGGCGATCTGGGTCGCCAGACGGCCGAGGGTCTTCCCCTCGGCGTCGACGAGCAGCCAGTTGCGCTCACGGTCCTGCGGGGTGGCGACGTAGGTCTTCAAGGCGGCCGACCATGATAGCCGTGGCCGTCTGAGCCCGGGCTCAGGGCCGGACGTACGTGATCTTCATCTGGTCGCCCGACGAGAAGCCGTTCGTCGTCGCGGTGCAGCGCACGCGCACGCGGACCTCGCCGGTCGCGCTCACGTAGGTGCCCGCGGCCCCCGGTGGCGCCAGGTCGGCGAGGATGACGTCGGCGTTGGCGACCGCCCGCGAGTCGAGCTGCTGCCAGGTGCTGTCGGTCCATCGCCAGGCGGCCAGGACCTGGGTGCACGAGCGCGAGTTGCGGCCCACGTACGTGACCCGCAGGTTGCTCAGGCCGGTCGGGACGCCGGTGAACGAGCCCCACCAGGAGGTCGTCCGGGTGCCGGTCGTGGTCGAGTTGACCTGGAAGAAGACGTTGTCGTCTGCGGTCAGCGAGGCGGCGCTGCCGGCGCGCGCCGTGCCGGTCTCGATCGTCGTCGTCGCCGGGAACGCCGTCACCGGGACCCCGAACGTCGCCGGCGTGGTCGGAGCCGTCGCGGCGTTGCCCGAGCCGTCGACCGAGCGCACGCGGTAGTGGTACGTCGTGCCGGGGGTGAGCCCGGTCAGCCGCACGCTGTGGGCCGTCACGGCCGCGGCGTCAGAGACGTTCTGCGTCAGTGCCGCGGGCGCGGTGCCGTAGTCCACGCGCGAGTCCGACGCCTCGTTGGTCGTCCACGTGACCGTCGCCGTCCCGTCGGCGGCCGCGACCGCCGACACCGCGCTGATCGCGGGCGGCACGGTGTCGGGCGCGTAGCTCGCCGTGTAGTCGCCTGCGGTGGCGGGGAAGAACGCGTACTCGACGCCCTTGATCATCTCGCGCGTGAACGTGATCGGGGTGCCGTTGCGCGCCATCCCGGTGAGCGCCTTGCCGCCGGACGTGGCCGGCACCATGCCCCGCAGCGCGGTGGCGCCGGCACCCACCGACACGCGGAAGCTGAGGACGTCGCCCGCGTAGGCGATCGAGCCGAAGCTCGAGTTGTTGCGGCCGTCCAGCCACGTGAGCATCTGCTGCGACGTCACGACCGGGACGCCGCGCGCCGTGGCCGACGCCACGATCGCGTTCGCGCCCGTCGAGTTGTCCGCGTCGGTGTGCATGTTCGCGTTGAAGGCGCCGTAGTAGCCCGTCGCGCCGAGCGCGCGGTCGAGCAGCGTGTTGATCGTGAACGGGAAGGACTGGCCGGACTCGTCGGTCATCTGGGTGGTCGACTGGTAGACGTCGATCATCCGGCCGTCGGTGTCGGCGAAGCGCATCGGCATGCCCGAGCCGGTGAACATGCCGGGGACGTCGAGGACCCAGTCGGGCGGCCAGTAGTAGTAGTTCGTGTCGAGCCGCATCCCGTGCGCGAGCTCCGTCTCCGGCGTGCCCACCCAGTCGCTCCAAGCGATGCAGTGCGTGCGGTGGGTCTTGGGCGCGGGAATGCCCGTGTAGCGCGCGCTCCAGTCGATCAGCTGCTCGGAGAAGTCGGCCTCGAGCGACGCGCGCGTGTAGTCCGCGCAGCCCGTGTTCACGTGCAGGCCGACCTCGAAGCCCTGAGTCGTGTAGGAGACCGCCTGCGCGTTCGTCAGCGGCGAGTTGGGATAGACGTACGACGTGCCGCGGACGCACTCCCACTGGGCGACCGAGCAGCCGGCCGGGCTGGCGTTGGCGAACTGGTTGAAGCGCGCCGCCGTGCCGCCGCCGGCATGGTCGTCGCCGGTCATGATCACGGCCGCCTTGAGGCCGCGCGGGAGGTACCAGAAGCGGGGCATCGGCTTCTTGTCGGCCGTCAGCAGCCCGAGCAGGTTCGCCAGCAGCCGCTGCTGCTCGTCGGCCTGTGGGATCGCGACCTTGCTGAGGTCGACCCAGTCGGGCTGCGGGTCCGAGTTCGCGTCGCCGTAGAACAGGTCGTCGGAGCGGATCGGCGACGTCCCGTCGCGCTCCTGGCCGGCCCAGGCGGGGTTGCCCTGGCGGGTGAGCACGATCGAGCGCGCGAGGTCGTACGTGAACGCCGCGGCGCGCCCGCCGCTCGTGCCGACGCTGCGCATCGTCACCGCCGGTGCCGTCGTCGCCGTGGTGGCGTTCGAGTACAGGTCGGCGACGCTGGTGGCGCCGTTCAGCGAGTAGCGGTCGGCCGTACCGTGGAACTGCATCGTCTGCGACACGATGCCCGCGCCCGGCGACTTCGTCGCGTCGACGCGCATGTAGGCGTTCGCGAGCGTCGCTCCCGCGTCGGTGAGCCCGAGCAGGCCGGCGAGCTGCTTGTCCGGGCGCATCGCGATCAGGTCGCCGCCCGTGGTGACCCAGTTGCTCAGCATCGTCACCTGCGCGCCGGTGAGCGCCATCTCGCCGAGGATCACGGCGTCGAAGCTCGCCAGGCTCGCAGGAGTCACGTTGGCGATGTCGCGCACGGTGAACGCGTTGAGGCCCTCCGCGCGCAGGATCTCCGCGTAGTAGCGGGTGAACGGGTTGGAGGACTTGGCGATCACGAGCGTCGGCCCGCCGGGGCCCTCGTCGGGGCCGGGACCTGGTGCGGCGGCGGTCGTGAACGACCACGTCTCGTCCGCGGCCAGCGCGTTGCCGGCGCTGTCCTTGACGCCGGACGCGCCGCCCTTGACCGTGGCCGTGTAGCGCGTGGAGTCCGCGAGCAGGCTCTGCGGGTCGAGCGTCGCCGTGCGGCTGGGGCTGTCGTACGCCACGGCGGCCGGCACGAGCGTCCCGGACGGGTCGCGCAGCGTGAACGTGCTCGGATCGATGCTGGCGTCGCTCATCGGCTCGCTGAAGCTGACGCTGGCGTTGGCCGCGGGCACCACGCCCTGGGCGTCGCTCGCCGGCACGTGTCCCGTCACCGTCGGCGGCCGCGTGTCGGGACCAGTATCCGTCTCGAGCACGACGTCGACCCAGTAGCCCTCGGACCGGTACACGCCGGTCGGGAACGTCCCGCTCGGGCCGTACGCGTAGACGCCGTTGCCGCCGTCCTCGCCGTCGCGCAGCGCGTGCAGCGGCGGATTGTCGACGCCGGCGGTCGCGAACTGGCGGTCGGTCACGGCGTAGTTGCCCTGGGGCGCGTGGTAGGAGGCGACGTAGCTCGTGTTGGCGGTGACGGCCACCGGCGTGCCGAAGTTGACCTGCTGCCAGCCCGTCGCCGACTCGTTCGTGAACGTGGCCGTCGCGAGCAGCTGGCCGGTCCGCGTCCACAGGTGACCGACGTGCGTGCCGATGTTGGTCGGGCCCTTGTAGAAGCGCAGGCCGGTGATCAGGCCGTCGACCTCCGACCGGAAGCGCGTGCCGACCTCGACCGCCTTGTTGTCGTTCTCGGACGGCTTCTGCGGCACCGCCGAGCTCGGCCAGATGCTGCACGGACAGCCGGACTGCGACGGTGCGCGGGTCGTGAACGTCCACGTGTCGTCGCTCGCGAGCGCGTTGCCCGCGTTGTCCTTGACGCCGCTGGCGCCGCCCTTGATCGTCGCCGTGTAGGCGGTCGAGTCGGCGAGCGAGGCGCTCGGGTCGAGCGTCGCGGCCTGGGCGCCGGCGTCGTACGTGACGCTCGCGGGCACGACCGCGCCCTGCGGGTTGCGCAGGATGACCGTGTTCGCGTTGACGGTCGCGGGGTTGACGGGCTCGCTGAAGCTCGCGGTCACGTTCGCCGTCGGCGCGACGTTCGTCGCGCCACGCGCGGGCGCCACCGTCGCCACCGTCGGTGCGGTCGTGTCCGCGCCGGTCTCGAAGAGCACGTCGACCCAGTAGTTCTCGGACTTGTAGACGCCGGTCGGGAACGTGCCGCTCGGGCCGTAGCCGTAGAGGCCGTTGCCGCCGTCCTCACCGTCGCGCAGCGCGCGCAGCGGACCGCTGTCGACGGCCGCGGTGAAGTAGTTCAGGTTGCTCGCGTAGTTCCCGTTCGGCGCGTGATACGACGCGACGTAGGTCACGCCGGGGGTGATGTCGACCGGCGATGCGAAGCGCACCGTCTGCCAGCCCGTCGCGGTCTCGTTGGTGAAGGTCGCGGTCGCCAGCAGCGTCCCGGTTCGCGTCCACAGGCGGCCGACGTGGGTGCCGGTGTTGGTGGCGCCCTTGTAGAAGCGGATTCCGGCCACCTTGCCGGCGCTCGACGCACGGAACTTGACGCCGACCTCGACGGCGTTGTCGTCGGTCGTCTCCGCGGGCGTGGCGGGCGTCGTGCCGGCTCCCCAGATGGTGCACGGGCATGCCTGGTTGCCGCTGCCGGCGGTCACGGTCACGCCCGCGCTCGGGGTCTCCAGGTTGCCGCTGTCGTCGGCCGCGCGGCTGCGCAGCGTGTATGTCCCCGAGGTGCCCGCCGTCCAGGCGTAGGTCCACGGGCCGCGCCCGGTCGCCGGATGCCACGTGGCGCCGTTGTCGGTCGAGACCTCGACGCCGCCGACGAGCCCGCCACCGGCGTCGGTCGCCGTGCCGGTGATCGTCACCTGGCTCCCCGGCTGCACCGAGCTGTTGTTCGCGGGCGACGTGATCGTCGAGGTCGGCGCGGTGGCGTCGGCGGACGGCGTCGCGGCCGTCAGCCCTGCCTGCAGGGTTGCGGGCTGCGCGCCCATGTCCGCCAGCAGGTTCAGGGTCCCCTGCTGCATGCGCACGTCGGCCGCCGCGCTGCCGCGGTCGTGGCTTGAGTCCAGACCCCACGCCCATTGGACCGTTCCCGCGCCGAACACGCGCGCCCCGCTCGGCGCGCGGTAGAGCGTCATGGCGTGCCGGGCCGTCCCGCTGCCGAAGGTCGACCCGTAGTCCTGCAGCACGGGGGCGCCGTTGACGGTCGTGGACGAGAGCCGCACGGAGCCGGCAGGCCGGAAGCCGTTGTCGATGTCCTCGTCCCACTCGTAGCCGAGCGTGCCGTTGGGAAGCGTCGCCGTGGCGCCGGCGGCCTGCGTGGCGATCGTCGTGTTGCGCCAGAAGCGCATCTTCCCGTCGGCGGCCGGTACCTGGATCGCCGTCGTGGCTCCGTCGTTGACGGTGAAGAGCTGGCCGGTGAGGGCGTTCTCGGGGCGTCCGCCGTCGGCCGGCGGGCTGAAGCGCGGATCGCGCCAGGTGCCTGTCCAGACGCCGGGCAGCGGGTCGATCTTGGCGTCGGCGTGCGTCTCCTTGTAGGTGACGAGCGTCCGGTGACTGTTCTCCCAGCGCGTCTTCCAGAAGACCTCGTTGCCGCTGAAGAAGGCCATGTGCACGCCCGCCGCGCGCGCCGCCTCCCAGTTCGCGCGCTGGCCGGCGGACCAGTACTCGTCGTGGCCGACCGACAGCAGCGTGCGGTGCTCGAGCAGCTCGCCTCCGAGGCGGTCGCTGTCGACGCCCGTGGTGTACGAGACGTTGTAGCCGTTGCGCTCGAGCCACCGGACCATCGGGTACTCGGCGTTGAAGACCCAGTCCTCGGGCGCGTCGCCGCGGGTGGTGAACGGGCGGTTGTAGCTGACCTTGTAGGCGCCGCCCTGAGGTCCGGGGCCACCCTCGTAGAGGGAGGGGCCGCCGTAGGTGTTGTAGGCCTGCCAGGTCGTGTCCGATGTCTGGAACAGCACGTCGGAGCGGCCGTCGTCGTCGCGCACGACGAACACCATGTGGCTCGAGCCCGCCGTCCCGTCCTCGCGCACGAGCTTGGCGAGGTAGATGCCCGACACCGCGTCGTTGGGCACGATCCAGAGGGCGGACACCGCCCAGTTGCCGCAGTCGACCAGGCCGGTGGCGGACGTGGTCACGCAGTTGGGCTGGTTCTGCGGCAGCAGGACCGTCGGCCGCACGGTCGCGACCCGGCGGGCGCCGGAGCCGCCGTAGTAGCCCATCCGGTAGATGTCGATCCGGTAGGCGGTCGCCGGCGTGTCGACCTTGAACGAGACCGTCCCGCCCTGGTCGACGCTGATGTCGGTGGCGAAGCCCTGGATGTTGGTCGAGCCGGCGCCGCTGACGTCCCATTCGCTCGCGGGATTACCTGGCTTGGTGTTCTCGCACGCGACGTGGTTCGTGATCGGAACGTCGCATGGCGCTGCGAACGCGGCGGGCGCCGCTCCGCCCATCAGCAGCCCGACGCTCGCCGCCGAGGTCGCAAGGAACGTCCGGAGAAGCCGCTGTCGACCCACGGAGGCAGCATCCGGCGTTGGGTGGGATCCCGCCCCCCTCCTTCGGGGAGGTTATGGTGACGACGCCCCGTCCGGTGCGAGTGCATATACTGCCGGCCGTTCCACCACAACCGGCCGAATCCGCCTGGGACGGGCGGAACGGGGGACCCGAAAGTTCTGGGGCGAATCCAGGCATTGCCGCCTGGTAGCGCGTGGGGACGCGCGAGCCCGTCAGCTAACCCCGCAGGCCACCGATCCAGCGGGAGCGCATGGCCCATCGGGGGATGGCCGCGGGAGTTCGCGGGCGCACAATCGCATATGCCACCGGCATCGCCCTGGCGCTCGCGGCTCCGTCCGCGTGGGCCCAGGACGGCACCGGCGGCTCGGCGGTCCCGCCCAACCCGGCCAACGCGGATCGCCCGACGAGCGCCCCGACCTCATCGCCGCCGCCTCCCGGGATCGTCGTTCGCCCGTCGCCCGAGCTGCAGCGCTGGGCGTGCGTGCGACGTTGCAACGACCGCCAGACGGCGACCGCCGGCGCGACGCTGCGGCTGCGCGGCCGCTGGCTGGGGCGCGCCTACGAGGTGGTCTTCCTCGGCGCCGACGGCAGCGCCGACGACGTCTCCGCGGCGCCGCTGGCGCGCAGCAAGACGCGGGTCGACGTCCGGCTCCCGCTCGGGGCTGTGCCCGGCCCGCTGGTGGTCGCCGACCGCGACGGCCTCGAGTCGGCGCCCAGCGCGCAGCCCGTGGCGATCGCGCTGCCGGCCACGCTCAGGGCCGCGGCCGGGGCGCCCAGCGTCGAGGTCCAGGCCCACGCGCGGAGGGCGTTCTTCGACGCGCGGCGCGCAGGCGCCGTCTCCTACGTCGTGCACGGTGAGAGCCCGGCCAACGTGGCGATCGAGCTCGTGCGCCAACGCGACGAGGCGGTCCTGCGGCGCTGGGACATCGGCGCGGTCGCGCCCGAGCAGCGCCAGACGCTGCGCTGGAACGGGATGATCGCGCGCAGCGTCCTGCGGCCCGGCAGCTATGCCTTCCGCGCCACTGCGGTGAGCGCCTCCGGCGTGCGCGCCGACAGCGCCCGCGCCGGCGAGGTCACCGGTCCCGACCCGGGGGCGTTCCAGTTCCTGCGCCACGAGTTCCCGGTGCGCGGCCCGCACTACTTCGGCGAGTACGGAGCCCGCTTCGGCGGCGGCCGCGGCCACCAGGGACAGGACGTGTTCGCCGCCTGCGGGACGCCGGTGGTCGCCGCCCGCGGCGGCAAGGTCGAGGTCAAGCAGTACCACGGGCGCGCCGGGCACTACCTGGTCGTCGACGGGCACCGGACGAGCATGGACTACGCGTACATGCACCTGCGCGACGCGGCGCTCGTGCGGCTCGGCCAGCGCGTGCGGACCGGTCAGCTGCTCGGCTACGTGGGCCAGACCGGCCGCGCCAGCGGCTGCCACCTGCACTTCGAGACCTGGACCGGCCCCGGCTGGTACTCCGGCGGCAGCGCGGTCGACCCGCTGCCCGCGCTGCTCAGCTGGGACCGCTTCAGCTGACGCCTCTGCGGGACCGCCGCGCGTACCGCGGCGACGACCTCGTCGACCATCTCGCGCGTGAGCGCGGGGCTCATCGGGATCGCGAGGTGGGTGCCCGCGACCTCGTCGGTGGCCGGCAGCTCGACGCCGGCCGCCCACTCACGCATCGCCGGCTGACGGTGCGCGGGCACGCGGTAGTACGCCTTGTGGCCGATACCGGCGTCGCCCAGGGCAGCCGCCAGCGCGTCGGCGTGCTCGTGACGGATCACGTACAGGTGCCAGGCGGGCTCCGAGCCCTCGACGGCCACAGGCAACGTGACCAGCTCGCCGAGGCCGGCCGCGGCGTAGTCGGCCGCCGCCGCGCGGCGGCGGTCGGCCCAGCCGTCCAGGTGCGGCAGCTGCACGCGCAGGATCGCGGCCTGCAGCTCGTCGAGCCGCGAGTTGTGGCCCACGAGCTCGAACGTCGATTTGTCGCGCGAGCCGTGGAAGCGCAGCATGCTGACGATGTCCGCCAGGTGGTCGTCGTCGGTCGTGATCGCGCCGCCGTCCCCGAAGGCGCCGAGGTTCTTGGACGGGAAGAACGAGAACGTGGCGATCGCGCCCAGCGCGCCGGGACGCCCGGCCGCGGAGCGCGAGCCCGCCGCCTGCGCCGCGTCCTCGACGACCGGGACGCCGAGCGCGGCGATCTCGGCGATCGGGGCCACGTTGCCGAACAGGTGCACGGCAACGACTGCCTTGGTCCGAGGCGTGAGCGCGGCGCGCACGGTGTCGGCCGTCACGCAGAACGTGTCGGGGTCGACGTCGCAGAACACCGGCCGGGCCCCGGTGTGGGGGATCGCCTCCGCCGACGCGTAGAAGGTGAAGGACGGGACGACGACCTCGTCGCCGGGGCCCACGCCCAGCGCCTTCAGCGCCAGCGTCAGCGCGTCGGTGCCGTTGGCGACGCCGATCGCGTGCCGCGCGCCCACCGCGGCGGCGAACTCGGCCTCGAAGGCCGCGACCTCGGCGCCGAGGATGAACGCGCCGCGGTCGAGCACCTGCGCGATCCGGGCGTCGATGTCCGCCCGCAGCGGCGCGAGCGGGCCCTTGGTATCGAAGAGGGGGACCGGCATGCGGCCGCCGAGATTAGCGGCCGCATGCGGGTTCTCTGACCTAGCGGCCGGCGATGAACGAGCGGAAGACGCGCGCGAGGTCTGCCACCGGCAGCGCGCGGTTCCAGACGCTCACGCCGTCCACGTCGCCGACGAGGCTGAGGTCGCACGTCCCCCCGTAGTTGCCCAGGACCGTGTCGGTCTCGGGGAGGTCGTAGGCGATCGGGGCGTTGGCCGGCGTGCCGGTGCCGACCTCGACGCCGTCGATGAAGAGCCGCAGCGTCTGGCCGTCGTAGGTGCCGGCTGCGTGATGCCAGCGGCCGTCCCAGACCACCTCGTCGGCTTCGGGCGAGCGCATCCAGTCCTCGCCGTCGTAGATGTAGAAGGCGAGGCCCTCGGACTGCGACGAGTAGAGCGCGTACGAGCTCGCGATGCAGCCGTCGCCGCCCTTGGCGAGGATGTAGCGGTTGCGGCCCGGGGTGCTCTCGCCCCGGAACCACGCCGAGACCGTCAGCTTCGCCGGCCGCAGCTCGGGCGCGTCCGGGATCGTCACGAAGTCGTTGCCGTCGAACCGCAGAGCTGAGCCGAGGTTGAAGATGCCCTTGATCCAGGTCGGATCGTTGTCGTCGGCCCCGGTGGTCGAGCCGAGCTGTCCGTGATTGCCGTTGCCCGACCAGTCGTAGATCTTCTGACCGGAGCGCTCGTTCATCGGCCACCAGCCGGCGAGCGGGCTCGAGCCGCCCCAGGCCGAGGCGGAGGCGGGAGCGAGGAGGATTACGGTGAGGGCGGCAACCGCCGCCCGACCGACGCGTCGTGTCTTCATGGCGCGAACCATGGGACCCACCCGTCGTCAGAGACCTGACCGGGGGTCGAGGTGCACCCTCACCCTCGACGAATGGTCGAGCGACTGCTAGCGCCGGCGGGCAGCGCGCTGACGCTCGACCTCGCGCAGCACGAGGAAGCAGAGGATGCCGGCGAGGATCCCGCCCACGACGCCCGGCAGCACGTCTCCCGCGCAGGCTCATCCCGATCGCGTAGAGCACGCCGATCAGCGCGCCGACGAACGCCTTGGCGCGCGTCGAGAGGCCGCCGCTGTCCTCGTTCACTCCCACTCGATCGTGCCCGGCGGCTTGCTCGTGATGTCGAGCACCACGCGGTTGACCTCGCGGATCTCGTTGATCATGCGCGAGGCGATCTGCTCGAGCAGGTCGTACGGCAGGCGCGCCCAGTCGGCGGTCATCGCGTCGTCGGACGTGACGGCGCGGATCGCGACCACGTAGCCGTAGGTGCGCTCGTCGCCCTGGACGCCGACGGTGCGGATGTCGGGCAGCACGCAGAACGACTGCCACAGCTCGCGGTAGAGGCCGGCCTTGCGGATCTCGTCCTGGAGGATCGCGTCGGCGTGGCGCAGCGTGTCGAGCCGCTCCTTGGTCGCCTCGCCGCCGACGATGCGGATGGCCAGGCCGGGACCGGGAAACGGCTGGCGCCAGACGAGCCGCTCGGGCAGCCCGAGCTCGGCCCCCACGGCGCGGACCTCGTCCTTGAACAGCGCACGCAGCGGCTCCACGAGCTCGAACTCGAGGTCCTCGGGCAGGCCGCCGACGTTGTGGTGGGACTTGATCGTCGCCGCCCCCGTCCCGCCGCCGGACTCGATCACGTCCGAGTACAGCGTCCCCTGCACGAGGTAGCGCGCGTCGCCGATCCTGGCGGCCTCCTCCTCGAAGACGCGGATGAACTCCGCTCCGATGGCCTTGCGCTTGGCCTCCGGCTCGCTCAACCCGCGCAAGCGGTCGAGGAAGCGGTCCTCGGCGTCGACGGCCACGAGCGGCACCTTGAAGTGGTCGCGGAAGGCGGCGATCACCTGCTCGCCCTCGCTCAAGCGCATCAGCCCGTGGTCGACGAACACGCAGGTCAGCTGATCGCCGACCGCCCGGTGCACGAGCAGCGCGGCGACCGACGAGTCGACCCCGCCGGAGAGCCCGCAGATCACGCGCCCCTCCCCCACCTGCGCGCGGATGGCCGCCACCTGTTCGTCGATGATCGAGGCCGGGCTCCAGTCGCGCGCGCAGCCGCAGACGTCCTCGAGGAACGTGGTCAGGACCTGCTGGCCGTAGGGCGTGTGCACGACCTCGGGGTGGAACTGGATCCCGTAGAGACCGCGCGCGGAGTCCTCGACCGCCGCGACCGGCGACTCGGTCGAGCTCGCAAGCGCGGCGAAGCCCGGCGGCGCCTCGTAGACGGTGTCGCGGTGCGACATCCAACACGACTGCTCGCGCGGCGTGCCGGCCAGCAGGCGCCCGGGGTCGGCCACCGTGAGCGTGGAGCGGCCGAACTCCCCCACCTCGGCGCTCTCGACGCGACCGCCGAGCGTGAGCACGAGCGCCTGCATGCCGTAGCAGATGCCGAGCACCGGGATGCCGATTTCGAGCAGCTCGGGGTCGAGCCGCGGAGCGCCGGGCGCGTACACCGACGCCGGCCCGCCGGAGAGGATCAGCCCCTTCGGCCGCCGCCGCCGGACCTCGTCGGCGCCGACGTGGTGCGGGAGCAGCTCGGAGAACACGCCGCACTCGCGCACGCGGCGCGCGATCAGCTGCGAGTACTGGCCGCCGTAGTCGAGCACCAGCACCTCGTCGTGGGCCACCGCCCGCTCGAGCGCGAGCTCCTCGAGCGGCTGGTCGGCCGCGACCGCCGACCCGTGGCCGGCGGTCACCACGTCAGTCTGCGACAAGCGCGACCGCTCCACCGCGCGACGCCATCCCGATCTGCTGGTCGCGCTGGAGCTGCTTGCCCTCTGTCTGCAGGGCCGGGGCGACCATCAGCTCGGCCCGGTTGAACTCCGCGATGTCCTGGTAGCCGCACGTGGCCATCGACGTCCGCAGCGCGCCCATGAGGTTGAACGTGCCGTCGTTCTCCCGCGCCGGCCCGGTGATGATCTCCTCCAGCGAGCCGTTCTGCGCGGTGCGCACGCGGGCGCCGCGGGGCAGCGACGGGTGGAACGTCGCCATCCCCCAGTGGAAGCCGTGCCCGGGCGCCTCGTACGCGCGCGCGAGCGGGGAGCCGATCATCACGGCGTCGGCCCCGCAGGCGAACGCCTTCGCGACATCGCCCCCGTTGCGCATCCCGCCGTCGGCGATCACGCGGCAGTACTCGCCGGTCTCGAGCATGTGCTGGGCGCGAGCGGCCGCCACGTCGGCGATCGCCGTCGCCTGCGGGACGCCGATGCCGAGCACGCCGCGGGTGGTGCACGCGGCGCCGGGGCCGACGCCCACGAGCACCGCGGCCGCGCCGGTGCGCATCAGGTGCAGGCCGGCCGAGTAGCTCGCGCAGCCGCCGAGCACCACCGGGACCGGCAGCTCGCGCACGAACTCCTTGAGGTTGAGCACGTGGCCCTGGCTGGAGACGTGCTCGGCCGAGATGACCGTGCCCTGGATGACGAGGATGTCGAGCCCAGCTTCGAGCGCCAGCTCGTGCCAGCGCTCGACCCGCTGCGGGGTCAGCGACGCGGCGGCGACCACGCCGTGCGACTTGATCTCCGCGATCCGCCGCGCGATCAGCTCCTCCTTGACAGGCTCGAGGTAGATCTCCTGCATCTCGCGCGTGGCCTCTTCGGGGTCCAGCGATGCGATCCGCTCGAGCAGGCCCTCGGCGTCCTCGTAGCGGGTCCAGATGCCCTCGAGGTTGAGCACCGCCAGGCCGCCGAGGCGGCCGATGATGCCCGCCGTCTCGGGCGAGACCACGCCGTCCATGGCCGAGGCCAGCAGCGGCAGCTCGAAGCGGTAGGGCCCGAGCGTCCAGGTGACGTCGACGTCGTCGGGATCCCGTGTCCGCCGGGAGGGAACGATCGCGACGTCGTCAAATCCGTAAGCGCGGCGGGCCTTCTTGCCGCGGCCGATCTCTACTTCCATTCGCGCATCCTAGGGACGGTGGCGGACAGGCTACCCAACCTCTGCCGGTAATTCCGGACGTTGGACCTCGATCTCGTCGAGCAGGCGCTGCACCCGGTCGGGATCGACGAGGCCGGCCCCGAGGTGCTGGGTCGACTCGGCGCCGCACGCGACCCCGAAGGCGAGGCACTCGGCCGTCGGCTTGCCGGCGTAGCGGGCGGCCACGAAGCCCGCCAGGAAGGCGTCGCCCGAGCCGACGCTGGCGCGCGGCTCGACGGTGCCCGCGGGCACGGTCACGCGGTAGAGGTCGGGGTCGGCGCCCGGCTCGGCCGGCACCATCTGGGCGAAGCAGCCGTCGGGCATGGTCATGATCGCCTCGCGCGCGCCGAGCCCGACCATCTCGCGCACGGCGATCACGCGGTCCTCGTCGTCGTTGAACTCATGGCCCACGAGCTCCTCGGCCTCGAGCACGTTCGGCGACACCACGCTCGGCTCGGCGCGGACGGCGCGCCGCAGCGGGTCGCCGTCGGTGTCGATCACGGTCGTCACCCCCAGCCGGCGCAGCTCGCGGATCAGGCGCGCGTAGACGTCGATGTCGACCTCGCGCGGCAGCGAGCCGGCGAACACGCACATGCTCGCGCCCTTGGCGAGATACAGCAGCTTGTCGACGAAGAGCTCGGCCTCCTGCTCGGACACCTTCGGGCCGCGCTCGTTGATCTCGGTCTGCTCGCCCGTCGTGGGATCGATCACCGCGGTGTTGGTGCGCGACTCCTCGCGGATGCGCACGAAGTCGCTGAGCACCGAGAGCTGCGTGAGCTGGTCGACGATGCGGGTGCCGGTGGCGCCCCCGGTCAGCCCGGTGGCGATCACGGGCGCGCCGAGCGTCTTGAGCACGCGCGCGACGTTGACGCCCTTGCCGCCGGGCATCGTCGTCTGCTCGACGGTACGGTGCCGGCGCCCGAGCCGGAAGTTCGGGACCGAGAGCGTCTTGTCGATGGCCGTGTTGAGCGTGACCGTGATGATCATGCGACGCGAGCCTCATCGCGAGCGGGTCCGGTGGCGTGCGGTCGCCGGCGCCTCCGGGCCCCGAGCACGGTACCGCCTAGCACGGCGAACGCCAGCACGACGGCCAGCGGGCGGGTGAACCACGACTTCGTGCGCTGGACGAAGCCGGCCTCGGGGACCGCGCCGGCGGCCACCAGCGGCACGCTCGCGATCCGGCGCCCGTCTCGCAGGACGTCGGCGCGGCCGAGCTCCTCGCCGCGGGCGATCGGGCCCGCGACCTGCGGTGGCCAGCTGACCGGACGGATGGTCACGAGCTCGCGCTGCCCGCGGGGGACCACGGTGCGCAGGGCGTTGCGCCCGATCACGAGCTCGAGCTCGGCGCCCGGGCGGTAGCGGATCGGCGTGTGCACCCCCACGTCCGTGCCGGCGGGCGCGGCGAGCACGCGCTGGAACTGGCGCGTGCCGAAGCCGAGCAGGGCGAGCGTGTCGGAGTTGCGCTGCGCCTTGCTGGGCTCGTCGAGCACCGCGGACACGACCTGCACGCGGCGCTGGCGGCCGGAGCCGACGAGCACGTCGCCCGCCTGCTGCGTGTAGCCGGTCTTGACGCCATTCACCCAGTCGGCGGCGGCGACGAGCGTGTTGCGGTTGGCCAGCGTGCGGGTCTGGGCGCCCGAGGTCAGCGTCACCCGCGGCTGGTCGACGACGCGCCGGAACAACGGCCACGTGCGGCGCAGGTGGAGGGCCAGCTCGGCGAGGTCGCGCGCGCTCGAGTAGGCGCCCGCCTCGTCGAGACCGATCGGATTCCCGTAGCGGGTGTTCTCCAGGCCGAGCTCGCGCGCGCGCCGGTTCATCAGCCGCACGAACGCGCCCTCGGAGCCCGCCACGCCCTCGGCGAGCGTCATCGCCGCGTCGTTGCCCGACGCCACGAGCAGGCCGCTGAGGAGGTCGCGCACCGTCATGCGCTCCCCGGGCATGAGCCCGATCCGCGATTCTGCCGGCGCCGGGCGGTAGCTCGAGGCGCGGAAGGTGTCGTCGAGGTCGGCCCGCTCGAGCGTGAGCAGCGCGGTCATCAGCTTCACCGCCGAGCCCACGGGGCGCCGGGTGTCCGCCCCGCGCTCGCACGCGACCTCGCCGGTCGAGGCCTCGAGCGCGAACGCATACGGCGCCTTGACGTCAGCGGGGCAGTCCCGCGCCGCGGCGCTCGCGGGAAGCGCGAGCAGGAGGGCGGCGGCCGCAAGCGCGAGCGCCGCCGGGCGCACCCCGCTCATGGGGCAACCTCTCCGCGATGTTCGCGAAGCGAACTCGCAAGGGAATCGGCGTCAGCCGATCCTCCGGCGTCAGCCGATTCCCCGGCGTCAGCCGATTCCCCGCCATGCTTGCTTGGCCCGCTCACTGGCGGAGCTTGAGCCGCTGGCCGGGGCTGAGCGCCTGCGGGTCCAGGTCGGGGTTCAGGCGCAGGATGTCCGCGAGCGGGACGCCGGTCTTCTCCGCGATCGACGACGGCGTGTCGCCGGGCTTGACCGTGTACCGCCGGCGCCCCCGGCGGGCGGCCTGCGGCGTCGCGGTCGGGCGGGCCTCCGAGGCGCGGTTCGGCCCGCTCTCGGACTCCGGCTCCCGCGTGCCGGTCACGATCACGAACAGTGCGACGGAGAAGGCCACCAGCGCGAGCGGTGCCAGGAACCGCGCGGGGCTGCGACCGGCCATCGAGGCCAATGGTAGCGGTGGTTCCGGCCGTCTTTCGCGGCTTCAGGCCAGTGTCCACGCCGCGTCCCGGAGGCGCTCGGCCTCACCACGCGCGGCCTCCGCGGGGTCGCCGCCGGCGGTCTCGTGGGCGTGGGCGATCGAGCGCGACGCGGCCAGCAGCCCGCCGGCCGGGCCGGCTGCGAACGCGGGCGCGAGCCCCGCCACATCGCCCCCCTGGGCGCCGACGCCGGGCAGCAGGAACGGGGCGGTGGGCATCAGCTCGCGCATGCGCGCGAGGTGCTCCGGCGCGGTCGCGCCGGTGACCGCGCCGACGTCGGCGATACCGGCGGTGCCGGTGCGCCCGAGCGCGACGACGAGCGCGGCCAGGCGCTCCCACAGCGGCTCGCCGCCGGCCAGCCGCAGGTCCATCAGGTCGGCCGCGCCCGGGTTCGACGTGCGCACGAGTACGAACACGCCGGCGCCCGTCGCGCGCGCGCCCGCGACGATCGGCTCGAGCGCGTCGCGACCGAGCAGCGGGTTGGCGGTCAGCGCGTCGGCCTCCAGGCCGGGCACGGCGCCGAACGGTGACGGCGTCCTCCCGGTCAGCGCCTGCGCGTAGGCGGCGGCGGTGACGGGCACGTCGCCGCGCTTGCCGTCGGCGAGCACGAGCAGCCCGGCGCTGCGAGCGGCCTCGCAGACCGCCTCGAGCGCCAGGGCGCCCGCGAACCCGAGGCGCTCGAAGCACGCCAGCTGCGGCTTGGCCGCCACGCACGCGGGCCCGGCGGCCTCGATCAGCGCGAGGCAGTGGGCGAGCACCGCCGCTGCGGCCTCGAGCGCCGGCGGGCGGGGCGGCTCGGCGCCCGTGGACGCGGGCCGGCCGTTGCCCTTGGGCGCGGGCGTCGCGGCGGTGAGCACGGCGCGCGCACTCTCGTGCGCGGCGGCGACCGACTGAGCGAGCTCTGCCCGGGCCTCGGAGGTTCGCGCAAGCGCCTCCGGCCACAGGCGCGAGGGATCGGGGTCGATCCCGAGGACGATCTGAGACTCGCGCCGCGCGACGGCGGCCGCGAGCCGGTCGCCGAACGATGCCGGTGCGGGCGCCGGCGACGGTTCGCCGGCGCCCGACACGGAGTCTCCTGCGCCGGCTACTTGACGGCCTTCTTGAGGCCCGACCCGGCGGTGAAGCGCGGCACGCGGCTCGCGGCGATGGTCATCGTCTCGCCCGTGCGCGGGTTGCGCCCCTCGCGGGCGCCGCGCTGGGCGACGTGGAACTTGCCGAAACCGGTGAAGGCGACTTCCCCGCCCGACTTGAGCTCCGTCTCGATCGTTGTGATGACCGCATCAACAGCGGCACCGGCGTCCTTCTTGCTCAGGCCGCTCTCAGACGCGACCTTGTCGACGAACTCCGACTTCGTGGTCATGACTTCCTCCTTGTTGCCCCTGCGGACCGGGGGCATCTGGATGACCCGGGCGACGCTAACACTGCAATCGGACGCTCTAGAGCCAAATCTGCCCGTTTCCCCGCAGTTTGCGGCAAACCGGCGTGGGTGAATCAGGCGCCGGAACCGCGCTGGGCCGCCGAAACCAGCCGTTCGGCGGCGTCCAGGACGCGTTCCGCGACGGGGTCGGACACGTCCAGCGTGCGGGGGTGCCCGCCGCGGTCGGTGAGCACCACGCGCGGCTCGCGAGCCGCCTTGCGGCGGGCGATCGAGGCGGCCACGTTGCCGACCGCGCCGCGCGGCCGCGGGGCGTTGGGCTTGCGCTTCGGGATCACGGCGCCTGCGGGCGCTCGGCGCCCTCGAGGTCGGCGAGGACGAGCTTGAGGTCGTAGCGGATCAGGGAGGGCAGCGCGAAGCGGCCGGTGACGACGGCAATCGCGTGCCGGTCCGAGCGCGCTGCGAACACGTCCCCGTCGCGTGTCACGACCTGCATCTCCGCAGCGTCGCCGGCGCCCTCGAACAGGTCGCGCGCGGGGCCGGCGAGCGCGTCGGGGCCCGCCAGCAGCTCGAGGTCCGCACCTAGCACGACGCCGGTCCGGATGTCCGCCGACAGCTCGCGAAGGTAGTCGAGCGCCAGTGCCGGCGTGAGGGCCGCGCCGGAGCTCACGGCCGGGGGGTGGAGGCAGGGCTCATGGAGCGTGGGCGAGAATAGCCACCCCGTGCCACTCTCACGCCTCGCCTGGCTCGTCACCGTCGTCATCTGCTTCGTGGCGGCCCTGATCCTGCTGCTGTCCGATTACTACGGCTACGCCGGGGTCGTGCTCGCGGTGTCGTTGGCGGCTGCGATCAATCTGCGCTGAACGTCGAAGGCGCTGAAGGTCAAAGTCAACTGCGGCTGGGTAGGGAGGCTGAGGTGCCGGCCGCCGCGCGGGAAATCACGCGCGATCGGCGGGCGGATCGCGAAATCCGTGAAGTTACCCCCGGAAACCGACGGCAACTTCACGAGGTTCGCGCCATCGCCGACCACGCTGGTTCCCTCACCCTCCTTACCCAGCCGCAGTTGACGTTGACGTTCACCGGGGCTACACCTCGTCCGGGCGCACCTTGTCCTCGGGCTCCAAATGGATGAGCACGTCGGTGCCCCCCGGGAGCCGCTGCGTGATCTCGTCCTGGAGCGCGTGTGCGGTGCCGTGAGCGGCCTCGAGCGTCGTCCCGCTGCGGAACTGGACGTGCAGGTCCACGTAGCGGCGTGCTCCCGCGCGGCGCGTGCGCAGCTTGTGGAACCCGACGATGCCGCGCGGGCGGAACGCCTCGATGGCGTCGCGGATCGCGGCGAGCTCGTCGGGCGGCAGGGCCTCGTCGACGAGCACCGCCCACGAGCGGGCGACGAGCCGCAGGCCGGTGACCACGATGGCGGCGGCGATGATCAGCGCGACCGCCGGGTCGAGCCACTCGGCGCCCGTGAAGTGCACGAGCGCCAGGCCGACGAGCACGCCGCCGGAGGTGTAGGCGTCCGTCCGCAGGTGGGCGGCGTCGCCCTCGAGCGCGGCCGACTGCGTGGCGCGCGCGCGGGCGTAGAGCCACGCCGATACCCCGAGGTTGGCGACGGTCGAGAACGCGAGCACGGCGATGCCGAAGCCGAGCGAGTCCAGCTCGGGCCCCTGTACGAGGCTGCGCACCGCGGCGTAGACGATCACGCCCGAGCCGACGAGGATCAGCACGCCCTCGGCGGCCGCCGCGACGTTCTCGAACTTCTCGTGGCCGTAGCGGTGGCTCTCGTCGGCCGGCTCCTCCGCCTGGCGGACGGAGAAGAACGCGATCAGGGAGGCGACGAGGTCGACGCTCGAGTGGATCGCCTCGGTGAGGATCGCGACCGAGCCGGTGACCGCTCCGGCGATCAGCTTGAGCAGGATCAGCGCGGCGTTGGAGCCGATCGAGACGGCCGCCGCGCGCGTGCGCGGGCCGGGCGGATTCTCATGCTGCGAGCCACTCGGCGAGCGCGCGGGCGGCCCGGCCGCGGTGGGAGATCGCGTCCTTCTCCTCGTCGGCGAGCTGGGCCATCGTGCGGCTCTCGCCGTCGGGCACGAACAGCGGGTCGTAGCCGAAGCCGCGCTCGCCGCGCGGCTCGGGCGCGACGGTGCCCTCCGTCGTGCGCTCGAAGACGTGCTCGGGGCCGTGCGGAGCGACGTGGGCGATCGCGCACACGTAGCGCAGCCGCGAGCCGGCCGGCGCCGCGGCGCGCAGCTTGGCGAGGTTCTCGGCGTCCGTGGCATGCTCGCCGGCGAAGCGGGCGCTGCGGACCCCGGGAGCACCGTCGAGGGCCTCGGCCTCGATGCCGGAGTCGTCGGCGATCGCGGCGCGGCCGGTCGCCGCGGCCGCGGCGCGCGCCTTGATCAGCGCGTTGGCGGCGTAGCTCTCGCCGTCTTCGACCGGGCTGGGAAGGCCGGCAGGGAGCGGCTCGAGCTCGAGCGACGGCAGCAGCCGACCGAACTCCCGGAGCTTGTGGTCGTTGCGGGTGGCGAGCAGGAGGCGCACGCGCGCCCGTCAGCCGGCGGCAGACGCCTGGACATCGCGCAGGCGCTCGATGCCGACCTGGGCGAGCGCCAGCAGCTCGTCGAGGTGGGCGCGCGAGAGCGGCGTGCGCTCGGCGGTGGCCTGGACCTCGACGAGGCCGCCTTCGCCGGTCATCACCACGTTGGCGTCGACCTCGGCCGACGAGTCCTCCGGGTAGTCGAGATCGAGCAGCGGCTCGCCGTCGACGATGCCGCACGAGACGGCCGCCACGCTGCCGGTGAGCGGGCTGCGCGCGAGCTTGCCGGCGTCGACGAGCGCGCGGCAGGCGAGGTCGAGCGCGACGAAGCCGCCGGTGATCGACGCGCAGCGCGTCCCGCCGTCCGCCTGCAGCACGTCACAGTCGACGTAGATCGTCCGCTCCCCCATCGCCCCGAAGTCGACGACGCCCCTGAGCGAGCGGCCGATCAGGCGCTGGATCTCGACGGTGCGGCCGTCGGGCCGGCCCTTGGACACGTCGCGCTGCTTGCGGTCGCCGGTCGAGGCCGGCAGCATCCCGTACTCGGCGGTCAGCCAGCCGCGGCCCTTGCCCGCGAGCCAGCGCGGGACCGACTCCTGGACGGACGCCGTGCAGATCACCCGCGTCTCGCCGGCCGAGATCAGCGCCGAGCCGGTGGCCGTGCGCACGAAGCCGGGCTCGATCGTGGTCGGCCGCAGCGCGTCCGCCGCCCTCCCGCCGCTGCGCTCGCCGCTCATCCGCCGACTCCCGGCGGCAAGCTCGCGGCTGCCGTCGAGCGCGACGTGCTCGACCTCGCCGAGCGGGAGCTGGAGGAACCGTGTGCCGAGGGCGCGGAACGTCTCGCCGTCGCCTGTACACAGGAACGAGTACTCGCCCTCGCCGCGCGTGCGCGAGTTGGCCAGGCCGCGCGCGCCGAGGACGTGCTCGACCTGGTGAGCGAGCGGGTCGCCGGAGACGATGATGTTGACGGCGCGGCCGAGCATGCGCTGGAGCATCGGGCGCACGAGCGGGTAGTGGGTGCAGCCGAGCACGACGGTGTCGACGCCGGCCGCGCGCAGCGGCGCGCAGTACTCGCGCACGGTGTCGACGACGTGGTGGTCGAACGGAAAGCCCGCCTCGATGATCGCGGCCAGGTCCGGGCACGCGACGGACGTGAGCGCGACGAACGGGTCGGCGTCGGCGATCGCCTGGGCATAGGCGCCGCTCTCGACCGTCGCCGGCGTGGCGAGCAGCCCGACGCGACCGTTGCGCGTCGCCGCCACCGCCTGCACGGCGCCGGGCTGCACGACGCCGAGCACCTCGATGCCGAGCGTCGTCTGCCGCAGCCGTGCACGCAGCGCCGGGAGCGCCGCCGCGGTGGCCGAGTTGCAGGCCACGACGAGCAGCTTGACCCGCCGGGCGAGCAGCTCGTCGGCGACCTCGAGCGCGAAGGTCTCGAGCTCGTCGATGCTGCGGCCGCCGTAGGGGAAGCGCGCCGAGTCGGCGAGGTAGACGAAGTCCTCGGCGGGCAGCTGCACGAGCAGCTCGTGAAGCACGGTCAGGCCACCGACGCCGGAGTCGAACACCCCGACCGGCCGCCGGCGCACCTCGTCGGGCGCGATCGTCGATCCCGTCACGGCGGGCAGTCTGGCACGCGTTCCCGCGGGAACGTCAGCCGCGCGGGCGGCGGCGCAGCGCGCCGTCGGGCGCCATGTCCACCCAGAAGTTGCCGAACACGGCGAACAACGCGACCAAGCCGGCGAGCGCACCATAGAACGCGCCATCGCTCCAGTCCTCGCCGATTCGCGACAGCACGAGGGCTGTCATAGCGGCAAGCGCGAGCAAGACATAGAAGCGGGTCCGCTTGCTCATGAGCCAATTCTACGCGCCATTGAGAAGAACCACGAGACCGAGGACGCCACCGAGCATGCCGCCCTTGCGAGCCCAGGTGTCGGGGTCGACGTCCGCCCGGAGGTCGTGGACCAGCGAGCCGGCAACGAAGCCGAGCGTCGCGCCCAGCGCGGCGGTGCCGCCGACAACTGCTCCAGCGTCGGCCAGGAAGTCGCCGAGCGGGCCGGACTTCATCCTTCTCCGACGCCATCGATCGCGCCCTTGATCTTCTTCACCACCGCCTCGGCGATCCCGGTGTCGGAGAACCCGCCGCTGGCCTTCACGACGCCCGCGATCAGCACCGCCACGAGCAGCACGAGGCCGACGTACTCCACGGTTCCCTGTCCGTCGCAGCGCGCGATCGCGCGCGCCAGCCGCGCGTGGGCGCGGCCCATGAGCTCGAAGCGCATCTGGTGCCCCCTGTCGTCTCCGCCCCGCCTGCCGCGAGGCCCGGCGCCGCCCGTCTCGAGGGCGGCTCGACCAGTCTCCGCGGGACGGTGTGACGGATCTAGACGCGGGTGTTGCGAGTGTGTGACAGGCTCGACGCGCTTTGCGCGCGCTCGTCGTGACGAACATGTACCCGACCCCGGAGCGCCCCGCGCTGGGCTCGTTCGTGCGCGACCAGGTAGAGGCGCTGCGGCGCCGCGGAGACGTGGAGGTCGAGCTGTTCGCGTTCCCGCCCGGCCTGCGGGCGTATCCGCGGGCGGCGCGAGAGCTGCGCCGCCGGTACGGGACGCGCGAGCCGTTCGACGTCGTCCACGCTCACTTCGGCCTCACCGCATGGCCGGCGCTCGCCGCCCGCCTCGGGCCGGTGGTCGTGACGCTGCACGGCAACGACCTCTTCCACCCGCGCTCGAACCGCCTCACGCGCGCGGTCCTGCCCTTCACCACGCTGCCCGCGGCCGTCTCGCGCGAGTTCAGCCAGCAGCTCCCCGGCGCCGGCACGAGCCGCCGGGTGGCCGTGCTCCCGGTGGGGATCGACCTCGGCCGCTTCCGCACGATCCCTCGGCACGAGGCGCGGGAGCGGCTGGGCCTCGACCCGTCGCGGCCCTACCTGCTGTTCCCGCACGACCCGTCGCGCCCCCTCAAGCGCTTCGATCGCGCCCGCGAGGCGGCCGGCGAGACGACCTTGCTGACGATGGGCCGCGTGCCGCCTGACGAGGTCCCGTACTGGATCAACGCGGCCAACGCCGTGCTCGTCCCCTCGCAGGCCGAGGGGTTCGGGCTGTCGGTGATCGAGGCGCTCGCGTGCGGCGTGCCCGCCTTCGGCACGCCCGTGGGCATCCATCCGGTGGCGCTCGAGGGAGTCGACGGCGCGTTCTGCGCTCCCTGGGAGCCGGCGGCGTGGCGGGCGGCGCTCCAGCCAGTGCTCGAGAACGACGACCCGCGGGTGGACGGGCGCGATCGGGCGGTGCTGTTCTCGGCCGACCGCATGGCCGCCCGAGTCGTCGCGGCGTGGCGCGACGTCGTGGCCGCGTAGCCGCTCCGACCCGCGCCCGCGCGGGTTCCCTGAGAGTGCCCGCAAACGGCGACCCTATACTCGACGGCTCGGGGCGTACGTCCACCGTCTGCCCCTGCTGACGCGCAATGAGCGGCCTGCTGCGACGCCTGACACGACGCCCTGCGACCGCCGACGAGAACCGGTCCCCGACCGCGTCCTCCGACCCGGTCGCGACGCCCGCCACGACCGGCGGCCAGCCGCCCCTGTCCGCCGGGGACGACCAGCCGACCCAGGTGATCCACGAGACGCCCAGCGATCCCGCCACGCGCGACTGGGCGATCGGCCCCACCGGCTGGAGCGGCCCCCCGGCCACGCCCGAGACCACGGCGGGTCCGATGGTCACCGCCCCGATCGCCGGCCAGTTCCCCGAGCGCCCCGCCGAGCAGGCCGCGCCCGACAAGGTCGCGGTGCGCGACCTGCCGGCCGGCGTCGACCCCTCCGAGCTCGAGCGCGCGCCGGCGAGCACGCGCCGCGGGCGGCTGCGGCGACGGCTGCGCTACCTGCGATCCGTGCGCGAGCTGCTGCTGCGCGACCTCGGCGGCCTGACGTACGAGATCCATCGCACCGCGAGCGCGCCGCGCGAGTCGCACGGCGCCCTGCAGCGGGCGAAGGCCGAGCGCATCGCGGCGCTCGACACCGAGGTCCGCGCGCTCGAGGCGCACCTCGCCGAACCACACGCCGCGACGACGCTGCGCGAGGCCGGCATCGGCGGCACCTGCCCCGCGTGCGGTGAGCTGCACGCGAGCGACGCCCACTTCTGCGCCCGCTGCGGCGCGCCGCTCGACGCCAAGGCCCGCGCCAAGCGCGACGATGCCGCGGCCCCTGACGAGAGCGGCGCCCTCTGGGCCCGCCGCGAGGCAGCCGAGCCCGAGCCCGCTGACAAACCGGCCGCGGTCACCGGCGAGTGGCTCGGCTCCGCCGACCAGCCGACCACCCACGGCCGCGCCCCAGAGGCGAGCCAGGCCGCGGCGTCGAGCCAGGAGACCGTCGCCGGCGCCGACGCCCCGGCGACCAGTGACGAGACCGTCGCCGGCGCCGACGCCCCGGCGACCAGTGACGAGACCGCCGCACCGGGCGCCGAGCGGGAGGACGACGCCTTGACGTCGGTGGAAGGCCGGAGGGAGCAGGCGTGAGCGCGGTCGAGACTCGCCCGCCCGCCGAGCCCGTGGCCGAGCCGCGGCGCTGCCCGCGCTGCGGGTCGGAACTTGCGCCCGAGCAGGAGTGGTGCCTCGAGTGCGGTGCCGAGGTGGGCATGACGATCGCCTCGCCCCCGAGCTGGCGCGGGCCGGTCCTGCTCGTCGGAGCGCTGCTGGCGGTGGCCGTGATCGCACTCGTCCTCGCGCTCGTGGAGCTCTCCCGCGACGCCGAGCAGGTCGCCGAGCAGCCCGTGGGCACGCCCGCTCCCGCCGCCCCCGCGGCGCCCACGCCGACGCCGGAGGCGACCACGGTCCCGCCGGCGTCCACGACCCCCGCGATCGCCGAGTGGCCCGCGGGCACGACGGCGTGGACGATCGTGCTCGAGTCCTCGGCCACGCGCGAGGCCGCCGACGCCCGCGCGGAGGAGCTCGCCGGCCAGAGCGTCGCCGTCGGCGTGCTCGACTCCAACGACTTCAGCTCGCTCGAGCCGGACCGCTTCGTCGTCTTCTCCGGTCAGTACGACAGCCAGCGCGCCGCCGACCAGGCGCGCGAGTCGCTCTCGGGCCAGGTCGAGGGCGCCTACGTGCGTCGCGTCGTCCCCGAGGCGACCGGCGGGGCCACGCCCAGCCCGACGCCCTAGGGCCACCAGCGGGCGAGCCGCCGCACCGCCTCCTCGGCCAGCGGATGCCGCTCGACCGTCCCCGGGTCGGGCGCCGCGTCTGCGACCAGCACCGGCATCAGCGCCGCCATCGACCCGGCCAGCGCGCCGAGGTCGTAGCCGCCCTCGAGCACCAGCCCGAGCGGGGCTCCGACCGCCTCGGCCGCCCGCCGCAGCGACGCCGTCATCCCCGCGTAGCCGGCCTCGGTCACGCGGCAGGTCGCGAGCGGGTCCGCGCGGTGCGCGTCGAACCCGGCCGACACCAGCACGAGCTCGGGCCGCCACGCCGTCACCAGCGGCACCGCGACGTGCTCGACGAGCGAGCGGAACGTCGCGTCGCCCGACCCGCCAGGCACTGGCAGGTTGACCGTGTACCCCTCCCCCGGCCCCTCGCCGACGTAGGACGACGGCCCGGTGCCGGGATACAGCGGCCACTCGTGGATCGACACGAAGACCACGCCCGGATCTGCGGCGAAGATCGCCTCCGTGCCGTTGCCGTGGTGCACGTCCCAGTCGAGGATCAGCACCCGCGAGACCCCGAACGCCGACCGCGCACGCTCCGCGGCCACGGCGGCGTTGCCGAAGAAGCAGAAGCCCATCGCCCGCTCGGGCTCGGCGTGATGACCGGGCGGCCGTAGCGCGGACACGCCCGCGCGCGCCCCGCCGCCGAGCAACTCGTCGACGAGCGCCGCCGCCCCGCCGGCCGCCCGCAGCGCCGCCTCCCAGGTGTCCGGCACGGCCGCGGTGTCGGGATCGAGCGAACCGCCGCCGCGCGCGCACACCGCCTCGATCGCCTCCACGTAACGCTCGGGATGCACGGCGTGCAGCAGCTCGCGCTCGACCCGCGGCGCGTCGAGCACCTGCGCGCCGAACCACCCGTGCCGGCTCATCTCGGCCTCGAGCGCGCGGATCCGCTCCGGCCGCTCGGGGTGGCCGGGGATGTCGTGGCCGAGCGAGGCGTCGTGACGGAACCACACCGAGGGCACGCCGGTACGGTAGGGCGTCGGTGGACGGCGAGCGTGGAGCGTCAGACCTGGTCGTGGTGGGCGCGGGCGCCGCCGGCCTGTTCGCGTCGTTGACCGCCGCGCGTGCGGGCGCCCGCGTAGCGCTCGTGTCCGCCCGCCCGCTCGCGGAGACCGCGTCCTACTGGGCTCAGGGCGGCCTGGCCGCGGCACTGTCGCTCGAGGACTCGCCCGAGCGCCATCTGCAGGACACGCTGCGCGCCGGGCGCGAGCTGGTGCGGGAGTCCGCGGCTCGCGTGCTGGCCGACGAGGCGCCCGAGCGCTTCCGCGACCTCGAGCAGCTCGGCGTGCGCTTCGACGCCGACCGCCACGGCAACGTCGCGCTCGGCCTCGAGGGCGGCCATGGCCTGCGCCGCGTCGTCCACGCGGGAGGCAGCGCCACGGGGCGCCGGATCCTGCGCCAGCTCTCCGCCGTGGTGGCCGAGGACGCGGCGATCGAGGTCCACGAGGGCGCCCGGGCGGCGAGCCTGGCGCTGACGACCGGCGGCCGCTGCGCCGGCGTCCGGCTCGAGGACGGCCGCACGCTCGGCGCTCGCGCCGTCGTGCTCGCCACCGGCGGCGCGGCCGCCCTGTGGTCACGCACTACCAACCCACCCGGGTCGTTCGGCTCCGGCCTCCTGCTCGCCCGCGCCGCGGGCGCTGCGCTCGCCGACCTCGAGTTCGCCCAGTTCCATCCCACGGCGGTCGTCGGCGTCGAGGGTCGCGAGGGCTTCCTGATCTCCGAGGCCGTCCGCGGCGAGGGCGCGACGCTGCATGACGCGAGAGGCGAGCGCTTCGTCGACGAGCTGGCGCCGCGCGACGCGGTCGCGCGCGCGATCTTCGGCAAGCTCTCCGAGCAGGACGCGCCGGCGGTGTTCCTCGACATGCGGATGATCGACCCCGCGCGCTTCCCGAACGTCGTGGCGGCGCTGCGCGAGGCCGGACTCGACCCCGCGACCGAGCTCGTCCCCGTGGCGCCGGCCAGCCACTACGTGATGGGCGGCATCGCCTGCGACCTCGACGGCCGCTCGCAGGTGCCCGGCCTGTACGCCGTCGGCGAGTGCGCGTGCACCGGGCTGCACGGCGCCAACCGGCTGGCCTCGAACTCGCTCTCCGAGTGCTTCGTCTTCGGCCGCCGGGCGGCGCTGCGCGGGCTCGACGAGCCGGCCCCCGCCGACCCCCTCGCCCCCGCCCCGGACCAGCCCGTGGCCGCCGCCCCGACGCGGGAGACGCGCAAGGCGATGTGGCGCCACGCCGGCCTCGAGCGCGACGCCGACGGGCTCCGGCCGCTGCTCGACGACCCCCACCCGCTCGCCCGCCTCGTCGCCCGCAGCGCGCTCTTCCGGGAAGAGACGCGGGGCGCGCACGCGCGCTCGGAGTTCCCCGAACGGGACCTCGCGCTCGACGGCCGGCACACGGTGATCGACGCCGGGACGGACGCCCCGCACCTCCAGGCCTGGGCGTAGGAGGTTTTGCCAGGCAACCGTCGAAAGCGAACAGGGGTTCGTGCTTAACCGGAAGCCAACACTTTCGGGGGTTCCAAATTGAACGTGATCGGTTATCAGTGATGCATCCGGGCTCCTGGGGGAGCTCTGCACTTCAGCGCGAGAGGTCCGAAGGGGAGAACGCATGTACCGCTTCAGCCGTTCCATCTATCGAGAGCTCGCGCCCGACATCCTCGAGGACAAGCCGGGCCACTGCGGCCCGTCCAATCACGAGCGAGTGCTGCGGGCGTGCGAGGCGACGGTCCACCGGCTCGCCACCGACTGGCACTACTTCGCCAAGCCGACGAAGACGCTGTTCAACGACATCCGGATCTACTTCCCGATGTCGGCCCAGGAGCGCGCCTACCTGGTCGTCGATCGCTACGTGACGTTCGCGAAGGAGTACTTCGCGTCGATGCCGCTGAGCGGCTACGACATCGAGGGCAAGCGCATCGAGTGCCGCGCCACGACCCGTCGCGGGACCCCGTGCCAGCGCACGCCCCTCCCCCACAACGGCTACTGCCCCTCGCACCAGCACCTGGCGGAGCCGGCAGAGGTCCCGCTCGCCGCCTAGGGCCTGTCGGTAGCCTCCCGCCGATGGCGGAGGCGATCGGGTTCATCGGGCTGGGCATCATGGGTGCGCGGCAGGCGGCGAGCCTGCGACGCGCCGGCTTCGAGCTGACGGTCTACAACCGCACGCACGAGACCGCGGAGGCGTGGGCGACCGAGCACGGCGGCCGCGCGGCCGCGAGCCCGCGCGAGGTCGCCGAGCACAGCGACGTCGTGATCACGATGGTGGTCGACGGCGAGCAGGTCGAGGCGCTGCTGCTCGGCGAGGACGGCGCGGTCGAGGGCGCACGACCCGGGACGCTGTTCGTCGACATGTCGACGATCGGGCCCGCCGAGGCGCGCCGGATCGGCGCCGACGTGGCTGCGCGCGGCCACGCGTTCGTCGACGCGCCGGTGACCGGCTCGGCGCCGAAGGCCGAGGCGGGCACGCTGACGATCATGGCCGGCGGCAGCGATCAGGACATGGCCCGCGCGCGGCCCGTGCTCGAGGCGATGGGCGAGACGATCGTGCACGTCGGCGGGCTGGGCACCGGCCAGCAGGTGAAGGTGCTCTCGAACGCGGTCAGCGCCGCGAACTGCGCCACGCTCGCGCAGGCGCTCGTGGCCGGCCGCCGCGCCGGGGTCGACCTCGAGGCGCTGCTCACGGTCATGGCCGGCGGCTCGGCGAACTCGACGATGCTGGAGCTCAAGGGCCGCCCGATGCTCGAGCACGACTTCACGCCGCTGTTCAAGCTCGAGCACATGCTCAAGGACGTCCGGCTCTGCCTCGAGGAGACCCGCGCGGCGGGCGCCGCGTTCCCGGCCGCGGCGCTCGCGGGCGAGCTCTACGCGGCCGCCGCCGGGCGCGGTCTGGGCGACCAGGACTTCGCCGCGGTGCTCGAGGTGGTCGAGGCGCTCAGCGACGTCCGCGTCTGAGTGGTACGAAACACCCGCTGCTTGCAGCGCGATTTGGCGATTCCGCGACTTTGTGCATAGTATGTGACGCACGTGGCCGGAGGTTCGCTTGCGGCCAGATCCAGGGCAGGGTGCGCGGGGTTTCGCACTCTCCATACACCCCTCTTTCTTCTACCATCCTTATGCCGATCGCTTTCAAGGAATGGGCTGTGACCGTGCGCGCACTCGCCGAGGGCGAGCAGCTCGTCACGCTCCGCAAGGGCGGGATCCGCGAGCCGGACAAGCACTTCGCGCTTGAGCACGACCGCTTCTTCCTCTATCCGACCTTCGACCACCAGCGCGGCGACCTGGTCCGCGAGTCGCACCAGCCGGAGCTCCGGCGGGCGCTCGAGGAGGGCGTGTGGGCCGAGGGCGAGCCGCCCACGCACGCCCTCACGCTCGACGGCGGGATCGCCCAGCCCGACCGCGTGCGCATCCGGGCGTGGGCCGAGGTGGCCGCGGCGTGGACGGTGACCGACCGCCGTGTGGTCGACGCGCTGTCGCCGTTCTACGTGTGGACGCCGGACTACGCCGAGAAGCGCCTGGCGTGGAAGCGGCGCCATCCGCTGCACGTGCTGCTGCTGCGCACCTACCGCATCCCGCGTCCCGTCACCGTGCGCGTGCGCGACGACTACGGCGGCTGCCGGTCGTGGCTACAGATCACGCGCGAGCTGCCGTTCGAGGGCACGCCGGTGCTGTCCGACGAGGAGTTCGAGCGCGCCTCGGAGGAGATCGCGGGCATCGCCCAGGGCGACGGCGCCCTGGCTTACGCATAACTGGTTGAACGCGAGCGTACCAGGACGGCTGGTACGGCTACGCGCGCAAGGACCTCCAGACCGTGCTCGGCCAGCGGGTGCGGGGGCGCTACTCACGCGAGTACTGCGGCCGTGGCTCACTGCGGCGCTGCCGCGCGGCGCTGCGGCGGTCGCTCTCCGCGGCGCTGGGCGTGCCCGCGTCGCGGGTCTACGGCGGGGACCCCAAGTGCCCGGACGCGAGCCAGTGGTGCTACGACGCGATCGAGTTCAAGGCGGTCGGCGGCGCGAAGCAGCCGCTCATCCACTGGCAGAACCGGCCGACGTACCAGCAGGTCAACGAGATCCAGCGCCGCGTGCCGCGCTGATGGCGGCGGTCGGTCGCGGCGGCGCGCCGCGTGCCACGATGGGTCGCGCGCGGGACCGCCCGCGCGTGACATGTGGCTGGAGACTCCGAGTGACACCTTCGTGGCGCGCCACGACGAGCGCGACGCGCCCGACGCCGGGCGCGTGCTGGCGCAGCTCGAGTACGCGCGCGGGCGGCTCGAGCGCCAGCTCGAGGTCGAGCTCGGGGAGCTGGCGGTGGTGCTGCACGGGTCGCCGGCGCAGCTCGACGCGGCGCAGCCGTGGCTGGCCGTCCAGCGGCGGCTGACGGCGCCCGCCGCGCGGCGCTACGTGGTCGGCTGGGCGGCGGAGCGCGAGCTGCACGTCCTCTCGCCGCGGCTGCTGGCGCAGCGCGCCTCGAACGTCGAGGGCTCGCTCGAGCTGCTCATGCTCTCACCTTCCGGGCTGCTCGCCCGCCGGGCGCTCGCCGCCCGCCACCCGGGCTTCCCGCCTCCGCTCGGGCCGCGGCGGCTGAGCCGCTGGGCGCGCTCGGCGTGGTTCGTGGAGGGTGCCGCCCAGTGGCTCTCCGGTCAGACGAAGCACGTGCGCCCGGCGATCGCGCGGCGGCTGCGCGAGGGTTCGGCGCCGGCCTTCCCGCCCGCCCGCGCCGACGCGCTCCTGCTCGGCGGGACGGTCTTCGACCTCATGGCCCGCGAGGACGGCGACCGCGCCGCGGTCGCGATGGCGCGCGCGACGCCCGAGGACGCGCTCGCGCAGGCGTTCGGCCGCCGGCGCACGCGGCACACCGAGGCAGCCTGGCGGTCGCACCTCTCGCGGCTCGCGGCGCCTGCGTAGCTACCGGCGAACGTCAACTGCGGCTGGGTAGGGAGAGCGGGGAGTTTGGCCGCGGTGAGGGTGCATTTCGTCCACTTCGCCGCGCTCTGGCGCGTGACGTGGACGTTATGCCCCTATAGCGTGCATTTCGTCCACCTCACGGACGAGAACCGCGTGACGTGGACGAAATGCTCCCTCCCGTGCTCCCCCTCAATGCCGCCGTTGACGTTCGTCGGCGGCGCCGGGAGGGCCTAGAACACCGCCGCGAACACCCCCGCGGCGATCAGCGCCGCGATCCCGACTGCGAGCGCGACCGCCATCGCCTTGACCCACGCGGGCGTGCCCTCGCCGGCGGCGCGCGGCGGCGGCGGTTCGGGGACGCCCAAGACCTCCCGGGCGCGGTCGGCCCCGGACGCCGGGACGAGGATGTCCCGTGGGCCGCTGGCCAGGAAGTCGGGCACGTCGAAGCCTCCCGAGCGCCGCACGAGCGACGGCACGCCCTCCTCGAGCAGCAGGCCCTCGAGCATCTCCGCCTCCGCCTGGTGGCGCGCGGTGGCGACCCGCACCAGCGGCCCCTCCGCGTACTGCGGCCGCATCTTGCGCGCACGCTCGCGCGCCGGGCTCAGCGGGCGGCCGCCGTCCCCGGCAACGTGCACGAGCGGCACGCCGCAGTCACGGCAGAACCGCTCGGCGCCCTCGTGGGCGAGGCCGCACGCCGGGCATGCCAGCGGCGCGTCCTCAGGTGTCGACCGGCGACCCGTCCTGCACCTCGAGCGCGGCCTCGCTGACCACGCCGTCGACGATCCGCCAGGCCCGCACCTCGGGCTCGTCGCCCCCGAGCCCCACGATCACGTACAGCGGCTCCGGCCACCAGCGCGCCAGGTTGACGTCGGTGGGCGACGGCTCCGGCGCGGTGTGCGGGTGCGAGTGGTAGATCGCCCCGAGCGCGTGACCGGCGTCGTCGATCTCGTTGAGCACGCGCAGCTGCTCCTTGGGGTCGAGCTCGTAGCGGGTCCGGCTGGCGTGGATGTTGCGGGTGCGGTACACCGCGACGGCCTCGCCGTCGCGGCTGGAGATCATCCCGCAGCACTCGTTGGGGGCATCCGCGCGCGCGTGGGCGACGACCTCGTCCAGCAGCTGGCGCGAGATGCGCAACTACTCGGCGGTCTTGGCCGGCTGGCGCAGCGGCTTCACGTCGTCCTCGTCGTCGTCGTGCGACGTGCCGCTGATCGAATCCTTGAACTCGCGCATGCCGCGACCAACCGAGCGGCCGACCTCGGGCAGGCGCTTGGGGCCGAGCACGAGCAGCGCGATGACGAGCACGATCGCGAGCTCCATCGGGCCGATGCTGACTGGCATGGTCTGCTTCCTCTCGAACGTGTCCGTGTAACCGCTACCCAGTCTAGGGGTCGCTGGTGAACGGGTCGAGATCATCGCGCAGCCGGGCCCGGACGCGGTGCTGGCTGTGGGAGGCCAGGATCGTCCCGACCGTGCGCACGATGCTCGAGTCGTGCAGCTCCACGAGCGCGGCCGAGTACGCCGCGACGAGCGCGCCCTCGAGCGCCGGCTCCGGCTCCTCGCGCGGCGCCGCCGCACCGCGCGGTGGCCGGCGGCCGAGCGCGTCGAGCAGCGTCCGCAGCGCCTGAGCGTGCGCGCGCTCGTGCGCGACCGCGCCGGTGCCCGCGGCGGCTGCCGCGTCCTCGAGCGCGATCAGCCGGACCAGCACGTCGCCGTCGTCGTCGACCGGGGCCGCGGCTGCCGGCGCCGACCGGGCCGCCAGGAGGGCGGCGCCGAGCGCCATCAGGTGGCGGCGGGTCACGCCGGCGTCCCCGGGAACGCCTCGGCCTCGCCGCTCAGCACCGCCAGGTCGGCGGCCGCGCCCACGATCATGTCCGCCGCCAGCGCCCGCAGGTCACGCCCAAGCGCAGGCAACGACTCGACGTGGGCCACGAGCGCGGACCGTGCGGCCGCGACGGCATCCTCGCCCCCGTCCGCGGCGGCGGGCGCGTCGTGCGGCCGCCCACCCTGCTCGGCGACCGCGGACGCCAGCCGCTGCGCCCGCGCGCGCGACCGCGCGACCACCCGGCGCGGCGACGCCGCCGCGGCCAGCGCACGCTCGGCCGCGAGCGAGCGCAGCAGCACCTCGGCCGGGCGCGGCGCGGCCGGCTCGTCCTCCTCCCCGCACCCCGCCAGCAGCGCGACCGCCCCGCCGGCGAGCAACGCTCGCCTTGTCGACCCGCCACGGAGGGCGGGCGTCGCAATCATGGGGCCGGCCGGACGAAGGCCCGGGGTAACTACCACCAGACGGTCGAGTCCAGGTTCTCGATCTCCTCGACGGGGAGCGTGTAGACCCCGGAGGAGAGGTACTTCCAGCCGTCGTCGCAGACGATGAAGACGACGTTGCCGTCATCCATCTCGCGCGCGATCCGCACCGCGATCGAGGCGATCGCGCCGGACGAGACGCCCGCGAAGATGCCCTCCTCGTCGAGCAGCCGTCGCGTCCACACGATCGCGTCGTGGTTGGTGACGAAGATCTTCCGGTCGAGCAGCGAGAGGTCGATGATCGGCGGGATGAAGCCGTCGTCGAGCGAGCGCAGGCCCTGCACGGGCTCGCCCTGCATCGGCTCGGCGGCGACGATCCTCACGGCGTCCCCGAGCTCCTCGCGCAGCCGGCGCCCGGTGCCCATCAGCGTCCCGCCCGTGCCGAGCCCCGCGACGAACGCGCCGATCTCGTCGAGCTCGTCGAGGATCTCCTTGGCCGTGCCCTCGTAGTGCGCGCGCGGGTTCGCCGCGTTGCCGTACTGGTACGGCATGTAGTACGACGCGTCCGCGGCCGCCATCTCCAGCGCCAGCTCGACCGCCCCGTTCGACCCCTTCGAACCCTCCGAGTACACGATCTCGGCGCCGTACATCTTCAGCAGCTGGGTGCGCTCGGGCGTGACGTTGTCGGGCATCACGACCTTCAGCGGGTAGCCCTTGCGCGAGCAGATCATCGCCAGCGAGATGCCGGTGTTGCCAGAGGTCGGCTCGAGGATCGTCTGGCCGGGCCGGATCGCGCCCTCCTCCTCGGCCGCCTCGATCATCGAGCGCGCCACGCGGTCCTTGATCGAGCCGGTCGGGTTGTGCGACTCGAGCTTCGCCCAGATGCGTACGCCCGGCTTCGGCGAGAGCCGCTTGAGCTCGACGAGCGGCGTGTTGCCGATCGCCTGCACGATGTCCCCGTAGCGGCCGCCACACGGCCGGTTCCCCAACTGCTGCGCCATGCTTTACAAAGTGTAGTCAGACGGACGCCTGGCGCAGCGCCGGGTAGAGCGCCCGGTAGCGCTCGCGGAGCTCGCGGTACGGCTCGATCCACTCGGCGACGGGCTCGACCGCGCCGTGCGGGCGCACGCAGGCCGCCACCGCCTGCTCGACGTCCGCGAACACGCCGCCCGCGACGCCGCCCAGCAGCGCCGCCCCGTACGCCGCGCCTTCCTCGACCGCGAGCCGCTCGAGCGGCAGCTCGAGCATCGACGCGATGATCCGCAGCCACAGCTCGCTGCGCGCGCCGCCGCCCGATGCTCGGCCGGCCTGCGGTTGCGCGCCGAGCGCGACCACGAGGTCGAGCGAGTCGCGCAGCCCGCAGGCGACGCCCTCGAGCACCGCCCGCACGAGTGCGCCGCGGTCGTGGCGCAGCGAGAGCCCGCTGAACGCGCCGCGAGCGTCCGCGTCGGCGTGCGGCGTGCGCTCGCCGGCCAGGTACGGCAGGAACGTCAACCCCTCGACGCCCGGCTCCCACGCCTCCGCCTCCGCGACCAGCGGACCGAACTCGTCGCCCGGCGCCGCCACGTCGCGCAGCCAGCGCAGCGAGCCGGCCGCCGACAGCATCACGCCCATCGCATGCCAGGCGCCCGGCACCGCATGGCAGAACGCGTGCACGCGGGCCTGCGGGTCGTGCGCGTAGGCGTCGAGCGCGGTGAACACCACGCCCGAGGTGCCGAGCGCCACCGACAGCGGACCCGGCCGCACGACGCCGACCCCGACCGCGCCCGCCGCCTGGTCACCGGCGCCGGCCGCCACCGGCACGCCGTCGGGCGTCTCCCCGGACACGTCGGGCGACTCCAGCACGGGCGGGAGCCATGCCGGGTCGAGCTCGAGCGCGGCCATCACCTCGTCGCTCCAGCGCCGCCGCGCGACGTCGAACAGCAGCGTGCCCGACGCGTCGGCTACGTCGATCGCGCGCACTCCGCAGAGCCGCAGCCGCACGTAGTCCTTCGGTAGCAGCACGTGGGCGATGCGGGCGAAAGACTCGGGCTCGTGGCGCCGCAGCCACAGGAGCTTCGGCGCCGTGAAGCCGGTCAGCGCGCGGTTGCCGGTGAGCTCCACGAGCCGCTCGAAGCCGACGCGCTGCTCGATCTCCGCGCATTCCGCGGCGGTCCGCTGGTCGTTCCACAGGATCGCCGGCCGTACCACCTGGTCGGCGGCGTCGAGTGCCACGAGCCCGTGCATCTGGCCGCTCAGCCCGATGCCCGCGACCTCGCCGACCTCGAGGCCGGCGAGCGCCTCCTCGGTCGCGCGCCACCAGTCCTCGGGATCCTGCTCCGCCCAGCCGGGGCGGGGCGTCGACAGCGGGTAGGCGACCTCACGTCGAGCGAGCAGCTCCCCGTCGGGCGCGACGGCGATCGCCTTCACCGCCGAGGTGCCCACGTCGAGCCCGACGAGCGCGGTCATGCGGCCTGACCGGGGTCGGCGAAGATCCGTTGCAGCGAGGAGGCGGCCGCGCCGCGCACCGCCGCCTCGGCGCCGAGCGTGGACGGGAGCACGTCCGGCGTCGCCCAGTCGGCGGCCAGGAAGTGCGCGCGCAGCTCCTCGGTGATCGGATCCGCCAGCCAGGGCGCGAGCTGTGCGAAGAGGCCGCCGAGCACCACGGCCTGGAAGTTGAGCAGGTTGGCCGCCGATGCGATCCCCACGCCGAGCCATCGGCCGGCCTCCTCCAGCGCGCCGAGCGCCCGCTCATCGCCGCTGCGGGCCCGCTCGACCAGCTCGTCCACCGCGCGGGCGGCTCCGCCGGTCGCCCCCAGCTTCGGCAGGCCCGCCATCTCGAGCAGGGCCTCGAGGCCGACGAGCGTCTCCAGGCAGCCGCGACTGCCGCACCCGCACGGCCGTCCGCCGCGCTCGAGCGTCATGTGGCCGAACTCGCCGCCGAAGCCGCCGCTGCCCCGGAACAGCTCGCCGCCGACGATCAGCCCGGCGCCCACGCCGATCTCGCCCGACACGTAGAGCACGTCGCTGAGCCCGCGTGCCGTCCCCTCCCACAGCTCGGCGAGGGCGGCGAGGTTGGCCTCGTTGTCGGCGACGACCGGGAAGCTCGGATCGTCCAGGCGGCGGCGCAACTCGTCGACCACCGGCACGTCGCTCCAGCCGAGATTGGGGGCGACGAGCAGCACGCCGTGGTCGGCGTCGACGAGGCCCGGCAGGCCGACGGCGGCGCCCACGGGCCGCAGGCCGTCGGCCTCCACCGCGCGCAGCGCATCGGCCGCCAGCGCCGACAGGTGCTCGAGCACCTCGGCGCCGCTCACGCGGCGGTTGTCGCGCGCCTCGAGCGCGCGGTGGCGCTCCTTGCCGGTGAGGTCGAGCGCCTGCACGGCCAGGTAGTCGACGTTGATCTCGAGCCCGAGGGCGACGACGCCGCTCGACGACAGCTCGACGACCTGCCCGGGCCGCCCCACCGTGCCGCGATAGTCGAGCCCGCGCTCGACCAGCAGATCGAGCCCGATCAGCTCGGTGACGAGGCTGGAGACCGTCGTCTTGTTGAGGCCGGTCTCGAGCGCGATCGTGGCCCGCGAGCGCGGCCCGTGCTCGGACACGTGGCGGAGCACGACGCCGAGGTTGTACCGCCGCACGGCGCGCTGGTTCGCGAGCCCGGGTGGCTGCTCCATCGGGTGGACCCTATCCGGCGCGGTGACGCAGGTCGTACACGCCCGCCGGATTCCAGGACGCGTTGTTGGCATGATCGGAGGAGCCATGGCACGACCCGTAACGCTGTTCACCGGGCAATGGGCGGACCTGCCGCTCTCCGACCTTTCCGCCAAGTGCGCCGGCTGGGGCTTCGACGGCCTCGAGCTGGCCTGCTGGGGCGATCACTTCGACGTCGCCGCGGCGATCAGCGACTCCGGCTACGCCGCCGGGCGGCGCGAGCTGCTCGAGCGCCACGGTCTCGGCTGCTGGGCGATCGGCAACCACCTCGTCGGGCAGGCCGTATGCGACCCGATCGACGAGCGCCACAAGGGCGTGCTCTCCCCGGAGATCTGGGGCGACGGCGATCCCGAGGGCGTGCGGCAGCGCGCGGCCGAGACGATGAAGGACACCGCGCGCGCCGCCGCCCAGCTTGGCGTCGACGTCGTGACGGGCTTCACCGGCTCGCCGACCTGGCACATGCTCTACTCGTTCCCGCCCAACGACTTCGACGTCATCGAGCGCGGCTACGAGGAGTTCGCCGAGCGCTGGGGGCCGATCGTCGACGTCTTCGAGGCCGAGGGCGTGCGCTTCGCGCTCGAGGTCCACCCGACCGAGATCGCCTACGACTTCGTGACCACGCGCAAGGCGCTGGCCGCGATCGGGGACCGCCCAGGCTTCGGCATCAACTTCGACCCGAGCCACTTCGAGCACCAGTTCCTGGACTCGGCGGCCTTCATCACAGAATTCGCCGACAAGGTGTTCCACGCGCACATCAAGGACTCGATCCGGCACCTCGACGGCCGCTCGTCGATCCTCGGCGGCCACCTCAACTTCGGCGAGCCGGGGCGCGGCTGGGACTTCGTCTCCCCCGGGCACGGTGACGTCGACTTCGAGGCCATGATCCGGGCGCTCAACCGCATCGGGTACGGTGGCCCGCTCTCGATCGAATGGGAGGACTCCGGGATGGACCGTGACTGGGGGGCACCCGACGCGCTGGCGTTCGTGCGCCGGACGGACTTCGCGCCCTCGTCCGTGGCCTTCGATGCCGCATTCGCGAAGGACGCTTGATGGCCGAGATCGGCGTCGGCATGCTCGGCTACGCGTTCATGGGCCGGGCGCACGCGAACGCGTACCTCAAGCTCTCCTACATGACCTGGCCGCCGCCACTCGAGCCGAAGCTCGTGGCGATCGCGGGGCGCAACGAGGAGGCGGTTGCCGAGGCGGCACGCCGCTACGGGTTCGGCACCCACGTGACCGACTGGCGGGAGCTGGTGGCCGACGACGCCGTCGGCCTGTTCGACAACTCCGGGCCGAACAACCTGCACGCCGAGCCGACGATCGCAGCCGCCGAAGCCGGCAAGCACGTGATCTGCGAGAAGCCGCTGGGGCGTGACGCCGCCGAGTCGTACGAGACCTGGCAGCGCGTAGCGGCCGCCGGCGTCAAGCACATGTGCGCGTTCAACTACCGCTTCGTTCCCGCCGTGCGGCTGGCCCGGCAGATCCTCGAGTCAGGCGCGCTGGGCGAGATCCGGCACTTTCGCGGCTCCTACCTGCAGGAGTGGGGCACCACCGACGCCGCGGTCTGGCGGTTCGACAAGGAGGCGGCGGGCTCGGGTGCGCTCGGCGACCTCGGTGCTCACCTGATCGACCTCGCGCGCTACCTGGTCGGCGAGATCGCCGACATCTCGGCGATGACCGCGACCTTCGTCTCCGGCCGCGAGGTCGACGACGCGTTCGAGGCGGCCGTGCGGTTCGAGGGCGGGGCGGTCGGGACGCTCGAGGCGTCGCGCTTCGCCCAGGGGCGCAAGAACGCGCTGACGTGGGAGATCAACGGCTCGCAGGGCTCGCTGCGGTTCGACCTCGAGCGTCTCAACGAGCTCGAGCACTGCGAGGGCAACGAGGGCTTCCGCACGATCCTGGTGTCGGAGGCCGACCACCCGTTCTTGGAGTTCTGGTGGCCCCAGGGGCACATCATCGGCTGGGAGCACACCTTCGTGCACGAGATCCACCACCTGTTGACGGCGATCCGGGACGACTCGGACGTGGCGCCCCACGGCGCGACGCTCGAGGACGGCTACCGGGCGGCGGAGGTCTGCGACGCGATCCTGCGCTCGGCCGAGCGCGGCGCGCGTGAGACCATGTCGTACCGCTGAGCCAGCGGCTTGGCGAGCAGCGCCTGAGCGACGCCGATGCGCCGCTCGTCGAAGCCGGCCTCGCAGTAGCTGAGGTACATCCGCCACATCCGCCGGAAGCGCTCGTCGTAGCCCAGCGCGGCGAGGCGGTCGGCGTTGCGCTCGAGGTTGGAGCGCCAGCGGCGCAGGGTCTCGGCGTAGTCGGCGCCGAAGTCCTCGAGGTGCACGAGCCGCATGTCCGTGCGGCGCGCGACGCTGCGGGTGATGACCTCGATCGACGGCAGGCAGCCGTTCGGGAAGATGTGCGTGCGGATGAAGCTCTTCGACGCCCGCTCGACCTTGTAGGCGCGATCGTCGATCGTGATCGCCTGCAGGAGCATCGACCCGTTCGGCTCGAGCAGCGCCCCGCAGCGCTCGAAGAACGTGCCGAAGTCCTTCCAGCCGACGGCCTCGATCATCTCGATCGAGACGAGCTTGTCGTAGCTGCCGCGCAGGTCCCGGTAGTCGTCGAGCAGGACGGTCACGTGGTCCTGGACGCCCGCAGCGCGTACTCGGGCGAGCGTGTGCTCGCGCTGCTCGCGCGACAGCGTCGTGGTCGTCACGCGGCAGCCGCGGGTGAGCGCGGCGTGGATCGCGAAGCCGCCCCAGCCGGTGCCGATCTCGAGCACGTGGTCGGCCGGCCCGAGGTCGAGCTTGTCGCACGCGAGGTCGAGCTTGGCCACCGAGGCCTCCTCGAGCGTCATTGAAGGCCGCAGGAAGCGGGCGCTCGAGTACATCATCGTGGGGTCGAGCATCAGCTCGAACAGCTCGTTGCCGAGGTCGTAGTGGGCCGCGATGTCGCGCCGGCTGCGGCCCGGGGTGTTGCGCACGAGCGCGGAGCGCGCGAGCTGGTAGGGCTCGCGCAGCGGCGTCAGGCGCCGCCGGGGCTCGTCGATGATCTCGGCGTTGCGGGCGGCCACGCGGATCACCGCCGTCAGGTCCGGCGTGTCCCACAGCCCGTCGGCGTACGCCTCGGCGAGCCCGCGGCTGCCGCGCAGGAGCGCGCTCCAGAAGGCGGGCGAGTGGACGTCGAACGTCGCGTGCGGGGCGCCTCTCCCGAACTCGTGACGGCGCGAACCCTCGACGACAGTGAGGCTCCCCTCCCGGATCAGCGACAGCAGTGCCAGGCACAGGCGGCGGGCGATCATGCGCGACGCACCCCTTTGGCCCGCAGGACGACGGCATGGCCGTAGATCAGCGGCAGCACCCGCAGGGAGCTGAGCGTCGGCGAGAACGGCCTGCGCCGGAGCTTGAGCGTCGCGTCGAACGCGCGGTCGCCCTCCTGAACGCTCTCGATGTGCACCGACAGCGTCGGGCCCGGCTCCCCGACCGAGACCGCGTAGCGCTGGTCCATGCCCATGAAGGGCGACACGCGCATCGCCTTGTCGTGCTCGCCGCGCACCACCCGACCGCCGCCGTCGAGCACGTAGGCGTGGCGCTCGCCCCAGGGCGTGTTGGTGACCTCCGCCACGACGGCCTGCAGCTGGTCGTCGCCGTCGAAGCAGTAGTAGAAGCTCACCGGGTTGAAGCACAGGCCGAGCGTGCGCAGGTTGGTGAGCAGCCGGACCGGGCCCTCGGGCGCCGCGCCGGTGCGCTCGGCGACGAGGTCGCGGACCGCGGTGGTGAGCGGCGTGGCGGGGTCGCCGAGGTAGTCCTCGCGGCGGAAGCGCACGAGGCCCGGGCGGCGCGCGACGAGGCGCCCGCCGAGCAGGTCGGGGACCTCGTCGAGGTCGAGGTAGGCCATCGCCACGCGGTGCTCGAGGTCGTGGCGGCGGACGGCGAACCGGCGGTGACGGATCGTCCCCGCGTAGATGGCGCTGTGCGTCACAGGCGGTCTCCGCCGAGCCTTTCGGCGACCCGCGCGCCGCTCTTGACGCCGTCCTCGTGGAAGCCCCAGCCCCAGTAGGCGCCGCAGAAGTGCGTCCGCCGCTGCCCGCTGATCTCGCCGTGGCGGGCCTGCGCCTGCACGCCCGCGGCGGTGTAGACGGGGTGGGCGTAGGGGATGCGGCGGATCACGTGGGCGGGGTCGATCGCCGCCGTGCGGTTGAGCGTGACGCAGAACTCGCGGTCGGCGCGCAGCGACTGGAGGCGGTTCATGTGGTAGGTCACGGTGGGCAGGCTGCTGGGCTCGTCGAGCAGGTGGTAGTTCCAGCTCGCCCAGGCGCGGCGGCGGCGCGGCAGGAGGCTGCGGTCGGTATGCAGGACGGCCTCGTTGGCCTGGTACGGGAACGCGCCGAGGAGCTCGTGCTCGCGGTCGGAGGCGTCGGCGAGCATGCCCAGCGCCTGGTCGGCGTGGGTGGCGATCACGACCTCGTCGAAGCGCTCGCTCTCGCCGCGCGAGGTCACGGCGACGTGGTCGTCGTGGCGGTGGACGGCCTCGACGGGGCTCTCGAGCCGGATCCGGTCGCGCCACGGGCGCGTGATCGCCTCGACGTAGCTACGCGAGCCGCCCTTGATCGTGCGCCAGCGCGGGCGGTCCCGAGAAGCCGAGCATGCCGTGGTTGGCGAAGAACTCCGCCATGAAGCGCGCGGGGAACGTGCTCAGCTGGGCGGGGTCGGCCGACCACACGGCCGCCGCCTGGGGCACGATCAGGCGCTCGACGAACGCGTCCGAGTAGCCGCGCGCGCCCAGCCAGTCGACCAGCGCGGGGTCCTCGCGCGAGGCGAGCAGCTTCGTGGCGTCGCGGTTGAAGCGGACGAGGTCGGCGATCATGCGCAGGAACCAGGGCGTCGCAAGGTGGGCGCGCTTGGCGAAGAGGCCGTTCGGCGAGGAGCCGTTGTATTCGAAGTCGCCGCGGACGTCGCTCACCGAGAAGCTCATGGTCGAGGGCTGCCAGGACACCCGCAGCCGCGCGAGCAGCCGCTCGAAGCGGGGGTAGTTGCGGTCGTTGAAGACGATGAAGCCGGTGTCCACCTGCTGATCGCCGACGGTCACGGTGTTGGTATGCCCACCGACGTACGCGGCGGACTCGAACACCGTGATCTCGTGCGTGCGGTGCAGCAGGTGGGCCGCCACGAGACCCGAGACGCCGCGCACCGATGATCGCGACCTTCATGCTCCTCTTTCGTTTCTTGACGCTACGCAGATCAATGATCCGCGGAGCAGGCGGCCTGCGTAGCCTGATGAACATGTCTCCTGTACGCATCGCCGCCGTCGTCGTGCTCGCGCTGCGCGCCGCCTACGGTGCCGCGCTGGTGGTGACGCCCGGGAGCGTCACCAAGCAGTGGCTCGGCCCGGCAGCGACGCGGCCCCCGGCGGTCGTCGGCGTACGCGGCCTGGGGGCGCGCGAGGTCGCCGTCCACGTGGCGGCGATCGTCGACGCGCTCCGCGGCGCGCCGCTGCGACCGTGGCTCGCGATCAGCATCGCCGGCGACCTCTCCGACATCGCCGTCACCGCGGCGAGCCGCGCCGGCCTGCCCGACAAGGCGGCCGCGAAGACGCTCGCGGTGGCCGGGGGCTCAGCCGCGATCAGCGCCGCGCTCGCGCTCGCCGTGGACCGCGACACGTGACGACAGCCTGCCGGGACGTCGTGCGGCTCGCCCACGTGCGGCGCGGCAGCGGGCCGCCGCTCGTGCTGCTGCACGCGCTGGGGGCCGACAACTTCATGTGGGACCCGGTCATGGAGCGCCTGGCCGCCGAGCGCGACGTGATCGCGATCGACATGCCGGGCTTCGGCGGCTCGCCGCCGCTGGCCGACGGCTCGCCCGCGTCGCTGGCGCGTGCGGTCAGCGCGTTCGCGGCGGCCGAAGGGCTCGAGCGTCCGCACCTGGCCGGCAACTCGCTCGGCGGCTGGGTGGCGCTGGAGCTGGCGCTCGCCGGCGACGCCGCCTCGGTGACCGCGATCGCCCCCGCCGGCCTGTGGGCGAAGCCGCTCGCGCCCAAGCGGAGCGCGGCGCGCGCGGTCGCGCGCCGGCTCCTGCCGGCGCTCCCGCTGATCCTCCGCAGCGAGGGCGGTCGCCGGCTCGTGCTCGCGGGCAGCGCTGCGCGGCCCGAGCGGATCCCGCCCGCCGCCGCGCTCCGGCTCGTCCGCACCTACGCGCTCGCGCCGGGCTTCGACGACGCCAACGCCGCGATGCGCGCCGGCCGCTTCACCGGCCTCGACGAGATCGCCGTCCCGCTCACGTTCGCCTGGCCGGACCACGACCGGCTCGTCGGCCGCCCCGAGCGCCTGCCGGCGGGCGCGCGCAGCGTGACGCTGACCGGCTGCGGCCACCTTCCCACGTGGGACGACCCGGAGCAGGTCGCGCGCGTGCTGCTCGACGGCAGCGCTCAGCTCGGGCGCTGACCGTCGTAGCGCGGGAGGCCGTCGTCGGCGATCGGCTCCCAGTCGGGGGCCGACGACATCCACTGGTGCCACTGCGGCCGGATCCCCGGGTCGCCGTCCACGGTCCCGAGCCGGACCCCGATCGGCCCGGTCTCCGGCTCCCCGCTGAACACGTGCCCGCCGCAGGTGCTGCAGAACGACTTCGCGTTGCCGCCGGGCGGCCGCCAGGTCCTGACCGACTCCGCGCCCTCCGTGATCTCGAACGCCTCCACCGGGACCATCGCGCTCAGCGACCACGGGACGCCCGAGCGCTTCTGGCAGCGGTGGCAGTGGCAGTAGCCGGCCGTGGTGAACGGCTGCGTCACGTTGAAGCGCACCGTGCCGCAGGCGCAGGAGCCGGTCACCATGGGCCGCAGCGTATCGCCGGCCGGAACGTCAACTGCGGCTGGGTAGGGGAGTGAGGGAGCCAACCGCGCGGTTGGGGCTGGAAACAGTCGGATGCGACAGAATCAGCCCCAACCTCGCGGTTGGGGCTGCTGAGTCCCCGTATGCGGGACTGAACAGCCCAGCCCAGCCGTGCGGTCAGCTCCCCACTCCCCTACCCAGCCGCCGTTGACGTTCGCCGGCGCTACGACGCGCGCAGAGCAGCCGCGGCGGCCGCCGAGCCGGCCGCCAGGACCGCGCTCTCGAACGTGCACGCGAACATCGTGAAGCCGAGCTCGCGGAACGGGGCGGCCTGCTCGGCCCGCCCCAAATACAACGCGGCGGTCTTGCCGGACGCGGCGGCGGCCTCGCCGACCCGGCGCGCGGCGTCCCGCAGCACCCGGCTCTCAAGGTCGAGGGCCACGCCGAGGTCGTTGGAGAGGTCTGCCGGGCCCATCAGCAGCGCGTCGACGTCCTCGAGCGCGGCGATCTCCTCGACCGCCTCGAGCGCGCCGGCGGTCTCGATCTGGACGATGCACGCCAGCGCCGCGTCCGCGTCGGCGCGGAAGTCCGGACCGGCGGCGCCGAAGCGGTTGCCCCGCGAGAACGGGGAGATCCCGCGGGAGCCGGTGTAGCGGACCGCGCCCGCCGCCCGCGCCGCATCGGCCACCGACGCCACCTGCGGCACGATCACGCCGTGCGCGCCGGCGTCGAGCATCCGGCCGATCTGCGCGGCACCGTCCGGGACGCGCACCACGACCGCCGCGTGGGCGTCGGCGGCGGTGATCTGCGCTCGCGCCGCGCCCTCGTCGCCGGCCCCGTGCTCGAGGTCGACGACCACGACGTCGAATCCGCTGGCCGCCGTCACCTGCGCGCTCACCGGCGACCCGAGGTCGAGGAACGCCGCCGCCAGCGGCTCCCGCCGGCGCAGCCCCTCGCGCAGTCCGGTGAACGCCATGGCGGGCATGATGGCGAATAGGGTCCCGGCCGTGATCGCCTCCCGGCTGGCCGGCTTCGGCACGACGATCTTCACCGAGATGTCGGCGCTCGCGCTGCGCACGGGCTCGATCAACCTCGGCCAGGGCTTCCCGGACGAGGACGGGCCACGGGAGGTGCTCGAGGCTGCCGCTCGGGCGCTGCGCGACGGTCACAACCAGTACGCGCCGCTGGCCGGCGTGCCCGCGCTGCTCGAGGCGATCGCCGATCACCAGCAGCGGTTCTACGGCCTCGACGTCGACCCGCACACCGGCGTGCAGGTGACGTTCGGCGCCACCGAGGCGATCGCCGCGACGCTCCTGGGCATGCTCGAGCCAGGCGACGAGGTCGTCGTGTTCGACCCGCTGTACGACTCATACGCCGCCGGCATCGCGATGGCCGGCGCCCGCCGCAGCCCGGTCACGCTGCGCCCGCCCGACTGGCACCTGGATCCGGCGGCGCTCGAGGCGGCGATCACCTCCCGCACCCGGCTGCTGCTGCTCAACACGCCCCACAACCCCACGGGCAAGGTGTTCGACGGCGGCGAGCTCGAGCAGATCGCGGCCGTGTGCCGGGAGCACGACCTCGTCGCGGTCGCCGACGAGGTCTACGAGCACCTCGTCTACGAGGGCGAGCACATCCCGCTCGCCACGCTGCGACGGCATGGCCGAGCGCACGGTCACGATCTCCTCGATCGGCAAGACGTTCTCCGCGACCGGCTGGAAGATCGGCTGGGCGACGGGGCCCGCACCCCTGATCGCCGCGGTCCGGGCCGCGAAGCAGTACCTGAGCTTCGCGGGCGGCACGCCGCTCCAGCACGCGAGCGCCGCGGCGCTGCACATGCCCGACGACTTCTACGAAGGCCTGACCGGCCGCCTACCGAGGCAAGCGCGACCGCATCTGCGCGGGCCTCGAGGCCGCCGGGCTCGAGGCGCTCCCGCCGGCGGGTACGTACTTCGTCAACGCCCGCGTCGACGGTGATGGCGCCGCCTTCTGCCGCGACCTGCCCGAGCGCGCCGGCGTCGTCGCGATCCCCACGAGCGTCTTCTACGACGACCAGGAAGCCGGCCGCTCGCTCGTGCGCTTCGCGTTCTGCAAGCGCGACGCGGTGATCGACGAGGCGGCGGCGCGGTTGGCGCGCGCCGGCGCCCACCCGTGACCCACGAGGGAATCGACCCCGTCACAATCCGAGTCGCCGACGCGGAGCATCGCCTCGCGGGTGTCCGCGTCCGATCGGACCTGCCGCCGGCGGACTTCGTGCGCGATGGCGACGACTGGGTGCTCGAGCTCCGGATCTGGCCGCTCGACCGGCTCGAGTACCAGCTCGAGCTCGAGCACCGCGGCGGTGACCGCGAGCTGGTCTGCGATCCCGGAAACCCGCAGCGCGCCCCCGGCGCGTTCGGGGAGAAGTCGGTCCTGATCGCGCCCGAGTACGAGCCGCCGGCGTGGCTGCGCAGCGAGCCGGTTGCGGGCGAGATCACGGAGCTCGCCCCGCGTGGGCGCGGCCTGCGCGGGACCGTGGCGATCAGGATCTGGAGCCCCGCCGAGGGCCCGCTGCCGCTGCTCGTCGCCCACGACGGGCCGGAGCTCGACCAGCTGAGCTCGCTCACCCACTACGCGGGGGCGATGATCGCGGCCGGCGAGCTGCCGCCGTTCAGGGTCGCGATGCTCGGCCCCGGGCACCGCGACGAGTGGTACTCCGGCTCCGCCCACTACGCCCGCGCGCTGGCGACCGACGTCCTGCCCGCGCTGGAGTCGGCGATCGTGCCGGTCGGCATCGGCGCCAGCCTCGGCGCCCTGGCCATGCTCCACGCGCACGCCCGTCGCGGCGTGCTCGCCGGCCTCTTCCTGCAGTCCGGCTCGTTCTTCGTCCCCCGCCACGACGCGCACGAGTCGCGCTTCCCGCGCTACCGGCGAATCGTGCGCGTGGTGCGCGAGCTCCAGCGCGACGCCGGCCCGCCCGTGCCCACGACGCTCACCTGTGGCGTCGGGGAGGAGAATCTCGCCAACAACCGGCTGATGGCCCGCGCGCTCACGACCCAGGGCTTCGAGACGACGTTTCACGTGAACCCCGACCTGCACAACTACACCGGCTGGCGCGACACCTTCCACCCGCACCTGACGCGCCTGCTGGCGAGGCTGTGGGGATGAGCGCGCGCGTCGTGGAGCTGCACTCGCCCGCGATCGGCGCGGCGGGCCGCGTCGCCGTGTTCGGCCACTACGGGCGCCCGGTCGTCGTCTTCCCGTCGGAAGGCGGCGGCGCGTTCGACTTCCAGGACCGCGGAATGATCGAGGCCGTCGGCCACCTGCTCGAGGCGGGGCGCGTGAAGCTCTACTGCGTCGACGCGTTCGACGCCGGCGAGCGCTCGCGGCTACGAGGCGTGGGTCATCGACCAGGTGGCGCCGTTCGTCCACGACGACATCGGCGGCCCGCAGGACATCCTCACCACCGGGTGCAGCATGGGCGCCTTCCACGCCGCCAACTTCGTCCTCCGGCGGGCGGATCTGTTCACCGCCGCGATCTGCATGTCGGGCAACTACGAGTTCGGCGTCACCGGCGAGGTCGCCGGCTTCCACGGCGACCACCTCGACTGGATCCGCTCGCGCGCGAGCTTCCTGCTCGTCTGCGGGCAGGGCATGTGGGAGGACACCACCGGCGCGCTCGAGAGCACGAAGCACCTCGCCGGCCTGCTGGCGGAGAAGGGCATCCGGCACGAGCTCGACCTGTGGGGGCACGACGTCCCGCACGACTGGCCGTCATGGCGCGCCCAGATCGCGCATCATCTGCCGCGGTTCTGCTGATGAGAAATCACCTGATCGGACTGCTGCTGGGCACGGAGGAGGACTGGCCGCGCGCCTTCGAGACGCTGCTCTCGCGTCTCGGGCCGGTCAAGGACGCCGCCGGCAGCACCCACCACGTGACGAGCGAGCGGATCACGATCGAGCCGTTCGACCTGCGCGACAAGCCGCGCTACGACCTCGTCGTCGACCGCCTCGCCTACTGGTACTTCGTCCCGCGCGAGTGGCTCAAGAAGATCGCGCTGATGGACGACGTGTACCTGCTCAACTCGCCGTTCACGTTCCAGGCGATGGAGAAGCACGCCGCGTACTGCGCGATGCTGCGGCTCGGGCTGAAGGTGCCGCAGACCGTCCTCGTGCCGTACAAGAACCCGCCGGAGAACACCCGCTACGCGTACACCGCGTCGCGCTACAACCGGCCGTTCGACCTCGAGGCGATCGCCGAGGACATCGGCTACCCGCTGTTCATGAAGCCCTACGACGGCGGCCAGTGGGTGGGCGTGAGCCACATCCGCAACTCCGAGGAGCTGCACCACGCGTACGACGCCTCCGGCCAGCGGCTGATGCACCTGCAGGCCGCCGTCGACGGCTTCGACGTCTTCGCCCGCTCGCTCTCGATCGGCGCCGAGACGATGATCATGCACTTCCGTCCCGACGAGCCGATGCACGACCGCTACGCCGTCGACCACGACTTCCTGAGCCCGGAGCTGGGCGACGAGGTCCTCACCATCAGCCGCCTCATCAACGCGTTCTTCCACTGGGAGTTCAACTCCTGCGAGACGCTCGTGCGGGGCGTCGGAGGCCCACCCGATCGACTACGCCAACGCGTCGCCCGACGTAGCGGTCACGAGCCTGCACTACTACTTCCCGTGGGCGATGAAGGCGCTCCTGCGCTGGACCGTCTTCTGCGTCGTCACCGGGCGCCGCGCGCGAGTCGACCTCGACACGCGGCGCTACTTCGAGATCGGCGACCGCGAGGACCTCAGCTACGAGGAGAAGCTGGCCGGCTACCGACGGCTGGCCGACGAGCACTTCGAGGTCGAGCGCTACCGCGACTTCTGCGACTCACGGCTCCCGCACGTCGAAGAGCTCGTGCTCGAGTGGGTCGACTCGCCGGGCTTCGACGCGCTGCTGGTGGACACCGTGCGCGCGACCTACCCCGCGCACGAGCAGGAGCGCTTCCTCGCCCACTTCAGAGGGCTGGTCGGCCAGTGGGTGTCCGAACAGGTCGCGTGAGCTCGTCGTAGAGCTCGACGATCTGGCCCATGTTGCCCTCGATCGTGAAGCGCCGGCGGGCGGCCGCCACGCGGCGGCGCACGGCCGGCAGCGTCGAGCTCGGCGAGTGCCGCGCCGAGGTCCTCGACGCGGTCGAGCACGACGCCGATCCCCTCCTCGTCGACAGCCGCGCGAGCGCGCGGTGGCGGAGCGTGACGCACGGGCAGCCCGCAGCCCACGTACTCGAACGCCTTGTTCGGCAGCGCGGTGTCGAGGTGGGCGGCGTTGAGCGCGGCGTTGAAGCCCGCCCAGCCGAAGTCGTAGGCCGGGCAGGCGCCGCATCAGCTCGGCCGGCGGCAGCGGGTCGTGCACGGTCACGCCGGCGAGCTGCCGGTAGGCGGGCGGCTCGCGCGCGGGGAAGACGTCGAGCGCGATCCCCTGCGCCGTGATCGCCTCGAAGATCTCCCGTACAGGTCGTAGTGGCCGCCGCCGCGCGAGAGCGTGCCCTGGTAGACGATCCGCGGCGGGCCGTCGGCGGGCTCGGGGAGCACCTCCGGCAAGTCGCGCGCGAGCGCGTAGTTCGGGTGCACGCGCGTGTGCGCGCGGCAGGTCGTAGCGCGCGGCCAGCTCGCCGAGCAGGACGTCCGACACCGTGATCAGGGCCGCGCAGCCCTCGACGGCGGCCCGCTCGAGCTCGTCGGCGTCGCCGGGGTCGGCGAACCCGTCCTCGTACGGCGTGCTGCGCAGGCTGTGCATGTCGTGCACGTCGTGGATGACCGGCACCTCGGTCGCGTCGAGCGCCAGCACGGTCAGCAGGTCGGGCAGGTTGTGCGAGTGGACCAGGTCCGGCTCCCAGTCCGGCGATCACGCGCTCGAGATCGCCCGCGAGGTCGTCGCCGAGCCGCCACCAGCGGTCGAACAGCTCGTCGCCCGTGCCGTAGAACTCCGTCAGCGTCCGTCCGCGGTAGGCGAAGCCGAGCTCGAGCTCCGGGCGCACGGCGCGCAGCCCGACCGCGTACTTGAGCGCCCGCACGCACGGCTGCTGGTGCAGGAACAGGACCCGCATCAGCGGCGGCTCCGCAGCACGCGGGCGGGGTTGCCCGCCGCCACCGCGAACGGCTCGACGTCGCGCGTGACCACGCTGCCCGCCCCGATCACGCAGCCCTCGCCGATCCGCACCCCGGGCAGGATCACGCTGCCCATCCCGATCCACGCGTTGCGGCCGATCACCATCGGCGGCGCCTCGGCCCAGCCCTGGTCGACGACCGGCTTGTCGAGGTCGTCGAAGTTGTGGTTGGCCGTGTGCAGCATGCAGTACGGCCCGATGTTCGCCCCGTCCTCGAACGTCAGCCCGCCGTAGCCGTTCACGTAGCAGCCGTAGTTGAACGAGACCCGATCCCCCAGCTCGATGCGGTCGCCGTTGAGCCACACGATCTGGTCGAGGTAGAAGCACCCTTCGCCCACGCGCTTGGCGTCGTGCGGCCGAAACGGGATCACCCGCTTCGACAGGTGGTTGATCATCATCGAGGGGGACCTCCCGGGTCGAGTCCGCTGGACCCTACCCGGGAGGCCGCCCGCTCGGCTCAGTCGCGCCGCGCGCAGGAGGAGCGCAGGTCGAGCGACCGACGCTCGCCGCGCGCGATGCCCACCTGGCGGGCGCCGCGGATCGTGCCGTCGGCGTCCTCGCAGAACAGCGTCCAGGTCTCCGTGCGCGCCGGGGCGTAGTCCGGGCCCGCGAAGGTGACGCTGCCGCTCCACGGCTCGGCGCCCGCCCAGTTGATGACGCGGACGACGTACTCGCCCGGCGCCGGCTCGGAGAGCGCCACCTGCTCGAAGTTGGTCTGACCCTGGCCGGAGGTGGCGATCGGCTCGCTCTCGCCGGCCCGGTAGACCTTCATGTCGTAGTCGCTGGCGATCGTGGGCCACTCGACCCGGATCGTGGCCAGCGCGTTGTCGATCCCCTCGCCGCCCGGGATCGTGATCGTGTGGTCCTCGTAGCACGTCTCCGGCGGGTTGTCGAAGTCCGCGCACGGGACCGCCTCCATGCGAGCCGCGAACGACTGCGGCGCCGACGGCTCGCCGGTCGCCGGACGGCCCTGGTCCTCCACCACGAGCGGGCGCGTCGACGGGTTCACGTGCCACTCGTAACGCCCGTCGGCGCCGACCTGCATCGTGCTGTCGAGCGTGTCGGTGAACGTCGTGCCCTGCGAGGTCGGCGTCTGGAACGTCTTCTTCAGGCGCAGGACCGAGCCCGCGGGCGCACGTCCGGCGAGCACCGAGTGGCGCGCGGCGTTGGCCGTGCTCTCCTGCGCGGCGAAGTACGCCTCGCGGTTGCCGCCCTGCGCGATCGCCGTCGTGCCCTGGTACTCGGCAACGGTCTCGGCGAACGGCGGGTGGAAGTGCTCCGGCCCGATCTCGAACGTGAAGCCGAGACCGCCGGTCGCGTAGTAGCTCCAATCCTCGGTCGTGCCCGTCGTGTCGTAGAGCTGGTAGGAGAGGTTGTTGGCGTAGCCGTTTTGGGCGGTCATCTCAGCGCCGAACGCCTGGTAGAGCGGCTCGTCGGGCGTCAGCCCCTGGGACTGGATGCCCGGGGGCCGCAGCACGAGGTTCGAGAACGTGTGGTTGGTGATCAGCGTGGTCACCTGGCGTGAGGAGACCAGCTCGCGCACGTTCTTGGTCTCGGGCTCCGAGAACGGGCCGGGCCCGCGGTAGGTGAGGTTCGACGGTGCGTCCGATGCTCCCGGCCCGCCCCAGAACCCGCCGTAGTTGCGATTCGGGTCCACGCCGGCCTCGGCGGCGCCGAGCCCCGGCTGCAGGCAGCTGCCGGCCTCGGCGTCGGTGATCAGCCGGCAGTTCTTGCGCCGGTACTCGTTCGGGTGCGTGAGGATGTTGATGGTCTCGTCGCTGGCGCTGCCACCGCGGCCGTCGCCGGCGCCCTGCAGCTCGCCGGCCTCGCGTGAGGCGTTGAAGCCGTCGGGGTTGACGATCGGGACGACGATCGTGCGCGTGGTGCCCACCAGCCGGCGCGCCCGCGCGTCGCCCTGCCGGAAGCCGAGGATCAGCTCGTAGGCCCACTCCATCGCGTGCTCGGCCGACGGCCACTCGCGCGCGTGGTGGGCGCCCATCTGCAGGAACACCGGCTTGCCGTCACGGGCGCCGGGGCTCGTGGTGATCTCGATGCCCTCGACCGGGCGGCCCTCGTAGGTGCGGTGGTTGAGCGTGATCGGCCGCACGAGGTCGGGGTGCTCGCGCGCCAGGCGCTTGAGGTCCTGGCTGTAGTCGAACAGCCGGCGGTAGGTGGTCCGCCCGCTGGGCAGCTCGGACTCGGCGTTGGCCGCGGCGAAGGCGGCGTCAGCCGCGCGGTCGTGCCGGCTCTGGACCGTGAGGTCGGGAACGGCCGTCGTCCACTGGAAGCCGGCGTCGCGCAGCTTCGCGGCGTCGGCGGCGCCATGGAGGACGACGCTCAGGTAGCCCGGCCCGCCGTGCTCGGTGACGTCAAGGCCGAGGTCGGCGAGCTGCTGGGCGCGCTCGCGCGTGGGCGTCGAGACGCGCACGAGCGACGCGGCGCCGGCGCTCGCGCCGGTGACGAGCTGGGTGTCGACGTCGAGGTCGGTGCTCCCGGCGCCGCCCGCCACGCGGCAGGCCTGCACGGTGAGCGCACCCGCGCGGGTGACGAAGCCCTCGGCGACCTCGACGCTGCCGCCGTAGCTCGAACCGGCCACCAGGCGGCCGCTCGCCGTGTCGAAGACCGCGAGGTCCCAGTCGCCGGCGCCGCCGCCGAGGCGTGCGGTCACGCTCCCGATGCCCGTCGCCGTGACCGTGCGCTGCACGTATCCGGTGCCCGCCGTGAGCAGCTTCGCGGTGCAGTCGCGCTGCGCCGCGACGGGCGAGCTGATCGGCGCCGCCTGGGCGCTGCCCGCGACGAGCGCGCAGCCCGCTATGCCGAGCGTGAGCGCCCGGATCCCCTGTCTGACCATTCGAGATGCCTCCAAGAAGTGGTAACTCGGCCGAGCCGGTACCCCGCTTCAACGACCTTCACGCGCGAATCTGGCGATCAGCGGCCGATCCGCAGCGGCGAATCCTCGACATCGGCGAGCGCGTCGAGGTCGGTCAGCGGCACGCTCGGCCCGAACTGGTTGCCCTCGCGCATGTATGCGACGAGCGCCTCGTCGCCGCTCGGCGCGTTCTCGCGCGCAACCACGAGGTCGTCGAGGCCGTCGCCGTCGAGGTCGAGCAGCGAGAGCGAACCGCCGAGATTGCCCTCCACGGCGTCGACCGGTAGCGCGTAGGCCGACGCCCGGGCCCGCAACGCCCGCGCGCCGCGGATGACCGTGACGCGACCCTGGCCGCCGTCGCCCGGCGCCGCGACCACGATGTCGGCCACGCGGTCGCCGTCGACGTCGCCGGCCTCGACCGCGTGCCCAAAGCGATCGCCGCCTTGCGGGTTGCCGGGGATGCCCGGCATGCCCTGGCGTGCCCGGACAAGCCGTTCCTCGTCGAGCCCGTTCTTGCCTCCCAGCCACAATCGGACCTCCCCCGCCGCGTTCGGGAAGTCCTCGTTGCCGTCCTCCGAGCCCTGGTCGCCCTGCACGACGTCCGCGTAGCCGTCGTCGTTGACGTCGGCGACGGCCAGCGAGGTGGTCGCGGTGTCGTTGGACGAGGTGGCACGCCGGCATTCCAGCGGCGGCGGGCCAGGGCAGAACGCGAGGAACCCGTGGATGTTGATGTCCGGCTCGTCGCGCGCGCCGGTGACGAGATCGAGGTCGCGGTCGCGGTCGAGGTCGCCGGCGCCGAGGGAGCTGCCAAAGCCGGCCGCGCCGGGCGGCCCCGGCAGCGCCGCGGCGCCACGCACGTCCAATCCGCCGCGCGCACCAGGGATCAGGTGCACAGTGCCGACGACGTAGTCCTTGCGCTGCTGCGCGTTGCCGGGAGCGCCGGTCACGAGGTCGTCGAAGCCGTCACGGTCGAAGTCCGCGGCCAGCAGCGCGAAACCGAAATCCTCCGTCTCGGGCGGGCTGGGTAGCGCGTCGCCCTGGATCAGCAGCCGGCGAGGCTCGGAGTCGTCCGGCGGCCCGTAGAGCACGGTTACGAGATCGAGCCCCGGCACGCCGATCGCGAGGTCGGCCTCGCCGTCGCCGTCGAAGTCCCCGCTCGCCAGCGCCGCCCCGTACCGGTTGCTCTCCGCGGGCGGCCCCGGTACGCCGGCCTCCGCCGCGCTGATCGCCCTCGTGCTCCGCGCCTCGGGCCCGCCATGGAGGAGGACGGCGCCCGACAGCGCGGTCGCTCTCCCGTTCGATGCCGCGCGACGCGCCGAGCACGATCTCCTGCCGGCCGTCGCGGTCGAAGTCGTACGGCGCCGCGGGCGGCGGGTCCGGGCCGCGGGCGAGCAGCAGTGCCGCGACGACCGCCGCGGCGGCGACGGCAGCGGCCACGGCCGACACGACCACGACGCGACGCGACCACCAGGGCGGCGGAGGAGGCGGCGGCTGCACCGGCCGCGGCGGAACGGGCGGCGGCGGCTTGGGTGGCGGCGGCGCCCCGGGCGCGGGCCGGTGCGCGCTGCGCGCGATCACGATGTCGCCGCGGCGGTCCCCGGCCATCCCGGGCGTCTGGTGCGGCGAGCGCTCGCGCACCCGGTCGCAGACGTAGTCGTAGAGCTCGTCGACCGAGATCACGCCGTCCTCGTCGACGTCGGCCTCGCCGCTGCGCAGGCCGTCGACGAGGCAGCTCGTGAACAGCGAGCCGGGCGCGGACGGCGCCAGCTCGTTGATCCCGGTCGCGGGATCCTCCTCCTCGAACGCGTACTCGAGCGCCGTCGACGCCGACAGCGTCACGCGCCCGCGGCCCTCGAAGCGGTGCTCGACGTCGACCGTCAGGCCGCTCTTGGGCGTCAGGCCCTTGCCGAACGCGCCGCTGTGGCAGCAGTCGAGTATGAGGACGATCGTGCGGGCCCGGCTGTCGTGCATGACGCCGTTGACGAAGCCGTCCTCGATCGCCGTCGTGCGCAGGTACTCGAGCGTGGTGCTGGCCGTCGCGAAGTAGAAGCGGCGGCTCTGCGAGAGCACGCCGTGGCCGGAGAAGTACAGGAGCAGGAGGTCGTCGGGGCGGGCGTCGCCGAAGAACCCCTCGATCGCACGCTTGACCTCGTCGGTCGGGCGGTCGACGAGCTCGCGGACCTCGAAGCCGCCGATCGACTCGTCGCCGAGCACGCCGGCGAGCGCGTCCACGTCGCCCGCCGGCGCCCGCAGCCGCGCGAGCCCGGCGTCGGCGTAGGTGCCGGAGGCCACGAGCAGCGCCCGCCGGCGGCGGGTGCTAGCCGGAGCCGCCGCCATGGCGCGCCAGGAACGCGTCGACGAGGCGGCGCTGCTCCGCCTCCGAGGCCTCGCCGAGGGTGAGCGTGTCGCCGTCGATCTCCACGGTGACGGCGGCGCCGCGATGGCGGCCGAGCCAGCCCTGCACGGCCATGATCAGCGGCGGCAGCGCGCCCGCCATCGTCACCAGCAGCTGCGCCCACTCGAGCGCGCCCCCCTTGGCTCCCGGCGGCGGCCGGATCGAGGGGTGCGAGACGTCGTCGGCGACGCCGCCCGCGATCTCCTCGCGCAACCGCACCGCCAGGTCCGCCCGCTCCTCGGCGTCGCTGTCCGGGTAGCCCGCGACGTGCAGCCGCACCTCGCTCATCGCCAGCCGACCGTAACCGCAACCGCCTCAGCACGGCAAGTCAGTCGCGGATCCCGTTCCACGGCGCGACCCGCACGTGCCGCCTCCCCGGCTTCCCGCGCAGCGTGATCCGGCGCCGGGCGACGTTGTTCGCCGAGGTCGTCTCCTGCAGCTGGCCGAACGGGTTCACGTGCATCTCGAGCAGGTAACGGCCGTTCGGGACGCCCGTGATGTCGAACCGCTGGCCGGGGAGGAACGGGCCGTAGGTGTCGCCCCAGCCGGCGGGGAGCGCCTGCCGGAGCCAGATCGACGACTGCTCGCCGCAGGTGCTGCTCTCCAGCCCCATGAACTCTGGAACGCGTTGCGCGCCCGGCACGGTGAGGTCGACCGCGTCGGTCGCGACGAGGCAGAACGACTGCTTGCGGCTGCGCACGACCTCCTCGCCCGACGGCTGCAGGATGCGGTAGGTGACGAGTTGGAGGAAGTGCCAGTGGTCGTGGGCGCGGGCGGCGTGGTACTCCATCGTCCCCGCCGGGGAGCTGCCGGTGACGTTGCCCGCAGCGTCGACGAAGTACTGGACGGCGCGCATGGAGTCTCGGCCCGAGCGGCGGAAGCCCTCCACGACGAGCGGCGCGGGACCGGCGTTCCACGGCGAGCCCGCGAACCGGAGCTGCTCGCGCTTGCGGCGCGTGCGCACGCTGACGTCCCACGGCGGCAGGGCGACGAGGTCGGGCAGCGTCGCCGGGTCGGGCGCCTGCACGAGCGGCGCGCTGAACGGTCGCATCGCCGTCGTGAGCAGCGGCATTCCCGGCCGCAGGAGACGGCCGCGACCGCGCCGCACCACCCGCACCTTCAGGCGCGCGGTGGCGTCGCCGTCCGGGATCGCGAACAGCCGGCGGTAGCCCGGGCGGATGCTCGCCTGCACCGTGTAGCGGCCCGGCCGCAGGTCGAGCGGCCGGTCGCCGAACTCCAGCCCGCCCCGGATCGCGCCCGCCCACCCCGGATCGATCCCCCACACGGCGCCACGGGCGAACGGGAACGTCGTGCCGCAGGTCGGCAGGTAGGTCGGGCCGGTGGGTCCGTCGCCGCTGACGCGCTCGGACGACGACGGGCAGAAGCCCAGCGTGCGGCGCGCCGCCAGCCGGCCCTTCGCGTTCAGGAAGCGGACGTCGACGAACCGGGGCAGGCCGCGTTCGGCGTCGAGCAGGCTGCGCGGGATCGTGCGCAGCGGCGCGCCCGTGCCCGCGTCGACCTGCACGCCCTCCCAGCGGCCGTAACCGGGGCGCTCGGCGCGGATCCGGAACTCGCCGTTGGTGGACGCCACCCACAGCCCGATGCCGAACGTGAAGTCGAGCTGGTCGCTGCTGACCCGGGCGTTGCGGTCGCCGGCGAACAGGCGCAGCGACGGCGGCTCCTGGGCCGCCGCCGGCGCCGGAAGTGCCAGCGCGAGGCCGACGGCGATCCCGGCGAGTGCGCGCATCCCACCCGACCGTAGCCGCAACCCCCTCAGCGGAGCAAGTCAGCCGGGATCGGCGGATTCAGGCTCAGCGAGCGGCGGCGGCGTACAGCGCTTCGATCGTCTGCGCCTGGCCGAGCGCGTCCTCGCGCCCGAGGCGCGGCCGGCCGCCGGTGCGGATCGCGGCCGAGAGGTCCTCGAGCTCGCGCGCGTACGGATTGACGGCCTCGACCGGCACCTCCTCGCCGTCGCGCGTCAGGCGCGGCGCGAGCCCGTGCCACGGGTCCTCCGCGATCAGCACCCCGCCCTCGCCCACGACCTCGATGCCGCCGAGCGGCGGCACGTCGAAGCCGCAGTCGAAGGTCCCCAGCACGTCGCCGGGGAAGCGCAGCACGCCGGCGAAGCGCCCGTCGACGCCGCCGCGGGCCACGGCCTCGCCGCTGACGCGCTCGGGCTCCCCGCACAGCAGCCGCAGCGCGCTCACGCAGTAGCAGCCGACGTCCATCAGCGCGCCGCCCTCGAGGTCGTCCTGCAGCCGGACGTTCCCGGAGTCCTCGACCGGAAGCGGGAAGCCGAACGCCGCGCGCACGACGCGCAGCGGCGCGATCTCCTGCGCGAGGCGCACCAGCGCCTCGGTCTGCGGGTGGTAGCGCCACATGAACGCCTCCATCAGCAACCGGCCGGCGCGGTCGGCGGCGTCGAAGGCCGCCTCCACGTCAGCGGCGCGCCGCGCCAGCGGCTTCTCGCACAGCACGTGCTTGCCGGCCTCGAGCGCGCGCACGGACCACGGCACGTGCAGCGAGTTCGGCAGCGGGATGTAGACCGCCTCGACCTCGGGGTCGGCCAGCAGCTCGTCGTACGAGCCGTGCACGCGCGCGATGCCGTGCTCGGCGGCGAACGCCTCGCCGCGCTCGCGGTCGCGCGAGCCGACGGCGACCACTTCGATCCCCGTCGCCTCGCGCGCACCGGCGAGCAGCTTGCGGTTGATGCGGGCGGTGGAGAGGATCCCCCACCGCACCGCTTCGCTATCTGCCTGTTGCAGCGGCCCGCCTCCGCGAGATCGCGTCGACGCTGGCGGCCACGAGCAGCACCACGCCGTTGACGATGAACTGCGTGCCCGACTGCTGGGTCACCAGCGGCAGGCCGTTGGCGATGATCGCCACCACGAGCCCGCCGGTCACCGCGTCGTACACGCGCCCGCGACCGCCGAACAGGCTCGTGCCGCCGATGACGGCCGCGCCGACCGCGTACAGCAGCGTCTGCGCACCGCCGGTGGTGGGCGACACCGAGTTGTCGCGCGACGCCAGCAGGATGCCGGCCACGATCGCGAGCGTCGAGCAGATCACGAAGCAGGCCGTCTTGATGTTCGGCACGTTGATGCCGGCCCGCCGCGCGGCCTCGGCGTTACCGCCGACCGCGTAGATGTGGCGTCCGAACGCCGTCCGGCTGAGCACGAACGACAAGCCCACGACCAGTGCTGCCACCAGCGGCACGACCCACGGGATGCCTTGGATGGTGATGATCGCCGTCTCGCGCTGGCGCTCCTGGTTGAGCAGCCACACCGCGATCAGGACAACCGCGGCGAGCGCCCCGACCTTCACCGCCCACACCGACATCACCTCGGCCGGCAGACCTTCCTTCCTCCGCGCCCGGATCCGCATCAGCGTCGCGGCGGCGAACCCGCCGACGACGAGCAGCCCGAACAGCCAGCCGAGGACGACCGGCATGTTGTCGTTCATCACCGACAGGATCGCGTCGTCGCGAATCGGGATCGTCCCGCCCTCGCCGATGATCAGCAGCATCGCGCCCTGCAAGCCGAGGAAGAACGCCAGCGTCACCACGAAGCTCGGGATCCCGAGCCGCGCCACCAGCAGCGCGATCGCAAAGCCGATCGCCACGCCGGTCGCAAGCGCGGCGAGCAGCGACAGCGGCCACGCCCAGCCACGTTCGGTGAGCGTGGTGGCGAGGATCGCCGCGCCCATGCCGGCCGCGAAGCCGGCGGAGAGATCGATCTCGCCCAGCAGCAGGACGAAGACGAGGCCCATCGCGAGCACCATGATCGCGGCGCCCTGGTTGATCAGGTTCGCGAAGTTGCCCTTCGAGAGGAACGTTTCGCCCTCCATGATCCCGAAGATCACCACCAGGGCGACGACGCCGATGATCGCCGGCAGGGAGCCCATGTCGCCGCCCTTGACGCGCGTCCAGTACTCGCGCGCGGCCGCGCCGACGCTACCGCCGGTCTCCTCCTGGATGTCGAACTGCGAGGCGGGTGGCGCCGCGGTGCTCATGCCTCACCTCCCACGTTCGCGGCCGCGACCTCGGGCTGGAGGCCCATGTCGCCCGACCGCCCGGCGGTGATCAGCTCGACCACCTGGCCGTGCGATACCTCCTTGGCGTCGACCTGCGCGGCCATCTGCCCCAGGTACAGGCAGGCGATGTTGTCCGCCACCTGGAAGACGTCGTTCATGTTGTGGGTGATCAGGATCACCGCCAACCCGTTGTCCGCCAAGCGCCGGACGAGGTTCAGGACCTGCTCGGTCTGGGCGACGCCGAGCGCCGCGGTCGGCTCGTCGAGGATCACGAGCTTGGAGTTCCACAGCACCGCGCGGGCGATCGCCACCGTCTGGCGCTGACCGCCGGACAGGCTGGAGACCTGCTGGCGCAGCGAGCGCAGCGTCCGCACCGACAGGCTGCGGAGCGTGTCCCCGGCGCGCTTCTCCATCGCGGTCTCGTTGAGCGTGATGCCGCCCTTGACCTCGCGGCCGAGGAACATGTTGTGCACGACGTCGAGGTTGTCGCACAGCGCCAGATCCTGGTACACGATCTCGATCCCCAGCGCGTTGGCCTGCCGCGGCCCGTGCACCTCGACCTGCTCGCCCTCCCAGAACATCTCGCCGCCGTCGAACGGGTGGATCCCCGCAACACCCTTGATCAGCGTGCTCTTGCCGGCGCCGTTGTCGCCGACGAGCGCCGTCACCTTGCCGGGGTAGGTGTCGAGATCGACGCCGCGCAGCACGTGCACGGCGCCGAAGCTCTTGTCGACCTTCCGCAGGGACAGCACCGGCTGTCCCTGCGGAGACGTTCCCGTCGCGGTCACGGCGTCACTCCACGCCGTTGTCCGCGCACGCCTTCTTCAAGGCGGCGTTGGTGCAGATGTCCTCGGCCGCCACGAACCCGTCGGCGACCACGTCCTTGACGCTCTCCTTCGTGATGCCCTGCGGCTCCAGCAGCACCGACTTGACCTGCTCGCCCGTCTCGGTGTCCTCCACCGATCCGGACGCCAGCTCGTCGGCGGCCGCCTGATCGCCCTTGGTCAGCGCGATCGCCAGGTCGGAGGCCGCGTCGGCCTCCTTCTTGATCGCCTTGTAGACGGTCATGCACTGCGAGCCCAGCAGCACCCGCTGCAGGCCCTCGGCCGTCGCGTCCTGACCGGTCGTCGGGACCTTGTCGGTGTCACCGTTGCGCTTCAGGACCGCCGCGACCGCGCCGCCGAGGCCGTCGTTGGCCGCCGCCACGCCGACGAAGTTGCCGCCCGCCTTCGTGTACATCTGCTCGAAGATCGTGCCGGCCTTCGTGTTGTCCCAGTCCGGCACCGCCTGATCGGCCGCGACCTCATAGCCGGCCTCCGTGATCGCCCCTTCATAGCCCTGCTTGAACAGCGTGGCGTTGTTGTCGGTCGGCGACCCGTTCAGCAGCGCCACCGGACCGGAGTCGTTGCCGCCGTCCTGCATGCACTTCACCAGGCCCTCACCGATCGTCGTGCCCACCGCCACGTTGTCGAACGACACGTAGTAGTCGGCGCCGCCGCCCAGCGTCAGGCGGTCGTAGTCGATCGCCGGGATCCCCTGGTCACGGGCCTTCTTGATCACCGTCGCCGCCGACGGCGAGTCCAGGTTGACGAGCATGAGCACGGTCACGCCGCCGTTGATCATCTGGTCGGCGATCGTCGAGAACTTCGCCTTGTCGCCGTTGGCGTTCTGGATGTCGTACTCCACGCCGGCAGCCTCGAACGCCTCGCCCAGGAAGCGGCGGTCCGCCGTCTCCCAGCGGGCCGACGACGCCGCGTCAGGCAGGATCACGCCGACCTTGCCCTTGGCAGCCTCGCCGCTGTCGGCGGACCCTCCGCCGCCTCCACCCTCATCGTCGTCACCGCAGGCGGCGAACACGACCGACGTCGCGAGCACCGCAGCGATAGCGAAGAAACGTCCCCTCATTCCCTCTCCTCCTTCGTTGCGCCTCCAAGGGCGCGTGGTTGGCAGAGCATAAGCCCGTCAGGCGGCACCCGCCGCGAGCCTGGTCGGAAATGCACGATCGGCCTCGCTGATCACGAGCGCGATCGCGCCCAGCACCTGCGCCCGCTCGCCGAGCACACCGGTCACTACCCGGGCAGCTTCGGCGGCGGACGGCAGCGTCGCGCGCGCGATCGAGTCGCGCACGCCGTCCAGCAGCAGGTCCCCGGCGGCAGCGAGGTCGCCCCCGACGACCACGAGCTCCGGGTTGAGCACGTTGAGAAGCATCGACACGGCGCGGCCGATCGCCCGGCCGGCGTCGCCGATCACCCGCCGGCAGCCGGGGTCGCCGGTGCGCGCGAGCTCGAGCATCCGCTGGACCGTCAGGGTCTCGCCGTGACTGCGTCGCAGCAGCTCGACGAGCGCGCCGCTGGCGGCCAGGGTCTCGAGGCAGCCGCGGTTGCCGCAGCGGCAGACGAGGCCGTTCGGATCCACCAGGAAGTGGCCGAACTCGCCCGCGAGGCCGCCGGTGCCGCGGTACAGGCGGCCGTTGAGGAGCAGGCCCGCGCCGATGCCCGAAGCCACCTTGAGGTAGATCAGGTCGCTGGCGTCCTGGCCGGCGCCGAACGCGGCCTCGGCCAGCGCGCCGAGGTTGGCGTCGTTGTCGACGAGGATCGGCACGTCCAGTCGCCGGCGCATCTCGTCGGTCGCCGCCACGCCGACCCAGCCGGGCAGGATCGCCGAGGAGCCGACGACGCCGCTCTCCTGCAGGATCGGGCCCGGCAACCCCATGCCGGCGCCGATCACCTGGCTCTCGTCGATACCGGCCTCGGCGAGCAGGTCGCCGACGAGCTCGGCGGCGGCGTCCAGCCCCTGCTCGGCCGCGTGATCGGTGTCGAGCGGCAGCGCGCGCTCGGCCAGGATGCGCGACGAGAGGTCGGACACGGCGACCCGCAGGTGGTTGTGGCCGAAGTCGATCCCGACGGCGGCGCCCGCCGACGAGTCGAACGACAGCAGGATCGGCGGCCGGCCGCCCTGCGTGCCGTGCGCCGCGCCCGGCTCGCCGCGCTCGACGACGAGCCCGTCGGCCTGCAGGTCGGCCACGAGGCTCGACACCGTGGAGCGCGAGAGGCCGGTCCGGCGCGCGATCTCGGCACGCGAGATCAGCCCCTGATCGCGCAGCGCGTGGATCACGCGGAGGCGATTGAGGCGACGCAGTGCTTCGAGGGAGCCGGCTCGACCCGTGGCCATGGCGGGCGCTATCCGACATGAACCCCACGCGTTTGTCAAGGTCTCGCACGAACCGTGCGGTTTCCCGAGAGTCCCTTGTCGGTAAGTCGGAGAAACCTCCGGGTGGCGCCAGTTTCCCGCGTGCGCGTCGTTGGAGCCCTCATGACACCGCTTCGGACCGCGACGTTCGCGAAGCGAACTCGCAAGGCCAAGCTTGCTTGGCCCCTCTTCGCGACGCTGGCCGTCTCGGTCGCCGTCGCCGCCCCGCCCAGGCCGTCGTCGGCGGCCAGGACGCGTCGCCCGGCGAGTATCCCTTCGTCGCGCACATCCTGATCGACCGTGCCTTCCAGTGCACCGGCACGCTCGTCACGCCCACGCACGTCGTCACCGCCGCCCACTGCTCCTCGATCATCCCCGGCGGCGTCGCCAACGTGCCGCTCGGCCAGCCCGGCCAGCTGATCGAGGTCAGCATCGGAGCGCACCGCGCCCCCTTCCAGTCCGACGGTGAGAAGCGCACCGGCAAGTCCGTCTCGGTGCACCCAGCGTGGGCGGGCCTCGGCAGCGTCAGCGGCGACGTCGCCGTCGTCGAGCTCGTCCTCGCCCTCGACCAAGCCGCCGGTGAAGATCGCCTCGGCCGCCGAGCGCTCCCTGTGGTCGGCGGGCACGATGGCCACGATCGCGGGCTACGGGGTCACCGAGTCGGGCGGCGAGCAGCCCGACGTGCTGCAGGAGGCGCAGGTGCCGATCGCCGCGGACGCCGTGACCGCCGCGGCGTACCCGTACCTGGTCGACGGCGTCGACCCGCTGTTCGGCGGCTTCGAGAGCCGTACCCAGCTCGGGGCCGGGTTCCCCGAGGGTGGTGTCGACACCTGCCAGGGCGACTCCGGCGGGCCGCTGCTGGTCCCCGCCGGCACCGAGCTGCGCCTGGTCGGCGACACGAGCTACGGCAACGGCTGCGCCGAGCCCGGCTACCCGGGTGTCTACGGCCGCGTCGCCGACGAGGCGATGCGTGAGTGGATCCGCTCGGTTGCTCCTGCCGCGATCTCAACCGGTGCCGCCACCGCCATGGCCGGCAAGGCCCGCAGCGCGCGCGCCCGCGGGGGCGCGGACGGCGACCGTTCGTACCGCTAGGAGCTTTCCCCAACGCCGTAGGGGGGTGCCCCCGCGCCCCCCTACGGCCACCCTCCCTGCCCGCGCGGCTACCCGAAGCCCCGCTCACCGGCTGCCCCCGTGTTGCAAGCGCCGGCCCGGTGCGACTCTTCTTCCATGACCTCCACCCTCCGCCGCGTCCGCTCGCTCCTCTCCGACCTCGTCGCCGAGGATCGTCCGGGCTTCAAGCGCCCGTAGACCTGACACCATCCGGGCGGTGCGCGACGACGTCGTCGAGCTCATCTCGCGCTCGTCGCGATCGACTCCGTCAACCCGGCGCTCGTGCCGGGCGGCGCGGGCGAGGCGCAGATCGCCGCCTTCGTGGCCGGCTGGGCGCGCGACGCCGGCCTCGAGGCGAGCGTGCTCGAGGCGACGCCCGGCCGGCCGAGCGTGCTCGTGCGCGCGCCGCGGCCGCGGCGGCGGCCGCACGCTGCTGCTGTGCGGGCACCTCGACACCGTCAGCGTCGACGGGCATGGCCGACGCCGCACGCGCCGCGCGTCGACGGCGACCGGCTGTACGGCCGCGGCGCCTACGACATGAAGGCCGGCCTCGCCGCCGCGCTGCTCGCCTGCCGCGACGCCGCGGCGCCGCGGCCTCGCCGGCGACGTCGTCGTCGCCGCGGTCGCCGACGAGGAGCACGCGAGCCTCGGCGTGCAGGAGGTCGCTCGCGCGCGGTGCGCGCCGACGCGGCGATCGTGACCGAGCCGACCGAGCTCGAGGTCGTCGTCGCCCACAAGGGCTTCGTGTGGGCGGAGATCGAGGTGACCGGCCGCGCCGCGCACGGCTCGCGGCCGCACCTCGGCGTCGACGCGATCGTCAAGGCCGGGCCGGTCCTGACCGCGCTCGGCGAGCTCGACGCCGCGCTCGGCGAGCGCACGCACCCGCTGCTCGGGCCGCGGCTCGGTCCACGCGTCGCTGATCGCGGGCGGCGAGCGAGCTGTCGAGCTACCCGGCGCGCTGCGTGATCGGCGCTCGAGCGGCGCACGCTGCCCGGCGAGACGGCCGGCGGACGTCGAGGCCGAGCTCGACGCGCTGCTCGACGCGCTGCCGCGCGGCCGACCCGCGCTCGTGGCCGAGCAGCGCACGCTGCTCGTGCGCGAGCCGTTCGAGATCGCCCGGCGGCGCCGCGATCGTCGCGCGCGGTGCGCGACGCGGCCGCCGGCGAGCTCGGCGCCGCGCCGCCGATCGCCGGCGCGAGCTACTGGGCCGACGCCGCGTTCATCGCCGCCGCCGGGCATCCCGACCGTCATGTTCGGCCCGGGCGGCGAGGGCGCGCACGCGCTCGAGGAGTGGGTGAGCCTCGCCGACACCGAGGCCGTCGCGCGCACGCTGGTCGCCGTCGCCGAGCGGCTCTGCGCGTGAGGCGCTCGTCAACCCGCGCGCGCGACCCGGCGGCGGTCGCCGCCGCCCTCCGCCGACGCGCGCGCCTTCCACGCGTCGCTGCCGGGCTACGCGCCGACGCCGCTGCGCGACGCTGCCGGCGCTCGCCGCCGAGCTCGGGCTGGGCGCCGTGCGCTCAAGGACGAGTCCGACCGGCTCGGGCTGCCGGCCTTCAAGGTGCTCGGCGCGTCGTGGGCGGTCGAGCGCGCGCTGCGCGAGCGCCCGGACGTCCACACGCTCGTCGCCGCCAGCGCCGGCAACCACGGCCGCGCGGTCGCGCACGTCGCCGCGCTGCGCGGCCTGCGCTGCCGCGTCTTCCTGCCCGCGCGGTCGGTCGCCGGCGCGGCGCGAGGCGATCGCGGCGCGAGGGCGCCGAGGTCGTCGTCGTCGACGGCGACCTACGAGGACGCGGTCGCGCGCGGCCGCCGGCGGAGGGCGCGAGCCGGGCGGCGCTCGAGATCGCCGACGTCGGCGACTCCGGCCCGGCGCGCTGGGTGATCGACGGCTACGCGACGCTGTTCGCCGAGGCCGCCGAGCAGGCGTCGTTCGACGTCCTGCTCGTCCCGGTCGGCGTCGGCTCGCTCGCGGCGGCCGCCGCGCGCTTCGGCGCGCAGGCGGGCGCGACGGTGATCGGCGTCGAGCCGGTCGCCGCCGCGTGCCTGACCGCGTCGCTCGCGGCCGGCGAGCCGACGCGCGATCCCGACGCCGGGCACGACGATGGCCGGGCTCGACTGCGCGGAGGTCTCGGCCGCCGCGTGGCCGTACGCTGCGCGACGGCATCCACGGCGACCGTCACCGTCGACGACGACGAGGTCGCGCGCGGCGATGCGCGAGCTGGCCGCCGCCGGCCTGGCGATCGGCGAGTGCGGCGCCGCGCCGCTGGCCGCGCTGCGCGCGCTCGCGTCGCGGACCCGGCGCGCGCCGCTCTGCGCGAGCGGTCGGGCTCGGCGCCGGCGAGCCGCGTGCTGCTGATCGCGACCGAGGGCCCGACCGACCCCGACGCCTACGCCGCGGCCGTCGCCTAGGGGTGCCCAACGGGACATCGCTCCACACGGAATGGCCCTTTGGGCGGGCCCCCCGGTCTCCTATCCGTCCTTGAGGCGCTCGACCGTCGCCTGCACGTCCCTGGCCGCCGCCTCCGGCTCGCGGCCGCGGATCACCTCGACGACGGCGTTCGCCACCGGCTGCTTCTCCGCCAGCGCGCCCACGAGCGCCCCTTGGCCCTGCGCGAACCCCCAGCGCTGGAAGTTCGCCACGCCCTCCCCCAGCGAAGCGATCGAGGCCTCGGAGTAGAACTCGCTCAGCGGCGCCTTGCGGTCGATCCCACTCTCGAGTCCCGCCCACGCCTCGGCGAACCGCTCGGGATCGTCGGCGTCTCCGGCGCGCACCGGGTACTTGCCCTGCGGCGAGAGCCCCAGCCAGCGCACGTAGCCGTCGCTCATCAGGTACTCCACGAGCTGCTGCGCCTCCTCCGTGGGTGCGTCGACCGTGATGTTGAACGTCGACACCGAGCCGAACTGGCTCGGCTCGCCGGTCGACCCGGCCAGCGGGCCGACGAGGCCGCTGTTGCGGGCCAGATAGGCCGGATCCTGCTTGCACTCCGTGCACGTAGGCAGGTTCTGGTCGCTCAGGCCCGCCAGGCCGTCGAGCAGGAAGGGTGACCAGAACAGCATCGCCGCGCGCCCCGAGAAGTACGCGGCGCGCGTGGAGTCGACGTCCTGGACGCCCCCGAGCGAGTAGCGCTGCGCGAGCTCGGCGTACAGGCGCAGCGCATCCACGCACTCGGGCGAGTCGAACGTCACGTCTGCCGCCGCATCGACGAGCTGGCAGCCCTGGGCCAGCCCGATGTGCTCGAACGTCTCGTGCGTGAACCCGTCGCCCGGGGCCGTCGCGAGCGCGATGCCGGCCATGCCGTCGCGATCGAGCTCCTTGGCGGCCGCCACGACATCGTCGAGCGTCTGGGGCGCCTGGAGCCCGGCCCGGTCGAACAGGTCCTTGCGATAGATCAGCAGCTGCCCCCAGCCGTCGCTCGGCACGCCCGCCGACCCGCCGTCGCTTGCGACGAGCGCGAGTGCTCGCTGCGAGAACGTCTCGCGGCCCAGGCGGTCGACGACCTCCTGGGCGGCGGCCGCGTCGAAGATGCCCTCGGCGACGTACCGCTGGGCGTGCTGCATGCCCGTCGACAGCACGACGTCGGGCAGCTCGCCGTCCGCCCGCGCCCGGCGGACCATGCGCGGAAGCCCGTCCTCCGGTATCGGGAGCTGTTCGGTCTGAATGCCCGTGCTGCGCGTGAAGTCGTCGAGGATCGCCGCGGTCGCGGCCAGCCGGTCGGGCTGGGACTCGTGGTTCCAGACAATCAGCGTCTCCCCGCTCAGGGGAGCCGGGTCGTCACCGCCGCAGCCGGCGGCGAGAAGGGCGGCGACGAGCACGACGAGCAGCCGGCGTCGCATGGTCTGCCGAGCCTAACCGACACGCCGCACCGAGATCCGCTCGTCGTAGTCAGGCGGGAGCGGCATCGAGCCACGCCGACGACCACGCGGGGAGCACGAGGCGCTCGCCCTCCGGCGCGGGCCCACCGACGAGCGACGACCAGCGCGCACCGTCGCGCGGGACGCCGACGGCGCACGGCTCGCCGGACACGTTGACGTACACCCGCGCGCGCTCGCCGTCCGCCGCCACGCGCTCGACGGCGAACACCGCAGGGGGCGTGTCGAGCACGATCTGGTCGCTGTCGGGGTGGAAGGCCGGCGTCGCGGCGCGGGCCCCCAGCATCTCGAGCAGGCCCTGCCAGGCCGCTCCGGCGCGGGTGCCGCGGTGCTTCACGGCGCGCGAGAAGGCCTCCACGTCGTCGAAGCGCCGCCGGTGGAGCGAGCGCGCCTCGCCGGTACGCGCGAACCGCTCGCGGTCGTTGTCGCCGGCCACCACCGACTGCACGTAAGTGGCCGGGATCCCGCGCAGGGCGAACATGACCGCGTGGGCGGCAAGGTGGCGCCGCAGCGCGAGCTCGGGCGGGTGCCCGGCCGCCATCAGCGCGTACCAGGTCGCGTTCAGCTCGTAGACGGTGGTCGTGCCGTCGGCCAGCGTGCGACTGCTGGTCTCCCCGCCCGACGCGGAGGCCGCGGCGACGAGCAGGTCGACGTCGGCGGGCTCGAGCACGCCTTCCGCGGGCCGGACGCCGACGCCGTCGTGCGAGGCGAGGAAGTTCAGGAACGCGGTGCCCGCGCGCAGCGGCTCGAGCGTCGCGGCCCACGCGCGCAGGCGCGAGGCATCCCCCGTCAGCAGCGCGTGCGAGGGTGAGCGGCGGCAGCGGGAACTGGTAGACCAGGTGCGCCTGGTCGGCGCCCGGCGCCCCGAAGTAGCCGACGTTCTCCTCGTGCCGCACGTTGGTCTCGGTCAGCACCAGCACCGACGGGTCGACGGCCTCGACGCAGCTGCGCAGGAACTGCACCACGGCGTGCGTCTCCGGCAGGTCGATCGAGGCCGTGCCCTCCTGCTTGAACAGGAAGGCGACGGCGTCGAGCCGCAGGATGTTGGCGCCGTGCTCGATGTAGGCGACGAGCACCTCGAGCACGCGGACGAGCACCTCGGGCGTGCGGTAGTCGAGGTCGACCTGGTCCTCGGAGAACGTCGTCCACGCCCACACCGGGCCGCGAGCGCCGTCGAAGCGGGTGAGCAGCGGGTGGGTGCGCGGGCGCACCACCGCCGCGAGGTCGGCGTCCGGCTCGGCGGTGCGGAAGAACCCCGCGTACTCCGGGTCACCGGCGAGGAAGCGCCGGAACCAGTCGCTGCCGGCGGAGAGGTGGTTGAGCACGGCGTCGATCGCCAGCCGGCGCCCGTGGCCGAGCGCCTCGACGTCCTGCCACGTCCCGTACCGCTCGTCGACGGCCAGGTAGTCGCTGACAGCGAAGCCCTCGTCCGACGTCGAGGGGAAGAACGGCGTCACGTGCAGCCCGTTGAACCAGGGGTCGAAGACGTCCTCCATCACAGCGCGCAGCGTGGCCAGTGGCGCCTCGCCGGGGCGGGAGAACTGGTCGGGGTAGGCAATCAGCCACGCGTCGTGCTCGTCCCACAGTCGGGCCGGCCCGGCGCGCACGCGGTGCCGCGCGAGCAGCGCCTCGACCTCGGCGGCGACGCGGGCTCCCACCTCGGCGCCGTAGAGCTGTTCGAGCAGCCGCGCGCGGACCGCCGCAGGGGCCTCGCCGCCGACCGCGGTCGACTCGCCCGCGCGTGCCCCGATGGTCATCCCTTCTCGGCGCCTCGCGTAAGGCCCTCGGTCATGAGCCGCTCGGCGAAAAGGAAGAGCACGATGATCGGCAGCGTGAGGATCACGGAGCCGGCCATCAGCGTGGTCGCCGGCGTCTCGATGCTCGTGAGCTGGAACACGCCGAGCGACACCGTCCAGTTCTGGCGCTCCTCGACGAGGAACAGCAGCGCGAACAGGAACTCGTTCCAGGCGATCATGAACGTGAACAGCCCCGTCGCCGCGATCGCCGGGACGGCCAGCGGCAGCGTGATCTTGCGGATGATCTGCAGCCGCGTGGCCCCGTCGACCTCCGCGGCCTCCTCGAGCGAGACCGGCACGGTCTCGAAGTAGTCGCGCAGCATGTAGATGCAGATCGGCAGCGTCTGGGCGACGTAGACGATCACCAGCCACGGCAGCTCTCCCCGCAGGCCGAGCTTCGAGAAGGCCACGAACAGCGGGATGGCGAGCAGGATCGCCGGGAACAGGTAGACGGACAGGAACAGGAAGTGGACCGCTCGTCGCCCGAAGAACTCGAGCCGCGACACCGCGTAGGCCCCGAGGATCGACACGGCGAGCGTCACGATGACGGTGGCGATGCCCAGGCCAGCCGAGTTGAGCAGGAAGCGTACGAACCCCTGACCGCCGTCCGAGGTGGGCTTGAGCACCCGCTCGTACGCGTCCGTGGAGATCTCGCCGGGGCCGATGAAGACCTGCCCCGGAGACTCGAGCACCGCCGAGACCTCGCGCATCGAGAGCAGGACCATGTAGTAGAAGGGGAAGATCGTGATCAGCACGAAGAACGCGATCCCCAGCGGCCGCAGCACCCGCAGCACGGCCATCTCGATGGAGTAGCGGGAGAAACGACGGCGCTTGGTGTTCATGGTTGCCGGTCCCGGTCGCCGAAGAACTTGAGGTAGAAGAGCAGCAGCACCGCGAGCACGGTTGCCATGAACATCGCCACCGCGGCCGATGCCCCGACGTCGTTGCGTGCCTGCAGGAACGCGTAGACCTGGGTGGCCAGCACCTCGGTCCCCGCCCCGCCGCCGGTGAGCAGGTAGATCTCGTCGAACGAGTTGAACGTGAAGATGAAGCGCAGGACGGCGATCAGGGCGATTACGCCCGCGATCTGGGGCAGGATGATGTGGCGGAAGACCTGCGTCGGCGTCGCCCCGTCGACGCGCGCCGCCTCCTCGAGGTCGCCCGGCACGGCTTGCAGCCGCGCGAGGATGAACAGGAAGGCGAACGGGAACGACTTCCAGGCCTCGAAGAGGATCACCATGATCAGCGCGGTCGGCACACCGATGCTGAGGCCGAACAGCGTGATCGTTCCCTCCTCCTGGCTGAGGAACGGGATCGGCGCGTCCCAGCCGAAGATGTCCGTCCCGACGGCGTTGACGAACCCCAACTGCGGCGAGAGCAGCACCTGCCAGATGAACGCGATCGCCACCACCGGCGCCACATAGGGCAGCAGCAGGATGCCGCGCACGAGGCCTCGGCCGGGGAACGAGCGCCGCACCACCAGCGCGGCGGCGAGCCCGAGCAGGATCGCTCCGGATGTCCCGAAGACCGAGTAGATCAGCGTCGTGCGCGCCGCCGTCAGGAAGTCGGAGGAGTTGAGCAGCAGGTCGTAGTTCCGCAGCGTGAACTCGCCGCCGAAGAGGTCGAGCCGACGGATCTGCAGCAGCCGGATCCGCTGGAACGAGAGGACCAGCGCCCAGACGACGGGCAGCACGACCATGACGAGGACGACGATCACGGTCGGCGACACGAGCGCCACGCCGGCGCGCGAGTCGCGCCGCGCGCGGGTGTTCCGCGCGCGGCGCCGGCCCTGAGGAGCCGCGTCGACGGGGAGAGGCGCGTCCACCGCGCTACTCCAGCCCCGCCTTCAGCTCCTCCGTCGTGGCCTGCACTTCCTTGGCGGCCTCAGCCGGGTCCTTGCCGCCGATCACCTCCGACACGGCGTTGGCCACAGGCTGCTCGCCCGACAGCGCGCCGACCAGCGCGCCCTGGCCCTGGGCGAAGCCCCAGCGCTGGAACTGCTCGACGCCTTCGCCGAGCGACGTGATCGACTCCTGCGAGTAGAAGTCGCTCAGCGGCGCCTTGGTGTCGACCCCGCTCTCCAGCTCGGCCCACGCCTTCGTGAACTTCTCGGGATCCTCCGAGTCGCCCGAGCGGACCGGGTACTTGCCCTGCGGCGAGAGGCCGAGCCAGCGCACGTAGCCGTCGCTCATCATGAACTCGACGAGCTGCTGGGCGTCCTCGATCGGCGCGTCGACCCCGATGTTGAAGGTTGACACGGAGCCGAACTGGCTCGGCTCGCCCGCGGATCCGGCCAGCGGGCCGACGAGGCCGCTGTTCTTGGCCAAGTAGGCCACGTCCTTCTTGCACTCCTTACACGTGGGCTTGGTGTCGTCGCGCAGCCCGGCCATGCCGTCGAGCAGGAACGGCGACCAGAACATCATCGCCGCCCGCCCGGCGAAGTACGTCGCGCGCGTGGAGTCGACGTCCTGGGCGCCCTTGACCGAGTAGTTGGAGGCCAGGTCGCCGTACCAGCGCAGGGCCTCCGCGCATTCCGGCGAGTCGAATGACACCTCGCCGGCGTCGTCGACGAGCTGGCAGCCCTGGGCCAGCGCGACGTGCTCGAACGTCTCGGCCGTGAAGCCGTCGCCGGCCGCCGTGGCCAGCGTGATGCCCGCCACGCCGCCGTCGTTGAGCTGCTCGGCGGCCGCCTGGACGTCGTCAAGCGTCGCCGGCGCCTCCAGGCCCGCCTTGTCGAACAGGTCCTTGCGGTAGATCAGCAGCTGGCCCCAGCCGTCGCTCGGCACCCCGGTGGCCACGCCGTCCCGGCTGACCAGGTCGAGCGCCTTCTTCGAGAACGTGTCGGCGCCGAGCCTGTCGACCACCGCCTGGGCGGCCTCGCAGTCGAACAGCTCCTCGGCCGCGTACTGGTGCGACTGGGCCGTCGGCGTGGCGAGCACGACGTCGGGCAGCTCGTCGGCCGCCGCCGCGTTCGTCATCAGCGTGGCCAGCTGGTCCTCGGGCACCGCGACCTGCTTGGTCTTGACGCCCGTCTTCTCGCGTGAACTCGTCGAGGATGGCCTGCGTCGCCGCCAGGCGGTCGGGCTGGGACTCGTTGTTCCAGACGGTCAGCGTCTCGCCGCTGGCGCCGCCGCCCTCGCCGCCGCCCTCTTCGTCGTCGCCGCCGCACCCGACCGCCACCACCGCGGTCACGGCGAGTAGCGCCAGCACTGTCCGTCGCATCGTCACGTTCCTCCTCCTGGAGTTGACCCGTCGTACGTGAGCGCCACCTTGACCGCGTCGTTGGGGTGCTCGTCGAGCCAGGCGTACGCCTCGACCGCCTGCTCGAAAGGAAAGCGCCGGATCGGCAGCGCGTCGACGCGCAGCCGCCCGGCGGCGAAGAGATCGACCACCGTGCGCATCACGCGCGGGCGGTCCCACGCGGGGTACGCCCGGTGCGGCGCGCCCCACGCGCCCATGCTCGAGACCATGTCGAGCCGGTTGTGGTGCCACTCCTCGCCCAGCCGCAGCGGCTCGGCGCCGCCCTGGTAGAAGCCGACGGTCACCACGGTCGCTCCGAGGCCCGGCCGCGGCCACCGCGTCGTGCAGGCCCGCCGCGGTGCCGGACGTCTCGACGGCCACGTCGGCCCCGCGGCCCGCGGCGCGCTTGATCGCCGCGCCGGCCCCGTCGGGCGCCGCGCGCGGGTCGAGCGCCTCGTGGGCGCCCAGCTCGATCGCCAGTGCGCGGCGGCTCTCGACCGGATCGACGGCGACGACGCGGCCGGCGCCCGCCATCCGCGCGAGCTGGACGACCAGCAGGCCGATCGCGCCCAGCCCGATCACGGCGACGTCGTCGCCGACCTTGATCCGCGCGTCGTGGACGGCGACGAGCGCGACCGCCCCGAGGCTGGTGAAGAGCGCCCACGGCGGCGGCCCGCCGCCGTCGCCAGCGCGACGAGCGGGTACGAGGCCTGCGCGTCGACGTTGCACGACGGCCTCCTCGGCGTGCGGCGAGCCCGCGTGCACGACGGTGCCGGGCGGGAGCTCGGTGACCGCGCCGCCGACCTCGCTCGACGCGGCCGACGAGCTCGTAGCCGAGCGGACGCCGGGTACGGCCGGGGGCTGCGTCTCGGGCCGCACGAACGCCCGCAGGTCGCGGTCGAACGCGCGGTCGTCGAACGTCGAGCTGCCGCGGTAGAGGTTGAGCTCCGTCCCGTGGCTGATGCCGCTGACCAGCGCGCGCACGCGGACGTCGCGCGGCCCGAGGTGCGGCGGGTCCGCGTCCCGCAACCGCAGCGAACGGGGTCCTTCGAGCACCAGCGCCCGAGCCACTTCCGGCTTCTCCTCCTCAGGTCGTTGCCGGGCGCGAGCGTAGACCACTTGCTGGTAGCGCGCAAGCAGAAGATTGCCAGAAGGTGCGTCCCGAACCAGACTTCTGCGTAGTTGCTCAGCAAAAGTTGTCGGTTGCGGTAACGTCTCGGCCCCGATGACGACCTTGCCTCTGTCGGTGTCCGGCTCGCCCGGTGGCGTCCTGCGGCTGATCCGCGAGGGCCGCGCCGTCACGCGCACCGACGTCATGGACGTCACCGGCCTGTCGCGCTCGACCGTCATGCAGCGGCTCGGCGTGCTGCTGTCCGCCGGGCTGCTGGTCGAGGCGCCCGAGGCCGGGCCGTCGAGCGGCGGGCGCCGGCCGGCGGCGCTGAGCTTCAACGAGCGCGTCGGCGTCGTGCTGGCCGCGGACCTCGGCGCCGGCCACGGCCGGCTCGCCGTGTGCGACCTCGCGGGCGAGTCGCTGGCCGAGCGCGAGGAGCCGATCCGCATCGCCGACGGCCCCGAGCGCGTGCTCGAGTGGGTCGCCGGCCGCTTCGACGAGCTGCTGGCCGAGGCCGGGCGCGCGACGGCGGCGACGTCCTCGCCACCGCGATCGGCGTCCCGGGCCCGGTCGAGGTCGCGTCGGGGCGGCCGGTCAACCCGCCGATCATGCCGGGCTGGGACGGCTATCCCGTCGCCCAGCACCTGCGCGAGCGCTTCGGCGCGCCCGCCCTGCTCGAGCGCGACGTCCACGCGATGGCGCTCGGCGAGCACCGGCGCCACTGGCCCGACCTCTCGAACCTCGTGTTCGTCAAGGCAGCGACCGACATCGGCGCGGGCATCATCGCCGACGGCGAGCTGCTGCGCGGCAACCACGGCCGGGCCGGCGACATCGGCCACATCCGGGCGATCCGCGAGTCCGACGTCATGTGCTCATGCGGCAACCGCGGCTGCGTGGCCGTGCTCGCCTCGGGCGGGGCGCTCGTCCGCCAGCTCGCCGAGGAGGGCTTCGACGTGAGCTCGACGGCCGACGTCGTCGAGCTCGTGCGCGCCGGCCGCGCCGCGCCGATGAACCACGTGCGCGAGGCGGGGCGCGTGCTGGGCGCGGCGCTCGCCGCCGTCGTCAGCGTCGTCGCCCCGACCGCGATCATCGTGGGCGGCGAGCTGGCCGAGGCGTCCGAGCCGCTGCTGGCCGGCATCCGCGAGAGCGTCTACCAGCGCGCCTCGGCGCTTGCCACGCGCGAGCTGCGGATCCTCACCAGCCGGCTCGGTCCGCGGGCCGGCGTGGTCGGCGCCACGACGCTCGCGCTCGAGCACGTGCTCGAGCCGGCGAACGTCGACGCGCTGCTCGCGGCGCGCGGCCTCGCCGCCTGATGCGGCTCGCGATCCAGGAGAACCTCGTGTCGAGCCTGGACGAGGCGCTGGCCGCGGGCTTCGACGGCCTCGAGCTGCGCGACGCCGACCCGGCGCGCGGGCTGGCGGCGGCTGCGAGGCCGCGCGTGGACGTCGTGCCCGGAGGCGGACGGCTGGCTCGGCGACTTCGATGCCGGCGCGCGGCGCGGCGCGCTCGACCGCCTGCGACGCCAGCTCGAGGGCGTGGCGGCGCTCGGCGGCATGGGCGTGATCGCACCCGCCGCGTGGGGCATGTTCACCCGCCGCCTGCCGCCGTTCGACGAGCCGCCGCGCACGCCCGCCGAGGACCGCGAGGTGCTCGTCGAGAGCCTGGCGGAGCTGGGCGGCGCGCGCGGACCGAGCTCGGCGTAGCGCTGCTGCTCGAGCCGCTCAACCGCTACGAGGACCACATGGTCAACACGGTCGCGCAGGCCGCCGAGCTGATCGCCGAGGCCGGCGCGGGCGGGCTCGGCCTCGCTCGCCGACACGTACCACATGAACATCGAGGAGGACGACCTCTGCGCGGCGCTCGCGCTCGGTCGCACCCGTGCTCGGCGCCGTCCACCTGAGCGACTCGAACCGCGCGCAGCCCGGCACCGGTCACGTGCCGTTCGAGCGCGTGATCGTCGACGCTGCGCGAGGCGGGATGGGACGGCGTGCTGTCCGTCGAGTGCCGCCTGCGTGGCGAGCCCGGCGGCGCCGTCCGAGAGTGCGGCGCCTACCTGCGCGCGCTCGTCGACACGCGTAGACGACGGGGTTCAGCTCGTCGCTCTCGAGCCGGTCGCCCTCGGCGAGCGTGTCCGCGTACGTCGAGCGCAGCACTCGCGGGTCGACGATGCCGTTGAACCGCACCCCGTCGGGCATGAACGCGACCGACATCGCGCGCCGTCGCCCGGGCGTCATGTTCGCGCCGGCGCCGTGGACCGTGCGGGCGTTGTGGAATGAGCAGCCGCCTGCCGGCAGCGGGCACGGCACCGGCGTCGACGCCGCCTCGGGATGGGCGTGCGAACACGCGCCCCGAGGTCGGGACCGAGGTCGACCGGCGCGGTCAGGCCGAGCACGTGGCTGCCGGGCACGAAGTACAGGCAGCCGTTCTCCAGCGTCGCGTCGTCCAGCGCGACCCAGATCGTGCACGCGTGCGGCGAGTCGAACGAGACACCACGGCAGGTCCTGCGTGATATTGCGTCGGCGCTCCCGTACGGCTCCTTGACGAGTGCCTGGTCGAGGAAGATGCGCAGCGCGTCGAGGCCCTCGAGCTCCGCCGCGAGCCGACCGATCCGCGGATCCTCCACGAGCTGCTTGCACGTCCGCGCTCGTCCGGCCGTAGCTGCATGCGCTGGGTGAAGACGTGACTGCTTGAGCGTCCCGGCCTGCGCATGCTCGTCCGCCGCCGCGGCGTCCACGACGTCGCGCCAGTGCGCGAGCTCCGCCTCGGTCAGGAAGTCCGTCGATCGGCGACGAACCCGTCGCGGCGGTAGTCCGTCGATCTCGCTGTGGTGTGAAGCTGCTGCGCACGAGAAGAAGCCTCGCGCCGGAAGGCGCCGCACCATGGGCGCCGCCGCCGGCCCGATTTGCGAGATCCTGCTGTCCGTGAGATTTGTCGTGATCGAGCCGTACGGTCGTGCAGGTGAGACGAGACGCCGTACGCCGACGTCGCTCGCCTGCTGACGGGCCGACGAGCGGCGCGAGGGCAGCTGGTGCTGGCGCCCGCACGGCACCCCGACCCGCGCTGCTGATCCACACGCGCAGCGGCGGACGCGGTCCTGCGCACTCGGCGGCGGCGAGCACGCAGTCGTCATCCGGGGACACCGTCTTCTGGGCGCCGGGCGCGCCGCACGACTTCGGCAGCCCGACCGGGTCGATGGGAGATCGTGTGGGCCCGACTTCCGCCCGCCCCGGCGTGGCACGACTGGCTCGCCTGGCCGTCGCTGGGCACGGGCGTCGCCAGGATCCCGGCGCCTCCGGAACGCGTTCCGCGCACGGATCCAGGCCGCGCTTCTCGACATGGACCGGTACGCCCGCAGCGCGATGCCCCGCGCGGCCGACTTCGCCGCCAACGCGCTCGAGCGCGCGCTGCTCTGGCTCGACGCGGCAAGCCCCGGTCCGGGGCAGCTCGACGACCGCGTGCGCGAGGCCGTGCTCTTCGTGGCCGAGAACCTCGATCGCCCGATCAGCGTCAAGGCGATCGCGGACGCCGTGCACCTCTCCCCGTCGCGCCTCACCCACCTGTTCGCGGAGCAGATCGGCACGCCGCCCGCGCGATTCGTCGAGCAGCGCAGGATCGAGCGGGCCCAAGCGCTGCTCGAATCGAGCTCGCTCCCTATCGCCGCGATCGCCGAGGCCGCCGGGTTCAGCAGCCAGTACTACTTCTCTGCTCGGTTCAGGGCGCTTACGGCGTCACGCCGACGGCGCCGGCGAACGTCAAAGTCAACTGCGGCTGGGTAGGGAGTCTGGGGATCGGGGCCGCGGCGCGGGAAAACGCGCGCGGTGGGCGTCGCGGTCGCGAACTATCCCCGATTAGCCGCGGAAACCGCGGCCCCGCACGATAGTTCGCGAACTATCCCGGATTGGCGTCGGAAACCGACGCCTAATCCGGGATAGTTCGCGCCATCGCCGACGACGCCGGCTCCCCCATTCTCCCTACCCAGCGCCGTTGACGTTCGCTACGACCCGACTGGCCACGCTGGCGCTCATCGCGGCGCTCGCCGGCTGCGGCGGCGACGACCGCGCCCCCGCGCCCGACCTCGACGCCAGCTGCTCGCCGCCGCGCTGCCAACGACGTCGAGGCGGCGCGGCGCCTGATCGACCGCGGCGCCGACGTCAACGCCAAGGACGCGTCGCAGGAGAGCGCGTATCTGCTCGCGACGAGCGAGATCGGCGACGACCCGCGGCTGCTCGAGCTCACGCTCTCCAGCGGCGCCGACGTGAATGCCAAGGACCGGTTCAACGGGACCGGCCTGATCCGCGCCGCCGAGCGCGGGTACGTGCGCATCGTCCGCCGCCTGCTCCAGACCGACATCGAGATCGACCACGTCAACCGCCTCGGCTGGACCGCGCTGCTGGAGGCGATCATCCTCGGCGAGGGCGGCCGCGCGCACACCGAGACGGTCCGCGCGCTGGTCGACGCCGGCGCGGACGTGAGCATCGCGGACGGCGACGACGTCACGCCGCTCGCGCACGCCCGGGAGCGGGGCTACGACGCCATCGTGGCGATCCTACGAGCGGCGTAGCGCGGCCTGCGCCGCGTAGTAGCCGCACATGCCGTGCACGCCGCCGCCCGGCGGCGTCGAGGACGAGCAGAGGAACAGCCGCGGGTCGGGCGTCGCGTACGGGATCGAGCCGCGATCGCCGGGCGGGTGAAGAGCTGGCGCAGGTCCTGCCGCGCCGCCGTTGATGTCGCCGCCGACGTAGTTCGCGTTGTAGCGCTCGAGCGCGGCCGGGCCGATCGCCGTGCGCGCGAGGATGCGGTCGCGGAAGCCCGGCGCGAAGCGCTCGATCTGCGCCTCGATCCGCTCGGTCATGTCGACTCGGCGAGCCGCTGCGGCACGTGGCAGTAGGCCCAGCCGGTGTGCTGCCCGGCGGGCGCGCGCGTCGGGTCGAACAGGCTCTGCTGCGCGAGCAGCACGAACGGCCGCTCGGGGATGCCGGCCGCGCCACGACCGCCGCCTCCGAGGCGGCGATCTCCTCGAGCGTGCCGCCGAGGTGCACGGTCGCCGCCCGCGCGCACTCGGGCGCCCGCCACGGGATCGGCCCGTCGAGCGCCCAGTCGAGCTTGAAGACGCCCGGCCCGTAGCGGAAGCGGCTCAGCTCGCGCCGGTAGCGCGCCGGCAGCCGGTCGCCGGCGAGCGCCAGCACCTGCCGCGGCGTGACGTCGAGCAGCACGCGTGCGCGGGTCGCCGAGCTCGTCGACGCGCTGCACGCGGCGGCCGGTCTCGATCTCGCCGCCGAGCGAGCGCAGGTGGGAGGCGAGCGCGTCGGCGATCGCTGCGAGCCGCCGCGCGGCGACCGGCCAGCCGACGGCGTGGGCGGTGAGGCGCGAGCACGAGCCCGACCGCGGCGGTCGGCCGCTCGTCCAGCGGCAGCATCGAGTGCGCGGCGAGGCCGGCGAACAGCGCCCGCGCGCGCGGCGCCCTCGAACGTCGCGCGGGCGAGCCCGTCGCCGGCCGCAGCAGGCCCGAGCGCCCGAAGCGCGCGAGCGCGAGCGGGTGGCGCGGCAGCTGCGCAGCGGGCCGAAGATGGCCGGCAGCAGCTCCTCGGCGTCCCGCACGAGCGGCTCCATCAGCCGCTCGTACGCCGCCCGTCGGCGCCGCCGATCGAGGCGGCGGTCGCGTCGAGCGAGCGCTCGAGCAGCACCGCCGTGCCGTCGTCGAGCGGGTGCGCGAGCGGGACCTCCGGGTGGATCCACTCGAGGCCGTGGCGGTCGAGCGGCAGCGTGCGGAGGAACGGCGAGGCCGACCGGGTGCGGGTGGATCGCCGAGCAGACGTCGTGGACGAAGCCGGGCAGCGTCAGCTCGGCCGTGCGCGTCCCGCCGCCGACCGTCTCCTCCGCCTCGAGCACGAGCACCGAGCGGCCGGCCTGCGCCAGCGCGATCGCCGCGGCGAGGCCGTTCGGTCCGGAGCCGACGACGACGGCGTCAGGCAACCGCGCGCGGTCCGCCGAACAGCCGCTGATCGCCCGCACCGGCGTGCCCATCGTGTAGATCGTCGAGCGGATCGCCGACGAGTGCCACACGTTGCTCCACTTGGACCACTGGCGCTTCTTGTCGACGCACACGACCTGCGTGTCGACCTCGGCGTTCTCGTCGCCGAAGTGGGCGGCGAGCCGCTCGAGCGTCTTGTTCCAGAACATGTCCTCCTGCCTGTGGCCGCCGAGCACGAGGCCGACCTCGAAGATCGGGTCCGACGCCCGCATCAGCACCTGCGCCTGGGCCACCGTCTCGCCGTCGCGCTCGATCGCGCTGAACGTGATCCAGCCGGCGAACATGTGGCCCTGCGGCGTCATCAGCGTGAACGACTCGTCGTCGGCGTACAGCACCATCACGCCGGTCGAGAGCTTCATCTTCCCCGGCAGCCTCGCCTCGATCAGGCCGACCTCGCCCGGCTCGATCCCGGTCAGCGGCGGGTAGAACATGTTGCCTTCGGGCCAGAACTCGGGGAAGTGCTGCTTCCAGGTGGCGATCACCTCGGTCGCCGAGCACGCCTCGCGCGGCATGCGCACCTGATACGTCTTCTGCCACATCTTCCCGAAGCCCTGGATCGGGCCGACGAGCCGCTTGCCGGAGACGTTGATCCCGGTGGCGCCCTCGGGCACCTCGGACACGTTGAGGGTGGAGACCGACTTCGCCCAGTTGGCAGCGTCACGCGCCGCAGCGCGCTCTTCCATGTCGCTCATGGCGTGGCTCCTCAGGTGGCCCCGGCCGCCGCCAGCGCCTCGGACTCGGTGTCGTGGATCCCGACGGCCTCGTCGAGCCGCGTGAGCTCGAAGATCTGCCGGTAGTGCTCGCTCAGCCCGAAGGCGAGCAGCTGCTGGGAGCGCCGTTGGCGCGCACCAGCAGCGTGACGAGGAGCCCGATCCCACCACTGTTCATGTAGCGCGAGCTCGGTGAAGTTGAGCACGATCGCGCGCGCGTCGCCCGGCGTCGTCGTAGGCGGCCATGAGCACGTCCTCGGACGCCGCGGTGACGTCGCCGCGGATGTCCACGACGCTCGCACCTCCTGCCGGCGAACCTCCATGGTCGCTGTCGCCTCAGGCATGGTCTGTCCTTTCCGCGCCTTCCACGGCGCTGTCCTCGTCGGTGGCGATCGGCATGAAGTCGGCCAGGCGCGTGATCTCGAAGATCTCGCGGTAGTGGTCGGAGAGCCCGCAGGCGCGGATCGGGATCCCGCCGGCCCGGGCACGGGCGAGCAGCCCCACGATCAGCGCGATGCCGGTGGAGTTGATGTAGTCGCGCCCGCGAAGTTGAGGACGACCGGGCCCGGTGCCTCGCTCGCCTCGTCCAGGCCGCCTCCAGCGCGCGCTCCGCGCCGGAGTCGATGTCGCCGGCCAGGTCGATGACCGCCGCGCCGTCGCGCCGGCGCACCGCCATGGCGGACTCATGCATCGCCATCGTCGCCTCCCTTCAGGCGCACCGCGAGCTCGAGCGTATGGGAGCGCTCGTCGCTCGTCTCGCGCGTTTCGTCGACCATCTTCTCGATCAGGAACAGCCCCCAGCCGCGGGGCCGCTGCAGCGCCCGCGAGCTTGGCCTCGAGGTCGGGGACCTCGGCCGCGTCGCGCGCCGGCCGGCGCTCCGCCCAAGATCGGTGATGCGCACCCGCACGGCGCCTCGTCGGCGAGCACGCTGATCGTCACCGGCTTGTCGGCGCTGTAGCCGCTGCCGTGCTCCATCGCGTTCATCGTCGCCTCGCCGACGGCGGTCTGGAGCCGCTTGAGGCGCGCCTCGGCGAGCCCGAGCCCGGCCACCGCGGCGCTCACGCGCTCGATCGCCAGCCGCTCGTTGCCCTCCTGGCTCGCGACCTCGAACTCGGCCAGCAGCTCCGCGGGGACGGCGCCGTTGGCCATGTGCGCCGCGCCCGTCGAGCGCTGCAGCGTGACCATCGTGATGTCGTCCTCCTGCTCGGCGTCCGGGCCCGTGTGGGCGTGCAGGTCGGCCGAGCACGCGGTCGATCAGCTCGCCGCCGCCGGGGTACTGCGCGACGGCCTCCTTGAGGCGCGGGAAGCCGAACATCTCGCGCCCGGGGTCGTGCGCCTCGACCACGCCGTCGGAGTGCAGGAGCAGCGAGTCGCCCGGCGCGAGCACCGTCTCCTTCTCCTCGTAGGGCATGCCGGGCATGAGGCCGAGCGGCATGCCGCGGGCGCGCAGCTCGACCGAGCCCTCGGCGGTCTTGACGTACGGGAGGTCGTGGCCGGCGTTGGCGAAGCGGAAGTGGCCGCTCGCGGGTCGAGCACGCCGTAGAGGCAGGTGACGAACATCTTCTCCGGCATGTCCGGGCACAGGTGCTCGTTGACGCGCTCGAGCACCTCGCCGGGGTCGACGAGGCGCTGGGCGGACGCGCGCAGGACGCTGCGGGTGGCGGCCATGACCAGCGCGGCGGGGACGCCCTTGTCGGTCACGTCGCCGATCACGAAGCCGACCTTGCCGTCGGGCAGCGGGATGACGTCGTAGAAGTCGCCGCCGACCTCGCGCGCCGGGCGGTAGTAGGCGGCGACCTGCCAGCCGGCGAGCTCGGGGAGCTGCTTGGGGAGGAAGTTCTGCTGGATCAGCCGGGCGACCTCGAGCTCCTGCTCGAAGCGCTGCCGGGTGCGCGCCTCGGCCTCCTGCTGGCGCACGAGCTGGCCGACCCGCAGCGCCGGCGCGGCCTGCGCGGCGAGGTTGTCGAGCAGCTTGCGGTCGTCGGAGGAGTACTCCTGCTCGGACAGCCGCGGGCCGAGGTTGAGCACGCCGATCAGCTCGCCCTGGCTGACGAGCGGGACCGCGAGCTTGATCCCGGCGGCCTTGAGCTCGCCCAGCGCCGGCGAGTCGAGCTCGAGCGCCTGGATGTCGACCGCCCCGCTCGCGCTCTGCAGGTACGCGAGCAGCGGGTCGTTCGGCGCGATGTCGATCGGCGCCGGCTCGTCCACCGGCGCGGCCTGGGCCGCGGTCCCCGCTCGAGCGGGTCATTGGCGCCGCGCCGGCGCCGGAACATGCGGGTCAGGGCTCCCATCGCGTCCTTTCTATGCCTCCAGCAGGTCCTTCAGGCGCGCGCAGCTCGTGACGATGTCGCGCCGCGCGATGCGCGCGAAGACCGGCTCGGCGAGCCGGAAGAAGCCGTGGGCGTCGGTCTCCAGGGTCATCGTGAAGCGGGTGCCGCCGTTCATCGGCGCGAAGTCGTAGCTGCCGCGCCCCGGGCACCGCCGCGCGCGTGAGCTCGATGGCCGAGCGCCGCCTCGGCTCGTGCTCGGTCACCCGCATGGTCACGGGCAGCCGCTTGCCGAGGAAGGAGACGACCTCGTCGATCTCGAGCCCGACCTCGATGGGCTGGTCGGCGCCGCGCCCCACCTCGACGACCTGGCTCATCCACACCGGGTCGTTGCGGGCGTCGATCACGTAGTCCCAGACCTCGTCGAGGGGCCGGTCGATGATGATCGTGTGCTGGAGCTTGGTCATGGTCGCCATCGTCGCGCGCGTGCGTCCGGGAATCGTTACGGGCGCAGCCACAGCGAGACGTGGGTCGGCTGGACGGTGTCACGCGCGACGGCGCGCAGATCGGCGGCCACGAGGTCGAGCTCGACCTCGTCGCGCAGCCGCGTGCCGAAGGCCTCGAGCGTGCGCGCGGCGTCGTAACGGCGGCGGTAGAAGCGGCGGTCGACGAGCGCCTGGATGCGCGCCCGCGCCGGGCGGAAGAGGGCGGCGACGGCCAGCGTCGAGACCGCCACGGCGAGGCCCGACTCGGCGCCGATGACCAGCTGCGCGAGCAGCACGCCGCCAAGGTAGCCCGCCGCAAGCGTGGCGGTCAGCGCGCCGTAGACCAGCGTGCGGTTGATGACGACGTCGACGTCGTAAAGGCGGTGGCGGAGGATCGCGATCCCCATCGCCACCGGCACCGCCGCCATCGTCAAGGTGGTGATCGCGTTGGTGACGTTCGCGACCGAGTCGCCGACGAAGATCTCGACCGGGACGGAGACGGCGACGCCCGCGCCGACCAGCGTCGCCGGCGTAGAGCAGCCACTTGAGCTGCATCCGTTCGTCGGCACCGGCGGCCTGGTACCGCGCGCGCAGAGACGCGATCGAGCCCGCGAGCGCGGCGATCAGCGCGACGGCGCCCGCCGTGCCCAGCCCCCGCGGCAGCCACGGCGCCGCGTCGAGGCCGACCGGGTTCTCGATCGCCGTGTCCGCGAAGCGCCCGGGCTCGAGCGCCAGGCCGATGACCACGGCGGCGAGCCCTCCGCCGGCGAGCCACGCCACTGGCCGCCAGCGCGGCGAGGGCAGCCGTCCGTCCGGGAAGAGCAGCAACCCGAACGTGGCCACGGGCGCGACGCCCGGTCATCCAGACCCACGCGCCGACCCAGGCCGCGAGCGTCACCCACCCACCGGTCCCTCCGGCCTCCACCGCCTCCACGGTCGTGCCCCCGACCACGTAGCTCACGCCCGCCGCGAGCAGGATCCAGCCGAGCGGGTTGCGCGGCCGGCGGGTGGCGACGAGCGCGCCGACGGTGGCGAAGGCGAGCACGAAGGCCGTGTAGGCGACGAACCCGTCGCCGTCGTCGAGCGCCGCGCTGAGACGCGTCGCGGCCGCGACGACGACGAGCCAGACGCCCCACGCGACGGCCGTGGCGAGCCGTGGTCTCATGCAGCCCTTCTCGCCAGCTCTGCGAGCGTGGACCCGCGCGCGAGCGCGTAGCCCAGGATCACCAGCACGAGCGCGGTGAGCGGGTGCAGGGCGGCGACCACCGGCGCGTCTTCGCGCATCGCGGGCAGCGCTCCCTGCAGGAAGGTCGCGACGAGGAGCACCGCGCTCATGGTCACCGCGGCGCGGCCCATGTGCTTCACCGCGGCGACGATCGAGCAGCGCGAGCGCGACCACGAGCAGCAGCGTGCCGTTGATTACGTGGGCGTCGAAGCTTCCCGCCCCGAAGATCCCGATCCCGGCGAGGAAGAACTGCACGGCGACGAGGCCGAGGAACAACCAGGCGAGCGTGGTGAAGAGCTTCATCTCGGCCTCCTGAGCCAGACGGACACGTGGGCGGGCTGGACGGTGTCGTGGACGACGCCGCGCAGGTCGGTGGCGAGCGCGTCGAGGTCGAGCTGCTCGCGCAGCCGCGCGCCGAACGCCTCGAGCGTCAGCGCCGCGTCGTAGCGGCGGCGGTAGAAGCGCCGGTCGACCGCCGCCTGGATGCGGGCGCGGGCCGGGCGGAAGAGCGCCGCCATCGCCAGCGTCGAGACCGCGACCGACAGGCCCGACTCCGCCCCGATGATCAGCTGCGCCAGCAGCACGCAGCCGAGGTAGCCCGCGGCGAGCGTGGCCGTCAGCGCGCCGTAGACGAGCGCGCGGTTGATGACGCGGTCGATCTCGTACAGGCGGTACTTGAGGATCGCCACCCCGGCGGCGATCGGGATCGCCGCGAAGGCGAGCAGGATCATCAGCTGGCCGGTGGTGTCGCTCGAGCCGAACCACGGGGACAGCACGACGAGGCACACGAGCGCGAACGCGGCGCCGGCGGCCGCGAACCACTTCAGCTGCTGCCGCTCGTCGCCGCGCGCCCGCCGGAAGCGGACCACGAGCGCGGCCGCGCCGAGCACGATGCCGAGGAACAACGCGATGAAGCCGGCGAAGCTCACCGCCTCGATCGCGCCGCCTGCCGTCTCGACGCCGGCCGGGTTCTCGATCCCCTTGAACGGCGGCTCGGTGAGGCGGCCGGGCATGAGACCGCTGCCCACGATCATGGCGGCGACGCCGGCCAGCACCAGCCAGACGACAGGGCGCCAACGCCGCGACGGCGGCTTCCCGTCGGGGAAGAGCAGGAACAGCAGCGACGGGACGGCGAACAGCGAGGGAGCGAACAGCCAGCTCCCCAGCCAGGCGCCCCATTCGGCGCCCGGCAGCGCACCCGGCTCGGCGAACAGGCCGTAGGCGCCCCAGCCGTAGGCGACGCCGGAGACCGCGAACGGGATCCCGGCCACGCAGAAGAGCCAGCCGATCGCGTTCGACGGGTGGCGGGAGACGATCAGCGCGCCGACGACCGGGAACGCGAGCAGGGCGACCACGGAGATCGCGTCGAACGCCGCGCTGTAGTCGCCCTGCTCCTCGACGTCGCGGTTGAGGATCGAGAAGACGATCGAGATGGCCACGAGCAGCGCGGCGAGCGCGCACAGCGACCAGCCGATCCGTGCGGCGGTGCGCGCGGTCATCGCGGCGCTCCTCTTCAGCCACAGGGAGACGTGGGCGGGCTGCATCGTCTCGCGCGCGACGGCGCGCAGGTCGGCGCCGACCGCGTCGAGGTCGAGCTCGTCGCGCAGCCGGCCGCCGAAGGCCTCGAGCGTGAGCGCCGCGTCGTAGCGGCGGCGGAAGAAGCGCCGGTCGACGAGCTCCTGGACGCGCGCCCGCGCCGGCCGGAAGAGCGCGGCCATCGCCAGCGTCGAGAGCGCGATCGCGAAGCTCGACTCCGCCCCGATGATCGACCTGGGCCAGCAGCACGCACCCCGAGGTAGCCGGCCGCCAGCGTCGCCGTCAGCCCGGCGTAGATCAGCGTGCGGCGATCACGACGTCGACGTCGTAGAGCCGGTGGCGGAGCATCGCGATGCCGACGCCGGCCGGGATCGGTGCCAGCGCCAGCAGCGCGACCAGGCTGGTCACAACCTCCGCCAGGCCCTCGTAGGTCTCGATCGACGCCTCGAGCACGGCCAGGATCAGCACCATGACCGCCGAGAAGGCCACCGCGGCGGCCAGCCACTTGATCTGCTGGCGCTCGATCGCCCCCGCCGCCCGAAAGCGCGCGAGCAGCGAGACGGCGGCGACCACGAACGCGACCAGGAACACCTCGCGCGTGCCGCCCAGGACGTCGAGCACGCCGGCGGCCGCGTCGATGCCGAGCGGGTTGACGACGGTCAGGGCGCCGTCGAAGTTATAGAGCGGGCCGGGGTCGAGCGCCGTGACCAGCGCCGACACCGCGCCGAGCGCCATCGTGGCCTTCCCGAAGCGCGCCCAGCCCGGGGACGGGAAGCGCCCGGTCGGGAACACGCAGCATGAGCAGGACGATGAGGATCAGCAGCGAGTCGCCCGACCAGGCGAAGACCCAGGCCGCGAGCTCGTCTGCAGGGAGACCGTCGGTGACGAGACCGTAGGTCGCGTACGCGTAGAAGACGCTGGTGACGCGGGAGGGCGACGCCGACCGCGCAGAACAGCCAGCCGACCGCGTTGCGCGGGTGGCGCGCGACGATCAGCGCGCCGACGGCCGCGTAGCCCACGAACGCCAAGCCGAAGAAGATGTCGAGCAGATCGAGCCGGTCCTCCGGCGGCAGCCGCTCCTCCGGCGTGAGGATCTGCAGCGTCACGGTGACGGCGAGGAGCGCCGCCGCGAGCGCCGGCGCGAGCCACGCCCGGCTCACGCGCGCCCGTCCTCAGCCACAGCGACACGTGCGCCGGCTGCATCGTGTCCCGCGCCACGCGCGCGCAGGTCGGCGCCGACCGCCTCGAGGTCGAGCTCGTCCCGCAGGCGCGACGCCGAACGCCTCGAGCGTCAGCGCGGCGTCGTAGCGGCGCCGGTAGAAGCGCCGGTCGACGAGCGCCTGGATCCGCGCGCGCGCCGGCCGGAACAGCGCCGCCATCGCCAGCGTCGAGAGCGCGACCGCGAGCCCGGACTCCGCCCCGATGACCAGCTGCGCGCAGCAGCACGCAGCCCAGGTAGCCCGCCGCCAGCGTCGCCGTCAGCGCCGGCGTAGATCAGCGTGCGCCGGATCACGACGTCGATGTCGTAGAGCCCGTGGCGCAGGATCGCGACGCCGGCGGTCACCGGCAGGCCGATCAGCCCGAGCAGCCCGACGAGGAACGCGACCTCGGAGACGGTGCCATTGCCGAGGATCGTCGAGCCGAGGCCCACGCCCGCGATCGCGGCGACGTACGTGAACGCCTTGATCTGCTGCCGCTCGACGCCTCGCGAGCGCCGGAGGCGGAGCGCGAGCCCGAACGCGGCCACCAGCATCGCCGGCAGCGCGGTGAGGTCGGTGACGTCACCGACGACCGTGATGACATCGGCTGCCGCCCCGCCCGGCGCCACGGGATTGGCGAAGTCTGGCTCGAGTCGCTCGTCCCGCAGCGCCTGCGAGACGGTGGCGACGCGTCAGGAGCACCGCGGCGCCCCAGCCCACGCGCCGCCAGCGGGCTGTGAGGTAGCGACCGTCCGGGAACAGCAGCAGCAGGTAGATCGTCAGCCCGAAGAACAGCGGAACGCTCGGCCAGCTGCCGAGCCACGCCGCGTAGGCGTCGCCCGGCAGCGGCCCGAGCCGCGTCGTGACGCTCGCCTCCGCGTACGCCCCGCAGCTGAGAAGCAGCCCGAGCCCCGTGGCCATGGCGAGCAGGATCCAGCCGATGGCGTTGCCCGGTACGCGGGAGGCGACCAGCGCACCGGTCGTCGCCATCGCCAGCCCGAGCGCGGCGAAGGCGAAGCCGAACGGCGCGTCGCTCGTGCCCCAGTCGAGCGCGATGGTGCCGCCGGAGCCGGCCAGCACGAGCAGCACGGCGAGCACCCACAGCAGCGAGCGGGAGGCGGCTCACTCGCGGCTCCTCAGCCACAGCGACACCGACGCCGGCTGCATCGTCTCCCGAACGACGCCGCGCAGGTCGGCGCCGAGCGCCTCGAGGTCGAGCTCGTCGCGCAGCCGGGAGCCGAACCGCTCGAGCGTCAGCGTCGCGTCGTAGCGGCGACGGTAGAAGCGCCGGTCCACGAGCGCCTGGATCCGCGCCCGCGCCGGCCGGAAGAGCGCCGCCATCGCGAGCGTCGAGAGCGCGATCGCGAAGCTCGACTCGGCCCCGATGACCAGCCTGGGCGAGCAGCACGCAGCCCAGGTAGCCCGCCGCCAGCGTCGCCGTCAGCGCGGCGTAGACCAGCGTGCGCCGGATCACGACGTCGATGTCGTAGAGCCCGTGGCGCAGGATCGCGATCCCGGTCGCGACCGGGATCCCGACGATGGCCAGGAGGAGGAAGCCATTCCAGCCGAACGCGCCGGCGATCGGCGCCAGCCGCCCGGGAACAGCACCTCGAGCATCGCGAGCGCGAGCACGCGGTCGCCAGCGAGCGACGAGCGCGAACCACTTGAGCTGGGCGCGCTCGGTGCCGCGCGAGCGCCGGATCGCGCAGGACCAGCGAGGCGGCGGCGAGCGCGAACGCAGCGCGAGCGAGCACGGCTGCCGCTCCGGCGGACCACGTCAGCGACGTCTGCCCAGCACGCCGGAGACGCCGAGCGGGTTGTCGACCGGCGCCGAGAGGTCGAGGTCGCCGGGCTTGAGGCCGGCGCCGACGATGCTCAGCCCGAGCGCGGCGCGCGGTGAGCCAGACGACCGGGCGCCAGCGCGGGCTCAGCAGCCGGCCGGTCGGGAACACGAGCGGCAGAGCGATGCCGGTGAGGGGAACCAGACGTACCAGAACGACTGAGCCAGCAGCCCGGCGACGCCGCGGCCGGGGGCGTCGGCGAGCAGCACGTAGGCCTCGCCGAAGCCCTGACACGGCCCAGGCGACGCCCGACGGCCAGCAGCAGCCAGCCGACGAGGTTGCGCTCGTGACGCGAGGCGATCAGCGCGCCGACCGTCGACGTAGCCGATGAGCAGCGAGCGAGAGCGCCTCGTCGTCGTCCCGCCCGGCGCTCGCGACGATCGCGATCGTGCCCGCGCAGAGCAGCACGAACAGCAGCCCACAGGCCCCAGGCCAGCCGCTTCACGGCGACCTCCTCAGCCACAGCGAGACGTGCGCGGGCTGGACGGTCTCCTGCACCACGCGCGCGCAGGTCGGACCCGACGGCCTCGAGGTCGAGCTCGTCGCGGAGCCGGCCGCCGAACGCCTCCAGCGTGTGCGTGCGCGTCGTATCGCCGGCGGTAGAAGCGCCGGTCGACGAGCTCCTGGATGCGGCCGCGCGCGGGGCGGAAGAGCGCGGCCATCGCGAGCGTCGAGGCGGCGACCGCGAGCGATCGGAGTCAGCGCCGATCACGAGCTGCGCGAGCAGCACGCAGCCGAGATACGCCGGCCGCCAGGGTCGCCGTGAGCGCGCCGTAGATCAGCGTGCGGCGGATGACGACGTCGACGTCGTACAGCCCGTGGCGCAGGATCGCGATCCCGGCGGCGATCGGGAGACCGGAGAAGACGCCGGCGAACACCCAGCCCGCCGCGTTCGAGTCGGTCGACTCGTCTGCCCCGAAGATCACCGTCGCGATGCCGCTGACGATCAGGAACGTCGCGACCAGGGCTCGCCGCGTAGGCGATCCACTTCACCTGCTGGCGCTCGAGCCCGTGCGAGCGGCGGAAGCGCACGATCAGCGAGGACAGCGCGGTCGAGCAGGAGCGCGAAGATCACGGCGTCGCCCTCGAGGTTCGCGCAGCCACTCCGGGCCGGCAACGGGATTGTCGACGGCCGGGAGCTCTTCGAGCGTCCCCGGCGCGAGCGCGTAGTCAGCGAGCACGACCGCGGTCGTGGGCACGCACGCCCAGACGACGAACCGCCAGCGCGGCGAGACGAGCCTGCCGTCCGGGAACAACAGCACCGCGAGCGCGACCACGATCGGCGTCAGTGGGGTGATCCAGGTCGCGACCCACGCCGCCCACTCGATCGCCGGACAGCCCCGGGTCGACGCCGGCGGCGTACTGGGCGTAGCCGAAGGCGAGCGCGTAGACCGCCTGGATCTGCGCCAGCGCCAGGAACAGCCAGCCGATCGGGTTGCCCGGCAGCCGCGAGGCGACCACGGCGCCGATCACCGCGAACACGAGCACCACCGGCATGAACGCGAGCGAGAGGCTGACCGAGGTGTTCTGCCGTTCGAGAAGCTCGGCGGGCACCCGCGCGAGCAGGACCGCGCCGACGGCGCTGGCGACGACGTACAGGCCGACGAGGCTCCATGCGAGCCGCTTCATGGCGAGCTCCTGAGCCACAGCGACACGTGGGCCGGCTGCACCGTGTCCTGGACGACGGCACGCACGTCGGCGCCGAGCGCGTCGAGGTCGAGCTCGTCGCGCAGGCGGGTGGTGAACGCCTCGAGCGTCCGCTGGGCGTCGTAGCGGCGGCGGTAGAAGCGCTGGTCGACGACCGCCTGGATGCGGGCTCGCGCCGGGCGGAAGAGCGCCGCAACGGCGAGCGTCGAGCCCGCGATCGCCAGGCCGTTGTCCTCGGTCAGCGGGCCGAGCGCGAGCTGGAACAGCAGCACGCAGCCGAAGTAGGCGCCCGCCAGGATCGCCGTCAGGGCGGCATAGACCAGCGTCCGATTGATGACGACGTCGACGTCGTAGAGCCGGTAGCGCAGGATCGCCACGCCGACGCAGACCGGGATCGCGACGAGCGGGATCTCGAACAGCACGTCGGCGACCATCACGCCGCCCACCTGCACCTCGGCCTCGCTGAGGACGACGAGCAGCGGCGTGAGCGGCGCGAAGACGGCCGCGAGCAGGAACAGCCACTTGATCTGCTGGCGCGCCTCCCGGCCCGAACGGCGGAAGCGCACTCCGAGCGCCACCATGCCGGCCATCGCCGTCGGCAGCACGAGCATGCCGCCCAGGTCGACGGCCACCTGCGCGACGCCCCGCAGCGACTCGACGGCGAACGGGTTCGTCGCCTCCTCGAAGAAGTACAGCGGGCCGGGCAGGAGCGATCGTCCCGGCGGCGTAGCCGGCCGCGAGCGCGATCGTGAAGCGCACGAGCCAATGCCAGCCGCGCGCGGGCAGCCGCCCGTCCGGGAACAGCAGGAACAGGAACGTGATGCCGCAGACGAGCGTCGGCACCCACAGCACGTCGGCCAGCACGCCGAGCGCGGCGCCGCCCGGGAGCGACCCCGGATCGGCCAGCAGCGCGTGCGTCGCGTAGCCGAGCAGGACGTCCTCGAGCGCCGCGCTGACGCCGGTGGCGAGGAACAGCCAGCCGATCGCGTTGCGCGGCTGCCGCGTCGCGATCAGCACGCCGACCGTCGGGAACGCGAGCATGACGATCGACGCCAGTGCGTCGATGGCGGGCGAGCCGAGCGAGCCGATCGACTTCGGCGTCTCGACGCCGCGGTTGAGCACCCCGAACGCGATGCCGGCCGCGGTCAGGGCGACAGCGAGCCCCCACAGGCCCCAGGCGAGCCTGCCACTGCGGTCCGGCGCGAGCAACCGTGCTCGCCACGACATCGTCATCGTGCCCGATTGTCTTCGAGCGGGTGCATCGAGCGCAAGGCTGCTCCCTGGCCGTCCGGTAATCGTTACGGTGGCCGCCGTGCCGGTCGAGGTCATGCTGCTGGGGTCGCCGCAGGTGCGGCGCGAGGGGACGGCGGTCGCCTTCGACACGCGCAAGGCGCTCGCGCTGCTCGCCCACCTCGCGCTGACCGACCGCGCGCGCCCGCGCGACGTGCTCGCCGAGCTGCTGTGGCCCGAGCACGACGCCGAGCACGCCCGGGGCGCGCTCCGCCGCACGCTCTCGACGCTGCGCGGCGCCGTCGGCGCCGAGGCGATCGACGCCACGCGCGAGCGAGTGCGCGCTCGTACGCGGGTCAGGGCTGGACATCGACGTCGACCGCTTCCGCGCGCTGGCCGCCGACGACGCGCTCGAGGACGCGGTGGCAGTGTTCCGCGGCGACTTCCTCGAGGGCTTCGGGCTGCGTGACGCGCCCGACTTCGAGGACTGGCAGCGCGGCGAGGCGGAGGCCCTGCGGCGCGAGCTCGCGGCGGTCCTCGGGCGGCTGGTCGAAGCGCGCGAGGCGGCGCGCGACTGGCCCGGCGCCCTCACGCACGCGACGCGCTGGCTGGCGCTCGACCCGCTCCACGAGCCGGCCCACCGCGCGCTCATCCGCCTCCACGCCCTGCGCGGCGACCGGGCCGCCGCGCTCGAGCAGTACCGCGACTGCGTCCGCACGCTCTCGAACGAGCTCGGCGTGCCGCCGGTGCAGGAGACGACGGACCTCTACGAGGCGATCAGCGAAGGCACGCTCGACCCCCCCGGCAGGGGTCAGACCCCTTGAGCCACCGCAACTAGAGGGGTCAGACCCCTTTGTGTTGGTCGGGCGCGACGGGGAGCGGCGCGACGCTGGTCGAGCGCTTCGACGGCGGCGGCGGGCACGTCGTGGTGATCGAGGGCGAGGCCGGCATCGGCAAGACGCGGCTGGCGGAGGAGCTGCTGGCGTACGCGCGCCGGCACGGCGCTCCCGTGCTCGCCGGGCGCGCGTACGAGGAGGAGGCCGGGCTGGCGTACGGCCCGCTGGTCGAGGCGCTCCAGGCGCGGGTGCGCGATAGCGAGGGCTGGGTCGAGGACGCCGCGCCGCGGGCGCTTGCCGAGGCGGCCCGGCTGGTCCCCGCGCTCGCCGAGGCGCGGCCCGGCCTGCCCGAGCCCCCGCCGCTCGACGGCCCCGCCGCCGCAGGTGCGCTTCTTCGACGGCGTGTGGGAGACGCTCGCGGCGGCGGCGGCCGGAGGCGTGCTGTTCGTCGACGACCTCCAGTGGGCCGACGACGCCACGCTCGCCCTGCTCGCGTACGGGCTGCGCCGGCTCGATCGGCGCTCGCCGCTCGTGCTGCTCGCGTGGCGCACGCCGTTCGAGCCGGCGCTTGGGCGCGTCGTCGCCGAGGCGGCCCGCTCGGGTACCGCCACCGTGCTCGGGCTCGACCGGCTGAGCCGCGACGAGGTCGCCGAGCTGATCGGCCCGGAGGGCGACGCGACCCTTGCCATGCGGCTGTACGAGGAGACCGAGGGCGTGCCGTTCCTCGTCGTCGAGTACCTGCGCGCGCTCGCCCCTGCCGCCGAGGGCGAGTGGCCGCTGCCGGCGGCGGCGCGCGACGTGCTGCGCGCCCGCCTCGCGCCGGTCGGCGAGGTCGCGCGGCAGGTGCTGGCCGCTGCGGCGGTGATCGGCCGCTCGTTCGACGTCGACACCGTGCGCACGGCCAGCGGCCGCGGCGACGAGGAGACCGTCACCGCGCTCGAGGAGCTCGTCGCGCGCGGGCTCGTGCGCGAAGGGCCGGCCGCGTACGACTTCGCCCACGAGCGGCTGCGCGCGCTCGTCTACGAGGAGACGAGCCTCGCCCGTCGGCGCCTCCTGCACGGCCGCGCCGCGGCGACCGGCCCGTCGGCGGCGGTGGCGCGCCACCTCGCGCTCGCCGGGCGCGACGAGGAGGCGGCGCGCGCCTACGCGCGGGCGGCCGACGACGCCCGCCGCGTCTACGCCAACGCCGAGGCGCTCGAGCACCTCCAGGCCGCGCTCGCGCTCGGCCACCCGGACCGCGCGGCTGCTGCAGGCCGCGATCGGCGACCTGCAGACGCTGCGCGGCGACTACGGCGCCGCGCTCGCGGCCTACCGCGCGGCGGCCGCCGACGCGCCGTCGGGCGAGCTCGAGCAGCGGCTCGGCCGGGTGCACCACCGCCGCGGCGAGTGGGCGCTCGCCGAGGCTCACTTCCGCGCCGCGCTCGACCTCACGACCGACCCCGCCGCGCGAGCCCGGATCGTGGCCGACCTCAGCCTCACGGCCCACGACGGCGGCGACGCCGAGCGCGCCGCCGCGCTCGCCGGCGAGGCGCTCGAGCTCGCCGAGCAGGCCGGCGAGCCGCACGCGCTCGGGCAGGCGCACAACCTGCTCGGCGTGCTCGAAGGCTCGCTCGCGCACCTCTCCCGCAGCCTGGCGCTGGCCGAGCAGGTCGACGACGCCGAGGGCCGCGTCGCCGCGCTCAACAACCTCGCGCTCGCCCACCGCCAGCAGGGCGACCTGCCGCGGGCGCTCGAGCTCACCCGCGCCGCGCTCGCGCTCTGCACCGAGATCGGCGACCGCCACCGTGAGGCCGCGCTGCGCAACAACCTCGCGGACCTCCTCCACGCCACCGACCGCTCGAACGAGGCGATGGACGAGCTCAAGCGCGCGGTGACGATCTTCGCCGAGATCGGCGCCGAGGGCCCGCACCCGGCGGTCTGGAAGCTCGCGCGCTGGTGACGGCTTAGGCCGCCCGCCGGAAGCCGGTCGCGGGCGGGCGCGGGCGGCAGCGGGCTGGGCGGCAGGTCGGCGGCCGGCGTCTCGGCGTTGTAGCCGCTCGGCGCGGTGTCGTTCGGGCCCGTCGGCGTGGAACAGCGACGCGAGCAGCTGGATCTGGCCGCGGCCGACGTCGAGCTCGCCCATGCCGCCGCCGTACATGATCAAGCCCGCGCTCCTCGCACGGCGGCGTAGACGTCGAGCAGCGGCCGCAGGCTGCCGACGCGGCACGGCTTGATGTTGACCGCGCGCGGCGCGAGCGGCTGCGCGTCGAGGTCCTCGACGGCGTGGATCGGCGCGTCGTAGGAGATGCGGTGCGCCTCGGGCTCGAGCAGCGCCCTGACCTCCGGCAGGTCGTGCGCGTCCTCGAGCAGCGCGTCCGGGAAGGCCGCGATCACGCGCTCGTACATCGTCAGCAGCGTCGGGAGGTCCTCGACCTCGATGCCGTAGCGGCCCTTGAAGTCGACGATCTCGACCGCGCCCGTCGCGGCCAGCTCCTCGATCATCGCCGGGCGTCCACGCGGGCGCGGCGTCGAGCTTGAAGCGCAGGTCGGGGTGGTGCTCGAGGCGCCGCGCGATCGGGTCGAACGTCGGCGGGTCGCCGAGCCCGAGCGAGTTCACGAACCGCAGCCGGCGCGGCTCCCGCCCCACCACCTCGTGCAGCGCCCGGCCCGCCTGGTTGAGCGCGAGGTCGAGCGCCGCCGACTCGAAGGCCCAGTTGCGCCACCAGCGTCGCCATGTCCCACTGCGGCGGCACCGGCCACTGGTCGAGCTCGGCGAGCCGCTCGCACAACGACCCGAGCGTCCACTCCCCGGCCAGCGGCAGCACCGGCCCGATCACGTGCAGCGTGTCGTCCTCGTCCTCGATACGGCGAGACGTCCTCGCCCAGCCCTTCCGCGCCGCCGCCGATCAGGCGGATCCGGGTCGTGACGCGCTCGAAGCCGTACGCCATCTGCGCCGACAGCCGCTCGAACTCGTACGACTCGATCACGAGCGGCAGCGCGCTCAGCCGCCTCCACGCCGGATCAGCGGTGCCCATCGCCGCGGCGTCCCACCGCACCGGCGGCGCGAGCCGGCCTCGTGTAAGCCAGGCTGTCGCGCCAAGGGGACGGCCGACGCCGCCGAAGCGAGATGCATAGCGCCGGCCAGTTCCCGGGGTGCGTGCGCCGCGCGCGCCTCCCGCACGGAGGGAGCGAGCTGCTCCTGCCGCGCGGAACGGCTCCGTGAGGCGAATGCGACGGCTCGTCGCGCCCCCGAGCGACGCCTCGGCAGGGTCGACGACGTGCGCGGCCACGGCGGCGCACAGCGGCGACGCGCGTGAGCGGCCGCACCGCCCGCGCTCGATCGAGCGCCAGCCTGCTCGAGCCGCGCCACGACCGCGTCGCTCGCTCGCCGACGATGCGGCGCGCCCGCCCTCGGGAACGGGAGCAGGCCGGCGATCGCGCCGTGGCGATGCGGCCCGTGCGCTGCTCGACGTGCCGCGGTAGACCTCGCACCCCGTGGGCGCCCGCGCGGTTGCCGTCGAAGACGTCGTCCCGTCCTCGGCCGCGTAGGTCTCCATCCGCCGCCGAGGCCGATGCCGGCGCGTTGAAGAGCTGGTCGATGCGCCCGTGCCGGCCGCGCTCGTCGGCGCGAGCGCCTCGAACGCGTCGAGGTCGCGCACGTCGAGCTCGCCGCCTCGGCACGCGCACCGCTCGCCGCGATCGCTCCGCGGCCGTGCGGGCGAGCTCCACCTGCCGTCGACGAGCGGACGCACACCCGCAGCCCGCCGGCCCCTTCCCGGCCGCCGATGCCGACGCCGGCGGCACCGTCCCGCAACCGGCCGGCGGCGGCGCTCGCGCATCGGCCTCCCCGCCGAAGGCCGAAGCAGATCGAGCGCCAGGTCGGGCCTTCGCGCTCGTAGAACCGGTGGGCGTCCGCGCGCGCCTCGCCGGAGTCGAGCTCGAGGTGGGTCGCTCCGCGGGAGCGGGCCCAGTCCTTCGCCGCGTCGAGCAGCGCCTTGCCCAGGCCGCGGGAGCGGTGCGAAGGGTCGACGGCGAGGTCCTCCACCCAGGCCCGGGGGCCGAAGCGAACGGACTCGAGGTCGAGGTAGACCGTGCAGACGCCGGCGATCGCGCCGCCGGCCTCGGCCACCAGGACCTCGGCGCGGTCGGACGCGATCGCGCTGGGCGAGCGCCTCCGCCGCGCGCTCGGGATCCCACCGGGGCGGCACGATCCCCGGCGGCGCGAACAGCCACTCGTACGCCGCCACCAGCGCAGTCGATGTCGCCGGCGACCGCCGGGCGGGTCACCCGCCGGCCATGGCCGGCAGGATCACCAGCGTGTCGGCGTCGCCGACGCCGGTGTCGAGTCCGTCCAGCACGCGGACGTCCTCGTCGTTGAGGTACACGTTGACGTAGCGGTTCAGCGCGCCGTCGGGGCCGAACAGCTGCGACTCGGTCGCGGGATGCTGCGAGGCCAGGGACTGCAGCACCGCGCCGACGGTCTCGCCGTCGGCCGCGACCTCCTTCTCTCCGCCCACGGACGGGCGGAGCACGGGGGGAACCTTGATCGTCGCCATCCCGGTCAGGCTATCCGGCGGCCGCGCAGAAGGCCTCGTAGTCCGGGAAGACGCCCATCTCCTCGTCGGCGATCTCGGCCGGGTCCTTCGAGCAGATCGGGCACTCCGGGTCGCGGCGGACCTTGAGCTCGGTGAACGTCGCGCCCAGCGCCTCGTACAGGAGCAGCCGGCCGACCAGCGGCTCGCCCGCGCCCGTGATCAGCTTCACGACCTCGGTCGCCTGCAGCAGCCCCATCGTGCCCGGCAGCACGCCCAGGACACCGTTGGCCCCGCAGGAGGGAGCGAGCTCGGCGGGCGGCGGCACCGGGTACAGGCAGCGGTAGCACGGCCCGTCGTGCGGCTTGAAGACCGAGAGCTGGCCGTCGAAGCCGAGGATCGAAGCGGAGACGACCGGGATGTCCAGCCGCACGGTCGCGTCGTTGAGCAGGTAGCGCGTAGGGAAGTTGTCGACCCCGTCGACGATCACGTCGTAGCCCTCGATGATCTCCATGATGTTCGAGGCGTCGAGGCGCGTCCGGTACTTGACGACCTTCACGTCGGGGTTGATGGCCGTGATCGACTGCTCGGCGGAGTCGACCTTCGGCGTGCCGATGCGGTCGGTCGTGTGGATGACCTGGCGCTGCAGGTTCGAGAGGTCCACGTCGTCGTCATCGACCACGCCCAGCGTGCCCACGCCCGCGGCGGCCAGGTAGAGGGCGGTCGGCGAGCCGAGCCCGCCGGCGCCCAGCAGCAGGACCTTGGCGTCGAGCAGCTTGGTCTGCCCCTCGAGCCCGATCTCGGGCACCAGCAGGTGGCGCGAGTAGCGCTCGCGCTGCTCGGCCGACAGCGCGCGCGGGACCTCGACCTTGTAGCCGCGGTCCTTCCACAGCGCGATGCCGCCCGTCATCGACTTGACGTTCGCGTAGCCGAGCTGCTCCTTCAGCGTGTGGGCGGCGAGCGCCGAGCGCTGGCCGGAGGCGCAGTAGAGGACGATCTCCTGCGAGCGATCGGCGCCCGCGGCGCCCTCGATCCGCGACTCCAGATAGCCGCGCGGGACATGCTTGGCGCCGGCGATGTGCCCGGCGTCCCACTCGGTGCTCTCGCGCACGTCGACGAGGACGATCCCGTTGCCCAGGTGCTCGCTGACCTGCGCCGGATCGACCTCGTCGACCTGGCTCTTGATCTGGCGGATGACCTCCGCCCCACTCGGGCTCATCGTCAAAGTCCTCGAAGCTGGTCGGGATTCCAAAGCTTCACAAAGGATAGCGCCACCCCGGGCCGCGCGACGACCGCATACGGTCTCCTACCCATCAACGCGCGAGCGCGGTATGCCGATGACCGAGGCAGATGCGCTCGCGCACGCTCCTCACGCAGGTCCTGGCCGTCAACACCGCGCTCGTCGCGCTCACCGCGTTCATGGCCGCGCTCGTCGCTCGCGACCGCCTCAAGGATGCCACCAGCACCGAGGGCCTGCTGCTGATCGCACTGGCGGTGTCGGGCGTGGTGCTGCTCAACTCGATCCTGCTGCGCAAGCGCCTGGCGCCGATCGAGCGGCTCGTCGACGCCATGAGCGGCGTCGACCTCGCCAACCCCGGCAAGCGCGCCGACGTCACCCGCGGTGCCGCGGACGAGGTGCGCCGCCTGACCGCCGACTTCAACCGCATGCTCGAGCGGCTCGAGGAGGAGCGCCGGCAGTCCGGCCGCGCGGTGCTGCACGCGCAGGAGCAGGAGCGCTCGCGGATCGCGCAGGACCTGCACGACGAGGTCAACCAGGCGCTCACCGGCGTGCTCCTGCGCCTGCAGGCGACGATCGGCGACGCCCCGCCCGGCCTGCAGCAGGAGCTCGAGGAGACCAAGGAGGTCGCCGCCCAGGCGATGGAGGAGCTCCTGCACCTCGCCCGCCAGCTGCGCCCGACCGCGCTCGACGACCACGGGCTCGTGCCCGCGCTGGCGTCGCAGGTCGCCGACTTCGGCGACCGCACTGGCATCCGCGCCAGTTTCCACCACTACGGGCCGCTCTCGATCCTCAGCGACGAGGAGCAGCTCGTGATCTACCGCGTGACACAGGAGAGCCTGTCCAACGTCGCCCAGCACGCCTCGGCGCGCCATGTCGACGTCGAGCTCTCGTTCGTCGGCCGCACCGTGCTGCGCGTGCGCGACGACGGGCGCGGCTTCGTCCGCAACGGCGCCGGCCGCAAGCGCGCCGGCGTGCGCGGCATGCGCGAGCGCGCGCTGCTCGTGGGCGGGCGCCTGAACATCTTCAGCGAGCCCGGGGACGGGACCACCATCGAACTCACCATGGGAGCCACATGAGGATCCTCATCGCCGATGACCACGGCATCGTCCGCGGCGGCCTGAAGCTGCTGATCGAGCGGCAGCCCGACATGCAGGTCGTGGCCGAGGCCGAGGACGGTGTCGTCGCCTTCGAGCAGGCGCTGGCCACGCGCCCCGACCTGTGCGTGCTCGACGTCTCGATGCCGCGCATGACCGGCTTGCAGGCCGCCCGCCAGATCCGCTCGCACCTGCCGCAGACACAGGTGCTGGCGCTGTCGATGCACGACGACGAGCGCTACGTGTTCGACGCGCTGAAGGCGGGCGCGTCCGGCTACGTGCTCAAGCGCGAGGTCGACCAGGCGCTGCTCAACGCCATCCGCGCCGTCCACCGCGGCGACGCCTTCCTCACCAACGCGGTCGAGCGCCAGCTGATCCGCGACTGGATGTCGGACGATTCCGCGGGCCCGGACGAGCCGCTCTCGCCGCGCGAGCAGGAGGTGCTGAAGCTGATCGCCGAGGCGCACACGAACAAGCAGATCGCGGAGATCCTGCATCTGGCGGAGAAGACCGTCGAGTCGCACCGGGCCAACCTGCTGCGCAAGCTCGGCATGCGCGACCGGGTGGAGCTCGTCCGCTACGCGATCCGGAGAGGCCTGACGGAAGCCTAAGCTTGGGCAGGTGCTCGTCCCCACGCGCGTGCTGCTCGCCGTCATGACCCTCTGCGTGTGCGCCGCCGCCGGCGTGCTGGGCGTGTGGCTGGCGCAGCGCGGGAGCGACGCTCCGGCGGCCACGGGCTGGGAGGGGTCGATCCGGCCGCCGGGCGCGCGGCTGCCCGAGTTCGAGCTGCGCAACGCCGAGGGCGAGACCGTCACCGCCGCGAGCCTGCGCGGCCGGCCGGTGGTCGTCACCTTCATCTACTCGACGTGCGACGACACCTGCCCGGGCCAGGTGCAGAGCATCCGCGGGGCGCTCGACGACCTCGGCCGCGACGTGCCGGTGATCGGCGTGTCGGTCGACCCGGCCAACGACACCCCGGCGCGGGCGCGGGCGTTCGTGCTCGAGCAGTCGATGACCGGGCGGATGGACTTCCTGCTCGGCAGCCGCGCGGCGCTCGCGCGGCTGTGGCAGGCGTTCGGGATCGCGCCGCAGCGCGACGGGCGCGACCACTCCGCCTACACCGTGCTGGTCGACGCCCAGGGCCGGCAGCGCGTCGGCTTCCCGGTGTCGCAGCTCACCCCCCGGCGCCTGGCGCGCGACCTCGCCCGCCTGTGACCGCCGCGGCGCTTCCCGCGCTCTTCGACGAGCTCTCGTTCGGCGGCGAGTGGCGCCGCTACCAGAAGGCCGCGATCGCGGCGTTCGAGCGCGATCGCATCGCCGGCCGGCGGCGAACGCACATCGTCGCGCCGCCGGGGTCTGGCAAGACGCTCGTGGGGGTGGAGCTCGTGCGCCGGGTCGGTCGCCGCGCGCTCGTGCTGTCTCCCAACAGCGCCGTGCAGATGCAGTGGCCGCGCGCGGTCCGACAATTCGCGCCGGCCGCCGAGGTCGTGCGCACGGCCGGGCCGGAGCCGGCGTTCCCGATCGCGTGCATGACCTACCAGTCGCTGTGCCAGCTCGACGACCCGGCGGTGGTGATCGGGCGCGTGGCCGCCGAGCGCTGGGTCGCCGAACGGGCGGCCGCGACGGGCGTCGGCATCGAGGAGGTCGAGGCGGAGCGCTACGACGGCGCGGCGGCCGAGCGCCGCGCGCGTGAGATCGCGCAGATCACCGCGGCGGTCAAGCGCGAGATCGCGCGCGGCGAGCACGCCGGGGTCGAGCTCGCCGATCTGCTGTCGGCCACCGCTAAGGCGCGTGTGGCGGCGCTGCGCGCGGGCCGCGTGGGCATGGTCGTGCTCGACGAGTGCCACCACCTGGCGTCGATGTGGGGCTACGTGGTGCGGGCGGTGCTCGACGCGCTCGGCGGCGAGGACGTCCACGTCGTCGGCTTGACGGCGACGCCGCCGTCGGACCTCACCGGAGAGGAGTCCGAGCTCTACGCCGAGCTGCTCGGGCCGGTCGACTACACCGTGCCGACGCCAGCGGTCGTCCGCGACGGGCATCTGGCGCCCTACCAGGAGCTGGCGTGGCTGACCGAGCCGCTGGCGAGCGAGCGCGCGTGGCTGGCCGAGCACGACACGCGCTTCAAGGAGCTGGTCACAGCGCTGCACGAGGACGCCGAGGGGCCGTTCTCCTTCCCGGCGTGGGTGATCACGCGGCTGCGCGAACGGCGGCGATCGGCCGACGACGACGCCCAGGTGCCGTGGGAGGACTTCCAGCATCGCTCGCCGCGGCTGGCGCGCGCCGGCGTGCGGTTCCTCGGCTCGGCGGGACTGGCGCTGCCCGAGGGCGCGCCACGGGGCGAGGCCTACCGGCGCGCGCCGGACCTCGAGGACTGGCTGGTGCTGCTCGAGGACTACGCGCTGCGCTGCCTGCATCCCTCCGCCGAGTCGGCGGCGGGCGACCGCTACGCGGCGGTGGCGGCCGCGCTCGGGGAGCTGGGGTTCCGGCTGACGCGGCAGGGGATCCGCCGCGGCACCTCGGAGGTCGACCGGCTGTTGACCGGCTCGCAGGCAAAGGCGATCGGGCTGGTGGAGGTGCTCGGGGCGGAGATGGAGTCGCGCGGCGACGCGCTGCGGGCGCTCGTGCTGTGCGACGCGGAGCTGGCGGAGGCGAAGCCCGACCCGCTGCTGGGCGGCGTGCTCGACCCGGCTTCGGGGAGCGCGCGCCATGCGCTGGTCGCGCTGGGGGCCGACCTGCGGACGGCGCCGCTGCGGCCGCTGGTGGTCTCCGGCCGCGGGTTGCGCTGCCTGCCGGCCGACGCCGACGTGCTCCTGGCCGCCCTGGTGGAGCAGGCCGAGGGCCAGCTCGCGCTGCCGGAGTGGTCGGCCGAGCCGGACGGCGTGCTCGTCTCGCTGCGCTCCTCGGGCGCGGAGTGGGTGCCGCGCGCCTGGGTCGAGCTCGCGACGCGAGTGCTCGAGAGCGGCGTCTCGGGCGTGCTGATCGGCACCCGCGCGCTGCTCGGCGAGGGCTGGGACTGCCCGGCGGTGAACTGCCTCGTCGATCTGACGGTCGCCACCACCGGGGTGTCCGTGCAGCAGATGCGCGGGCGCTCGCTGCGGCTGGACCCGGGCGATCCGTCAAAGCTCGCGTCGAACTGGGACATCGTGTGCGTGGCGCCGGACCTCGCACGCGGGAGCGCGGACTACGCGCGCTTCGTGCGCAAGCACCTGCACCTGTACGCCCCGGCCGACGACGGCGAGATCGAGGCCGGACCGTCCCACGTGCACCCGGAGCTCAGCCCGTTCGCCTCGCCGCCCGCGAGCCACTTCGCCGCGGTCAACCGCGCGATGGTCGCCCGCGCGGTCGCACGCGACGAGGCTCGCGCGCGGTGGCGCCTCGGCGAGCCCTACGTCGGTGCGGACCTCCGAACGCTCGTGGTCCGGCCGCGGTCGGGGACGGCGGGCGCCGACGGCCTCGTCACGGCTGCGGCGCACCGAGCCAGGCGCGCCGCTCGTCGCGGCGGCGCGCCGCCGATCTCCCAGCAGACTCCGCTCGCGGTCGGCGCCGCCGGGCTGCTCGTCGCGCTCGCCGCGATGTTCCTCGTCGGGCCCGTCGGCCTTGTCGGCGGCCTCGCGATCACGCTCGCGGGGCTCGGCTGGGCGGCGCTCCGCCTGCGCCGCGCGCAGCAGCGACTGCCGCTCGTGCTCCCACTCGACGCCGCCGCCCGCGCGGTGGCCGAGGCCTACCGGGCGCTCGGCGAGCTCTCGGACGACGCGGTCGGGTCGCTCGTGATCGAGCCGCGCGCCTCCGGCTACCTCCGCGTGGCGCTCACCCGCGCGACGCCCGAGGAGAGCGAGCGCTTCGCGACCGCGCTCGACGAGCTCGTCTCGGTGGCCGACGCCCCGCGCTACCTCGTCGGTCGTCCGTTGCCGGACCCGTCGGCGGGCGCCGCCGCGCTGCTCGGTCGCGTGCTGCTCCGCCGCCCGCCGTTCCCCGTCCGCCACCACCCGGTCCCGGCCGACCTCGGCCGCCACAAGGAGCGAGCCGAGGCGTTCGCGCGCGCCTGGGCGCACCACCTCGGCCCGACGCGGCTCGTCTTCACCCAGCGCACCGACGAAGGCCGGCAGGCCCGCGCGGCAGCGGCAGCCGAGGATGGCGGCTACGAGACCGTCGTGCGCGACATCTGGGTCTGAAGCAGCACCGCGAGCTGCGCGATGAGGGCGTGCGGTTCGTGGACGATCTGGCGCCAGGTGACGCGGATCACGCGGTAGCCGGCCGCCTGCAGCGCGGCGTCGCGGGCGCGGTCGCGCTCGAACGCCTGTCTCGTCGAGTGATAGACGAAGCCGTCGACCTCGACGATCAGCCGCTGCTCGCGCCACAACAGGTCGACCTCGAAGCCGTGCACGACCACGTTCGTTTCCGGTCGCGGCAGCCGCGCCTGGCGGATCAGCGCCAGCAGCCGGCGTTCGGCCTCTGAGCGGGTGAGCGCTGGGCTCGTTCGTCGAGCGCGGCTGCTAGCGCCCGGCGGCCTCGTCGCGGCATCGTCGGCCGCGATCTCGTTCCTCGTCGCCAGCCGCAGGATCTGCGCCTGCTCGACCGCGCGGTCGAGCTCGTGCTGGGGCACGTGGGCGGCCAGATCCTGGAGCGTTCTCGCCGCGGTCGTGAGCGGCAGGCCGTCTTGAACGGCGGCATTGAGGGAGTGGGATCGATGGATCCGCACTCCGGGGCGTCGCTTCCTCGCCTCGCCGATAACCGTGACGTGCACTGGTCCATCGTGCGGGCGCAGGCCCCACATCTTGGCCGCCGATTGGTGGCTGAGAACGCCGCCGGTCGCCAGCACCGCCGCCATCTCGGCCCCACGCGCGCGCGCGATCGGCCCGACCTGGAACACGCCGCGATACACCCGCACGAGCCGGCCCTGCGCCACCCGGTGCGCGACCGCGTTCGGGCCGAGACCCGCCTCGGCGAGCTGCGCGACCGTCACGATCCCGTGCTGGCGGCCAGCGAGCGTCGCGATCGCCCGGTCGCGCAGCGCAGCATTTCGTCCACCTCACGCCGCCCGCGCCCGTGAAGTGGACGTTCTTCCCCCATAGCCAGCACTTCGTCCACCTCGCGTGACGAACCACCGTCAAGTGGACGAAATGCTCCCTCCGACACACCCACCAGAGCCCGGCGCGGCCGATCTCACCCCCTCAATGCCGCAGTTCGAACGAAGGCGGCACACCTCCGCATCAGTCCCGCAACAACGAGCAGCTCAGCCGCCCGAATGAGCCAGCGTGTCCTGGGCGGCGTCCTCGCGGTCCTGTGCTGCGCGGTACGCGGTGTAGGTCGCGGTCAGCCGGCGCAGCGGACCAGCGGCGGTAGGCCTGGCGGGCCTCGTCGCGGGCGTCGCTCCAGGCGTCGTACGTGGCGCTGCGGCGCTGGCGCCGGAGCACGATCTCGCGCGTGTCGGCGACCTGGTCCAGCAGATCTCGGAGCTCGTGGCTGCTCACGGTCGGCCCTCGCCGGTGGCATTCCCACCCGACCCTTGTTTGTACGCATGGGCTGGCGCACAGGTTGCGCATCTGACGCACCGGAAGGTCAGGATCCCTTGTCGCGGCGATCTCTCAGCCGCGCGACCATGAGCACGCCGACCATCACCAGCAGCGGCGCGGCGTACAGCAGGTCGACCAGCCAGTGGCCCACATGCGCGAACGACGTCATGTGTTGAGCGCCGCCGACAGGAGCCACAGGCCCAGCAGCGTGAACAGGACCATCACGCCAAGCATGACGATCTGCGAGCGCGCAGCCGCGCGCGGGCTGCCGTAGACGGACAACGCGCGGTCGTGGGCGAGCACGAGCGCCGCCACGTGGCCGACGACGAGCGCCCCCACCTGGACGTACCAGATGCCGGTCGCGGAGACGACCGAGTAGTCGGTGCTCGAGCCGGCGCCGCCGAACAGGTCGCTCCCGTCGCCGAGCGGGTCGGACGCGAGGCGCCACAGGTCCTGCCCGTTGTACGCGAGCAGCGAGAAGTAGTGGGCGACCAGGTACGCGGCGGCGATCGGGATCAGCGTATGCACGAAGCGCCGCCCAAGCTCGCGCCGCGAGACCCGCAGGCCGTCGCGCGGCATCCCGCTGACGCCCGCTGACCAGATCGCGGTCACGGCGGCGATCGAGATCAGCAGGCCGACGACGAACCCCAGCTCCAGCCCGAAGCCCTTGGAGAGCCCGAGGCCGGTGAAGCCGTCCTGCAGGTCGACGACGATGCCGTTGAAGAGCGGGCCCTCGCGCGCGCCGTCGAACGCGGTCGTCCCGATCCCGACCAGCAGCACGGCCGTCGTGCCTACGACCGCGACCAGCGACGTCGTCGCGACCACCGGCGGGCGCAACACGAGCCGCCCGTCCGCTCGGCGCCCGAGCGGCGCCAGCCGCGCGATCAACCCGAACCAGACGCCGAACGCGTCGCCCCGCCGCGTCCACGCCTCGACGCCGTAGAGGCTCATGCCGACGAGCTGGATCGCCAGGTAGACGAGCATCAGCACGGCCAGCGGGCCGGGGTCGCGCGCGGCCGCCCAGCACAGCTCGCAGATCGCGAACGCGGCGATGCCGAGCGCCGCCGGCCAGTGGCCGAGCCGGTCGGGGTACGGGAGCGGCTCGGGCATCGCGTCGCCGCCGGCCCGCGCCGCCACCCACCCAGTGAGCCGGCCGATCGCCCGCCACGGGCTCAGCAGGCGGAAGACGTCGCCGAGCAGCAGCGAGAGGAACGGGATGCCGACCCAGAAGCCGACGTACACGGCCGTCGGCGCAAGGTTCTGCTGCTGCGTGTCGGTGCCCGCCAGCCCGGCGTACGCGACGACCGCGAACACGAGCACTCCGGCCGCGCCGAGCAGCACCTCGACCACGACCGGGATCCGCGCCAGCGGCCGCTCCCGCCAGCGCTCGAGCCGCGGCCGCGACCACCCGGCCGCGAGCGCCACGAACGAGACCACGAGGACCGCCGCCGCGGCGGCGGCGAACAGCGCGACCGGGATCGGCAGGTCGGCCCGTCCGACGATCCCGTGAGCGATCAGCCACACGCGAATCGAGTCTAGGAACGACGAAGGCCCCGCCACCGGCGGGGCCTTCGGTCACACGATCGCGCGGTGCGCGGTGACTACTTGGTGCAGCTCTTCGACGCGGTGGTCGATGCCGTGCGCTTTGCGGGCGGCGTCGGGTTGTCCGAGTAGCGCAGCGTCGCCTTGAACGGGTACTTGCCGCCGCTGCAGCCGGTCGAGGAGAGCAGGCTCTTGCTGCCCTTCTTGAGGTAGATGTTCGCGCTCAGGTCCTGGAGGGCCGAGTACACGCCCGGCGCCGGCTGCTGGATGTTCGGGAACTGGGCGTACTCGCCCTTGCCGTCCGGGACCTTGATCGAGATGCGCTTGCCGTACTTGCCCGAGGCGTTCTTGACCGTGCCCTTGAGGGCGGTCTCGACGCCGCCGCTGATCGGGGCGCCGGTGACCGGGTCGACCTGCTGGAGCAGGAAGAGCAGCTGCTTCTTCGTGCCGTTGAAGACCGTGATCTTGAACTTCAGCGGGCTTGGGCTCGCGGAGCGCGGACCGAGGACCGCGTTCGCCGCGCCCGTGCCGGCCTTCGAGCCCTTGGGGCAGGCGCTCGCGTCGCGCTCGGTGGCGAGCTTGATGTGGTCACACGCGGGCAGGCCCTTGCCGTTCACCTTCCAGGACTTCGGGAGGTAGAGGTCGAGGATGTCCATCGTGGTCTTGCTCGCGGCGTTGTTCTTCACGAGCAGCTTCAGCCGCGCGGGCTTCGGATCGCTCGTCGTGCCCGCGTTCTTCGGCGTGGCCTTGTTGATCGTGAGCTTGGGCGCCGGCGCCGGATCCTGGGCGAGCGCGACGGCGGTGAGACAGAGTGCGGTGAGCGCCGCTACGGCGGCGATCAGGTACTTGCGCAAGGGTTCTCCTCCGAAATGGGGACTCGGATTGACTGACGGATCAACCCCGCAGCGTGCCGGAAGTTTCGGCGGGCACGCCACGGGCATTCGGCTAGGTGCGCCCGCAGGGTAGCTCCACCCCGCTACCTTCGTCGCCGGTGCGCGCGCAGCCCCACACGATCCCGGCGCCGCCGTTCCCGCGCGGCCTGCCGTGGATCAACGTCGCCCCGCTGCGCATGGACAAGCAGCTCGGCCGCCCCGTCCTGGTCGAGTTCTGGGACTTCTGCCGCGTGAACTCGCTGCGGACGCTGCCCTACATCAAGGGTTGGCACGAGCGCTACCCCGAGCTGCGGGTGATCGGCATCCACGCCGGCGGCTTCCTGCCCGCACGCGATCAGGAGAACGTCCGGCGCGCGGTGGAGCGGCTCGGGATCGAGTACCCCGTGGTGATCGACGTCCAGCTCGAGCTGTGGGACATGTACGGCAACGAGGGCTGGCCCGCCCGCTACCTGTGGGACGAGAAGGGCGCGCTGTTCTCGATGCACTACGGCGAGGGGGCCTACGCGGAGACCGAGCGCGAGATCCAGGAGCTGCTGGGCGTCGAGCGCGAGCCGCTGGCGCCGGTGCGCCCCGAGGACGAGCCGGGGCTGCTCCTGCCCGCCCAGACCGCTGACCAGCCCGGCGCGTACCGCGGCCCGTACGAGGCCGGCGGCGTGTGGGCCGTGCTCGAGGGCGAGGGGTCGGTGACCGTGAACGGCCGGACGATCGACGTCGACGGACCCGGCTGCTTCCCGCTCGTCGAGCACCCCCACCACACCGCCGCCGTGCTCGACTTCGAGGTCGGCCCGGGCGTCACGTGCCACGCAACGTGCTTCACGCCGGGGGTCGCAACTCCGCGTGGCCACGGTCTCCCAGGAGCCTGACCAGTCGAGGCGGCTCGTCGCCGTCGACCCGCACCGCCGTGCCCGGCCAGTACGGCGACGCGTTCGGCTGCGGCGTGAGGAAGTGCGGCTGGTAGAGCCACGAGCCGGTGTTGAGGATCTGCCCGCCGGCCCGCGTCGTCCACTCGGCGGGATCGTCGCCCGGCCACGGGCCGGAGCGGTGCGAGTGGCCCCAGATCACGTGCGGCGCCCGCACGCCGAGGCGATCCAGGACCTCGCGGATGCCGCGCAGGTAGCCGCGACGCAGGCCGGCACCCGAGAGGTCACGGTCGACGGGCCCGATGCCAAGCGCGTTGACGCCCGCCACCGCCGCCGCAAGTCCCGCGCCGAGCGCAGCGGTCCGGATCGGTCGCCGGCGGCGCCCACGGCCCCCGAGCGCCACCCAGGCGCGCGACGAGAAGCCCGCCCCCGCGCTCACGACCGCGCGGTCGGAGCGCTGTGTGAGCGCATGGATCCACGCGTAGATCGGGGCCAGCACGGCCTCGTAGTCGTCCGCCGACGCGCCGTCCTCGGGGAGCGTGACCGCCCACCGCGCCATGGCTCCCGCGGCCAGGCGCTCGAAGGTCGGCACCGTCGCGTGCACGTCGGAGTAGTGGCCGTGGATGGCGAACACGTCGTCACGCAGCCACGCGCCCGGGTACGCGAACCGCACGCGGGCGGGCGCCGCCCGCTCGGCCAGCGCGGCGGCGAGCGGGCCGGCCTCGGCCGGCTCGATCAGCTGCTCGAGCCCGAGGAAGCCGGACGGCTCGGTCAGAAGCCGGGAGTCGATCCACCCGGCCACGAGCCCGTGGTCGTGGTTGCCGGCCAGCACGAGCAGCTCGCCGTCCGAGCCGAGCGCCCGCCCGAGCTCGCCGAACAGCGCACCGGCCAGCTCCGGCGCGGCTCGCTGCGGACCGTCGCGCAGCTCGAGGCCGTCGCCGAGGATCACCAGCCGGTCCACGTCGCGCACCGCCTCGAGCAGCGGCTCGCGCAGCTCCGCACGCCGCAGGAGATCCCCGCGGGTGCTCGCCCCGAGGTGCAGGTCCGAGATCACCAGCGTCCGCACCCGCACTAGTGTGGCGGGCCGCCATGCTCGATGGGCTGATCGTCGCCGACTTCTCGCGCGTACTCGCGGGCCCGTACGCCTCGATGCTGCTCGGCGACCTCGGGGCCGACGTGATCAAGGTCGAGCGGCCCGGCACGGGCGACGACACGCGCGCCTGGGGCCCGCCCTGGCACGGCGACACCAGCACCTACTACCTCGGGCTCAACCGCAACAAGCGCTCGGTCGTGCTCGACCTGGCCGACGGCACCGACCGCGACCTCGCCCGCCGGCTGGGCGAGCGCGCCGACGTGCTGATCGAGTCCTTCCGGCCCGGGCTGATGACCTCCTGGGGACTGGACGGCGACACGCTGCGCGGCGCGAACCCGCGACTCGTGTCCTGCTCGGTCACCGCCTTCGGCTCCGCTCCGGAGGCCGCCGGCCTCCCCGGCTACGACTTCCTGCTGCAGGCCATGGGCGGCCTGATGAGCGTCACGGGCGAAGCCGACGGCCGCCCGCTCAAGGTCGGCGCCGCGCTGATCGACCTCGTGTGCGGGCTGCTCGCGGTCACGGGCATCCAGGCCGCCCTGGCCGAGCGGGAGCGCACCGGCCGCGGCCGCCACGTCGAGGTCTCGCTGATGGACTCGGCGCTCGCGGCCCTGCTCAACCAGGGCTCGGCGTGGGTCTCCGGCGGCGCCGTCCCGTCACGGCGCGGGAACCGCCACCCGAGCATCGTCCCCTACGAGACCTACGAGGCCGCCGACCGCCCGTTCGCGGTCGCGGTCGGCAACGACCGCCTGTTCGCGCGCCTGTGCGAGGCCGTCGGCTTGCCCGACCTGCCGGCCGACCAGCGCTTCGCCACCAACACCGCCCGCGTGGCCAACGTCGACGCCCTCGGCGAGCGCCTCGAGGCCGCGTTCCGCACCCAGACCGCCGACCACTGGCTCACGACGCTCCGCACCGCCGGAGTCCCGGCCGGCCCGATCAACCGCGTCGACGAGGCGTTCGCGCTGGCCGCCGAGCTCGGCCTCGAGCCCACCGACGACCGTCACGGCGTCCCGCTCGTCGCCCCACCGCTGCGCCTCGACGGCGAGCGCCCCCCGATCCGCCGCCCACCCCCGCGGCTCGACGAGCACGGCGACGAGATCAGGCGGTGGCTGGGCTAACGCGGGGTCTCGGGGGAGCCCGCGCGGCCCCTACCGGCTGCGCACAGCACTCAGGACGAACTCCGCCTGGCGGGCGGGGTCGGCCCCGGTGGCGATCGCGGCGGACAGGCCGCACATCAGCGCCTGCCAGTCGTCCACGGTGACGTCTGCGCGGATCGCCGAGGCGGCCCGAGCCCGGTCGAGGACGTCGGCGGCAGCCTGCCGCGCCTCCGCGCCGTTCCATGGATTGTCGTCGTCGAAGTCGATGACGCTCATCGCGTCGCGCAGGCCACGGCTGTGAGCCATCTTGCTGGCGTTCTCGTGGACGAGCCACTCGATCGCCTCCAGCGGGTCGTCGCGCTCCAAGGCTTCCCGAGCGGTGTCGATGCCGGCTTGGACCTTGTCCCGGACAAGCGCGCGGACGAGGTCCTCCTTCGCGGGGAAGTGACGGTAGAGCGTCCCGACGCCGACGCCTGCGGCATGCGCTACATCCGGCATCTGCACCTGGCGGCCAGCTTGCGCGAACGCCTCTCGCGCGGCGGCGAGAATCCGCTCGCGGTTGCGGCGGGCATCGGCGCGCTGCGCACGAGGCTCCGTCGTCGGGGTTGTCTCCGAGGCCGCCATTTGCAGCCAGCTTAGCTCGCTCGCTTGACAAACGGAAGGGGAATTCCGTATCTTGATGGTCAGAAACGGAATCTGAATTCCTATTCCGACTTGGAGGCAGTAATGACCGAAACGGTCAAACAGCGTATGCAGAGCACCTCATCGCGCGGCTTGGCACTCGCGCTGCTGGCGGCCACGCAGTTCGTGCTCATCCTCGACATCGCGATCGTCACGGTGGCGCTGCCCTCGATCGGCACCGACCTCGACTTCGCGCCGGCCGACCTGTCCTGGGTCATCAACGCGTATGCCCTCCTGTTCGGCGGCTTCCTGCTGCTCGGCGGGCGCATGTCCGACCTCATCGGCCGTCGCCGCATGTTCATGGCCGGGCTGATCATCTTCACCGCCGCGTCGCTGGCCGGCGCGCTCGCGCAGTCCGCGCTGTGGCTCGTGATCGCGCGCGGGGCGCAGGGCTTGGGCGCCGCACTCGTCTCACCGGCGGCGCTGTCGCTCGTCATGAACCTGTTCCCGGAGGGCGCCGAGCGCAACAAGGCGCTCGGCATCTGGGGCGCCGTGGCCGGCAGCGGCGGTGCCGCGGGCGCGATCCTCGGCGGCATCCTCACCGATGTCTTCTCCTGGGAGGCCGTCCTCTACGTCAACATCCCCGTCGGCATCGCCGCCGTCGCGCTGGCACCGCGCCTGCTCCCCGAGGGGCGTGACCTCGGCGGCGTGCGGTCGTTCGACGTCGCCGGGGCCGTCTCGGTCACCGCCGGCCTCGCCTTGCTGATCTATGCGGTCGTCGACGCCCCCAACGCCGGGTGGGGCTCGACGCAGACGCTGCTGCTCGGGGCGGTCGCACTCGGCCTGATCGCAGCGTTCGTGGCGATCGAGGCCTCGACCAAGCGACCGCTGCTGCCCCTGCGCACGTTCCGGAACGGCATGCTGCGCTCGGCCAACATCGGCGCCGTGCTGACGACGGCGGCCCTGTTCCCGATGTGGTTCCTGCTCACCCTGTACACGCAGGCGGTGCTCGGCTACACGCCGCTCGAGGCCGGCCTCGCCCAGCTGCCGATCGCGCTGCTCATCGTGGCGACGGCGGCGCCGGCGCAGCAGCTCGTGACCCGCATCGGGCCGCGCATCCCGTTCGCCGCAGGCCTCCTGCTCGTCGCCGGGGCGCTGTTCTGGTTCTCCCGGGTATCGGCCGGTGGCTCGTTCCTCGCCGACATCCTCGGGCCGTCCGTCCTGGCCGGGATCGGCGCCGCGCTGGCGTTCATCGCGGGGACCATCGCGGCGACGACCGGCGCCGCGGACGAGGACGCCGGCCTCGCGTCCGGCCTGCTCAACACCTCGCAGCAGGTCGGCGGCGCGATCGGCGTCGCGGCGATCGCCGCCATCGCCACCGCCCAGACGAACGACGTGCTCGCGAGTGGCGGGGCGGTCACGACCGCGCTGACCGAGGGCTACCAGACCGGCTACCTCGTCGTCGCCGGCGTGGCGCTCGCTGCCGCCGTAGTGGTGGCCGTGCTCGTCCCGGGCCGGCGGATCGCGTTGGCGCCCGATGACACCGAGGCCGAGGCCGAGGCTCCGCCCGTGCAACTCGCCGCCTGAGGCGCTACGACGGCTAGCGCGCCGCCAGCTGCTGCCGGATGACCTTCGGCAGCATGAAGCGCACGTCCTCGCGCATGACCTCGAAGGTCTGCACGTCGCGTGTGCCGCGGGCGCGGAAGTAGTCGACGAGCCGCTCGACGAGCTCCTCCGGCGCGCTGGCGCCGGAGGAGATCCCGACGACGCGGGCGCCCTCGAGCCACTCCTCCTGCACCTGGCCCTCGTTGTCGATCAGGTGCGCCTGCGCGCCGCAGTCGCGGGCGACGTCCACGAGCCGCTGCGAGTTCGACGAGTTCTTGGAGCCGATCACGAGCACGAGGTCGCAGTCGGCGGCCATCTGCTTGACCGCCGTCTGGCGGTTCGTGGTCGCGTAGCAGATGTCGTCGGTGCGCGGACCGGTGATGTTCGGGAAGCGCTCGCGCAGGCGGTTGATGATCGAGCGCGTCTCGTCGACCGACAGGGTCGTCTGGGAGATGTAGGCGAGGCGGTCGGGGTCGGGGACCTCGAGCGAGTCGACGTCCTCCTCGGTCTGCACGAGCACGATGTGGTCGGGCGCCTCGCCGGTCGTGCCCTCGACCTCCTCGTGGCCGGCGTGGCCGATCAGCACGATCGTGTAGCCCTCGCCGGCGAACTTGACCGCCTCGCGGTGCACCTTGGTGACCAAAGGGCACGTCGCGTCGATCGTCTGCAGGCCGCGCCGCTCGGCGTCGGCGTGCACGGCCGGCGACACGCCGTGGGCGGAGAAGACCGTGACCGCGCCCTCCGGGATCGAGTCGTCGAGCTCGTCCACGAACACGGCGCCGCGCTCGCGCAGGCTCTCGACGACGTGCTTGTTGTGGACGATCTCCTTGCGCACGTAGACCGGCGGGCCGTGCAGCTCGAGCGCGCGCTCGACGGTCTGCACCGCGCGGTCCACGCCCGCGCAGTAGCCGCGCGGCGCGGCGAGGAGGAGCTTCTCGGGGGTCACCGCCCCAAGTCTAGGAGCAGCTGCACGACCGCCTCGCCCGAGCGGTCGAGCGAGCGCTCCGAGACCGCGGACATGTCGTCGCAGGTCTCGTGCCAGCAGGGGAACGTGAAGTCGATCAGGTCGATCGCGGGCACGCCGCGGCGCGTGAACGGCGTGTGGTCGTCGATCACGGTGCCCGCGGTCCCGCCCGGGAACGCGGCGCCGGCGCCGACCTTGCGCGCGGCGGCCCGCAGGCGCGCCCACAGCTCGGGGTCCGAGCCCGACTCGCGCGGGATCCGCATCCGCCCCCGCTCGGCCACGAAGTCGAGCAGGATCACGGCCCGCGTGCGGGCCGCGTGGCGGCGCGCGTAGACCTTCGAGCCGCGCAGGCCGGAGCGGTAGAAGTCGAGCCGGTCGTCGGGGCTCTCCTCGCCGTCGAAGAAGACGAACCGGATCGGCGGCGCGCTCGCCGGGCGGTTCGCCCGCCGCAGCGCGCGGGCGATCTCCAGCACCGCCGCCGTCCCGCTCGCCGCGTCGTTGGCCCCCACGAACCCGGGCAGGTCCTTGGTGTCGTAGTGCGCGCCGACGACGATCGGCTCGCCGCGCCCGGGGATCGAGCCGACGACGTTGCGCAGGCCGCGCGGCACCCGCTGGTAGCGCCCGTTGGGCACCTGGGAGCGCAGCCAGCGCGCGAGCCGCCGCGACGCCGCCGAGCCCGCCGGCCGCGGGCCCATCTCCACCTGGCGCCGCAGGTCGGCGAACGCCCGCTCGCCGTCGAACCGGTCCACGCTCGCCGCCGACACCGTCGCCTCCGAGCCCGACCCGAGGCAGCCGCTCGCGGCCACCGCGAGGAGGGCGAGGACGACGAGCTGGCGTTGGAGGTCCGTGCGGGAGCCTGAGCTCGCATGCTGCGACGGGCTCTGCACGCGCTGTCGCGAGCAGGCTCGGCGTCGCGAACCGTTCCGGGCGGCCGCGCGGCGGGTCGGAAGGTGCTCGCTGGGCACGCCGCCCGCGGGCGCCTCGTAGCCGCGCAGGATCTGCCGCGCGGCGCTCTGGCGGTGCACCTCATCCGGCCCGTCGTAGACGCGCGCCGCGCGCGCAAAGCGGTACATCTGCTCGAGCGGCAGGTCGGTCGAGTACCCGAGCGCACCGTGCGCCTGCAGCGCGCGGTCGACGACGTCGTGCAGCACGCGCGCACCGTAGAACTTGATCAGCGCGATCTCCTGCCGCGCGGCCGCGGCGCCCTCGGTGTCCATCTTCCACGCGGCGTGCAGCGTCATCAGCCGCGCGGCCTGCATCTCGGCGGCCGAGTCGGCGATCCAGTTCTGCACCGTCTGCTTGTCGGCCAGCAGCGAGCCGTGTGCGTAGCGCGACTGCGCGCGCTCGCACAGCATGTCGAACGCCCGGCGCGACACGCCCAGCCAGCGCATGCAGTGGTGGATGCGGCCTGGCCCGAGCCGCTGCTGGGCGATCAGGAAGCCGCCGCCGCGCGGCCCCAGCAGGGCGTCAGCCGGCAGCCGCACGTCCTCGTACACGATCTCCGCGTGGCCGCCGTATGCGCCGAAGCGCTCGTACGGATGCTCCATCGTCGGCACGTCGCGCAGGATCTGCACGCCCGGCGCGTCGACCGGCACGAGGAACATCGACGCCCGCTGGTAGCGCTGGGCGTCGGGGTCGGTGACGGCCATCACGATCAGGAAGTCGGCGACCGAGGCGTTGGTGGTGAACCACTTGCGCCCGCTGAGCACCCACCCGTCGCCGTCCTCGACGGCTTGGGTGCGGAGCAGCGTCGGATCGCTCCCGGCGCTGTCGGGCTCGGTCATCGAGAACGCGGAGCGCAGGTCGCCGGCCAGCAGCGGGTGCAGCCACTGCTGCTTCTGGTCCTCCGTCCCCGCCAGCGCGAGGATCTCCGAGTTGCCCGAGTCCGGCGCCTGGTTGCCGAAGGCCACCGGCGCGAACGGGCTCGTGCCGAGGATCTCGTGCATCAGGCCGAGCTTGACCTGGCCGAAGCCCTGCCCGCCGAGCTCCGGCGGCAGGTGAGCGGCCCACAGGCCGCGCTCGCGGACGCGCTCGCGCAGGGGCGCCATCGCGCGCTCGAAGCCGCCCGGGCCCAGCTCCTCGGCGATCGACTCGAGCGGCCAGATCTCCTCGCGCACGAACGCGCGCATCCAGTCGAGCTGCGCCTGGAACTCGGGTTCCGTCGAGAAGTCCCACCCCATCGGCTCTGTGATGATGGCAGTCGTGCCGTTGCTGGTCGCCGCCGCCGCCGTCGCCGCCGGGGCGACGCTCCAGTCGGCCGCGGGGTTCGGGTTCTCGCTCGTGGCCGCGCCGCTCGTGTTCGCCACCGTCGGTCCGGAGGAGGCCGTCGGGCTGCTCACGATCCTGGGCGCCGAGATCAGCCTGCTCACGCTCGCGACCGAGCGCCGGCGGCCGGATCCCGCGCTGGGCGAGTGCGCGCTGCTGCTGGCGGCGGCGATCCCCGGCGCCGTGCTCGGCGTCGCAGTGCTGCGCGCGCTCGACACCGTCACGCTGCAGGTAGCGGTCAGCGTGGGCGTGATCGCGACGCTGGCGGTGCGGCGAGTCTCCGCCGCCGACCTTCCGCGCTGGGCGGGCGTGCCGGCCGGCTTCGCCTCGGGCTGCCTGACGACGTCCACGACGACCTCCGGGCCCCCGCTGATCGTCTTCCTGCTCGGCCGGAACCTCTCGCCGGAGCGCATGCGCGACACGCTGCCGGTCTGCTTTCTCGGCTTGAGCGCGATCGGGGCGCTCGCCCTCTGGGTCACCGGCACCACCGGCGCGCTGCCCGATCTGCTGCCGGTGGCGGTGCTCGTGCCGGTCGCGGCCGCCGGCCAGCTGCTCGGCCGCCCGCTGTTCGCGCAGCTCGCGAGCAGCGGCCGCTTCGAGCCGGTCGTGACCGCCGTGTTGCTGGCCTCGGTGCTCGGCGGCCTGGCCGCCGCCGCGCTGTAGGCTTGCCGCGACCGGACGGAGAGAGAGGGACCATGGCGCAGGCGCACGGCGATCGGCTCACGGCGGTGGACGCAGCGTTCCTCGCCCAGGAAGGGCCGATCTCGCACATGCACATCGGCGCCGTGATGGTGTTCGAGGGTCCGCCGCCGGCGTTCGAGGAGTTCGCCGACCACGTACGCGGACGGCTGCACCTGGTGCCGCGCTACCGGCAGAAGCTCGCGGTCCCGCCGCTCGAGACCGGCCGCCCGCTGTGGATCGACGACGCGAGCTTCAACCTCGAGTACCACCTGCGCCACACGGCGCTCCCCGCTCCCGGCTCGGAGGAGCAGCTCCGGGCGCTCGCCGCGCGGATCCACTCACAGCAGCTCGACCGCACGAAGCCGCTGTGGGAGGTGTGGCTCGTGCAAGGACTCGAGGCTGGCCACTTCGCGCTGATCTCCAAGACCCACCACGCGCTCGTCGACGGCGTGGCCGGGGTGGACCTGGCGACCGTGCTCTTCGACGCCGAGCCGGTACCCGCCGCGCTCCCGTTCGAGGGCGAGCCGTGGATGCCCCAGCCCGAGCCGAGCGCGCTCGCGCTCGCTGCCCGCGGGGTGCGCGGGCTCGCGCAGCTGCCGTTCGAGGCCGCCGGCCGGGCGCTCAGCGCCGCCACCCGCCCGACGGCCTCGCTGCACACGGTCCGGGAGGCGGTCGAAGGCGTCGCCGAGGTGGCGTGGGCCGGCCTGAACCCGGCGCCCGCCACGCCACTCAACGTGCCGATCGGGCCGCACCGCCGGCTCGTGACGATCCGCAGCGAGCTGACCGACTTCAAGCGCATCAAGAATGCGTTCGGCGGCACGGTCAACGATGTCGTGCTGACCGTGGTCGCCGGCGGGCTGCGACGCTGGCTGATCTCGCGCGGCGCTCGCGTCGAGGGGCTGGAGTTGCGCGCGCTCGTGCCGGTCTCGATCCGCGGCGCCGACGAGCGCGGTCACATGGGCAACCGGCTCGCCGCCATGCGCGCGCCGCTGCCCATCTACGTCGACGACCCCGTTGCGCGCCTGCAGGTCGTGCGCCAGGCGATGGACGGGCTCAAGGAGTCAAAGCAGGCGGTCGGCGCCGAGGTGCTGTCCGGCGTGCAGAACCTCGCGCCACCGACGGTGCTCGCCCAGGCGTCGCGGATGAACTTCTCGACCCGGCTGTTCAACCTGCTGGTCACGAACGTGCCCGGGCCGCAGTTCCCGCTCTACGCGCTCGGGCGCGAGCTGCTCGACCTCTTCCCCGTCGCGTTCCTCCCGCGCGACCACGCGCTCGCCGTGGCGATCATGTCCTACAACGGCGGGATGGACTTCGGGCTGCTCGGCGACTACGACGCCATGCCCGACCTCGAGGCCCTCGGCCAGATGATCGAGGCCGCCCGCGACGAGCTGCTCACGGAGGCCGCAGCACGCACGGCCCCCACCAACGGCGCTAGTAGCCCAAAGCGAACTTCGCGTCCTCGGACATCTTCTCGGGCGTCCACGGAGGCGTGAAGACCATGTTCGGGACGACCTCCTCGACGCCGGGGAGCTCGCCCACGAACTCCTCCATCTGCTCGGAGACCTGCGGCCCGATCGGGCATGCCGGCGTGGTGAGCGTGAACGTCACGTTGACCGTGCCACCGTCGATCTCGACCCCGTAGACCAGGCCGAGCTCGACGAAGTCGAGCCCGAGCTCGGGATCGATTACGTTGCTGAGCGCCTCGAGGACGTCGTCTTCGTCGACCATGGGATGCATTGTAATTCGACCGCGGGCTGTACGAACTCGCCGGTTTGTATTAGCTTGCCGGGATCGTTCATTTTGACGATCAGCTGGCAATCCTGCGGATGGTGGGGGAAGAGGATCGGAATACGAGCGGCTCGCGTCGCCGTCCCCTGTCGACGGCGCTGCGGGCGACGCGCGACGTGATCGTCGATCTCTCCGAGCTGCACTTCGCCGACGTCTCGCTGATGATCGACCTCGCGTGCCTAGCGCAGCGCCTGCGCGCGCAGGGGCGCACGCTGTGGCTGAACGGTGCCCAGCCGAACATCCGGCGGCTGATCGAGGTCGTCGGGCTGGATCATCTGCCCGCCGTGCAGCTCGACGGCAGTCAGCCCGCCTACAGCTGACCGCCCCGTAACGTGTAGGGGCGAATGCTGCTCCCGCTCGTCCTGCTGTTCGTCGTCGTCCCGCTCGCGGAGCTGTTCGTGATCATCCAGGTCGGCCAGGCGATCGGGGTGTGGTGGACGATCGGGATCCTGATCGCCGACTCGATCCTCGGCTCGGTGCTGATGCGCTCGCAGGGCCGCTCGGCCTGGCGGCGCTTCAACGACGCGGTGCGTGCCGGGCGCGTCCCCGCGCGCGAGGTGGTCGACGGCGCGCTCGTGATCTTCGGCGGCGCGCTGCTGCTCACGCCCGGCTTCCTGACCGACATCCTCGGCCTGGTGCTGCTCCTGCCGCCGACGCGTGCGGTCGTACGAGCCGTCCTGCTGCGGCGCTTCGCCCACCGCCTGGTGGTGGCGGCGACGGCCCCGCGGCGGCGGCGGCCCGACGACATCGACGGCACGGCCGCGGATGTCGACCCAGGTCAGTTCGCGGACCCGAGCCGGTCCCAGCAGTAGAGCTCGATGCACTCGGCCGCCAGCTCGGCGGCCCGCTCGGCCGACAGCCACGGCAGCACCATGTCGAGCGCCTGATCCTCGGCGAAGCCGGCGTTGAACGCGTCCTCGCCCCGGAGGCCGGCGGCGATCTTCAGCGCCTCGCGCCGGTTCTCGCCGAGCGAGCTGAACGCGCCGACCAGGAAGTCCCGGTTGGCGACCGGCGTCCCGACCTCCATCGACGCGTGCCAGGCGGCGAGCATCGACAGGTCGTCATCGTCGAGGTCGGCGACCGCCTTCGCGTAGTGCGAGGCGAGCTCCTCCTCGGGGATCTCGTCCACCCACGCGCGCACGAGCTCGCACAGCAGCTGGCGGCGCGCCTCACGGCCCACGGTCTCGGCGATCACGCGGATGGCGTCTCGCGGCTCGATGAAGCACAGTGACATGACGCGACGCACGGTACGCCGGGCCCCGGACGGATGCAGCCGTTCCCGGATCCCTGACCTCAGTCGGCGATCGCGTCGAGCGCGCGGTCGACGTCGTGCTCGCTCGTGCTCAGGTGGAACGAGAAGCGCGTCAGCCCGCTGCGCTCGGTGCACATGACGCCGGCGGCGCGCAACCGTTCGTTGGCTGCGCCGTCGAGCTCGACGGCGACGATCGCCGAGTCGCCTGGCGGCAGCCCGAGCCCGGCGCGGAAGCGGTTGGCGAGACCGACGTCGTTCCCGTGGACGGCGTCGATGCCGACGTCCTCGAGCAGCGCCAGCGCCGGCGCCGCGCCGACCCAGCTCAGCCACGCCGGTGACACGTCGAAGCGGCGGGCGCCGCCGGCCAGCCGCAGCGGGGCGCCGTAGTTGGTCTCGTGGGGATCGTCGCCGGCGTACCAGCCCGCGAGGTGCGGCTGCAGCCGCTCGCCGGCGTCCGGGCGGATGACGAAGAACGCCGTGCCGCGCGGGTTCATCAGCCACTTGTAGCCGCTCGCGGCCACGTAGTCGAAGCGACCTGCGTCGAGCGGCAGCCAGCCGGCCGCCTGCGTGGCGTCGACGTAGCTGAGCACGCCGTGGTGCGCGGCGGCCGCCGCGATCGCGTCGAGGTCCGCGAGCCGCCCGTCGACCGACTGGACGGCGCTCACCGCCACCAGCGCGGTGCCTGAGTCGATCGCCTCGGGGACCCGCTCGAGCGGCACGAGGTCGACCTCGAGCTCGGGGCGGGCGAGGAAGGGCCACAGCACCGACGTGAAGTCCTCCTCCGCGCTCACCACGCGCGCGCCGCGCGCGAGCGAGAGCGCGACGAGCCCGGCGAACGCCGACGACTGGGAGCCCGCCGCCACGTCCTCGGCCGCCACGCCGAGCAGCCGCGCGAAGCTCTCGCGCGCGGCGCCGACGGACTCGTCCCAGCCCCAGAACCCCGTACGGCCGTGGCGCCACTCGTCGGCGGCGTGCAGGAACGCCTCGTGGGCGGTGCGCGGCGGGAGCCCGTAGGACGCGGTGTTGAGATAGACGGTCTCCGGCGAGAACAAGCGCCGGGCCTCGGCGAGCCTAGTGGGCCACTCGGTCAAGCCGTTCAACGTACAGCGAGCGCGTGGCGCTCGAGCGCCCCGAGGAAGAGCCCGGTGGCGAACTCCGTCGCGCCGTCCACGTCGGGCGGCGAACGCTCGGCCAGGCGCGCACCCAGCTCGAGGCCGACGGCGACCATGGCGTGGGCGCAGTACTCGACGTCCACGGGCTGCAGGTGGCCGGCGGCGATCGCCGCGCGCAGATCCTCGGCCAGCTCCTCCGTGCCCGCCGGCAGCACGGCGTCGCCGAAGCGATCGCGGATCGTCTCGAGATTGCTGCGCATGAACGCGAAGCGCGCCGGGTCCTCGACGATGAATGCGAAGAACGCGCGGTAGCCGCTCTCCACGAAGTCGCCGGCCGTGCGGGCGCTGCGGCGGGCGGCGCGGACGCGGCGGCGGGCCTCGTCGCCGGTCTCCTCCACGAGCGCACGGAAGGCGGCGTCCTTGTCCGGGAAGTAGTTGTAGAACGTGCCCGAGGCGAGGTCGGTGCGGCGCACGATGTCGCGCACGCTGGTCGCGCCGTAGCCCAGCTCGGCGAAGACCTCGAGCGCGGCGGCGAGGATGGCGGCGCGGTTGGCGGCCTTCGTGCGCTCGCGCCGCCCGCTCACGCGGGCCTCCGCTCGCCATCCGGGCTCGCCCCACGGCGGAGGCCGCGTGAGTCGTCCGGTGCCGTCGCCACCGCCCGCGGCGGCACCGGCAGGGGGCGACCGCGCGCGCGCTCACCGCCCCGGCGGCGCTCCTTCGCGAGATCGGCGAGATAGTCGTCGAAGTCGACCTGCATGGTGTGGCGGCGGGACGCCACGTAGCGCTTGAGCATGCGCTCGCGCTCGCGCTCGATGTCGGCGCGCAGCTCGGCGGCGGGCGGCAGCGCGTAGCGGCCCGCGAGGTAGTCGCCGACCCACTCCCCCTGCGCGGCGGCTAGCGGCATGATCGCGCCCCATGGCTGGAGCAGCCCGATGAAGAACACGTTCGGGTGGTCCGGGTGGAAGACGCGGCGGAAGAGCGGCAGGTCGTTGTCCGGCGCCGCGATCAAGTTCTCGTCGAAGAACGGGAAGCGCACGTTGTAGCCCGTGCAGTACACGACGAGGTCGGCCTCGACCTCGCTCCCGTCGGCGAACACGACCGTGCGCTCGGTCAGCCGAGCGATGTTCGGCTTCGGCGTGATCTCGCCGTGCGCGAGGCGCGAGAGCACGTCGTCGGAGACCGTCGGATGCGCTTCGAGCGGCCCGTGGTCGGGCTTCGGGAGCCCGAACCGCTCGAGGTCGCCCGCGATCAGCCGCAGCATCCTGCGGGCGAACGCCTGGCGGACCTTGAAGGGCACGCCGGCACGCGTGACGTACTGGTCGACGGGGCGGCCGAACGCGTACTTGGGGATGATCCACGTGCCGCGGCGGGCGGCCAGGTAGGTCGCGGCCGCCGAGAAGCTCGACTCGACCGCGATGTCCATCGCCGAGTTGCCCATCCCGAGGACGACCACGCTGCGGTCGCGGAAGTAGTTGGGGTCCTCGCCGGTGAAGTCGTGCGCGTGGATCTGCTCGCCCGCGAAGGTCTCGGCGCCAGGGAACGCGGGCTCCGGCCAGCGGGCGTCCCAGTGATGGCCGTTGGCCACGACGAGCGCGTCGTAGCGCTCGGTCCGGCCGTCGTCGAGCAGGATCTCCCACGTGCCGTCGGCGGCCGGCGCGGCGCGCTCGACGCCGGTCTCGAACGTGATCCGGTCGCGCAGGCCGAAGTGGTCGACGTAGGCGTCGAAGTACGCGGCGATGTGCGTGTGGTGCGGAAAGTCGGGATACGACGCCGGCATCGGGTAGTCGGCGAACTGCATCCGGTCGCGCGACGTGTTGATGTGCAGCGAGCGGTACGTCGACGACATCCCGTTGCGGTTCTTGAACACCCAGTTGCCGCCGACGCGGTCGGACTTCTCGAAGCAGTCGAACTCGAACCCGCGCTCGTGCAGCGCCTTCACCGCGGCGATCCCCGACGACCCGGCCCCGATCACGCACACCCTCGGCAGCATGGCGTTAAAGATGACGCACCCGTCAAGTTTGCTCCGCGCGGGGAACGTCAACTGCGGCATTGAGGGAGGCACGATGAGTTTCGCCACTTCACGCGGCTCGTCCGTGAGGTCACGCTATGGGGCATAACGCCACTTCGCGAGCGAGATCGCGGCGAGGTGGACGAAATGCACCCTCGCCGTGGCCGATCTCCCACCTCCTTACCCAGCCGCAGTTGACGTTGGCCGGCACCAGGATGCCGCCGATGGAGATCGATCCGGAGCAGGCGGAGGTGAAGGCCTCCGGTGGCGTCGTGTGGCGGCGCGGGGACCGAGGGCTCGAGGTGGCGCTCGTGCACCGGCCGCGCTACGACGACTGGTCGTTCCCCAAGGGCAAGCTCGACGCCGGGGAGTCGTGGGAGGACGCGGCGCGGCGGGAGGTCGAGGAGGAGATCGGCATGCGCTGCCGGCTCGGCCACGAGTTGCCGCCGACGACCTACCGGGACCCCAAGGGCCGCCAGAAGGTCGTCCGCTACTGGATGATGGAGCCGCTGGACGGGGAGTTCGTGCCCAACCGCGAGGTCGACGAGGTCCGGTGGCTGCCGACCGCCGAGGCCGCCGACCTCCTCAGCTACGAGCACGACCGCGAGCTGCTGCGCGAGGTGACGGGGTGAACCGCGAGCGCTTCCCGGGCCTACGCGACGGCTGGGTGCGCCTCGACGGGCCGGCCGGAACGCAGATGGTCGACAGCGCGATCGAGGCGATGGCCGACTTCATGCGCTCCGGCCACAACGCCAACCACGGCGGCCTGTTCGCGGCCGCGGAGCGCACCGACGAGCTCGTCGCGGGCACGCGCACGAGCGTCGGGACGCTGCTCGGCGCCGACCCGCAGGGCGTCGTCTTCGGCCCCAGCATGACCGACCTCACGATGCGCTTCGCCGCCGCCGCGGGCCGCGCGCTGCGGCCCGGCGACGAGATCGTGTGCACGCGGCTCGACCACGACGCCAACGTCGCGCCGTGGCTGCTCACGGCCGCCCGCGCCGGAGCCACCGTGCGCTTCGCCGAGCCCGAGCCGGAGACGCTCGAGCTCCCGGCCGCGGCCGTCGACGCCGTGCTCACCGAGCGCACGCGGTACGTCGCGGTGACCGCCGCCTCCAACGCCGTCGGCACCGTCCCCGACCTGCCGGGCATCGTCGCCGCCGCCCACGCCGCCGGTGCCCGCGTGTACGTCGACGCCGTGCACGCGACGCCGCACCGCCGAATCGACGTCGAGGAGCTGGACGCCGACGTCCTCGCGTGCTCGGCCTACAAGTGGTTCGGCCCGCACGTCGGGATCCTGTGCGGGCGCCCCGAGCTGCTGGAAGAGCTCGAGCCCGACAAGGTCCGCCCGTCGGCCAACACCGTCCCGGACCGCTGGGAGCTGGGCACGCTGCCGTTCGAGTCGCTGGCCGGGGTCCGTGCGGCAGCCGACTACCTCCTCAGCGCCGACTGGGAGGTGGTCGAGCGCCACGAGCAGGCGCTGCTTCAGGCCACGCTCGACGCGCTCGGCGCGATGCCGCACGTCACCCTCCACGGCGCCGCCCGCGACCGCGCCCCCACGCTCATGTTCTCCGTCGCCGGCCGCACGCCCGAGCAGGTCGCCGCCGCGCTCGCCGCCCAGCAGATCGCCGTCTGGCACGGCAACTACTACGCCTGGGAGCTCGAACGCCACCTCGGCCTCGAGCCGCACGGCGCGATCCGCGCCGGCTTCGTCCACTACAACGACGAGGCCGACGCCGAGCGGCTGCACGCCGCAGTGGCCGATCTGGCGTAGAGGCCACCGGGCCACCCCGCGAAGGAACGGGGCGGCCCGGCAGGCTTTGTCGAACCCCTACGGCAGCGGCAGCGAATCGAGCAGCGAGTCGTCCGTCTCGTGCAGGTCGCGGCTCGGGACGTCGACCGTGTAGACGTCGAGCCCGCGCACGAGGTCGGTCGAGTAGACGATGTTCGTCTTCTCGCGCTTGGCGACGCCGTTGCGGTCGCGCTGCGGCACCCAGTAGGCGTCCCAGACCTCGCTCGCGCCGCCGGTCACGTAGGCGTGCTGCTTGAGGTCGCGGGCGTTGCGCACGTCGATGAAGCGCAGGCCCTGCTGGTAGTAGCCCTGGGCGATGATCCCGCTCTGGTGGTAGTCGAACCAGTGCGCCGAGCAGAAGCCGCCGATCGGCGTCGAGGCACCGTCGCCGAACTTGACCGGGTTGATGATGTCCAGCGGCGTGATGGTGCCCGACCCGCTGGTGCTCGGGACGTGCCAGGTCTGGAACGTGCCGGCGCGGTCGCAGAGGAGCTCGTCGCCGTCGTTGAAGTAGTCCTCCTCGGTGACGAGCAGGACGTTGCCGCGGCCGACGTTCGGCGACTTGCCGGCGCGGAAGCGATCGGCGTTCGGGCGCTGCGAGTTGTGGTGGATGAAGTCGTTCCACGGCGTCTGCGTGCCGTGCGCGTCGGTCGTGTTGAGCTGGCTCGGCGCGGTCGGGTTGCGCACGTCGAACGCCGCGGCGCCGCCGGAGCCGGTGTGCCAGCCGATGCCCGCGGCGTCGAAGTCCCAGTAGTGGCCGGCGCCGCTCGTGAAGATCGAGTTCGGCGACGACGCCGCCGAGGTGCCGGTCCCGGCCTCGGCCGGCGCGTCGAGGTTGCGCAGGTCGATGATCGAGAACTGCCCCTCGTCGCCCGCCGTGTACGCGTACTCGCAGGCCGTGGTCACGCACTGCAGCGTGTGGGTGCTGGTCGTCGCCGGCGTGCGCGAGCGGACGCGCGGGTTGGCCGGGATCCGTCACGTCGACCACGATCACCTCGCCGCCGCCGATGCGCCCGCGCTGCACGCCGCCGCCTCCGGCCGAGACGTTGTAGAGGTCGTTGCCGACGAGCACGAAGCGCTCGAGCGAGCCGTTCGGCTTGCGGCGCTCGCCGTAGCTCATGGCCTCGTTCTCGAACACGAGGTTGGGCAGCGTGCCGACGAGCGTGGGCCGCACCGGGTCCGTGGTGTCGAACACGCTGATGCTGTCGAGGCTCGACATGTAGAAGAAGTTGCCCGTCTTCGCGAACTCGCCCGAGATGCCCTGCGTCTCGGGGAAGTTGCCGACGAAGCGGACGTTCGGGCTGGTGACGAGCGGAACGTTCGTCCCGGCGGTGGACATGCCCCGCTTGGGCCGGTCGTCGCGCGGATCGTGCGCGAGCGCGGCCGAAGGCAGGACCAAGACGAGTATGCCCGCGAGCGCGAGCAGGCAGCGACGAAGCAACGCTTCCCCCTGTGGGAACGAAATGGAATGGCGTGCCGGGTGGGCCTATCCCCCGGACGCCCGTTGCCGTGCCTGTACCCCGGTTTCCGGGGCTGGAATCCCCTACCTGCGGTCAGCTAATCCGGGATCCGTCAGCCCGCCGCCGCGCGAGCGCCGGATGAAGTACAGGATCAGCGTCGCGAACACGAGTGAGACGAACCAGCCGGCGCCGTAGTAGCGGCCGCCCGTGATGGCGTAGACGACGATGCCGCCGATGAACGACCCGGCGAGGCCGAGCGCCATCGTCTGTAGCAGCGACAGCGGGTCCTTGCCCGGCAGCGCAAGGCGCGCGAAGGCGCCGACGACGAGGCCGAAGATGGCCAGGGTGATCAGGTAGAGGATCCAGCTCACGCTGCTGACGATACCGGCAGCGCCGCGAGGTACCGGTCGACCATGCGGGCGCACTGGCGGCCCTCGTTGATCGCCCACACGATCAGCGACTGGCCGCGACGGGCGTCGCCCGCCGCGAACACGCCCTCGGCCGACGTGGCGTAGGCCCCGGCGCGGGCGTTGCCGCGAGCGTCCTTCTCCACCCCGAGCGCCTCGAGCAGCGGGCCCTCGGGAGAGAGGAAGCCCATCGCCAGCAGCACCAGCCCGGCGGGGTGGCTCTCCTCGGTGCCCGGGATCGCCTCGAACGGCGGGCGGCCGATGTTCTTGACCCAGTGGATCTCCTCCACGCGGCCGTTCGAGCCGGTGAGCTTGGTGGTGGAGATCGCGAAGTCCTGCTCGCCGCCCTCCTTGATGGCGTACGAGCGGCGCAGCTTGACCGGCCACAGCGGCCACGGCGTCAGGTCGTCGGGGCGCGAGGCGGGCGGCTCGGCCAGCAGCTCGATCTGCGTCACCGACGCGGCGCCCTCGCGATGCGAGTTGCCCACGCAGTCCGCGCCGGTGTCGCCGCCGCCGACCACGATCACGTGCTTGCCCGCCGCCGTGATGCGAGCGGGCGCGCCGCCGTCGGCGGCCACGGACCGGTTGCGCCCGTACAGGTAGTCCATCGCGAAGTGCACGCCGTCGAGCTCGCGGCCGGGCACCGGCAGGTCGCGCGGCACGCGCGAGCCGGTGGCGATGACCACGGCGTCGTGCGCCGCGCGCAGCTCCGCCGCGTCGACGTCCACCCCGACGTCGACGCCGTACTCGAAGCGCACGCCTTCGGCGATCAGCTGCTCGAGGCGCCGCTCGATCACCCACTTCTCGATCTTGAAGTCCGGCACCCCGAAGCGCACCAGGCCGCCGCCGGCCTCGTCGCGCTCGTAGACGGTGACTGCGTGCCCGGCGCGGCGCAGCTGCTGCGCTGCCGCGAGCCCGGCCGGCCCGGCGCCGATGACCGCGACCGTGCGGCCGGTCTCCCGCACCGGCGGCCGCGCGACGATCCAGCCCTCGTCCCACGCCCGGTTGACGATCGCGACCTCGATCTGCTTGATCGACACCGCGTCGCCCTCGCGGATCTCGAGCACGCACGCCGCCTCGCACGGCGCAGGGCAGAGGCGGCCGGTGAACTCCGGGAAGTTGTTGGTGGCGTGCAGCTGGTCGATCGCCTCGCGCCAGCGGTCGCGGTACACGAGGTCGTTCCAGTCGGGGATCAGGTTCCCGAGCGGGCAGCCGTTGTGGCAGAACGGGACGCCGCACTCCATGCAGCGCCCGCCCTGGTCGCGCAGCTCGCGGTCCGGCAGCTGGTTCACGAACTCGCGGTAGTCGCCGACGCGCACCGCCGGGTCGCGCTCCGGCGCCGGAACGCGCTCGACCTCGAGGAAGCCGCCGAGCTTGCCCATCAGGCGATCCGCTCCGTGGCCATGAAGCCCTCGCCGCCGGTGGACTCGCCGTCCTCGAACGAGTGCGCCTCCGCCTCGGCCAGCTCGGCCAGCGCGCGCTTGTAGTCGTGCGGCATGACCTTGACGAACCGCGGCAGCGTCTCCGCCCACTCGCGCAGCACCCGCGCCGCGACCGGCGACTGCGTGCGCAGGTGGTGCTCCTCGATCAGCTCGTGCAGCTCGATCGCGTCGGCTTCCCCGATCTCGTCGAAGCCGACCAGCCCCAGGTTGCAGCGCGCCTCGAACGTCCCGTCCTCGTCGAGCACGTAGGCGATGCCACCGCTCATGCCGGCCGCGAAGTTGCGGCCCGTCGGGCCCAGGATCACCGCGCGGCCGCCGGTCATGTACTCGCAGCCGTGGTCGCCGACGCCCTCGACCACCGCCGTGGCGCCTGAGTTGCGGACCGCGAAGCGCTCGCCGGCCAGCCCGCGGAAGAACGCGCGGCCGGCCGTCGCGCCGTAGAGCACGGTGTTGCCGATGACCACGTTGTGCTCGGCGCGGAACGTCACGCCGTCGGGCGGGCGGACGGCGAGCACGCCGCCCGACAGGCCCTTGCCCGTGTAGTCGTTGGCGTCGCCGATCAGCGTCAGCTCCACGCCGGGCGCGAGCCAGGCACCGAACGACTGCCCGGCCGAGCCGCGCAGCGTGAAGCGCACGGTCTCGGGCGGCAGGCCGTCGAATCCGTGCACCTGGGTGACGGCGCTGGAGAGCAGCCCGCCGACCGTGCGGTTGACGTTGCGGATCGCGAAGTCGCCGGTGACCGGGCGCCGGTGGTCGATCGCGTCCTTGGCCGCCTCGATCAGCTTCCAGTCGAGCGCGCCCGGGAGCGGCGAGTCCTGCGGCCGGACGCGGCGCAGCGACGTGCCCGGGCGGCACGTCCGGCGCCTGCAGCACGTTCGTGAGGTCGACGCCGCGGGCCTTCCAGTGGTCGATCGCCTCGTCGGCCTGCAGCAGCCCCACCTGCCCGATCAGGTCGTCGAACCGGCGCACGCCGAGCCGGCGCATGATCTCGCGCGCCTCCTCGGCCACGAAGAAGAAGAAGTTGACGACGTGCTCGGGCGTGCCCTGGAAGCGCTTGCGCAGCTCGGGATCCTGCGTCGCCACGCCGACCGGGCACGTGTTGAGGTGGCAGGCGCGCATCATCACGCAGCCGGTCGCGATCAGCGGCGCGGTGGCGAAGCCCATCTCGTCGGCGCCCAGCAGCGCGGCAACCACGACGTCGCGGCCGGTCTTGAGCTGCCCGTCGGTCTGCACCCAGATGCGCGAGCGCAGGTCGTTGAGCACGAGCGTCTGCTGCGTCTCGGCGAGGCCGATCTCCCACGGCACGCCGGCCGACTGGATCGAGGACAGGGGCGACGCCCCGGTGCCGCCGTCGAAGCCGGAGATCAGCACGTGGTCGGCGTTCGCCTTGGCCACGCCCGCGGCCACGGTGCCGACGCCGACCTCGGACACGAGCTTCACGCTCACGCGCGCCGCCGGGTTCGAGCAGCGCAGGTCGTAGATCAGCTGCTTGAGGTCCTCGATCGAGTAGATGTCGTGGTGGGGCGGCGGCGAGATGAGACCGACACCCGGCGTCGTGAAGCGGATCGAGCCGATGTAGCGGTCGACCTTGTGGCCGGGCAGCTGGCCGCCCTCGCCGGGCTTGGCGCCCTGGGCCATCTTGATCTGCAGCTCGTCGGAGTTGACGAGGTAGTGGATGTTCACCCCGAAGCGGCCGGAGGCCACCTGCTTGATCGCCGAGCGTCGCGAGTCGCCGTTCGGGTCCGGCGTGTAGCGCACCGGGTCCTCCCCGCCCTCGCCGGTGTTCGAGCGCCCGCCGAGGCGGTTCATGGCGATCGCCAGCGTCTCGTGCGCCTCGCGCGAGAGCGAGCCGAGCGACATCGCGCCGGTCGAGAAGCGCTTGACGATCGCCTTCGCCGGCTCGACCTCGTCGAGCGGCAGCCACTGCTCCTCGGGCAACTCGCGGAACCGCAGGAGCCCGCGCAGCGTCGCACGCCGCGCGGCGTCGTCGTTGATCAGCTGCGAGTACTCCTCGTACGTCTGCTGGCCGCCGTGACGGACCGCGTGCTGGAGCAGCGAGATCGTCTCGGGGTTCCACATGTGGTGCTCGCCGTCGCGCCGCCAGGCGTAGATCCCGCCCGACCGGGAGGATGTCCTCGTGCGCCCGCGGGTACGCCCGGGCGTGCTTGTCGAGCGTCTCGCGCGCCAGCACGTCCGCGCCGACGCCCTCGATCCGCGAGGCCGTGCCGGTGAAGCAGCGATCGATCACGTCGGGCGCGCCAGCCCGACGGCCTCGAAGATCTGCGCTCCGTTGTAGGACTGGATCGTCGAGATGCCCATCTTCGAGATCGTCTTCAGCAGGCCCTTGCCGATGCCCTTGACGACGTTCGTCTGCGCCGTCTCGACGTCGTCGACGCCGTGGACCTTGCCGGCGCGCACGAGGTCGCCCAGCGTCTCGAACATCAGGTACGGGTTGATCGCGCTGGCGCCGTAGCCGATCAGCGTCGCGAAGTGATGCACCTCGCGCGGCTCGCCGGACTCGAGCACCAGCCCGGCCTGCAGGCGCGTGCCCTCGCGCACGAGGTGGTGGTGGACGCCGCCGACCGCCAGCAGCGAGGGCATCGCCGCGCGCTCCGGGCCGACCGCGCGGTCGGAGAGGATCAGCACGTTGACGCCCTCGACGAGCGCAGTGTCGGCCTCCGCGCAGATGCGGTCGAGCGCCGCCTCCATGCCGAGCGGGCCCTCGGCGACCGGCCACGTGATGTCGAGCGTGCGGGCGCGGAAGATCTCCGAGTCGACCTGCCGCAGCTGCTCCAGCTCGGCGTTGCGCAGGATCGGCGTCGTCCATCGCGAGCTGGCGCGCGTGCTCGGGCGTCTCGTCGAGCAGGTTGCGCTCGGACCCCACGCCGGTCGAGACGCTCATCACGATCGCCTCGCGGATCGGGTCGATCGGCGGGTTCGTGACCTGCGCGAAGAGCTGCTTGAAGTAGGAGAAGAGCGGCGGGTGGCTGTCGCTGAGGACGGCCAGCGAGAGGTCGTTGCCCATCGAGCCGATCGGCTCCTCGGCGCGCGCCGCGGTCGGCGCCAGCAGCACCTTGAGGTCCTCCTGCGTGTAGCCGAACGCGAACTGCAGCGGCTTGAGGTCCTCGGGGCGGCCGTACGCCGGCTCGCGGGCCGGGAGGTCGGACAGGTGCACGATGCCCTGCTCGAACCACTGCGAGTACGGCTGCCGCGTCGCGACCTCGCGCTTGACCTCGCCGTCCTCGACGATGCGGCCGCGCTCGAGGTCGACGAGGAACAGCTTGCCGGGCTGCAGCCGGCCCTTGCGCACGACGTTCTCCGGCTCGACGTCGATCACCCCGGCCTCCGAGCCGAGCACGACCCAGCCGTCCTTGGTCTCCAGCCAGCGGCCGGGGCGCAGCCCGTTGCGGTCGAGCGTCGCGCCGATCACGCGGCCGTCGGTGAAGGCGACGGCCGCCGGCCCGTCCCACGGCTCCATCAGGCAGGAGTGGAAGGCGTAGAAGCCGCGCAGGTCCTCGGGGAGGTCGTCGCGGCCCTCGAACGCCTCCGGGATCATCATCATCACCGCGTGCGGGAGGCTGCGGCCGGCCAGCGTGAGCAGCTCGAGCACGTTGTCGAACGTCGCCGAGTCCGAGCCGCCGGGGCGCACCACCGGCAGCACCTTCTGCAGGTCGTCGCCGAACAGCTCGGACGCCAGCTGCGACTCCCGGGCCCGCATCCAGTTGACGTTGCCGCGCAGCGTGTTGATCTCGCCGTTGTGGGCGATCATCCGGTACGGGTGGGCGAGCTCCCAGCTCGGGAAGGTGTTCGTGCGGAAGCGCGAGTGCACGAGCGCGAGCGCGGACTTCGTGCGGGGGTCCTGCAGGTCCGGGTAGTAGCCGAGCACCTGCGGCGACGTGAGCATCCCCTTGTAGACGAGCGTCCGCGAGGAGAACGACGGGATCACGAGCTCCGGCCCGGCGGCGATCTCGGCGACCCGGCGGATCACGTACAGCTTGCGCTCGAAGGCGTCCTGGTCGGCTGCGAGCGGGCCCTCGGCGGCGACGATCAGCTGCTTGATGTACGGCGCGTAGAAGTTGGCCGTGATGCCGACGTAGTCCTTGTCGACCGGGATGTCCCGCCACCCCACCACGCGCTGGCCCTCGTCCCGCACGGTCCGCTCGAGCAGCGCCTCGAGCTCGGCCCGTCCGCGCGTCGTCCTGCGGGAGGAAGCACACGCACACGCCGTAGGCGCCCGGCGGCGGCAGATCCTCGATCAGCCCGCGCATCAGCTCGTCGGGCATCTGCAGGAGGATCCCTGCACCGTCGCCGGTGTTGGGGTCGGCGCCCGCCGCGCCGCGGTGCTCCAGGTTCTCGAGGGCGATGATCGCCCGGCTCACCGTCTCGTGCGAGGGCTCGCCGTTCAGCCGCGCGACGAAGGCGACGCCGCACGCGTCGTGCTCGTACGTAGGGTCGTACAGACCGACCGGACCGTTCGGTCGTGGCATCCGAGTCATTCCTTCAGGCTCCCTGGACGGCTGCGGCGGGACTGCGCGGGAGCCGGGAAGGTAGCAGCGGCTCAGGCGGGTGTCCCTGGCCGGATGGCGAAATCGTGCGTGTCCTGCAGCGATCACCGGGTCGTTTGTGGCGTTCTGCGCAAGATCGTTGCGCCCTCGCGGCCTCAAATCGCTGCAGTCGGGCGGGTCGGCTGCCGATAAGGAGATGACAATGCTTCGCCTGCTCTCGATCCTGCTCGCCGCCGCGTCTCTCGCAGCGTTCCCCGCAGCCGCCGTCGCCGCCAAGGGCGCGAAGAGCGACGCACGCGCGTTCGCCGACGCCGCGCAGCGAGTCGCCCCGGCGATCGAGGAGGCGAGCGCGCAGCTCTCCGCCATCGGCGATCCCATCACGTGCGCCGTCCGGGTTCCGGACGCGCGGCGCGCCCAGATCGACGGCCTCGCCGGCAAGCTGGCGACGGCCAAGATCATCGCCTCGTTCACGCGCGACGCCGGACCCGCGGTCAGGCGCATGACGCGTGCACTCGACGCCGTCGAGACCCACGATCGCGCGCTCCGTCGCGGCCGCGCCGCCTGGCACGACGTCCGCTCGGACTACGCGGGCTTCGCCGAGCATCCCGACCGCTCGGTCTGCCGTCAGGTGCGCGCGTACGTCGACAACGGCTACCGCCACACATACGGCACCCGCCGCGGCGTCCGCGCGTACCGCGAGATGACCGGGTGGGACACCACGAGCATCGACCGGCGCGTCAAGGCCGCCGTCGAGCGGCTCGTGGAGCTCGGCGTCTCCGCCGACGAGGCTGCGGCCTTCGCCGGCGGCCTCGGCTAGCTTCCCGGAGAATTCCTCGCACCCCTGGTCGATTCTCGTCGACCTCGTTCGACGTAGGGGATGAAGGCCAGAATCGATCCCCTACCGAGGAGGACGGCGAGATGCGCGTCATTGTGCTGATCAAGGCGAACGAGGAGTCCGAGCGCGGCGAGATGCCGAGCGAGAAGCTGCTGACGGAGATGACGGCGTTCAACGAGGAGCTGGTGAAGGCGGGCGTCATGCTCGCCGGCGAGGGCCTGCACCCGTCCTCGAAGGGCGTCCGAGTCGAGTTCAAGGGCAGCGAGCGCAAGGTCGTCGACGGCCCGTTCGCCGAGACCAAGGAGCTGCTCGCCGGCTACTGGGTCTGGCAGGTCTCCTCGCTCGACGAGGCGATCGAGTGGGTCAAGCGCATCCCGGCGCCCGACGACGACACCGGGATCGTCGAGATCCGCCCGGTCTTCGAGGCCGAGGACTTCGGCGACGAGCTCACGCCGGAGCTGCGCGAGCGCGGCGCCGCCCTCCGCAGCGAGGTCGAAGGCACCTAGCGGGTGCCGGCCGCCGACGTCAAGCGCACGATCGACGCCGTCTGGCGGATCGAGTCCGCACGGCTGATCGCGGGCCTCGCCCGCCTCGTGCGCGACGTCGGCCTGGCCGAGGACCTCGCGCAGGAGGCGCTCGTGGCGGCGCTGGAGCAGTGGCCGGAGCAGGGCGTCCCGGACAACCCGGGCGCCTGGCTCATGGCCACCGCCAAGCACCGCGGGATCGACCGCCTGCGGCGGGCCGACCTGCACCGGCGCAAGACCGAGGAGCTGGGGCGCGACATGGAGCGACGCGGCGAGGCGGACGCGCCCGACCTCGCCGCGGAGGCCGCGGACCCGTTCGACGACGACCTCCTGCGCCTGATCTTCACCGCCTGCCACCCGGTGCTCTCGCTGGAGTCGCGCGTGGCGCTCACGCTGCGGCTGCTCGCGGGGCTGACCACCAAGGAGATCGCCCGCGCGTACCTGGTGCCGGAGGCGACCGTGCAGCAGCGGATCGTGCGCGCGAAGCGCACGCTCTCCGCCGCCCGCGTGCCGATCGAGGTGCCCGAGCACGGCGAGCTGCCGGAGCGGCTCGCCGCCGTGCTGGAGGCGATCTACCTGATCTTCAACGAGGGCTACGCGGCCACTGCCGGCGACTCGTGGCTGCGTCCAGAGCTGCTCGACGAGGCGCTCCGGCTCGGCCGCATGCTCGCGGCGCTGCTCCCTGGCGAGCCGGAGGTCCACGGGCTGTCGGCGCTGATGGAGCTGCAGGCGTCGCGCGCCCGCGCGCGAGTCGGACCGGACGGCGAGCCGATCCTCCTGCTCGACCAGGATCGCTCGCGCTGGGACTGGATGCTCGTGGGCCGCGGGCTCGCCGCCCTGGAGCGCGCGTACACGACGGGCGGCGCCGCCGGCAGGTACACGCTGCAGGCCGCGATCGCCGCCTGCCACTCGCGCGCCCGGAAGCCGGAGGACACCGACTGGGAGAGCATCGTGGCGATCTACGACGGCCTCGTCCAGGTCGCGCCGTCGCCGGTCGTGGAGCTCAACCGCGCGGTCGCGGTCGGCATGGCGTTCGGCCCCGCTCAGGCGCTGCGGCTGGTCGACGACCTCGCCGGCGAGCCGGCCCTGAGCGGCTATCACCTGCTCCCGACCGTGCGCGGCGACCTGCTCGAGAAGCTGGGCCGGCCCGCCGACGCGCGCGCCGAGTTCGAGCGTGCGCTCACGCTCACGCAGAACTCCCGCGAGCGCTCCGTGCTACTGGAGCGCATCGCGGGCGGCTCCGCGCGCGGCTAGACCTCGAGCAGTCCGGTCTCGGCGCCCCGCGCGGCGTCGTACACCGACGCGACCTCGGCCGCCAGCGCCGGCCACGCGTAGCGCGCCGCCGCCTCGGCTGCGGCCAGCTCGCCGCGCCGCGTGCGCTCGGCCGGGCAGTTGACCGCGTGCACGAGCGCGTTGGCGAGCGAGACCACGTCGTCGGGCTCGACCAGCCAGCCGGTCTCCCCGTGCGCGACGATCGCGGCGGGCCCGAACGCGTCGACGGCGATCGCCGGCAGGCCGCACGCCATGCCCTCCACGAGCACCTGCCCGAACTGCTCGCGCACGGACGGGAGCACGACGACGTCGGACGCCGCGAGGAACGCCGGCAGCTCGTCGTGCCCGTGCCAGCCCGCCAGGAACACGTCGCGCACGCCGACGCGGCGGATGGCCTCGAGCGGGTGCTCGCCCTCCCACTCGCCCGGGAAGCCGCCGACGATCACCAGCGGCGCGCGGCGGGCGAAGCCCGGCTCGGCGCGCGCGTAGGCCTCGATCAGCAGCGGCAGGCGCTTGACCTCGGTGAAGCGCCCGACGTAGAGCAGCACCGGCGTGGCTCCGTCGCTCGTCGGCGAAGGCATCGAGATCGTGCGATCGAGTAGGCGACCGAGCCGGCGCCCTCGCCGGGCGCCCAGCCCTGCGGCTCGTCGACCAGGTGCCGGCGCCAGTGCGCGACGTGGTCGCTGCGCCCCGGCCGGAACGCCTCGCGGGTCGAACCCGTTGGGCACGAGCACGCAGCGGTCGGCGTCGAGCCCGAGCAGCGCCTCCGCGCGAGCCACCTGCGTCTCGGTGAGCACGATCACGCGCTCGCACGCGCGCGCCCACGCGCGCATGCGCGCCGCCCACGCGGCCGCGTGCGGCCAGCGGCCGGGATCGGCCTCGATCGCCTCGAGCATCAGCAGCTCGGTGCCGTGCAGATGGCCGACGATCGGCACGCCCGGCGCCGCCCGGCCGGCCGCCTCGTGGATCGGCGTCAGGTGGTGCAGATGCAGCACGTCGGCGGACGCCGCGTCGACGGACTGCAGCGCGCGCGCCCAGGCCACCACCTGGCGCTCGTACTCGTCGTCGTCGAGCGAGGCGAAGACGCGGTCCGGCGCCCCCGGGCGGTCCTCGTAGGAGGGGTGCATCGGCGGGTCGGCCCGCATCGGGTCGGGCGCGTCGAGCGCCCGCGTCATGTCGAGCGGCCGCACGTCGAGGCCGGCGTAGAACGCGCGCGCGTCGCCCTGGCCGGCGAGCGAGCCGGAGACGATCGTCACGTCCCATCCGGCGACGCCGAGGCCGGTCGCGAGGTTGCGCGCGACGTGGGCGGAGCCGCCGCGCGGGAAGAAGGCGAGGCCCATCACGGCCCGCCGAGCGTGTGAAGCGGTGTGACCAGGCCGTGAAGATACCCGGCCGGGCTTCGGGCGATGCAGTCAGCGCAGGGGCCGGAACACGAGCGCGGTCGAGAGCGGGCGCCCGCCGGGCTCGAGCTGCTCGTAGCCGCGGCGGGGGGCGTTTCGCAAGCAGCTGCCGGAGATCGAGCGACGCCGAGCCGCCGCCGTCGAGGTTGATCGCGTGCTCGCACCCCATCGCGACCATCAGGCGCGCGAGCTCGAGCAGCGTGAGCCCGGCGTCGAGCCGGGAGCGCCCGTCGACGGCGACGGCCACCACGCGGCTCTCGGAGAGCCCGAGCGCGGCGCGCGGGTGGCGGCCCTCGGTGATGTCGGTGTCGAACTGGTGCGACGCGGCGCGGAAGCCCTCCGCGTCGGCCGCGGGGTCGTACGCCACCTCGCCGCCGGCGACGAGCAGCGGGCCGGCCTGGAGCACGTCGCCGCGGGGGGCGGCGTGCAGCTCGTTGCGGCGGGCGATCCGCGCGGCGCCGCCCTGCACGTGCACGCACGCGCGCACGGCGTGCCAGGGCGCCGCGAAGGCGACGTGGTCGCGGACCACGCCGTGCGTGCGCACCTCCCCGAGCGGCAGCCCGTCGGGGCGCCGGAAGAACCCGCCCACGAGCGCCTCGCGTACGTCGTGGCGGGCGCACCACGACTCGAGGCGCTCCTGCCCCGCCGGCATGATCGCGACGCCGATCTCCGTGCGGCCGGCGTCGTAACACGCGACATGGAACGTGGTGGTGGCGCCTCCCTCCAGCAGGAGGCGACCGCGGCGGCTGCGCCCGTCCGGCGGAGCGACCCCCCGGACGGCGAGGTTCAGAGCGGCCATACCGGGAGCGTGGCCCGCCGGCCGCGGATCCCGGTAAAGGGGCTGTTACCAGGGAAAAACCATCGTGTTATCGACCTCGGCGAATGTCAACAGCGGCATTGAGGGGAGGGCGTGGCGTGCCGCGGCGTCTCCGCGGCAACGTCAACGGCGGCATTGAGGAGGAGCACGGAGCGTGCACAAGAGGACAACAAACCGCACCGGAATCCGGGCGTGTGCAGAAGTGCACCGCCCGCGGCCCAAAGTGGACACGCCCTCGTTTGACGGTCGCGCGTGTCCGGTTATGCACGCCCGCCGGCACCCCAGCCTCCCTACCCAGCCGCAGTTGACGTTCGCCCGGGCCAGTACCGCGCTCACAAGAAACCGCGGCGCGTTGACATCACGTTCACGCTGCGGTACCGCCAAGTTCACGAACTCGGCCGATTTGCAGGGCATTCTCGGCCACATGAGTCGCGCGGACCTGCACTGCCACTCGTCGGCCTCCGAGGTCTCGAAGCTCGGGGTTCAACGCGCGCTCGGCCTGCCCGAGTGCGCCACGCCGCCTGAGGAGGTCTATGCGCTCGCCAAGCGGCGGGGCATGGACTTCGTGACGATCACCGACCACGACACGATCGACGGCGTGCTCGAGCTCGCCGACCGGTCCGACGTGTTCGTGTCCGAGGAGCTGACCGCGCGCTTCCGCGGGGAGCCGCAAGCGGTCCACATCCTCTGCCTCGGCATCACGCCGGACGACCACGAGTGGCTACAGGCCCACGCGGGCGACGTCGAGACGGTCGCCGCCTACCTGCAGGAGCACGACATCGCGTGCGCGCTCGCTCACCCCTTCTACGCCGTCGCCGCGCCGCTCACCGCCCGTCACCGGCGCCGCCTCGCCGAGTTGTTCCCGATCTGGGAGGTCCGCAACGGCGCCCGCGCGCGGGAGCTCAACCTGCCGGCGGCGATCTACGTCGACACACACGGCGGCGCCGGCGTCGGCGGGTCCGACGACCACGCCGGGATCGACATCGGGCGCACCTGGTCCCAGACGCCCGCGGCCGCCACGCCGGAGGAGTTCCTCGCGCACGTGCGCGCCGGCCGCGTCGGCGCCTACGGCGACCAGGGCTCCGCGGCCAAGTGGGCCCACGCCGCGATGGCGCTCGCCGTTCGCGCGCTCGGCCGCGGCGACGACGACCGCCCGCCCGACCCCGCCGCCGTCCTGCACATGGTCGAGCGCGTGATGGTCGAGGGCGAGGCGCGCGCCGGCGCCGAGGGCGACACGCTCGGGCCGGACGACGCCCGGGCGATCCTGCGCGCCTGGCTCGACGCGGTGGAGCTCGACATGGACGAGCGCGAGCTGCTCGCCCACCTCCAGTCCGACGGCTTCTCGCACGCCGCGCTGGAGCGGCGGGCGCGGCGCAGCCACGAGCGCCGGCTCGCCGCGGCGGTCCGCGGCGTCCATCGCCGCCGACGACCTCCCCGCGACCGCGGGCGCGATCTTCGAGGCCTGCATCGCCGCCCTCCCCTACGCACCCGCAGGCGCGTTCCTGAGCCGGGAGAAGGGCCGCGTCGCGGCGCGCGATCGCGAGCCCGTGCGCGTCGGCATCGTGGCCGACGGCCTCGGCGCCGTCCACGGCGTGTCGCGCACGCTCGCGCAGGTGCGCGAGCACGGCGTCGAGGGCTTCGAGGTCGAGGTGATCGGCACCGACGCCTGCGTCGACCGGCGGCTGACGTCGGTCGCCGAGGTCGAGGTCCCGTACTACCCCGGCCTGACCGTCGGGGTGCCCGGCGTGCCCGCCGTCGTCGACGCGCTCGCCGACGGGCGCTACGACCTCCTGCACGTCTGCACACCGGGGCCCGCCGGCGTCGCCGCGCTGCTCACCGCGCGGCTGCTCGGGCTGCCGGTTGCCGGGTCGCACCACACGGAGCTCGAGGCCTACGCCGCGCTGCGCTCGGGCGACCCGCTGGTCGCCGCCGGAATGCGGATGGCGCTCGCGACCTTCTACGGCCAGTGCCGCGTCGTCCTCTCGCCCTCCGAGGCGGCCGACCGCGGCCTGCTCGAGCTCGGCATCGACGCCGACCGGATCGCGCGCTGGGACCGCGGCGTCGACCTCGAGCGCTTCTCCCCCGCCCACCGGATCGAGCGCGCCGACTCCCGCGTGCACGTCCTCTACTCCGGTCGCCTGACACGCGAGAAGGGCGCCGAGCTGCTCGCCGACGCGTTCCTCGCCGCCCGCGCCCGCGACCCGCGCCTGCACCTCGTGCTCGCCGGCGGAGGGCCTGAGGAGAGGACGCTGCAGGCGCGCCTGGGGCGGGCGGCGACGTTCCTCGGCTGGCTCGACGGCGCCGAGCTCGCGCGCGCGTACGCGTCAGCCGACCTGTTTCTGTTCTGTTCGGAAACGGACACGTTCGGGCAGGTCGTGCTCGAGGCCCAGGCGTCGGGCCTGCCCGTGGTCGCGGTCGCCGCCGGCGGACCGGCCGAGCTGATCGAGCGACGGCCGCAGCGGCGTCCTTTGCCCGCCGCGGATCGACGAGCTGGCGAGCGCCGTCACCGCGCTCGCCGGATCGCCCGCCGCCCGGCGGCGGCTCGCGCGCGGCGGACTGCACGCGGTCGCGAACCGCTCGTGGGAGGCCAGCCTCGCCCGGCTCGCCGCCGGCTGGCACGGCGCGCTCGCAGTCAGCGCCCGACGCCACAGATGTAGCCGCCGCTCCTCCAGCGTGATAGAGACGGACGGGCCTTGCGCCCGTCGCCGCGCACCTGGCTCGTCCCCGCCTCCGCGCTGATCCTCGTCGCGCTGTTCGTCGCGGATCTGATGACGCGCGACGACACGGTGCTGGTCGCGCTGTACGCGCTCGGGCCGCTGATCGCGGTCCTGGGAGGGGGCCCGCGGGCCGTCGCGGCGGTCGGGGCGCTGGCGCTCGCGCTGGCCGTCGCGCACTCCGCTCGACGACGACGTGTCGGGCACGCGCGCAGGACGTCGTGCGCGTCGCGACGGTGGCGCTCAGCTCGCTGCTCGCCGTCTGGATCGCGGCGCTGCGCGAGCGCGCGCAGCGCGTCAGCCGCGAGACCGAGGAAGGGCTCGGGTTCCTGAACGCGGTGTTCGAGCGCGCGCCGGTCGGGATCGCGCTGCTCGACACCGACCTGCGCTTCGTGCGCGTCAACGACCACATCACCGAGATCAACGGCGTCCCGGCGGCCGACCACGTCGGCCGCACGATCGCCGATGTCCTTCCGGGCCTGCCGCCCGAGGTCGAGGCCGACGCCGCCGAGGTGGCGCGCACGGGACGGCGCGTGAGCCAGGTGGAGGTCGTCGGCTCGACCCCTGCGCAGCCCGGCGTCACCCGTCACTGGATCGTGAGCTACTGGCCTGTGCGGACGCTGCTCACCGACGAGCTCGTGGGCGTCGGCATCGTCGTCGACGAGGTCACGGGCCGACGGGCCGCCGAACGGGCGCTGCGCGCGCAGACCGACCGCTACGAGGCGTTGCTGCTGGCGCTGTCGGAGGCCGGCGAGGGTCTGGTGGTGCTCGAGCGCGACGGCCGCTGCGTGTACGCCAACGCCGCGTTCGAGCAGCTCAGTGGGTACACGTTCCCGGAGCTGGCGGCGATGGACTCGGTGCTCGACCTCGTGGTCGACGACGACCGCGAGGACGTTCGCCGGCGCGCGGCGGCGCGTATCGAGGAGGGCGCCGTGGAGCCCGCCCTGGCGCTCACCCTCCGCCGCCGCGACGGGGCGACGCTCGACCTCGAGGTGGGCGGCGTGCCGCTCGACGTCGAGGGCCGCCACCAGCTCGTCGTCGTCGTCCGCGACGTCTCCGAGCGCCAGCGCGCCGAGGCCGAGCGCGAGGCGCTGCTGCGGCGCTCGGCGCTGCTCGCCGAGGCCAGCGAGGTGTTCGACCAGTCGCTCGACGAGCAGCTGACCATGGACAGCGTGGCGCGGCTGTGCGTGCGCGAGCTGGCCGACACGTGTGTGATCCTGCTCGGGAGCGAGCGCGAGCGGGTGCGTCGCGTCGCGGTCGTGGCGCGCGACCGCGCCCGCGAGCGCGAGCTGGCCGAGGCGCTCCTGCGCGCGCCGCTCGAGGACCGCGACGACCACGCCGTGCTGGCGGCGATGACCACGGGCACGGCCGCCGTCACCGACGCTCCCAAGGACCTCGGCGCGCGCGCCCTGACGGTGGCGCTGCGCGCTCGCGGGCGCACGCACGGCGTGCTCGTCGCCGGGTTCGACGCCCTGGCCGGCGCGCGACGAGCTCGAGCTGCTCGCGCTGTTCGAGGACCTCGGCCGGCGCGCCGCCCTGGCACTCGACAACGCGCGGCTGTACGAGGAGCGCGACCAGGTGGCGCGCACGCTCCAGCGCTCCCTCCTGCCAACCGCGCTTCCCGAGATCCCGGGCGTCGAGCTCGCCGCCCGCTACGTGGCGGCCGGCGACGGCAACGAGGTCGGCGGCGACTTCTACGACTGCTTCGCCACCGGCGGCGGCGACTGGGCGGTCGTGATCGGCGACGTCTGCGGCAAGGGCGCCGAGGCCGCCACGCTGACCGCGCTCGCCCGCTACACGCTGCGCGCCGCCGCCGCGCACACCCGTCGCCCGCGCGCGGTGCTCGGCGAGCTCAACGAGGCGCTGTTGCGCCAGCGCCTCGACTACCGCTTCTGCACCGTGCTCTACACGTCGCTGACGCCGCGCGCCGGCCAGGTCGACGTCGTGGTCGCCACCGGCGGCCATCCGCTGCCGCTCGTGCTGCGGGCCAGGGCGAGGTCGAGACCGCCGGCTTGCCGGGGACGCTGCTCGGCATCATCGACGACCCCGAGCTCTCCGAGCAGCGGCTCACGCTCTTGCCCGGCGACGCGCTCGTGCTCTACACCGACGGCGTGACGGAGACGACGGCAGTCGACCGCGCCACCGGCGGCCGCCTCGAGGAGTTCCTGGCGACCTGCGCGGGCGGCGCCGCGAGCACGATCGCCGAGGCGGTCGAGCGCGAGGCCGTGGACGCCCAGGACGGGCCTCCGCGCGACGACGTCGCGGTGGTCGTGGTCCGCGCCCTCGACGGCCGGGCACCGTCGTTTGGCCTCACCGACCAGGGGGTAGCGGCACCGTCGTGAAGCTGCTCGTCGTCACCCCCGAGCCCGTTGACGCCGACCTCCTGCGCGCCACGCTCGGCGACGAGGTCGAGGGCGCCGAGGTCCTTGTCATCGCGCCCGCCACGAACGAGTCCAAGCTCGCCTTCTGGGTCTCGGACCCGGACGAAGCGATCCACGAGGCCGAGGTCGCACAGGTGGAGACCGTCGAGCGACTCGATGAGGAGGGCATCGACGCCGCCGGCGACACAGGCGAGAGCGAGCCCGCCGTCGCCATCGAGGACGCCCTCGCCACGTTCAAGGCCGACCGGATCCTGATCTTCAGCCACCCCGACCTCGATTACCGCGAGGACGAGGGACTCGAGGACGCCGAGGAGCGGTTCGGCGTGCCCGTCACCCACGCCCAGATCGGCCGCTAGCGGGAGTGGGGCCGGCTCGCGCGGGCGGCGGTGGCGATCGCCTCCGCGCCGACGAGGCGCTCGAACGGCCCGATCAGCCGCCACAACGCGCGCAGGCGGAGCCCTGCGTGCCGGTCGGTGGGCTTCACCCGCGCCTCGCTGACGAGCGCCGCGCCGCCGTCGGAGTCCGGCTCGACCCAGTGGCCGAACAGCACGCGCACCGTGCCGGGCTCGTCCCAGGCAGCAAAGGCCGCCGCGCCGTCGAGCCGCGGGTAGTCGCGGGCGACCGTCCAGATGCGGCCGCACAGGCCGGCGATCAGGTGCCGCTCGCCCTCATCGAGGACCGTGAAGGGGTCGGCGCGGAACAGCTCCCCGTAGGTCAGGCCCGGTTGCAGCCCGGGAATGCGCCAGCGGATGAGCCGTCCAAGCGTGCGCGTGTCCGAGAGCCGGACGCCGCTGGCCGCCGCCCACAGCGCGTCCGGCTCGGTGTCGGTGTCGCGCCGGTGACGGGTGTGGACCGCAGGCTCCGGCAACCAGGCGTCAAGACGCTCGGCGGGCGGGACGGGGCGGGTATCGTCGGCGGCTCGCATGCGGCTGATCCAGCACAAGCGGGAGGCGTACTGGTTCTACCGGGTCCTGTCGCTCGGCTACGACGACTGGGTCAACCCGCTCTTCTGGACGGCGCGCATGCGCGACGCGGCGCTGGCCGCGGCACGCCTGGACCGGCGCGACCTCGAGACGCTCGACGCCGGCGCCGGGACCGGCTTCACGACCGAGGGCATCGTGGCGCACGTGGACCCGCTGCGGGTCACGATGCTCGACCAGAGCCCGCACCAGCTCGCTCGGGCCGCGCGGCGGCCGGCGCTGGCGGGCGTGCGGCGCCTGGAGGGCGACGCCGAGCAGCTCCCGTTCACAGACGACGCCTTCGACCGCTACGTGTCGGCCGGCAGCATCGAGTACTGGCCGGACCCGCAGCGCGGGATCGCCGAGGCCTACCGCGTGCTGCGCGCCGGCGGGACCGGCGTCGTGATCGGGCCCGTCCGGCCCGCAGGGCGGCTGGCCCGGGCGCTGGCGGACGCCTGGATGCTGTTCCCCGAGGAGCACGAGTACCGCGAGTGGTTCGAGCGCGCGGGCTTCGCCGACGTGCGGATGCTGCCCGTCGCCCCGGACTGGTACCGCGACGGCCGCGTGCCGTACGCGGTCGCCGTGTCGGGCACCAAGCCGGCGCCCGGGCCGTCGCCGCTCCCGCCTGCGCCCGCCGCCGAGGACCTGCGCGCCCCGCTGACCGCCCGCGGGCGGCTGCGGGCGGCGGCGCGCTTCGCAGCCGGCAGCGCGGCCGGCTTCGCGTTCGTGCCGATCGCGCTCGCGATGACGCTGCGCGCCCGTCTGGAGCGGCGGTGACGAGCCACGTCGCGGCCGTCCGCCGCCCGGCGGCGCTCGCCGTGCTGTGGCGGTTCTCGCGTCCGCACACGCTGGTCGGCACGTTCGTGAGCGCGGCCGGGCTGTACCTGATCGCCGCCGCCACGCTGCCGGGAGCGGGGATCGACCACCTGCTGTGGGTGATGTTGGCCGGCGCCTGCGTGAACGTGGCGATCGTCGGCGTCAACCAGATCACCGACGTCGAGATCGACCGCGTCAACAAGCCCCACCTGCCGCTCGCGGCAGGCGAGCTGTCGATCGGCGCGGCGTGGCGCATCGTCGCGGTGTGCGCGGTCGTGCCGGTCGTGCTCGGCCTCTCTCAGGGTCCGCTCGAGACGAGCGCGGTCGTGGCCGCGCTGGCCGTCGGCGCGGCGTATTCGCTCCCGCCCGTGCGCCTGAAGCGCCATCCGGCGGTCGCCTCGCTGTGCATCTCGGGCGTGCGCGCCGTCGCCGTCAACCTCGGCATGTACGGGCACTTCAGCCTCGCCTTCGGCGGCCGGCTCGAGATCCCGCCGTCCGTGTGGGCGCTCACGCTGTTCGTGCTGCCGTTCTCGTTCGCCATCGCCGTGCTCAAGGACGTGCCCGACCGGGAGGGCGACCGCCGCTTCAGCATCGCCACGTTCACGGTGCGGCTCGGACCCCGCCGCGCCGCCGGGCTCGGGATCGCGGCGCTGGTGGCCGCTTACGCCGGCATGGCGGTGCTGGGCCCGCTGTTCGTCGACGACGCCAACGGGGCGGTGCTGGCGGCCGGCCACCTCGCGGCGCTGGCCGTGGTAGTGGCGATGGCGCGCCGCGCAGACCCCGCCGACGCGGCCGCGTTCACGCGCTTCTACCTCGGCGTCTGGGTGCTGTTCTTCCTCGAGTACGCGCTCGTTCCGCTCGCCGTTCTGGTGCATTGAAGATCTGGACCAACGGTCGAATGACAGGTTTGTTCGCTGTACACATTGGAGTGGACGCACACGCGCGAGGCCAGTAATGTGCCCCGGGATGTCGCTGGCTTATGACGCCCAGCGCCGCCGGCCGCAACCGGGGACCCAAGCGCCGCTTCCACCTGGGCGTTTCGGTCGCTTGAGCGGCTCTCCCCCGGCGCGAAACACGATCACCGCCAGTCAGGCGCGTGCGGCGCGGCAGCGCGAGCAGCGCCGCGACGAGCAGGCCGTCTCGGCCTGGCTGCGCGAGCTGGCCGGGCGCCCTCGATAGCGCCCGGCCAAACGCCCGTTCACTCCCGTTTCGCGCACCCGGACCCCGGGCACGGTTTCATGTGAGGACACAAACTTCACAGGAGAAACCGATGACTCCACTGCATCAGCTGTCAGAGCAGGGCCAGAGCGTCTGGATCGACTTCCTCTCGCGCCGTTTCGTCCAGGACGGCGACCTCGCCGGCCTGATCCGCGACGGCGTCGTGGGCGTGACGTCGAACCCCACGATCTTCCAGGGCGCGATCGCCGAGGGCGACGCCTACGACGAGCAGATCAAAGAGCTGACCGCCACCGAGTCCGAGCCGAAGGAGATCTTCATCGCCCTCGCGCGCGACGACATCCGCGCCGCTTGCGACCTGCTGCGCCAGGTCTGGGACGACGGTGAGGGCAAGGACGGCTGGGTCTCGCTCGAGGTCGACCCCAACCTCGCGCACGAGACCCAGGCCACGATCGACGAGGCCGCCCGCCTGCACGCGCTCGTCGACCGCCCGAACCTGCTGATCAAGATCCCCGCCACCCGTGAGGGGCTGACCGCGATCGAGGAGACGATCGCCGCCGGCATCCCCGTCAACGTGACGCTGATCTTCTCGCTCGAGCGCCATCGCGAGGTCGCCGAGGCGTACGTGCGCGGGCTCCAGCGCCTCGTCGACGGCGGCGGCGACCCCTCGCGGATCGCGTCCGTGGCGTCGTTCTTCGTCTCGCGCGTCGACACCGAGGCCGACCGCCGGCTCGACGAGATCGGCGGCCACGACGAGCTCAAGGGCACGCTGGCGATCGCCAACGCCAAGCTGGCCTACGCGACCTACCAGGAGGTCTTCTCAGGCGACGCCTGGGAGGCGCTGGCGGCGGCCGGCGCCACCCCGCAGCGCTGCCTGTGGGCCTCCACGTCCACCAAGAACCCCGAGTACCGCGACGTCATCTACGTCGAGGAGCTGATCGGGGCCGACACTGTCAACACGATGCCGCGCGAGACCGTCGAGGCGGTCATCGACCACGCCGGATCGAGCGCACGCTCGACCGCGACGTCGACGGCGCCCGCCGCACGCTCGAGGCGTTCGCGGCCGCCGGCATCGAGTACGACGAGGTCGTCGAGACGCTCGAGCGCGAGGGGGTGGAGAAGTTCGCCAAGTCCTTCCGCGAGCTGTTCGCCGACATCGAGGGCAAGCGCGACGAGCTCGTGGGGGCCACGGCGTGAGCGACCGCATCGACTTCCGGCGCGAGCTCGGCCAGCAGCTGCGCGTGGACTCGGTCCGCGCGTCGGCGGCGGCCGGCTCCGGCCATCCGACGTCGTCGATGTCGGCCGCCGACCTGCTGGCGGTCCTGATCGACGGCCACCTGCGGATCGACGCCGGGAACCTCGACGACCCGTCGGCCGACCACCTGATCTTCTCCAAGGGCCACGCGTCGCCGCTCTACTACGCGGTCCTGAAGGCGCTCGGCGTGATCGACGACGCCGAGCTGCTCACCTTCCGCAAGCTCGGCTCGCGGCTCGAGGGCCACCCGACCCCGCGCATCCCGCCGACCGACGTGGCCACCGGCTCGCTCGGCCAGGGGCTGCCGATCTCGGTCGGCGTCGGCGATCGCCGGCCGCCGCCTCGACCGGCTCCCGTACCGCGTGTGGTGCCTGTGCGGCGACTCGGAGATGGCCGAGGGCTCGATGTGGGAGGCGTTCCAGCACGCCGGTTGGGAGGGTCTCGACAACCTCGTCGCGATCATCGACGTCAACCGCCTCGGCCAGACGCGCGAGACGATGCTGGGCTGGGACATCGACGCCTACGTGCGGCGCGTCGAGGCGTTCGGCTGGAACGCGATCGCATGCGACGGCCACGACGTGGACGCGATCGAGGCCGCCTACGCCGAGGCCGACGCCACCGAGGGCCGCCCGACGGCGATCGTCGCGCGCACGATGAAGGGGCGCGGGGTGAAGGCGGTCGAGGACCAGCCGGGCAAGCACGGCAAGCCGCTCGACGACCCCGAGGCGGCGATCGAGGAGCTCGGCGGGGAGCGCGACCTCGAGGTCCAGGTCGCCCGGCCGCCCGGCGGCACGCCCCACCGCTTCGAGACCTCGGGCGGCGAGCTGCCGCGCTGGGAGCTCGGCGAGGAGGTCGCGACCCGCAAGGCGTACGGCGAGTCGCTGACGGCGCTCGGCGCGCGGCGCGGCGACGTCGTCGCGCTCGACGGCGAGGTCTCGAACTCCACCCACTCCGAGGACTTCCGCGCGGCGCACGAGGATCGCTACTTCGAGATGTTCATCGCCGAGCAGCAGATGGTGGCGGCGGCGATCGGGATGCAGGTGCGCGGCTGGGTGCCGTTCGCCTCGACGTTCGCGGCGTTCCTCTCGCGGGCGTACGACTTCGCGCGCATGGGCGCGATCTCGCGCGCGAACATCCGTCTCAGCGGCTCGCACGCCGGCGTGTCGATCGGCGAGGACGGACCGTCGCAGATGGCGCTCGAGGACATCGCGAGCTTCCGCGCGATCCACGGCTCGACCGTGCTGCACCCGAGCGACGCGAACCAGACCGCGGCGCTCGTGGAGGCGCTGGCCGACACGCGCGGGATCTGCTTCCTGCGCACGTTGCGGGGCAAGACCCCGGTGCGGACGCCGGCGGACGAGCCGGTGCGGATCGGCGGCAGCCGCATCGTGCGCGGCGGGGACGCCACCGACGTCGCGATCGTGGCGTGCGGGATCACGGTCGACGAGGCCGACCGCGCGGCCGCCGCGCTCGAGGACGAGGGCGTCGGCGCCCGCGTGCTCGACTGCTACTCGATCAAGCCGCTGGACGCGGAGGCGGTGCGCGCCGCGGCGCGCGACTGCGGCGCGATCGTGACCGTTGAGGACCACTGGCCGGAAGGCGGCCTGGGCGACGCGGTGCTCGAGGCGCTCGCCGAGGCACCCGAGCGACCGCCGGTGACCAAGCTCGCGGTGCGCGAGATGCCGGGCTCGGGCAGCCCTGAGGAGCTGCTGCACGAGGCGGGCATCGACGCGGCGGCGATCGCCGCCGCGGCCCGCGCCGTCGTCCGCGAGGGAGCGGCGCGCTAGGCCGCGTCGTCCTCGGGCGGTTCTGCGGCCGGTAGCTCCTCCCGGGCGTGGACGCCGCACAGGAAGGGGCCGCCCGTCTCGCGGGCGGCCTCGATCTCCTGGCCCGTGAGGCGGGCGCCGCAGACCGAGCAGGTCTTCTCGAGCGTGTCCTCGAGGGTGCGCTCTTCGAGATCCATGGACGCGTTTATACCGCGTCCGGCAGCTGCTGTTCGAGCTCGGCGACCCCGGCGAACAGGTCGCCGCGGGAGATCACGCGCTCGAGCACCTCCGGAGCGCGGAACACGAGGTCCTGTGGCTCGGTAGCGGCCTCGACCTCGTCCCACGCGACCGGAGTCGAGACCGTCGGCTCGGCGAGGGCGCGCAGCGAGTACACGGACACGGTCGTCTTGTGCCGCGAGTTCTGGCTCCAGTCGACGAACACCTTGCCGGAGCGCTTGGCGCGGGTCATCTCCGACAGGACGAGCTCCGGCCGCCGGCGCTCGAGCAGTTGCGCGAGGCCGTGCGCGAAGCGACTCGTCGCCTCGTAGGTCGTCGGCGTGTTGAGCGGCACGTAGACCTGCATGCCCTTCGAGCCGGACGTCTTGGCGAACGCCTGCATGCCGAGGTGCTCGAAGATCGCCCGCAGCTCGAGCGCCACCTCGGCGCACTGCACCACCGTGGCGGGCGGTCCCGGGTCGAGGTCGAAGGCCAGCACGGTGGGGCTCGTGTACGCCTCCGCGCGGGCCAGCGACGTGTGCAGCTCGAGGTCGGCGAGGTTGGCGAGCCACACCAGCGTCGCCAGGTCGTCGACGACGCAGAAGTCGATCTTCCCGTCGCGCGAGCGGCGACTGTCGATCCGCGCCGTGTGCACCCAGTCGGGCCGGTGCGACGGGCACTGCTTCTCATAGAAGTGCGGGCCGTCGACGCCGTCGGGGTAGCGCTTGAGCGTCAGCGGCCGCCCGCGCAGGTGCGGCAGCAGGGCGGGCGCCACCCGCGTGTAGTACTCGATCACGTGGCCCTTGGTGAAGCCGGCGGCGGGGTACATCGGCTTCTCGAGGTTGGAGAGCGACAGCCGGCGGCCCTCGATCTCGACCTCCAGGCGCTTGGCGGCGGGCACCGCCCCAGGCTAGAGGCTGCGATCCATCTCGAACCACACGGCGACGCGTGGCGAGCGGCGGACGCCCCAGCGGGACGCGACGCGCTCGACGATGTGCAGGCCGAGCCCGCCCCCGCCGTTGAGGTCCGGCGGGCGCTGGGCGGGGTCGCCGGCCGCACCGGCGGGATTCTCGACCTCGATCCGCACGGCCGACTCGTCGCCCGACACGCGGACGTGCAGCGTCATCCCCTCGTGGGCGCCGCCGTGCCAGACGCCGTTGGCCACGAGCTCGGTGACCAGCAGGTTCACGTCGGCGAGCGCCTCCGGCCGCAGGCGCTGGGCGAGCTCGCGGTCGACCAACCGCCGCGCCCGCGCGCCCGCATCGGGGCCGCCCCGCACCTCCGCCTCGGCGAGAAATGCGCTCACACGGGTTGCGTGCCCGTCATCGCGCCGACGGTAGCCTCGAAATCAGGGCGATCGTCCGGATGCTGACGAGCCTAGGCCGCGACCCGCTCGAGCCCCGGCGCCCGCGTGCGCTCATTGATCAGGTCGAGCACCGCCTCCTCCAGCTCACGCTGGTGGATCGGGAGCTCGCCGGGGCCGCCGTCGGTCGCCTCCTCGAGCACGGGACGCGCGATCACCAGGCCTGCCTGGTAGGCGTCGAAGACCCGCGGGTCGATGTACGACGCGCGGCAGACGGCGGGCGTGTTCCCGAGGTAGACCGAGACCTCCTTGACGGCGCGCGTGATCGCCCGCTTGCGGCCGGTCTTGGAGCCGACCACCTGCCCGGAGACGGCGAGCGCGACGGCGGCCAGCAGGGTGGCGTTCCAGGTGCGGAAGTCCTTGGCCGAGAAGTCCCCGCCGGTGGCCTGCTTGAGGTAGACGTTGATGTCCTCCGAGCGCAGGTCGCGCCACCTGCGGCCGTCTTTGAACGCGAGCAGCTCGTCGCCCCCGCCACGGCGCCGGCGCAGGCGGGCGACGAGCGTCGCCGCGACGGGGTCGACCACGGCCTGCACCCGGCGAACGCCGCTCTTGGCCGGGTAGTCGAAGACCATCTCGCCGTCGGCCGCCACCGCCACGTGCTCCTTGCGCATGGTGGCCAGGCCGTAGCTCTCGTTCTGGACGGTGTACTCCTCCGAGCCGATCCGGAAGAAGCCGCGGTCGAGCAGGCGCACGGCGAGCGCCAGCACCCGCTCGCGCGTGGGCTCGTCGCCGCCGTCGAGGTCCCTGCCGACGCTGTCGCGCAGATCGGGCAGCGCGCGGGCGAAGCGCGCCATGTCGTCGAACTTCTCGGCGTCGCGCCGAGCGCGCCATTCCTCGTGGTAGAGGTACTGCTTGCGGCCGGCGGCGTCCGTCCCCGTGGCCTGCAGGTGGCCGCGGGGAGCGGGGCAGATCCAGACGTCCTCCCAGGCCGGCGGGATGCCGAGCTCGCGGATGCGGGCGACGTCCTCGGGGTCGGTGATCCGGTTCCCCTCGTCGTCGCGGTACTCGAACCCCTTGCCCCGGCGGCGTCGGCTGATGCCGGGACCGGAGCAGTCGGATCGGCGAAGGCGTGCCACGACTCTCAAGTCTTCCCGCGGGCGCGAGGTTTAGGCTTCTGGCGCCGATGGCCAACCTCGAGTTCGAAACCACGCAGAGCGGGTCGGTCGTCGTGATCGCGCCCACCGGGGACCTCGACCTGTCGGGCGCCGCGATCCTGCAGGCCGAGCTCGACCGGCTCGCCGCGGACGACGACCTCGGCGGCCTCGTGCTCGACATGCGCGGGCTGGAGTTCATGGACTCGAGCGGGCTGCGGCTCGTCGTGCTCGCGGACATGCAGGCGCGAGACGTCGGACGGCGGTTCGCGATCGTGCGCGGCGACGAGACCGTGCACCGCGTGTTCGAGATCACGCGCATGAGCGACCGGCTCGACTTCGTCGACAGCCCGGAGGAGCTCGCGTGAGGGTCGAGCGCCGGCTCCCGGCGAGCCCCGAGGCGGCGTCCGTGGCCCGCCACGCGCTCGACGACCTGGGCGACGCGGTGCCGGATGCGCGGCTTCGCGACGTGCGGCTGCTCGTCTCCGAGGTCGTGACCAACGCCGTCCGCCACGCGAACCTCGTCGCCGGCGACGCGATCAAGCTCGTCGTGGAGCTCGAGCGGCGCACGCTGCGGGTCGAGGTGCACGACCCGGGCGGCGGGTTCGTGCCGTCCGCGCCGTCGCCGGATCCCACGCGCCCGTCCGGCTGGGGCCTGTACCTCGTGGCCGAGCTCGCGGACCGCTGGGGCGTCGACTCCGACGAGACGACGCTCGTGTGGTTCGAGTTCGACCGCGAGGCCGCCGCGGCCTAGCGCAGCCCCATCAGGACGTCGACGACGAGCTGGTCGAGCCGCTCGTTGTAGTAGCCGCGGTCGGCGAGCGCGTCGAGCGCGTCGGCCTCGGCCTTGAGCGCATCCGCCCCGTCGCCGTCGACCGACGGCACCGCGAGCTCCGCGGTCGATGCGGCCTGGAGCGCGTCCTGGACCTCGCTCAGCCCGTCGAACCGCTCGGCGGCGTCGGCCAGCGCACGGTACGTGCGCATGCAGCCCTCCGCGAAGTCCCATACCCCGGCGGCGTCCTCGTTGCGGAACGCGTGCGCGTCGAAGTGCAGCGGGCCGGCATAGCCGGCGCGCTCGAGCAGCCTGACGAGCAGGAACGCCTCCTTGAGGTCCTCGGCGCCGAACCGGAAGTCCTGGTCATAGCGCCCGACGTCCTGGCCGTTGAGATCGATGTGGAACAGCTTGCCCGCCCACAACGCCTGGCCCGACGGCGTGGTGGAACGACAGGCCGGCCATCGTCTCGTGGGCCACCTCGGGGTTGACGCCGACCTTCTCGGGGCGGTCGAGCGTGGAGATGAAGTGCAGCGCGTGACCGACGGTCGGCAGGAAGATGTCTCCGCGCGGCTCGTTCGGCTTGGGCTCGAGCGCGAACCGGAAGCCGTACCCCTGTGACTCGGAGTACTCCACGAGCACGTTGACGGCCTCGCGGTAGCGCTCCAGCGCATCGCGCGGATCCTTGGCGACCGCCGCCTCGGTGCCCTCCCGGCCGCCCCAGAACACGTACACCTCGCCGCCCAGCTCCGCCCCGAGATCGATCGACCGCATCGCCTTGCCGATCGCCGCCCGCCGCACCCTCCGGTCGTTGGACACGAACGCGCCGTCCTTGAACGCCGCGTGCCCGAACAGGTTCGTGGTCGCCATCCCGACGCCCATCCCGGTCTCCTCGAGCGCGGCTTTGAAGCGCGCGACGATCCGGTCGCGCTCCGCGGCGCTCGACCCCCACGGCACCAGATCGTCGTCGTGCAAGCTGACCCCCCACGCGCCGCGCTTCGCCAGCTCGCGCACCGAGTCGACCGGGTCGACCGGCTCGCGCGTCGGGCCGCCGAACGGGTCGCGACCCGGGTTGCCGACCGTCCACAGGCCGAACGTGAAGCGGTGCTCCACGGGTCAGGCCTTGGCGGGCGTCTTGGAGCGGCTCGAGGACTTCTTCGACGTCGTCGACTTCTTCTTGCCGCCGCCGTCCGACTTGCCATCGCCGTCGTCCTTGACCGCCGCCAGGCTCGCCTCGAGCGCCGCCATCAGGTCCGGCACCTTGGCCGGCGCGGGCGCCTCCGGCTGGACCGCGATGTCCTCGCCCGAGGCCTTGCGCTCGATCAGGTCGAGCACCTTGTCGCGGTACTCGTCGCGGTACTTGGAGGCGTCGAACTCGCTCGACAGCGAGTCGATCAGCTGCTGGGCCATCTTCAGCTCGCGCTCGGACGCCTTCAGGTCCTTGGACTCGGGCAGGTCGTCGAGGTCGTCGTGCGGCACGACCTCGTCGTGGAAGATCATCGTCTCCATCACCAGCAGGTCGCCGGCGGGGCGGATGGCGACGAGCGCCTCCTTGGAGCGGATGACGACGCGGGCGATCGCCACCTTGCCCGAGGCCTCCATCGCGTTGAGCAGCAGCCCGTACGCCTTGGCCGCGCCCTTGTCCGGCACGAGGTAGTACGGGTGGTCGTAGTAGATCGGGTCGATCTCCTCGAGGTCGACGAAGTCCTCGATGTCGATCGTGCGCGTGCGCTCGGGGTCGAGCGCGTCGAGCTCGTCGGGCGTGATCACGACGTAGCGGTCCTTGGTCAGCTCGAAGCCCTTGACGATCTGGTCGAACGGCACCTCCTCCCCGGTCTCGGGGTCCACCCGCTTCTGCTGGATCCGGTTTCCCGTTTCCTGGTTGAGCTGGTTGAACCGCACGGTCTTGCGTGACACCGCGGAGAAGAGCTTCACGGGCACGTTCACCAAGCCGAAGGAGATCGCGCCACTCCAGATCGATCGAGCCATGACACCTATTCTGCTACCTCGCCGGTGCGAGCACCAACGGTCGCACGGCGCCTTGCGGCCCTACCCTCCGCAGCCGTGCCGGATTTACTGCCCACCGCCGCCGACCTGCGGGCCGCGTTCGACGCTGCGCAGGACGGGACGGTGGGGCTCGAGGAGGAGCTGATGCTGCTCGACGCCGGCACGCTCGATCTCGCGCCGCGGGCGACCGAGGTGGTCGGCGCGCTCGGCGGCGACGCACGCTTCAAGCTCGAGATGGCGGCCGCCCAGCTCGAGATCGTGACCGAGCCGCACCGAACCGTGGGCGCCGCCGCTCGCGAGCTCGCCCGGGCGCGCGCCGACCTCGTGGCCGGCGTCGGCGACGGCCTGCGGGTGGCGGCGGCGGGAGCGCATCCGTTCGCCGCCGGCCTGGGGCCGCTCAACCCCGGCCCGCGCTACGCGGAGATCGGCGCCGAGTACGCGAGCGCCGCCCGGCGCCAGCTCGTGTTCGGTCTGCACGTGCACGTCGGCGTGCGCGGCGCCGACCGGGCGCTCGCCGTCTACAACGCCCTTCGCGCGCACCTCCCCGACCTCGCCGCGCTGGCTGCCAACGCGCCGTTCTACGAGGGCGCGGACTCTGGCCTCGCCTCGGTGCGGTCGCGGATCGCGGGGCTGCTCCCGCGGCAAGGCGTCCCGCCCGCGCTGGAGAGCCCCGAGGCGTACGCGGAGGCGCTGCGCTGGTGCGCCTTCGAGGACCCCCGGCAGTGGTGGTGGGAGCTGCGGCTGCACCCGCGCTACGGCACCGTCGAGGTCCGCGTCCCCGACGCGCAGGCCACCGTCGAGGAGACGGCCGCCGTCGCCGAGGTCGTGCACGCGCTCGATCGCCCGCCTCGCCGAGCGCCACGACGCCGGCGAGGCGGCTCCCGTCGCGGACTCCTGGCGGATCGACCACAACCGCTGGTCGGCGTGCCGCCACGGCGTCGAGGGCGAGATGGCCGACCTCGCCACCGGCGAGCGCCGGCCCACGCGCGAGCGGCTGGCGGCGCTGCTGGACGAGCTGGGCGGCTGCGCGGCGGCCCGCGAGCTTCTCGAAGCGGGCGGCGCGGCGGCGCGCCAGCGCGCGGTCGCGTCCGAGCGAGGCCTGCGAGGGCTGGTGGCGTGGCTCGCCGACGGCTTCGCGCCCGCTCCCGTTTCGCCCGTGCGCACGCAGCCGTAGGCCCCTCGGCGACCTATCGAGCCGCCAGCAGCCGCCGCAGGAAGCGCTGCGTCTCCGGCCGCTGTGGCCGGCCGAGGACGTCGTCGGGCGTGCCGTGCTCGAGCACGCGACCCTCGTGCAGGAACGCCACCTCGTCGGCCACCTCGCGCGCGAACTCCATCTCGTGCGTGGCGATCGCCATCGTCATCCCCTCGGCCTTGAGCTCGCGCACCACGGCCAGCACGTCGCCCACGAGCTCCGGATCGAGCGCGCTCGTGATCTCGTCGAGCAGCAGCGCCCGCGGGCGGGTGGCGAGCGCGCGCACGATCGCCACGCGCTGCTGCTGGCCGCCGGACAGGGTGTCGGGACGGTCGCCCTCGCGGCCTGAGAGCCCGAAGCGCTCGAGCAGGCCGCGGGCGCGCTCACGCGCCTCGGGCGCCGACACGCCGTGTGCCCGCACCGGTCCCAGCGCGACGTTGTCGAGCACCGACATGTGCGGGAACAGGTTGAAGGCCTGGAAGACGAGGCCGAGCCGACGCCGCACCGTTGTCGGGTCGACCGCCGGGTCCGTGACCACCTCGCCGTCGAGCAGGACGTCGCCGTCGTCGATCTCCTCCAGGAGGTCGATGCAGCGCAGCAGCACCGACTTGCCCGACCCCGACGCCCCGATCAGCGCCACGGCGCGGTGCTCGTGCACGACGAGGTCGATCCCACGCAGCACCTCGACCTCGCCGTAGGCCTTCGTGACGCCGCGCAGCTCGAGCACCGGGACGGTCATCGCGGCCGCTGCATCCGGTCGACGACGCGCGCGAGCGGCACCGTGACGCACAGGTACAGCAGCGCGGCGGCGACGAGCGGCGTGTAGTTGAAGTTCGACGAGGCGTCGATCTGGGCGACCCGGAACGCCTCCAGTGGCCCCAGGATCGAGACCAGCGCCACGTCCTTCTGCAGCGCCACGAAGTCGTTGAGCAGCGGCGGTACGACGCGCCGCACCGCCTGCGGCAGGATCACGTGGCGCAGCGCCTGGCCGCCGGTCAGGCCCACGGCCAGGGCCGCCGCCCGCTGGCTCGGATGCACGGACTGGATGCCGGCCCGGTAGACCTCCGCCACGTACGCCGAGTACGAGAGCGCGAGCGCGGCGCCGCCGAGGATCACCGGGTCCGTCGGCACCCCGGAGAGCTCGAGCGCCGGCACGCCGAAGCCCACCAGGAACACCAGCAGAATCGTCGGCACGCCCCGCAGCAGGTCGGTGTAGACGATCGCCAGCAGCCGCAGCGGGAACAGCGCCGGCGCCGTCGAGGTGCGGCCCAGCGCGATCGCAAGGCCGAGCGCGAGCACGACCACCTCGATGATCAGGAACAGCTTGACGTCCAGCCAGAAGCCCTCGAGCACGTGCGGGAACGAGCGCTTGAAAGTCCGGCCACGAGAAGAACGTGGACTGCACGGACGACCAGCCGGGGCTGGTGACGACGACGAGCGCGATCCCGCCGATCACGAGGACCGTCGAGAGCGCGGAGATCGCCGCCCCGCGCCGCGCGCGCCGCTGACGGGCAGCGGCGCGGACGGCCCGCCGGCTCGCCACCGCTCCCTCCACGGGTCAGGTCAGCTCGGGGGCGCCGGCAGCGCCGCCCATCCACCGCTGCGTGATGCGGTCGAGCTCGCCGGACTCCCGCAGCGACGTGATCGCCTGGCTCACGCACGCCGTCAGCGGGGAGTCCTTCTCCAGCAGCGCGCCCCATTCGTCGCCGCCCGGCGCCTCGAACTGGCCGACGATGGTCGCGCTCGGGACCTGCGCGGCCGTGAGGTAGAAGGCCGTCGGGAGGTCGATCACCACGGCGTCGACCTGGTTCTGGCGCAGCGCCGTGACGACGGCGTTCGAGTCGTCGAACACCTTCGGGTCCTCGGACGGCTGGATCGCCTCGGTGACGGCGTCGAGGCTTGTCGTGCCGAGCTGGACACCGATCGTCGCGTCGGCGAGGTCGTCGAGGCTGGTGGCCTTCGCCGCCGACGAGCCCTTGGCCGCGACGACCGCCTGGGGCGCCGTGTAGTACGGCTCGGAGAAGTCGACCGCGCGCTGGCGCTTCTCGTTGATCGAGATCTGGTTGACGTCGAAGTCGAAGTCCTTCGGGCCGGGCGCGAACGAGGCGTTGAACGGCACCACGGTCCACTTGACCTCGGACTCGGCGAAGCCCAGCTCGTCGGCGATCGCGTATGCGACCGCGCTCTCGAAGCCGCGCCCGTTGGTGGGGTCGTCGTCCTCGAAGTACGGCGGGAAGGCCGGCGTGTCGGTGCCCACCGTGAGCGTCCCGGCGGTATTGACCTCGAGCTGTTCCTTGTCGCAGGCGGCCGCCTCGGCGGTGGCGGCGGGCGCCGGGCTCTCGTCCTCGTCCTCGCCGCAGGCCGCGAACACGAGCGTGGCGGCCACGAGAACGACAAGCAGGCGCTTCACGCGGTCGAGCCTACCGCCCGCAGGTCGTCGTCGCTCAGCTCGAGGTCGACCGCGCGTACCGAGTCCTCGATCGACTCGGGCCGGCTTGCCCCGGGGATCGGGATGATCGAAGGGCTGAGCGAGAGCAGCCACGCCAGCACCACCCGATGGGGCGAGACGCCGTGCGCGCCGGCCACCTCCGCCGCCCTCCGGACGCCGCCGAGCGGCGACCACGGCAGGAACGCGATCCCCCGCTGCTCGCAGGCCGCCACCTCACCCTTCGCGATCGGCGACGTGAACTCGAGCGAGAGCTGGTTCTGGACGGCGGCCACATCGACGATCGAGCAGGCCAGCGCGATCTGCTCGAGCGACGCGTTGGAGATCCCGACCCAGCGGACCTTGCCCTCGTCCTGCAGCTCCTTGAGTGCGCCGATCGACTCCTCGTAGGGCACCTTCGGGTCCGGGCGGTGGTACTGGTAGAGGTCGATCACGTCGGTCTCGAGCGCCCGCAGCGACGCCTCGCAGGCCGCCCGCAGGTGCCCGCGGCTGCCGTCGAGCTTCCACGCCTCGCCGACGCGCGTGTGGCCGCCCTTGGTGGCGACGATCACGCCGTCGCGGCGCCCGCGGAGCGCCTTCGCGATCAGGTGCTCGTTGTGGCCGACGTCGTGCTCGTCGCGCGCGTAGGCGTCGGCCGTGTCGATCAGGTTGACGCCGGCGTCGAGCGCCGCGTGGATCGTGCGGATCGAGCGCTCCTCCGGCGGGCGGCCGGGGAGCGACATCGGCATGGCGCCGAGGCCGATTGGGAACACCTCGGTGCCGGCGAGCGTGCGGGTCATGTGTCCTCGAGCTGAACGGTCGTGGGGTCGATGTCGTCGCGCAGCCCCTTGTACACGGGATGGCGCAGTGTGCGCGTCTGCGTCCATTCGCCGTAGTCGACGGTGGCCACCAGCACCGGCTCGACGAAGCGCGTCTCGCGCGGCGGCTGGCGGCCCGTGAACGGGCTCGCCTGAAGCGCCAGCGGCTCCATCAACGTCTGCAGGCGCCTGAGCTCGGCCTCGTCGAAGCCCGTCCCGACCCGCCCCGCGTAACGCAGCTCATCGTCTTCGTAGAAGCCGACGACGAGGGCGCCGAAGCGCTCGGCGCGGCGTCCCTCCCCCGGCAGCCAGCCGCCGATCACGACGTCCGCGCGACGGACGTTCTTGACCTTGACCCAGTTCGGCGAGCGCCGGCCGGGCGTGTACGGGCAGTCGCGACGCTTGGCGATGATGCCCTCGAGGCCCTGGGCGCGCGAGGCCTCGAGCAGCGCCGCGCCGTCGCCCAGGTGGTGCGCGGGCGTCTGCCAGCGGTCGCCCTGGAGGCCGAGCGCGATCAGCCGCTCGCGGCGCTCGAGGTACGGCAGGTCCATCAGCGAGTGCCCGTCGAGCCACAGCAGGTCGAAGATCAGGTACGCGACGGGATCGCTGACCGACAGCCGGCGCACCGCGTGCTCGGAGGTGAGGTGCATGCGGCCCTGGAGCTTCTGGAAGCTCGGACGCCCGGAGTCGTCGAACGCCACCACCTCGCCGTCCAGGATCGCCTCGTGGCTCGCTAACGCGCGCCCGAGCTCGCGCAGCTCGGGGTAGCGGGGCGTGATGTCGTTCCCGTTGCGGCTCTCGAGCCGCAGCCTGCCGCCCTCGGCGTAGCCGATCGCGCGCACGCCGTCCCACTTGATCTCGTACGCCCAGCGCTCGTCGTCGCGAGGCAGGTCGCCGAGACGGGCGAGCATCGGCTTGACCTGCTCGGGCGGCGGCTCCCGCCCCGGGTCCTGGGGCGGGTCCATCCGGTGGATCATCCAGTTCTTGCCGCCGGTGCGGAAGAGGACGTAGCGGCCCTGGAGGCGCTCGCCGTGGAAGGTGACCATCACCTCGTCCTCGCGGAACTTGTGCTCCTCGTACGTGCCGCTGTCCCAGATCCTCATCGTCCCGGCGCCGTACTCGCCGGCGGGGATCTCGCCGTGGAAGTCGAGGTACTCGAGCGGATGGTCCTCGGTGCGGACCGCGAGGTGGTTGCGGCGCGGGTCGGGCGGGATGCCCTTCGGCACCGCCCACGAGGCGAGCACCCCGTCATGCTCGAGCCGCAGGTCCCAGTGCAGCGCGCGGGCGTGGTGCTCCTGCACGACGAACCTCGCGGTGCGCTCGTCCGGCTCCTTGGCGGCGCCGCTCGGCTCGGGAGTGGCCGAGAAGTCCCGTCTTGCGCGGTAGGAATCGAGGTTGCGAGACACGAGCTTGTGGGTAACAGCCCCTACGGAGTTAGGACTTCCGGCTTCCGGGTATCTTGCAGGCCCGTATGGAAGCCAATCCCATCGTGCTCGATGACACCGCGGGGGACGTCGTGGTGGTAGTCGTCGAAGGAGAGCACGACATCTACACAGCCCCCACGCTACGCGAGCGGCTGGAAGAGGCCCTGGACCGCGGCGGCGGCATCGTCGTCGACCTCACGGCCGCCACGTTCGTCGACTCCTCGGTGCTCGGCGCCCTGCTCGACGCCCGCCGTCGCGCACTCGAGGCCGGGCAGGGCTTCGTGGTCTGCGTCGGCGAGACGGTCGAGCCCGGCGTCCAGCGGATCCTCGACATCACCGGGCTGGTACCCGTGCTGCCCGTCCTGCGGCAGCGCGACGAGGCGATCGAGGCGGCGAGGGCGAACGGCGCTCCCGCATGAACGACCAGCCCGAGGTCCTGCTCACGTTGCCCGCCCGCGCCGAGGGCGTGGGCGTCGTACGCCAGGCGCTCGCCGGCATGGCCGACGCGCTCGACTTCGAGGCGTCGGTGCTGGCCGACATGAAGATGGCCGTCACCGAGGCCTGCACGAACGTCGTCGTCCATGCCTACGACGCCGACGAGGGCGTGCTCGAGGTCGAGATGCGCGCCGCCGAGGACGGGCTGACGATCGTCGTCCGCGACCACGGCACCGGCATCCAGCCGCGCCTGGCGCGCTCCGAGCCCGCCGCGCTCGGGCTCGGGCTGCCGCTGATCGCGGCGCTCTCGGACGCCTTCGAGCTACGCGGCAGCGCGGGCGCGGGCACCGAGGTGCGGATGACGTTCGCCTACGTGCGCGAGTCGGACCCGGCGGACGCGAACCCGGTGCCGGGGACCGTCGGCATCGACGGCCGCTGGGACCTCGACGCCCCGGCGCCCGAGGCCTGAGCGGCTCTCAGCGCCCGGGATCTCGCCGACGCACGTCACCGGCGAGGACGAGTCATCGCCGAACGTTCGTTCCGCGGCCCGCTCAAGCGGCCTGGCGCAGAGCCTCGAGCTCGCGCATCCGCCCGCAAGCCGGCCGAGCGCCTTGGACTCGATCTGGCGCACGCGCTCGGGCGTGATGCCGAGCCGCCGGCCGATCTCGCGCAGCGGCGTGGGGTCGCCGCCGTCGATTCCGTAGCGCAGCGCGAGCACGGTGCGTTCGCGCTCGGGCAGCTCGCCGAGGGCGTGCCGGAGCGCCTGCTCGCGCAGGGAGATGTGGACCACGTCCTCCGGCCCCGGCGCGTCGGCCGGCAGCAGGTCGCCGAACGAGGCGTCGTCCTCCTCGCCGAGCGGGCGGTCGAGCGACGTCACCGTCCGGGCGGCGTCGCGCAGCGAGTGCAGGTCGGCGACCGAGATCTGCGCCTCGCTCGCCACCTCGGCGTCCGTCGGCGGGCGGTCGAGCTTGAGGCTGAGCGTGTTCTCGGCGCGCGCGACCTTGCGCTGGGTGCGCACGAGGTTGATCGGCAGCTTGATCGTCCGCGCCTTGGCGTCCATTCCGCGCTCGACGGCCTGGCGGATCCACCACGTGGCGTAGGTCGAGAAGCGGTAGCCGCGGCGCCAGTCGAACTTCTCGACGGCCCGGATGAGGCCGAGGATGCCCTCCTGGATCAGGTCGAGCAGCGTGAGCTCGGAGCCCTGGTACTTCTTCGCAATCGAGACGACGAGCCGCAGGTTGGCGTTGATCATGCGCTCCTTGGCGACGAGGTCGCCGCGCTCGATCCTCCGTGCGAGGTCGATCTCCTCGTCGGGCGTGAGCAGCCGGTGGCGGCCGATCTCGTTGAGGAACAGCTGCAGCGTGTCGGTCGTGACGTGGGCGAGCGAGGCATCGTCCACCGGCGTCGCGGTGGTGTCGCGCCCGCAGTCGTCGCGCACCGCGATCCCGCGCGCGTCGAGCTGCTCGTAGAGCCCGCCGAGGTCGGTCTCCTCGAGCTCGAGCGCCTGGGCGAACTCGTCCACCTCGCTCAGCTGCAGGCAGCCCCGATCATCGCCGCGATCGATCAGGGCGGCGAGAGCGCCACCGAACGCGTTGCCCGTCGTGGTCATCTCCCCTGTCTTCGTCACCGGAAGCAGAAACCTGTAAACGCGACCGCTCTACAACCCGGGGCGTTTGGCTGCGACGTGTGACCGGGAACCAGTACTTGTGAACCCTAAGGAGGACCACCCGATGTTCGAGCGCTTCAAGCGCGGTTCGGACCAGCCCGGGACCCGCGGCGGATCGACCGCGGTGGCCGACCGGCCCACGACCCGCACCAACGGAACCACCGAGCACACCACGACGGCACCGGCCGCCGCCCGCCGACCGTGAGCAGATGCGGGACGTGCGCGCGCGTCAGCGCGAGGAGTTCGGCGGCATCAACTGGGGCGCGGCCTTCTTCGGCTGGCTCGTCGCCGTCGGCGTCGGCGCGCTGCTCGTCGGCCTGCTCGCCGCCGCGGGCGCGGCCGTCGGGCTCACGACCCTGTCCGAGGCCGAGGCGACCGGCAACGCCGAGGACATCGGCATCGGCGGCGCGATCGCGCTGCTGGCCGCGCTCGCGATCGCGTATGCCTGCGGCGGCTACGTCGCCGGGCGCATGTCGCGCTTCGACGGCGCGCGCCAGGGCTTCGGCGCCTGGGCGATCGGGCTCGCCGTGACGATCGTCCTTGCCGTCGCCGGCATCGTGCTGGGCGAGGAGTACAACGTGCTCGAGCAGCTCAACCTCCCGGCGCTGCCGGTCGGTGACTCCGAGCTTCTCGGTGGTGGCGCGATCGCGCTCGCCGCCGTGATCGTCGGCACGCTGCTGGCCGCCATCGTGGGCGGCAAGGCGGGCGAGCGCTACCACCGGAAGGTGGATCGTGCGGGCTTTGCCGACTGACAGCGGACCCGCGCTCGGCGGGGTCTTTAACCGGACCCCGCCGGGTAGGCAAAACAGTGTGACCGGACTGAACGCACGGCCGCTTCGACCGTCGGAGTCGGTGCGCCTGCTCGAGGCCGACCTCGAGCTGGGCGCCCTTCTCACGCCGCCGCGGCGGGCCGAGGCGACGCGCGAGCTGGTCGTCCGCACCCACCGGCTGGCCGTGGGAGCCTGGGACGTGTCGCGGCTCTCGGCCGCGAGCGCCGACCACGTCGGCCTGCTCCTGATCGAAGGCGTGGTGGCGCGCGAGCTGGTGGTCGCCGACCAGGTGAGCACCGAGCTGCTCGGCCCGGGCGACCTCGTGCGGCCGTGGCAGGGCACGCGCGGCGCCGGCCTGCTCCCGGTGCAGGCCGTGTGGTCCGTGCTGTCGACGGTCAACCTGGCGATCCTCGACCGGCGCTTCGCCGTCGAGACGGCTCGCTACCCGGAGGTCACGGCGGCGCTGTTCGAGCGGCTGGGCGAGCGCTCGCTGCGGCTCGCCACGACGCAGGCGATCTCCCAGCTGACGCGCGTCGACCGGCGTCTGAAGGCCCTGTTCTGGCACCTGGCCGAGCGCTGGGGACGTGTCTCCGGCGACGGCGTGGTCGTCCCGCTCGCGCTCACCCACCGGATCCTTGGCCAGCTCGTCGGTGCCCGCCGGCCGACCGTCTCCACCGCTCTCAGCGAGCTCGCCGAGCGCGAGGAGCTCATCCGGCGCCCCGACGGCACGTGGCTGCTGCGCGGGGACCCGCCGGACGCCCAGACGCTGGCGCGCAAGCCGACCGCCGCCGAGCTCCGCGGGCAGGACATGCTGCGTCCCACCCGCCGCTTCGCGCGCGAAGAGGACGTTGAGCCCGACCAGCTCGTCGCCGCCATGGACCACCTGCGCGAGGCGCTCGACCCGGGCGAGTTGCGGGAGCTGCTCGAGCGCCGTCGCGGCACGAGCCGCTGAGGCCGTTCGCCCTCGCCGCCTCCGGGTACGTACTGTGGAGTAACCCCGGAACTCAAGGAGGCGCGGACATGGCCACCACCCGAAACGCGAGCAGCGGCATCCTCTCCGAGGAACGCCGCGCCGAGCGCGAGCAGCTCGTGGAGATGCTCAAGAAGGCGTACTGGATGGAGATCGAGACGGTGATGAGCTACATCGCCAACTCGATCAACCCCGACGGCGTGCGCGCTCAGGAGATCATCGAGTCGCTCCAGCAGGACATCCAGGAGGAGCTCGGGCACGCCCAGCAGTTCGCGGCCCGCATCAAGGAGCTCTACGGGGTCGTCCCCGGCTCGCTCGACTTCACTGCCGAGCAGTCCTACCTGCAGCCGCCCGACCACCAGACGGACATCGTGCACGTGATCAAGGGCGTGATCGAGGCCGAGACCGGCGCGATCGAGCACTACAACGCGATCATCGAATACACCGACGGCGTCGACTTCGTGACGCAGGACATGGTGATCACGATCCTCCACGACGAGGAGGGCCACCGCCGCCTGTTCGAGGGCTACCTGCGCGAGTACGAGGCCGAGGGACTGGCCTAACATCGTGGCCGTGGGTGTTCAGCCCGCGGCCGATGGGAATCCCGAGCAGCTGATCGCCGGCGGCGGCGATCCGCTCTCCCCTGCTGAGCTGCGAGCGATCCTCGACGGCGTCGCCGACGCGGTGACCGCGCAGTCGCCCGAGGGGCGGCTGGCGTACGCCAACGATGCGGCGGCGAGCCTGCTCGGGTACGCGAGCGCGGCCGAGCTGCTGGCCGCGTCGCCGACGGAGATCCGCGACCGGTTCGAGATGCGCGACGACGACGGCGAGCCGATCGCCTTCGCGCACCTGCCGGGCCGGCGCGCGCTGCTGGGCGAGCGGCCCGAGCCGATGACCGTGCGCTACCGGCACCACGACAGTGCCGAGGACCGCTGGTCGCGCGTGCAGTCGACGCCGGTCTTCGACGGCGACGGCAAGGTGCGGCTGGCGATCAACGTGATCGAGGACATCACGGACATCAAGCGCACGGAGAAGGGCCACCGGTTCCTGGCCGAGGCCAGCCGCGTGCTCGCGACGTCACTCGACTACCAGCGGACGCTGAGCACCGTCGCGAGGCTCGCCGTGCCGGAGATCGCCGACTGGTGCGCGGTCGACCTTGCGGCGGGCGACGACCTCGAGCGCGTGGCCGTCGCGCACGTCGACCCGGCGCGGGTGGCGCTCGCCCGCGAGCTCGAGCGCCGGTATCCCGACGACCCGCACTCAGACCAGGGGGTGCGGGGCGTGCTGGCACGCGGGGCGCCCGAGCTCTACCCGGAGATCAGCGACGAGCTGCTGGAGCTGGCGGCCCGTGACCCCGAGCACCTCGAGCTGCTGCGTTCCGTCGGCATGCGGTCCGCGATGGTCGTGCCGATGACAGTGCACGACCGCGTGCTGGGCGCGATCACGTTCGTGTCGGCCGAGTCCGGACGGCGATTCGACGAGCAGGACCTGGCGCTGGCGCAGGACCTCGGGCTGCGGGCGGCGGCCGCGGTCGAGAACTCCCGCCTGTACGAGGCGTCGGCGACGATCGCGCGCACGCTGCAGCAGTCGCTGCTGCCGCCGGTGCTGCCTGAGCTGCCCGGCATCGAGATCGCCGCTGCCTACCGCCCCGCGGGGATGGGTCTCGACGTCGGCGGCGACTTCTACGACGTGTTCAACACGGCCGAGGACCAGTGGTACGCCGTGATCGGCGACGTCTGCGGGAAGGGCGCCGAGGCCGCCGCCATCACCGCGCTCGCGCGCTACACGATCCGCGCCGCGGCGGTCCGGCGCCGCTCGCCGGCCGGGATCCTGCGCTGGCTCAACGACGCCATGCTGGCCCAGCAGGTGGAGTCGAACCGGCGCTTCTGCACGATCGCGTGCCTGCACCTCGACCTCAGCCGCTCACCCGCCCGCCTGACGGTGGCGTGCGGCGGCCATCCGCTGCCGATGGTCGTGCGTGCCGATGGGCGAACAGAGGAGATCGGGACGCCGGGCACGCTGATCGGGCTCGTGGAAGAAGCCGACCTGCAGGACCGCGCGGCGAGCCTGCGCGAGGGCGACATGGTCGTCCTCTACACGGACGGGCTGACCGAGGCGAGCGCCCCTGGCCGCATCCTGTCGCCGGAGGATCTCGCGGCGATCGCGGGCGAGGGCGCGGGCGACACCGCCGCCGCGCTCATCGAGCGGCTGCTCGGCGCGGCGATCGGGTCGGTGGAAACGGTCCGCGACGACGTCGCGGTGCTGGCGCTGCGGTCGACTGGCTGAAGATCGGCTTTCGCCGCGACGTTACGTGCGGCGCTCGAGGTCCGCGACCTCAGCGGCCTTGCGGTCCGACTCCTCGCGCGAGCGGGCCAGATCGTCCTTGGCCTCCCCCTTGCGCTCCTCGTCGCGGCCCTTGCGGCGCAGCGACGCGTCGCCCGCGATATCTCCCGCGGCCTTCTTGAACCTACCGGTGATCTTGTCTGTGATGCCCATGCCGTTCACCTACCCAGCGCGCAGGTGGTGAAACGAGGCCTCAGCCGGAGTGCTCGGCGACCGTCCGCAGGCGCTCGAGCGCACGGCGGATCAGGCGGGAGACGTGCATCTGCGAGACCCCGACGCGCTCGGCGATCTCGGCCTGCGTGAGGTCCTCGACGAAGCGCAGGTGGAGCACGATGCGGTCGCGCGGCGGCAGGGCCTCGAGCGTCGGGGCGATCGTGGCGCCGTACTCGACGAGCTCGAAGCGCTCGTCCACCTCGCCGATCGACTCCGCGTACGTCTCGCCGTCGCCCTCGTCGCCGAAGCGGTAGGACTCGAGCGACACCGCGTCGTAGGCCGAGGCGGCCTCCATCGCCTCCAGCACCTGCTCCTGGGAGAGGTCGAGCTGCTTGCCGACCTCGGCGACCGACGGCGAGCGGCCGAGCCGGCGGGACAGGTCCTTGACCGCGTTGTCGACCCGCATGACGCGCTCCTGCATGCCGCGCGGGACGTGGACGGCCCAGCCGTTGTCGCGGAAGTAGCGCTTGAGCTCGCCCAGCATCGTGGGCACGGCGTACGAGGAGAACGCCGTCTCACGCGCCGGGTCGAAGCGGTCGATCGCCTTGATCAGCCCGAGCGTCGCGACCTGCACGAGGTCGTCGAGCGGCTCGTCCGAGCGCCGGTAGCGCCGCGCCATGCGCCGCGCCAGCGGCAGCAGTCGCTCGACGAGCTGCTCGCGCGCCACCTGGTCGCCTTCGCGGTGGTAGCGCACCAGCAGCCGCCGATCCTCATCAGCTCTGGACAGCCCAGGAGCCTCCACCTCGGATCCGGCGCCCGGTCGCTCGGGGGAACTTGGCGTCATGGCATTGACCTGCGTGGCGGCTCGCCGACGAGCCACCACGCGATCCCTCCAGGCTATCGGCTGCCAGCCCGAGCGCGTCAGACGCTCTTGCGCTGGCGCGCGTGCACGCCCTCCGCGAACTCCTCGACGATCTTGGCGCAGAACGCAGGGAGATCGTCAGGCTTGCGCGAGGACACGAGGCCTTCGTCGGTCACGACCTCCTCGTCGACCCACTCCGCGCCGGCGTTGCGGATGTCGGTCTGCAGCGACGGCCACGACGTGATGGTGCGACCGCGGAGGACGTCGGCCTCGACGAGGGTCCACGGGCCGTGGCAGATGACGCCCACGGGCTTGCCCTCTTCGAAGAAGGCGCGGATGAACGCGACGGCGTCGTCGTTGGTGCGCAGCAGGTCGGGATTCGCGACGCCGCCCGGCAGCACCAGCCCGTCGTACTCGCCTGCGTCCGCCCCCGACACCGTGCGGTCGACCGAGAACGTGTCGGCCTTATCGAGGTGGTTGAACGCCTGCACCTCGCCGTCGTCGGTCGAGAGCAGCTCGGGGGTGGCGCCAGCCTCCTCGACCGCCTTCCACGGCTCGGTGAGCTCCACCTGTTCGACGCCCTCCGGGGCGACGACGAACGCGATGCGCTTGCCATCGAGCTTGCCGGCCATCGGGTCTCCTTTCGTCGTTGGGACGCGTCGTTTTACCCAGACGCACGCGTGGGTAGGCGCCGCGCATGGGTTACGTGATCGCCGCCATCCTCGTCCTGCTGATCGTCGCCGCAGGAGTCACCTTCTTCGTGCTCCGCGCCGCTCGGGGCCGCAACGAGGCCGCCATCGTCGAGCCTGACCAGAACACGCCGCTCGGCGACACCGACGAGCACGCCGGCCGCCAGACGCCCGAAGGCACCACCGTCGACGGCCACGACGAGAGCGGGGCGCACGCGCACGACCGGCTCGCGTCCACCCGCCGGCTCCGGCGGCGTCGGCGGCGAGGCCGAGGGCGGCCACCCCGTGATCCCCGAGTCCGAGCGCATGAGCGACCGCCCGCGCTGACGGCGCCAACGCGCCAGGTTGCCTGGAGCTCACCGGGAGGTTTGCGGTGGGCCACGAGCGGGAATTGACACGGTGTCGCGTCGCGGGAAGCCCTCCAAGTCCAGTCGGCGCGTCGAACCCTCCTCCTCATGTGCCGAGGCGCCCTCCGTCCGGGGGCGCTTCGGTCGTTAACGGGCAGCGAGCGCGGGTAGGCGGGTCCTCGATGACCGCTCCCTCGCCCACCCCACGGCCCGAGCCGCCCCCGGCGCCCCCGGCGCCGACGCCTGAGCCCGGCCCGCTCCCTCCCGACCCGAACCCGCGCCCCATCTGACGTGCGCCCCGCCTCGCAGACGCCGACGGAGCCGGCCGACTACGCCGTGCTCTCGACGGTCTACGGCGCGCTGCTCGGGGCCACGGCGCTGAGCGCACGGGGCCGCGAGCCCGTCCCGGGCGGCGAGGTGCCCGTGCTGGCCGCGGCCACGTTCGCGCTCTCCAAGCTGATCGTCAAGGAGAAGGCGGAGTCGTGGCTGCGGCAGCCGTTCGTCGACGAGGCGGGCTCCAGCCCGCGGCCGAAGGGGCGGCGGCTGCGCTACGCCGTCGGTGAGCTGCTCACGTGCACGCGCTGCACCGGCGCCTGGAGCGCGCTCGCGCTGGTGGCGCTGCGCGTGCACGCGCCCTCGACCGGCCGCGCGGTGACGACCGTGCTCGCCGCCGCGGCAGGGAACGACCTGCTCCAGGCCGGCTTCAGCCGGCTGTGCGCGGGCGCGACGACGGACGAGCGGGTGGCCGGCGGGACTGTGGCGCCGCTCAGGCGCTCAGCCGGATGAGCGCCGCATCGACGTCGGGAGCGTCCTCGAACAGCTCCGAGGTGCGCGTGAGGTCGAGCAGCCGGCGCACCGGCGGCGGCACGCCGGCAAGCACGAGCCGCACGTTGCGCGCCGGGAGCTCCGTGCGAGCGCGCAGCAGCTCCTTCAGCACCGCCGAGTCCACGAACGTGACCGCGCGCATGTCGATCACGAGCGCGCGCCCGTCCGCGGCGTGCTGGATCCGCGCACGCAGCCGTGGCGCCACGGCGAGGTCGAGCTCGCCCTCCAGGGCGAGCACGGCGATCCCGTCCTCCCGACGCTCGTCTTGGTCGCGCATCCCCCGGCTCCTCACGGCGATCATATGTCATGCTCCGGACCTTCCTGCTCGCCCGATGTTCACTTCGAGACTCCCGTAGACGGCGCCGTTATGTCCGTCTCGCACCCGGGTAGAGCAGGGAAAGTTTGATGATGGGCCGCGACACGTTCACCCTCGCAAGCACCGACGTCCGCCTGACGCTTCCGGCCCATCCGGAGAACGTCGCGGTCATCCGACACGTGCTCGGCGCCTTCGCCGATGCCCTCGAGTTGCCGCCCGACGTGGTCGAGGACATGCGGCTCGCCGTGACCGAGGCGTGCACGAACGTGGTGCGCCACGCGTACCAGGAGGGCGCGCCCGGGCCGATCGACGTGGTCGTGCGCCCCAGCGGCGAACGCCTCGAGCTGATCGTGATGGACCGCGGGCGCGGCATGGGCTCGAGCGCCGACACTGGCGGGCCCGGGCTCGGGCTCCCGCTGATCGCCGCGCTCGCCGAGTCGGTCAAGATCGAGACCGGCTCACCTCGCGGCAGCCGGCTGGCCATGACCTTCCCCTGCCGGCCGCGGCTGCTCGCCGTATGACCGTCACCGAGCCCGCGACCAGGGTCTCGATCGCGTCCGGGCCGCTCGTCGGCCCGATCCTGCGGCGCGTCGTCGGCATGCTCGCCGCTCGCGCCGATCTGCCGCTCGACCGCCTCGACGACGCGGTGCTGGTCGCCGACCTGATCGCCGCCCGGGCGCCCGCCCACAGCGTCGACGACAAGATCAACGTCGAGCTGGACCCGGGCGATCGCTCGCTCCTGCTGCGCGTCGGCCCGCTCCGCCAGGGCGGCGGGCAGGCCCTGATCGTCGACGCTGCCGTGCCGGGCGTCGGCAACGTGATCGAGCAGCTCGCGGACGAGCTCTCCGTGTCGCCCGAGGGCGGCGAGGAGTACCTGCACGTCCGCCTCGTGTACGTCAACGGCGGCTGAGTTGGCCCGCGACTTCGCGGTCACCGACCGCAAGGCCGGTCGAGACGCCCATGTCGTGGCCGTCCGCGGGGAGATCGACCTCTTCACGGTGCCGGAGTTCAAGGACCGCATTGCCGAGCCGATCGACGCCGGACGCTCGACGCTGATCGTCGACCTGACGGCGACCACGTTCATCGACTCCTCCAGCCTCGGCGTCCTGATCGGCGCCCATCGTCGCCTCAAGCTGCGCGGCGGTTCGCTCGTGGTCGTCTGCGACAATGACGTGATCGTGAAGACCTTCCGGATCACCGGCCTTGACGGCGTCTTCACGCTCGTGCGGTCGTTGGACGACGCGCTCGACGGCGACGCCGTCGGCACCGGCGGGTGAGGCCCCGCATGCGTGAGCACGGGCTTCCCGGGATCTGACGCTCAGTCGGACTTCTCACGCGTGCGGCGCGCGCGGCTGCTGGCGGACATCGGGCGGCGCCTGCGCCGGGAGCCCGACGACGTGGCGCTCATGCTGCCGTTCGAGGAGGTCGTCGAGGCGCTCGGGCGCACGGGCCAGCACGATCTCGGCCTGCAGGTGGTGCCGCTCGAGGCGATCGTCGGTACGGTCGACCGCGCGGTCGACTTCGACCGCGGCTTCCGGCCGACGTCCGCGAGGCTGCGCAGCCGCTGGGAGCGGATCGCCTCCGCCCAGCGCCGCGGCGAGGCGCTGCCGCCGGTGTCGCTGTTCAAGATCGGCGACCTCTACTTCGTGCGCGACGGGCACCACCGCGTGTCGGTCGCCAAGTCGCTCGGCCGGTCCGACATCGACGCCTATGTCACCGAGGTCAACACGCGCGTGCCCCTGACCGAGGACACGCTCGTCTCCGAGCTGCCGCTCAAGGACCACGAGCGCCTGTTCCGCGAGCGCGTGCCGCTGCCGCCGGAGGCCCGCAGCCGCATCACGCTCGACGACCCCTGGCGCTACGGCATCCTCTCGGAGGCGGTCGAGGCCTGGGGGTTCCGGGCGATGCAGAACCGCGGCACGTTCATGGACCGCGCCGAGGTCGCCGCGCACTGGTTCTCCGAGGAGTACGAGCCGGTCGTCGAGCTGCTGCGCGCGGGCGACCTGATCCACGAGCACGAGACCGAGACCGACGCGTACATGCGAGTCGCCGCGGACCGCTACCGCGTGCTGCGCACGCACGAGTGGAGCGACGAGGTGCTGGAGGAGCTGCGCCGTGAGGAGCGGCGGCGGCGGCGCAGGCGCCGTCCGCCGCCGCGCAGGGTTCGCTAGGCCTTCTCGGTCATGCTCTTACCGGTGTCGGTCGCGAACAGCTTCATGTTCGTCAGGTCGAGCATCAACTCGATCTCTTCCCCGGGGCTCGCCTTGCTCTCGGCGGACAGGCGGGCGACCACCTGCTGGCCCCCGCCATGGCTCGGGAGGTCTTCCATGCCGGCGTCCTTGGCCAGGTCGCTGAGCTGGTCGAGCTCGACGTCGGGCGCCGCGATGTCGAAATAGACGTAGAGCTCCGAGCCCATCGACTCGACGACATCGATCTTCGTCCGGAAGCGCATCTGGTCCGGCCCCTCCGGCGCGATCGCGGCATCCTCGAAGTGCTCGGGGCGGACACCCACGATCACGTCGCGAGCACCCTGGCCGCCCTCGCGCTGGAGGCTCGAGCGGATGTGGTCGGGCAGCGGCGTGTCGCCGATCGGCGTCCGCAGCATGTCGCCCTCGAGACGGCCCGGCACGAAGTTCATCGACGGCGAGCCGATGAAGCCGGCCACGAACAGGTTCTGCCGGGTGGTCGTAGAGGTTGGCCGGCGTGTCGACCTGCTGGATCAGCCCGGCGCGCATGACCGCGACGCGATCGCCGAGCGTCATGGCCTCGGTCTGGTCGTGCGTCACGTAGACCATCGTCGTGCCCAGGCGCTTCTGGATCCGCGCGACCTCCGTCCGCATCTGCACGCGCAGCTTGGCGTCGAGGTTCGAGAGCGGCTCGTCCATCAGGAACGCCTTCGGGTCGCGCACGATCGCGCGGCCCATCGCCACGCGCTGGCGCTGGCCGCCCGACAGGTTGGCCGGCTTGCGCTCGAGGTGCTGCTCGAGGTCGAGGATCTTCGCCGCCTCGGTCGACCTGCTTGTCGATCTGCGCCTTGTCGACCTTGCCGAGCTTGAGCGCGAAGCCCATGTTCTCGCGCACGGTCATGTGCGGGTACAGCGCGTAGTTCTGGAAGACCATCGCGATGTCGCGGTCGCGCGGCGCCAGGTCGTTGACCCGCTCGCCGCCGATCATGAGGTCGCCCTCGGTGATGTCCTCGAGCCCGGCGATCATGCGCAGCGCCGTCGACTTGCCGCAGCCCGACGGGCCGACGAGGATCATGAACTCGCCGTCGCCGATGTCGAGATCGATCGCCTTCACGGCCTCGAACCCGTCTGGGTACCGCTTGGTGATCTCCTTGAACTGGATCTCCGCCATCTGGTCTCCCCTCTCCTCTAGTCGCGTGCCCCCGGATGGCCGTCGCCCGGCCATGGTGCCAGCACCAGCAATAGGCGCGCGTCCTGCCTCGCCTGCACCTCATGACGCTCGTGCGGATCGAATACTGCTGCAAACCCCGATCCGCCGCTGATCGACCCGCCCTCGCCCGTCACCTCCACCTCGCCGTCGACGACGACGAGGTAGGCGCGTTCGTGCACCTGATGGTCCTTGAGGGACTCGCCCGCGGGCAGGTTGATGGCGATGGAGCGCGCCTCGCCGCGGGCGGAATGCAGGATCCTCGGCTGGTGCGGCTCGACCTCGAGCGTGCGCAGATCCCAGTGCTCCATCGCGCGATCGTACCCGGCCGTGGAGAGCTGGTGGTCAGGCGGCGTCGTCCTGCGCCTCGAACGCGGCCCCGCGCAGGCGCACGACTGCCTGGCGGATGAGGCGGGAGACGTGCATCTGCGAGACGCCAACGCGCGCGCCGATCTCGGACTGCGTGAGGTCCTCGGCGAAGCGCAGCCGCAGCACCTCGCGCTCGCGGTCGGTGAGCACCCCGAGCAGCCGCGCGATCGTCGCGCTGTCCTCGGCGTGGCCGAACCCGGGGTCCTCGATGCCCATCGAGTCGCCGATCCCGCCGTCCTCGTCGTCGTCGTCGCGCGGGCGGTCGAGGGAGACGGCGCGGTACGCGCCGGCCGCCTCGCGCGCCTCGAGCACCTGCTCGGTGGAGATCGCCATGTGCTCGGCGACCTGGAGCAACGTAGGCGCGCGGCCGAGCCGCCGGGCGAGCTCTTCGGTCTCGCGCTCGACGCGCACGGCGAGTTCCTGCAGGTCGCGCGGCACGCGGACCGACCAGCCCTTGTCCCGGAAGTGGCGTTTGAGCTCGCCGAGAATCGTCGGCACCGCGAACGAGGAGAAGGCGGTCGGGCGGTCCGGGTCGAACCGGTCGATCGCCTTCAGGAGACCCAGCGACGCGACCTGGACCAGGTCGTCCAACGGCTCGCCGCCGCGCTGGTAGCGCCGGGCGAGCTGCCGCGCCAGCGGTAGGAACCGCTGCACGAGCGCATCGCGCGCCGCCTGGTCGCCGTGACGGTGGTAGCGCTCGAGCAAGCGCCGGTCCTCGCGGGTGCGAGCCGCGCGGTCGTTCGGGACCGGCGATGTCTCTCCGCCTGCCCCACCGTTGCCCGGCCGATGTTCGATCGTTGTCACGCCTTTCCCCGTCCGCCGAAGCACCATCGGCGCCGGGGTGTGGGGCGCGGGCTCGCTGCGGCAGGTTTCAGGGCCGCAACGCTGGCTAGTGTACTACCGCGCCATGAACTCGACGGGGACCATCACCGAGACAAATCTCCGCATCCTGATCGCCGACGAGGACGAAGCGGCGCTGCGCGGCTTGCACGGGATCTTGGAGCAACTCGGTCACGAGGTGACGCCGTACGCGGTCTCCGTGAACGAGGCGGTCGATCTGATCGTCCGCGAGGCGCCGCAGGTCGCGATCGTCGTCGTCCACGAGGACGACGAGCACGCGCTCGCGCTGATCGGGGAGGCCGTCGAGTACGCGGACGGCCCGGTCATCGCCCAGCTCCCGGGCGCCGACCTCGAGTTCCTCTCACGCGCAGCCGAGCGGGGCATCTCGGCCTTCGCCGAGTCGTCGGACCCGGAGTCGATCCAGGGCACGATCGAGGTCGCTGTCCGGCGCTACCGCGAGGGCAAGCAGCTGCACGACAAGGTCGAGCAGCTCGAGGACGCGCTCGTGCGGCGCGGGGTCATCGAGCGCGCGAAGGGCATCCTCATGGAGCGCCACAGCGTGACCGAGCAGGACGCCTTCGAGCTGATGCGCGACCACTCCCGGACGAGCGGCCGCCGCGTGATCGACGTGGCGCGCTCCGTGCTCGACGGTCACGCGCTGCTTCCCAAGCGTCCGTGACCGGGCGGCCCGGGCACGTCCTCGAACCCGGCGACTTCAAACGTGCGTTCGCGCGCTTCCAGGAGGACGGGATGACGCAGTGGGCGGCTGCGGCGACGTACTTCTCGCTGCTGTCGCTGTTTCCGGCCCTGCTCGTCGGCGTGGCGCTGCTCGGCGTGTTCGGTCAGCAGGGGCTGGTCGACGAGGCGGCCGACTACCTGAAGGACGCGGGAGCGCCGCGGGAGACCGTCGATGCGGTGACGGCGGCGCTGGAGAGCGCGCAGTCCCAGCGCAGCACCGCCACCGGCGCGCTCGTGTTCGGCCTCGTGACCGCTCTGTACGCCGCGTCGGGAGCGTTCGCATCGGTGGGGGCGGCGCTCAACCAGGTCCTGGGGATCGAAGAGCGCCGGGGCTACGTGGCGCGCAAGCTGCACGACGTCGGCTGGACGATGCTGATGATGCTGCTCGTGCTGCTGACGTGCGTGCTGCTGTTCCTGGGCGGCGAGCTGGCAAGCGACCTGCTCGGCTTCCTGGGGCTCGGCGACACGCTCGTCGCGGTCTGGCACGTCGCCCGCTGGCCGGCGGCCCTGCTGTCGGCGATGTTGGTCTACGCGGTCGTCTACTACGCCGCCCCGGCGCTCGAGACGCGCCGCTGGCGGTACCTGACGCCGGGCGCGGCGTTCGGCGTGCTCGCGTGGATCCTCGCTTCGGCGGCGTTCTTCACCTACGTCTCGACGTTCGCGACCTACTCGGCGACCTACGGGGCGTTCGCCACCGTCGTCATCCTGCTCGTCTGGCTCTACCTGACGAACCTCGTGCTGGTCTTCGGCGCCGAGCTCAACGCGGCGGTGGATCGGCGGCGAGGGTCGCCGCCTCGGGCCACGAGCACATCGCGGCGCGACCCGGACAGTCGCCGCACAGCTCCCGGTGAGGCGCGTCCGTGACCGGGAAGCGGCCGGCGAGCAGGTCCGCGGCGAGACCGGCGAGGCGTTCGGTGAGAGCGTTCGGGTCCGTGAAGGTCTTGATCACCGGCTCGTCGGGGCGCTCGAGGAAGCAGTAGGCGACCTCGGCGCGGGGCGCGCCGTCGCGTAGCGCGGCGAGCGCGTAGACGATCCGCTGGGTGGCGTAGTCGCGCTCGACGACGTCGGCGGGGGCGGCGCCGTCGAGGCGGTCGGACTTGTAGTCGACGATCAGCGCGCCGCCGTCCGGCTCGAACGCGACGGCGTCGAGGAAGCCGGTGACCAGCGGCCCGCCGCCCGCGGGGTCGAGCGTGAACGAGAACGGGGCCTCCGTGCGCGTCCGGCGTGCGCTCGCGAGGCGCGCGCAGAGCGGCGAGCGGGCGAACGCGGCCACGAGCGCGCGGACGTCCTCGAGCTCCGCCCGGGTGGGCTCGAGGCCCCACGCCGCGGCCAGCTCGGCGACGGCCTCGACCCCGGGCGCGGACGGCCGCGCGTAGTCGAGATCCTCGAGCAGGCGATGCACGAGCGACCCGCGCACCCGCGGGTCGAGGCCGCCCACGGGCTCGTCGCCCCGCGCGATCTCGTCGTCGGGCGGCGGCGGCACGCGCGGCAGGCCCAGCACGCGCTCGAGGTAGAAGCGGTAGCCGCAGCGGGCGTAGGAGCCCAGGGCGCTGTAGGACAGGCGCTGCGGTGCCGGGCGCGGCCGCGCCGGCGGCGCGGGCAGCACGGCCGGGGCGTCGGGCAGCGCGGTGCCCGGTGCGCCCGCACGCGGGCGGCCGGCAGGGCTGAGCGCGGCCTGCGGGAGGACCGTGCCGACCGTGTCGGGCGTGTTCACGCGACACAGCAGCCGGGCGCCGGCGCGCTCGACGACCGTCTCCGGCTCCGTGACCTCGCCGCCGAGCGCGCGCCAGATCCAGTCGATCGGCGGGCCGGCGGGACGCGGGGCGGGCAGGCGCTCGCGATCGACGCCGCCCGACAGGATCAGCCGCTCGCGCGCGCGGGTCATCGCCACGTAGAACAGCCGGCGCTCCTCCTCGTCCTCCGCCCGGCGCTCCTCCTGCGCGAGGGCATCCCAGGCGAGCGCCGGGATCGCGTCGCCGCCGCCGATCGGCGCCAGCCGCAGCCCGACGGCGCCGCCGTCGCCCACGAGCAGGCGGTCGCGCACGGTGACCGCGCCGCGGCCGAGGTCGGCGACGCAGACGACGGGGAACTCGAGGCCCTTGGCGCGGTGGATCGTCATCAGCCGCACGGCGTCGAGCCCGTCGGACTCCAGCGCCGCCTCGCCCTCGCGGGCCTCGGCGAGGTCCTGTGTGACCGCGTAGCTCACCAGGCCGCGGAGGTCGGGTCCCTCGGCGCGCTCGTAGTCGCGGGCGAGGCGCATGAGCTTGCGCAGGTTCGCGAGCCGCCGGTCGCCGCCGCTGCGGGCGAGCACCGCGAGGTCGTAGCCGGTGGCCACGACGGCGCGCTCGAGCAGCACCTCCGCGGGCGTGCGCTCGGCCAGCGAGCGCTCGGACTCGAGCAGACGTGCGAATCCCCGCAGCCGCTCCTGCTCGCCCTCCGGCAGGTGGCGGAGCCAGCCGCCGGGGTCGGCGTCGTCCGTCCGCCGGACCTCGTCGCGGAGGGCGGCCCAGGCGCCGAGGCCGCTCTCCCGCCCGGCCTGGGTGAGCAGCACGAGAGCGTCGGTCCCGACGCCGCAGAAGGGCGACGCGAGCACCGCGAGCAGCGCCTCCTCGTCCTGCGGGTTGGCGAGCACCGACAAGTAGGCGATGCCGTCGCGCACCTGCTCCTGCGACCAGTAGCCGCGGCCGCCGACCACGTACGTCGGCAGGCTCTGCTCCTCGAGCGCCTGCTCGAGCAGGCGCAGCGAGCCGGTCGCGCGCACGAGCACGACGATGTCGCCCGGCCGCCGTCCGCCGTCGACCTCCGCACGCAGCCGGTGGGCGACGAGGCGCGCCTCGGCCCGGCGCCACGGCTGGGCGCCCCCGCCCGCGAGGCCGAGCTTGCGCTCGATGTCGGGCTCGTCCCAGCCGCGGGTGTCGGTGACCAGCAGCTCGACGAGCGGCTCGCCGGCGGCCGGCGGCTCGCCGTCGAGGTCGAACAGGCGCAGCGGCACGTCGGCGGCAGGGGCGGGCCCGGAGCTCGGCCGGCCCGCGACGAGCGGCGAGAACGCCGCGCCAAGCTCGCTCGCGAAGGCGCCGTTGAGCACCTCGAGCAACGGCTCGGCGGAGCGGAAGTTGTGCGTCAGGCGGCGCACCGACGTCGCGGGGAGGCGGGCCCGCCGCTCGCGGAAGATGTTCACGTCCGCGTGGCGGAACCCGTAGATCGACTGCAGCTCGTCGCCGACGGCGAACAGGTTGTCGCGCTCGAGCGCCTCCAGCACGTCGAGCTGCAGGCGGTTGGTGTCCTGGAACTCGTCGATCATGATCAGCTCGAAGCGGTCGGCCCACGAGCGCCGCGCCTGTTCGTCGGCGAGCAGGTCGCGCACGCGCAGCTCGAGATCGGAGAAGTCGACCCCGGCACGTCCTGCCTTGGCGGCCTCGTAGGCAGCGCCGAAGCGATCGAGGAGATCGTCGAGCAGCACGAGCGCCTCGCGGGCGTGGTGATCGGCGCACGCCGACCGGTAGGCCTCCCACGCCTCGCGATAGGCGACGCAGGCGGGCTCGTCGAGCGCCTTCGCGCCACCGGGCAGCCGCGCCGGGTCGAGCGTCCCCGGCCACGGAAGGCTCGCGTCGGCGGGCAGCGCGAGCGCGTCGAGCGCCTCGCGCGCCGCCGACACCTTCTTGCCGGCGCCGGCCACGGCGAGCGCCGCAGCGGCGGCGTCACGCGCCGCCAGGAGCGCCTCGCGCGCGACTGCGACCTCCACGCCACCCGCGCTGCTCGAGCCCTGAGGCGCGGGCGGGTCCGGCAGCCGGGGTCGCGACTGGCCGCGGCTGCGGAGCGCCTCGTACGTGCCCGTGATCATGTCGCGCAGGCCGGGGCCGTAGGCGGCCGCCAGGTCGACGGCGCGGGCGCCGTGGGCGGCTGCCCAGGCGTCGAGCGCCGCGTCGTAGGCGTGCTCGGCGAGCCGCTGGGCCGCAGCCTCGTCGAGCACGGTGAAGCGTGGGTCGAGCCCGGCGGCCAGCGGACGCGCCCGCAGCACGCGGGCGCAGAACCCGTGGATCGTCCCGATCCATGCGGCCTCGGCCTCGCGCGCGGCGTCGACCTCGCCGAGCGCCGTGAACCGCCGCCGAACGCGCTCGCGCAGCTCGCCGGCGGCCTTCTCGGTGAACGTGAGCGCGAGGATCGACCCGACCGCCACCCCGTCCTCGAGCACGGCCTCCACGAACCGCTCGACCATCACGGCCGTCTTCCCCGAGCCGGCGTTCGCGACCAGCAGCGCCGACCCGGTCCGATCCGCGATCGCCGCGCGCTGATCGTCGGTGAACGGAATCGCGGCCCGGCGCTCGGGCACCTCGTCGGCCTCCTCCGCCGCTTCGTCCACCGCCGCGAGCGCGGTCATGCCGCCACCTCGGATGCGGCCTCGCTGGCGCGACAGATCGCGGGGTAGGCGCAGCCGCCCATCGGCGAGCACGCGCCGGGGCAGGCGCGGATCCGGCCGGCGTGGATGTCGGCGGCGGCCCCCGCGGCGATCGTGCGAGCTTCGTCGAGCGCAGCGTCGAACGTCTCGCCATCGACCACGTCGCCGTTCACGTAGCGCCCCGGGACGTCGTTGCGCACGAGGCCGCGGGGGCGGACATCGCGATGGCCGACCGGCTGGTAGAGCGCGCCGACCGGCTCCACCCCGAGCAGCTCGCGGGCGGCGAGCGCGTACAGCGCCGCCTGGAGCTTGCGGTCGGTCGCCCAGCGCGCTCCGGCCGTGACCGTGCGGCCCTTGTAGTCGCGCACGATCGCGCGGTCGCCCGCGACGTCGATCCGGTCGACGCGTCCGGCCACGCCCAGGCTCGTGCCCGGCAGCGGCAGCGGGCCGTGCTCGTCGTCCGCGCCGCCGAAGCTCCACTCGAGCCAGGCGGGCTCGAGCCCGGCGCCGCATTCGGCCTCGTGCCGGAGCAGGCGCCGCAGGTCGACCTCCAGCTCGCGCACAACCGCCCGTGCCCGCGTGCCGGCGGCCGTTCTGCGCAGCTCGCCCAGCGCCGCCTCCAGCTCTTCGAGGGCTGCGGGCAGCGAGCCGGGAGTCAGCCGCGCCGAGCCCTCACGCTCGCGCAGCCGCCGCAGCGTCTGCTCGAGCACCGCGTGGGCGATCGAGCCGCGGCGCATCGGCTCCGGGTCGGGCTCGGTGCGCCGCGGGCGCAGCAGGCTCTCGACGAGCCAGCGCACACCGCAGCCCGCGAACGTCTCCAGCCCGCGTGCCGCCTCCGTCTCGCGCGCCGCCAGCAGAGCGAGCACCGCTTCGCTGTGCGGCGATCCGAGCGGCGCCGGGTCGGGCTGCTCCTCCTCGGCGGCACGTGCGCGGCGCAGCTCGTGCGGCGTGGGAGCCGAGGCGGCGGGCCACGTGACCTCGGACAGCAGCCGTCGACCGCGCCGCTCCCACAGCTCGTCGGTGAACAGCGCGCGGACGTCGTCGAGGAACGCCGAAGGCTGCAGCGGGTCGCCCTCCTCGTCGGCGGATCGGAAGGAGAGGAACAACACCTCCTCGGGTCGGGAGACGGCGGCGTACAGCAGGTACCGCTCGCGGGCGAGCACATCCTCGTGGCGGGGCAGGACGAGCCCGCTGGCCCGCGCGAGGGCGATGCGGGCGGCGTCGTCGAGAAACGGCTCCGGCAGCGGGTGGCGCGGGAACATGCCCTCCTGGAGGCCGCAGACGAAGACCGCGCGGAAGCGGCGCGCCCGGATCGCGAGCGGGTCGGCCACGAGTACGCCGCCCGGCGCCGCCGGCTCGCGGACCTCCGCGGCGGCGAGCGCCTCGAGCACGTCCGCCGCGGTCCCCGCGGCCGCGGGGTCGGCGCTCGCGAGCGCGCGCAGCTCGTCCGCCGCGCCCTTCAGCGCCGCCGCCGCCCGCGCATCGGCGGCGTCGTCGGGGTCGAGCACGGCCGCGACCCGCCGGTGCGGAGCTGTCCAGACCGCGTCCGCCTCGGCGACGAGCGCCGCGAGCAGCGCCTCCGCACCCTCGGCGGCCGCGTCCGCGAGGCGGTCGAGGGCGGCGAGAGCCTCCCCAGCGGCGTCAGCCACGGATTGGTCGCGCGGCGCTGCGGCGTCGGCGAGGAGGCGGCGGGCGGCGGCTGCGGTCCTCGTCTCCGTGCGGCGGGCGCGGGCGTCGAGGGCGTCCGCGAGGTCGGGGCTCTGGAGGCGCCCCGGCGTTCGCAGCCAGGTGAGGAGGTCGGCGGCGGTGCCGTGTGGCATCGCGGCGCGCGCGCCCGCGAGGACGCCGGCGCCCAGCCGCGTGCGCGCGAGCGGGATCCGGCGCTCGACGGACACGGGAATGCCGTAGCTCTCGAGCACGTGCGTGAGGACCGGCGCCTCGTCGGGGCCGCCGCGCACGAGCACGGCGACATCCTCCGCAAGCAGTCCGGCGCCCATCAGCTCGAGGACCTCGGCGGCCACGAGCTCCGCCTCTGCGCGCTCGCCGCCCGCCTCGAGCAGGCGCACGGCGCCGTTCGGCGGCCGCCGCGCCGCTCCCGGCTCGAACAAGGTGCGCTCGAGGTGGTGGAGCGCACCGCGGGCGGCGGGCGCGTAGTGCTCGGATCGGTCGTCGAGCAGCTCGTGGCGCTCGGCCAGCGGCTTGAGCAGCTCGACGGTCGCCGCCCGCCCGGCGAACGCCGCCCGGCCGGGCTCGTAGGCGAGCGCGACGCAGACGTCGGCGTGGCGAGAGAGGGTCTCGATCGCGTCGCGCTGCAGCGGCGTCAGGTCGTCGAAGCCGTAGACGAAGACCGGCCGCCCGCCCCAGGCGTCGGGACGGCGGCGCAGCGCGTCGAGCGCCGCGCGGGCGCGACCCTCGGAGTCGACCACGCCGAGGCGCTCCAGCCGCCGGTGGTACGCGCCGTACAACGCGGCGAGCTCCTCGGCGTGCGCCGGGGCGCCATCCCCGGCCGCGACCCAGTCGCGGACGGCGGACACGAACCGGGCGGGGCCGACGAGCGAGCGGCCAAGCTCCGCGAACAGCGCACCCAGCGCGCCGGCGAAGCCGGGGGCCGCCGCCGAGGGCGCGAGCGCCTCGAGCCGCGTCTCGGCGACCACCGCGCGCAGCAGCCGCTCGCGCGCGACCCGACCCAGGCGCCGTTCCCGCACGCCGGTCGCCTCGGCCAGCCCGCGGATCAGCCGGTCGAAGGTCACGACCTCGGCGCCGATCACGATCCCCTCGGCCGCCAGCTCGCGGCCGTAGTGCTCGGCGTCGGCAGGAGTGGGGACCACCAGCACGGGCTCGCGCGGCAGCGCGGCGCGGAAGCGCTCGAGCACGGCGCCCGCCTTGGCCGCGTTGGCCGGGCCGGTGATCAGCGTGAGAGGCACGGCCCACCAGGGTCGCGCGCCGACCGGACGGGTTCGCCCGCGCCGACCGCGAGATTCGTCCGCGCAACGCGGGATCAGATTTCAGACCGTTGACACGAACTCGGCCGGCGTGGCTCAAGTTTGGGACCTTCCGAGCCGTTACTCGGAGCGAAGCCACCAGCACCAGGGAGTGCGACATGCCCCACCTTCACCTGCCGATGGACCACACGGACGCCGATCTCGTGCTGGCCGCGAACCTCGCGGACATCGTCGGCAGCGAGGATCTCTACGTCGCCTGGTCGCAGGACACCGGCGCCGGCGTGCCGGAGATCGAGGCCTACGTCAGCGAGGACCCGCCGGCGAGCCCGTTCGTCGAGCTGCTGGTCTCCGTCGCGGCCGGCGTGGTCGCCTTCTGGCGAGCGTTGACCGGCCGTACGGCCGACGTCGCGGTCGCCGAGCGCTCCCAGCCCGGGGCGGCGCGGCAGATCGAGCCCTCGGCGTAGCCGCGGTTCACGAACTTCCGCCCGTTACGTAGCGGTTCACGAACTTCCGCATTGAAGAAGAGCGCGGAGTGCCGTGACACTTTCGCGGGAGTTTCGTTGCGCATCTGGGCCGGTCCGGAAAGTAGTGGGTCTGGAAATGGTCGCTATACGAGCGTTTCCAACCCCACGCGAAACTGGAGTGTCGAAACGCTGACACGCGAGACGCCGGACGCGACCGCGGCGTTCGACCCTCACCTCCTTACCCAGCCGCAGTTGACGTTGACGTTCGCCGGGGTCAGGCGGCCTGCACGGCAGCGTCCGACGCGTCGTCGCCCGACGGCTCAGACGTCTCGGGCGGCTTGGCGCCCTCCCGCGCCCACGGCTCGTCGAACTCGACCCGCCACTTGCCGTCTTCGGTCTGCATCAGCGCCAGCCGCGCGCGGAACGAGCGCCCCGAGCGCCCCTTGAAGCCCGTGACCGGCTTGGCAGTACGTGCCGTGGCGATCAGCTCGCGGGCGACCGCGGCCGGCAGGTTCTTGCCCGCCTTGGACTTCCAGATCACGAAGCCGCAGCCCGGGTCCTCGCGCGACCAGCACGAGAAGCCCTTGCGGTTCTCGACGATGTCGCGCCCGCACACCGGGCACGGGCCGAGATTCGCACGCGGGATGCGGACCTCCTTGAGCTTCTCGTCGAGCACAGCCACCGTCTCGCGCGCGAAGGCCGCGATGTCGCCCATGAAGCGCTCGCGCGACTCCTCGCCCTCCTCGATCCGGCTCAGTCGATGCTCCCAGTCGCCCGTCAGCGAGGGCGATGTCAGAGCGTGCTCGCCGAGGAAGCGGACGACGTTGACGCCCTTCTCCGTGCACACCAGCGCCCGGGCCTCGCGCTCCACGTAGCCGACGTCGATCAGCCGCTCGATGATCGCCGCGCGCGTGGCCGGGGTGCCGATGCCCGAGTCCTTCATCGCCTCGCGCAGCTCCTCGTCGTCGACGAGCTTGCCGGCGGTCTCCATCGCCCCCAGCAGCGACGCGTCCGAGTAGCGCCGCGGCGGCTTGGTCTCCTTCTCCTCGGCGCCGACCTCGAGCGTGCGCACGTCCTCGCCCTGCTCGAGCCGGGGCAGGACCTGGTTCGCGCCCTCGTCGTCGTCGGACCGCTCCTCCTGCGTCTCCTCGCCGTACACGCCGCGCCAGCCGGGCACGACCAGCAGCCGGCCGCGCGTGCGGAACACGTACGAGGCGACCGTCGTCTCCAGCCGGGTGTTCTCGAACACCGCGTCGGGATGGAAGACGGCGAGGAAGCGGCGGGCGACGAGGTCGTAGATGCGCCGGTCGTCGTCGCTCATCTTCTCGAGCCTGTGCTCGGAGTTGGTCGGGATGATCGCGTGGTGGTCGGTGACCTTCGCGTCGTTGACCACGCGACCGAGCGGCAGCAGGTCGAGCCCGGTCACGTACGCCGCCGCCTTGGCGTACTCGCGGCGGGAGCCCACGAGCCGCGCGATCCCGTTCAGCTCGCCGACCATGTCGCTGGGCAGGAAGCGCGAGTTCGTGCGCGGGTAGGTGAGCGCCTTGTGCTCCTCGTAGAGCCGCTGGGCGGCGGCCAGCGTCCGCCGCGCGGAGAAGCCGAAGCGGGTGTTGGCCTCCCGCTGCAGGGAGGTCAGGTCGTACAGGAGCGGCGCGCGCTCCTTCTTCGTCGACTTGTCGAGCTTCGTGATCTCGCCGGGCTGGTCGCGGACGGCGGAGACGATCGACTCCGCCTCCTCCGCCGTCGCCAGCCGCGGGTGCGCCCCCTGGTGGAAGCGACCCTGGTAGCGGCGGCCGGACTCTCCCTGCGTGGGCTCGAAGTCGGCGTCCACGAGCCAGTACGGCTCGGGCTTGAAGGCGCGGATCTCCTCCTCGCGCCGAGCGAGGATGGCGAGCGTCGGCGTCTGCACGCGGCCGAGCGACACGGCACCGTCGAACGACGACCGCAGCCGGATGGTGGCCGCGCGCGTGGAGTTCATGCCCACGATCCAGTCGGCCTCCGAGCGCGATCGTGCGGCCTCCTCGAGCCGGTGGAACTCGTCCGCCGGGCGCAGGCCGTCGAACGCCTGCGCGATCGCCTTCGAGGTCATCGACGACAGCCACAACCGGCGCACGGGCTTGCTGGCGTTGGCCTTCTCGTATGTCCAGACGAAGATCAGCTCGCCCTCGCGGCCGGCGTCGCAGGCGTTGACGATGTCGTCGACGTCCGGACGGCCGAGGAGCTTGGACAGCACCGTGAACTGCTTGCGGGAGCGCTCGTCGCGCACGACCAGCTTGAACTGGTCGGGGACGATCGGCAGGTCGGCCATCCGCCACTTCTTGTACTTCGGGTCGTACTCGTCGGGCTCGGCGAGCTGCACGAGGTGCCCGACCGCCCAGCTCACGACGTGGCTCTCGGACTCGAGATACCCCTCGTGCTTCATGAACGCGCCCGGGAGGGCGTTGGCGAGATCGCGTCCTACGGACGGCTTCTCGGCGATGACGAGCGTCTTCCCCATGCGAACCGCGGAGGGTAGCTCAGCCTGAATTCAGGCTCAGCCCCCGCACGGTCCAGTGGATACGCCGCCGCGAACGTCTGCCAAGGCGGAGCGCACCACGGCGTTCGGCACGCCGTACCCGCCGCGCGGCCCGCTGGTGGTGGCGGCGAAGATCGTCGTCACCACGCGGCCCACGCCGTCGACCATCGGGCCACCGGAGTTGCCCGAGCGCACCGCGCCGCGCAGGGCGACGATGCGCCGCCGCACGGGCCCGCGCCCGTAGGCGTCCTGGCTGACAACCTCGCGCGTCGGCCCGAGGCGACCCGCGCGGACGTCGTAGGGCCCGTTGAGCGGGAACCCGAGGATCGCGGCCGAAGTGCCGGAGCGCGGCTCGGAGGCGATGTCGAGCGCCGGCGCGTCGAGCCCGGGAACCCGCAGGAGCGCGAGGTCGTTGCGGGGATCGAAGGCGATCGCCTGGGCGTCGAGCCCCGGGTCGCGGCCGCCGGCGAGGACCCGCGTGTCGTCCTGGCCGGCGACCACGTGCGCGTTGGTGACCACCACGCCCGGGCGGACGACCCACCCGGAGCCCTCGACCCCCACGCCGCACGCCGAGCCGAGGATCTTGACCACGCTCTGGCGAGCCGCGACCACCTCGGGATCGCGCGTGATCGCTCCCCGCGGCGCCGCCACGCGGGCCTCGGGACCGTCGATGCGCGGAAACGGGTCGAGTGCGCGCAGCGTGTTGAGCAGCGGGCCGGTCGGCGGGAGCACGGCGTTGAGCTGGCGCAGCACGACCGAGCGCTGCACGTCGAGCCGGATGTCGGGCGCTGCCTGCAGCGCGACCGCGCCGAGGACCCAGGCGATGAGCAGCCCTACGCACGCCGTCAGCACCGCTCCCAGCGCACGGTCGACGACCGCGAAGGCGGGCGATGGGAAGAGCCGACGCAGGCGTGCTCCCGCGCCCTCGAAGCTCGCCGCCAGCACGCCGCCGGCGACGATCGCACCCGCGAGCGCGAACGCCGGCGCCCACTGAGACTCCTCGCCCTCCGGCAGCACCGCCGGAGCCAGCCGCGTGGCCAGCCAGGCGCCCGCGGCGAATCCCGCCAGGGCCAGAGCCCCGGCGATGAAGCCCTGCGCCCAGCCGAAGAGCGCGAGCAGCGCCACCGCACCGAGGATCACCCAGTCGATCCCTGTCACCTGCTTCGAGCCTACTGGGAGACCAGGGGCGCCCCGCCCGACGGGCGGTTCCGTGTCGAGCGATGTCCCGTTGGGCACGTCCTACTCTGCACCGTGCGGATGGTGTCGACCCGCGCCCCCTCTCAGCAGCGCGTTCGGATGCGGCGATTCGTCCCGCTGCTGGTGCTCGCGGGCGGAGCCTTCGCCGCGGGACTGGTCGCCGCCGGGATGCACGAGCCGGCGGAGCGGCGGCTGGCCGCGCGCTTCGCCGCCGCGTGGGACCGCGAGGCCTACGCGGAGATGTACGCGATGCTCTCTCCCGGCGCCCGCCAACAGACGCCACTGCGCCGCTTCGCCCGCGCCTATCGCCGCGCACGCGCGACGGCCACCGTCAGCTCGCTGCGGACCGGCCGCCCGCAGGAGCCCGCGGGCGACGACGTGGACGTTCCGGTGTCGGTGCGCACGCGGGCGTTCGGCAACCTGCGCCTGAGCGTGACGCTGCCGGTGGTCGAGGGCGACGACGGCGAGCCCGCCGTCGCGTGGGGCGACCATCTCGCCTTCCCGGGCATGCGCGCGGGCGAGAAGCTGAGCCGCACGATGCGGATGCCCGACCGCGCGACGATCCAGGCCCGCGACGGGACGCCGATCGCCGAGGGCGAGGCGCGGCTGTCCGAGCTCGACCCGCTCGCCTCCGAGATCGCCGGCCGCGTCGGGCCCGCGCCGCCGGAGCAGGCCGCCGAGCTGCGCTCGCTCGGCATCCCACCCGACACGCCCGTCGGCCTCACAGGGCTCGAGCGCGAGTTCGACCGGCGGCTCGCCGGCACCCCGGGCGGCATCCTGCGCGCCGGCGCTCGGGCACTCAAGGTCAGCTCTCCCCGTCCGGGGCAGAGCGTGCGGACGACGATCGACCCGGACATCCAACGCTCCGCGGTCGAGGCGCTGGCCGGCCGCTACGGCGGCATCGCGGCCGTCCGGCCCCGCACCGGCGAGGTGCTCGCGCTCGCCGGCGTCGCCTTCTCGGCGCCCCAGCCGCCCGGCTCGGTGTTCAAGATCATCACGCTCGCGGGCGCGCTCGAGGCCGGGACGGTCAAGCGCACGGACTCCTTCCCCGTGCAGACGGCGGCGACGCTCGAGGGCGTCGAGCTGGAGAACGCCAACGGGGAGTCCTGCGGCGGCTCGCTCGTGAACTCGTTCGCGCACTCGTGCAACTCGGTGTTCGCGCCGATGGGCGCCGAGCTGGGCGCCGAGCGGCTCGTGCGGGCCGCCGAGCGCTTCGGCTTCAACAAGGATCCGCGGCTATCGGGCGCCGCGCGCTCGACGATCCCGGCGGCGGGGGAGATCGGCGACGACCTCGCCGTCGGCTCGACGGCGATCGGCCAGGGCAAGGTCCTCACCACCCCGCTGCAGATGGCGCTCATCGCCGCCGCCATCGGCGAGCGCGGCCGGCTGGTGGATCCGACCCTGCTGCGCGGCGAGCGGACCGCGTCACGGCAGGCGACGCCGCCGGACGTCGCCCGCTTCGTCGGCCGCGGCATGCGCGAGGTGGTCACCGGCGGCACGGGCGTGGGCGCGGCCGTCGAGGGCGTGAAGGTGGCCGGCAAGACCGGCACCGCCGAGCTGCGCTCCACGGTCAGCGAGGACCCCGTGCCCGAGGATCCGAGTCAGCCGCCACCCGTCGAGGACGTCACCGACACCGACGCCTGGTTCGCGGCGTACGCACCGGCGGGCCGCCCCCGGATCGCGGTCTGCGTCCTGCTGATCGCTCAGGGCGCGGGCGGCGAGGTCGCCGCGCCCGCAGCGGCGCAGGTCATCCGCGCCGCTCTCCCGTAGGAGCGCGGGTCGCTATTCGGCCGCGGGTTTCGCCCTCTGGGCGAATACCCGCAAGGGAACCTGGCCCTCTAGGGCCAGTGTTCCCCCTAGACGTCGAGGTCGTAGGTCCCCTCCTGCGAATCGCCGCCGTTGCTGAAGCGCAGCTCGAGCGGGCGGTTCTGGAGGGAGTCGGTCTTGACCTTGAAGAGCAGCAGCAGGCCCTGGACGGGACCCTGGCCGGCGGCCGTGCTCGAGAGCGGGATGATCGTCTTCGGCGGAACGTCGACGGCCTCGTAGACGAACGGGTTGTCCTCGGTGTCGATCGAGAGCGGCCGGTAGACGTTGTCCTGCGTATCGTGGATCTCCCACACGTTCGCGGACGGGAATGTCTCATCCTCCGAGCTGTTCTCGACGCGCACCCAGACGCCGAACCAGGTCTCGTCGGCGGCCGCCGGAGGCGTCGTCTCGGGCAGCCCCACGAAGTACTCGCGGTCCTCGACGTCGTCGGGGTTCATGTAGCGCGACATCTGGACCTGGTACTTGAGGTCGTTGATGTCGAGGTAGATGCCCTCGGTCTCGGCCACCGTCCTGCCCTCCTCGGCGCCGCAGCCGGCGGCGACGGCGGCGAGCAGTGCGAGGACGAGCAGCCGGCGCATCGGGGCGGAGTCTAGACGCCTGCCACGGTCGCACGCGCGCCGCGATCCTCGTTCTCCTCGAGGATCGACTGCAGCCGCGAGAGCGCCTTCCGGACCTTGCGCTGGAACCAACCGCGCTGGCCGCTGAACGCCTCGACGAACTTGTCCGTGGGGAGTACGGGCTCGGTCTCGATCATGTAGTCGACGTCGGTCCCGCCCCCCGGGGCGCGGTTGAGCGTCCAGATCGTCGTCATCTTGATGCGGTTGAACTTGCCACCGCGACCGAGCGCGACGATGCGATGCGGCGGCTCGACCGTCACGAACGTCATGTCCGACCAGCTGAAGCGCCCGAACGGCTGGTCGATCTTGAAGCGCGCGCCCGCTCCGTGGCCCACCGAATCGACCCGCGTGAGCCGGAACTGCTTCAGGTAGTGGTCCGTGAACTCGGCGTGGTTGGCGATGTCCGCGAGGTAGGCGAAGACCTCCTCGCGGGGGCGGTCGATCGAAACGCTGGCGGTGACGGGGTCCACGGCGGCGGAAGCATAAATGCTCAGCCCGCATCCACGATGATCGGTGGATCCGGGCTCACGCCGCGCGCGGGCGTGAGCGCACGGCGCGCTCGTGCTCCGGCGAGCGGACGACCTCCGTGCGCGCAGGCGCCTCGCGATGCCGCGGGCGGCAGAGGGCGCACACCAGGAGCTCGCCGTAGATGTGCACCAGCTCCCCCACCAGCGGAGTACGATGGCAGTGCACGCAGCCGTGCCGGCGGGCCCCGAGGGCGCCCACGCTGTGCCGGAAGAGCGAGATCTCCATCAGCGGATGGCGATGGCGCGTGAGTGCCAGCATGGTTTGAGCCCGTTTCGCCGCGGGCACCCCAAATTCCTCCATTGACCCGGTCCCTATGATCGGAAAGACGAGCATGGAAGAGCGCACTCCCGACCCCCAGAACACCGGAACTCTGCCCGCCGGCGGAGAAGGCACCGTGCCCGTGGCGGCAGATACGGCGCGGCGCGAGCGGCCGTCGTGGGTCGAGGACGCGCGGGCGGGCGTGCCCGAGCCCGGCAAGTACCTCGCGTATGAGGAGAGCGGGCGCCATGTGGTCGTCGCCGTCTCGCGCGAATGGACGCGGATCGGGCGCTCGCTGGCGGCCGACATCCGGTTCGACGACGCCACCGTGTCCCGGCGCCACGCCCTGGTCGTCTCGCAGGCGGACGGGGTCCGCGTGCTCGACGACCGCTCGCTCAACGGCATCTTCGTCAACGGCCGGCGCGTGGAGTGGAGCCCGCTGACCGACGGCGACGAGATCGCGATCGGCCGCCACATGCTGTTCTACGTGGACACGGTCGCGGCCGAGCCGCCGCTCGCGCCCGCCCCCGCGGTCACCGCCGAGTAGCGAACGCCCCGGCTTTCGGACGGTATCGTGGCGGCCTCAATGGCCGAGACCATCGCGGTGCTGTCGCTCAAGGGCGGCACGGGAAAGACGACCACGGTGCGGACCCTCGCCGATGTGCTGCGGCGCGTCGGGCTGGACGTCCTCACCATCGACCTCGACCCGCAGGGAAACCTGTCGGACTACTTCGACGTCCCGCCGGACGCGACGCCGACGATCGCCGACGTGCTGGCCGGCGACGCCAAGGCACGCGCCGCCGTCCACGACGGCATCGTCCCGGCCACGCCGATCCTCGCCGAGGTCGAGCGCTCGATGTCCGGCAAGATGGGGCGCGAGCTGGTGCTGCGGAAGGCGTTGAAGGACGCCCGTAAGCAGCACGACGTGGTGCTGATCGACTGCCCGCCGGCGCTCGGGCTGCTGACGATCAACGGGCTCGTGGCCTCCGACTGGGCGCTGGTCTCCTCCGAGGCCCAGTACTTCGCGCTGCAGGGCGTCCAGGGCGCGCTCGACGTGATCGAGCAGGCGAAGGACTTCTACAACCCCGACCTCGAGTGGCTCGGCGTAGTCATGAACATCGCCGACATGCGCACGATCCACTCGCGCGAGGCATACGACCAGCTCGCCGAGCACTTCGGCGACAAGGTCTTCAAGACGGTGATCCGCTCCTCGATCGCCTATGCCGAGTCCGCCGAGAAGGGCCTCTCGATCCTCGACCACCGGCCCGACCTCGGCGCCGACTACCTGGCGCTGGCCGACGAGGTCCTGAGCCGCATCGGCCTGCGTGACGCGCGCCGGGCGCTGAAGCCGCTGCTGGCGAGCTGAGCGCGTGCGCTCGCCGGTCGCCGCCGCCGCGGTCGGGATCGCGCTGACCGGCTGCGGCGGAGACGCGGATCGTTCTCCGTCACCGGCCGGCGACGCCTTCGCCGTGGTCGCCGGGACGAACGGCGGCAGCGAGGGAAAGGCTCGTGGCCGCTTCGTCACTGCGCGTGTGCTGCGGCGTGCGGCGCTGCGGGCCTCGCCGGGCGGCCGCGTCGTGGCCCGCGTCGGGACGCGGACGGAGTTCGGCACGCGCCGCGTGCTGGCGGTGACCGGCCGGCGGGACGGCTGGCTGCGGGTGATCGCGACCGAGCGTCGCGGGCGCCAGGCATGGCTGCGCGCGTCCGCGGCACGGCTCGGATCCACGAGCGTGTGGGTGAAGGTGGACCGCTCGCGCCGCCAGCTCACCGTGCGCCGCGGCCGCCGCGTCCTGCGGCGCTTCCCGGTCGCCGTCGGCCGCCCGGACACGCCGACGCCGCTCGGGCGCTACGCGGTCACCGACCGCCTGCGCTCGCAGCGCCCCGACTCGCCCTACGGGTGCTGCGCCGTGGCGCTGTCGGGACACCAGACGGAGCTGCTGCCGGGCTGGCCGGGTGGAGACAGGCTGGCGATCCACGGCACGCCGAACCTGGAGACCGTCGGTCGGGCGGCCTCATTGGGTTGCATGCGCGCGCGGGCGGCTGACATCCGGGCGTTGATGCGCACGGTGCCGCTGGGCGCTGTCGTCGTCGTGGTGGCCTGAACGCTGAACGTCAACTGCGCTGGGTAGGGAAGGTGGGGGTGCATTTCGTTCCTTTCTCAGCATTCGCCGCGCCGAGTGGAACGTTTGGCACCGCATAGGTGCGCAACGTTCCCTCGGGGCTCGTGAACCCGGCGAAAGGAACGAAATGCACCCCCCGAGCTCTCCCTCAATGCCGCCGTTGACGTTCGCCGGCGCTACCCCCCGACGACGGCTCCACCGCCATCGAACGGCAAGCGCATCACGCGCGCCCACCCCTCCACGTGCGCCTCGAGCCGCGCCGCCACGGCCGCAGCGTCGCCGGCGCGCGTCCAGACCAGCACCGACGGCCCCGCGCCCGAGATCGTCGCGCCCAGCGCGCCCAGCTCGCGTGCGCCGCGGACGAGGGCCATCGAGCGCGGGTAGAGGTGCTCGCGGCGCGGCTGGTGGAGCCGGTCGTCGAGCCCCCGGGCGACGAGGTCGAGGTCCCCGCGGGCGAGGCCGAGCACCAGCAGGCTCGCACGGCCGACGTTGAAGACCGCCTCCGCCATCGGCACGTCGGCGGGCAGCGCGGCGCGCGCCTTGGCGGTCCGGACAGCGCGGCCGGGGACGACGAGCACGGCCTCGAGGTCCGGCGGCGGGTCGAGCCGCGTGGCGCGCTGGCCGGTGCAGATCACGAAGCCGCCCAGCAGCGCAGCCGCGACGTTGTCGGGGTGCCCCTCGAGCCGCACCGCCTCGGCGAGCAGGTCGGCGCCACCGCCGTTGAGCGCATCGGCGGCGACCAGCCCGGCCACGTACGCGGCCGCGCTCGTCCCCAGGCCGCCCGAGAGCGGGATGTCCGAGCGGATCCTGAACTCCACCCCGTCGGGCGGCCGCAGTGCCGCGAAGCCGCGCACGCACAGGTTGCGCCGGTCGCGCGCGATCGCGAGCTGCGTGTGCACCGCGAACCGACCGCGCTCGACGACCTCGAGCTCCATGTGCAGTCCCAGCGCCGCCGCGAGCACGTCGAACCCCGGCCCCAGGTTCGCCGACGAGGCCGGCACCCGCACGCGAACCCCGCTCATCGGCCGGCCGCGGGCGAGGCGATCGCGGTCAGGGGCGTTGCGCTCGCCATCAGTCGAGGACCGCGCGCTCGACGGCCGCGAGGTCCGGCTCGCACGGGACGACCGAGCCGGCCTGCGACAGCGCGGTCTGTGGATCCTTGAGCCCGTGGCCGGTGAGCACGCAGACGACGCGCTCCGCGCCCTGTGCGCCGTGGGCCAACACGCCGGCGACGCTGGTCGCAGACGCCGGCTCGCAGAACACGCCCTCGCGCGCGGCCAGGAAGCGGTAGGCCTCGAGGATCTGCTCGTCGGACACCGCCCGGACCGCCCCGTGCGAGGCCGACATCGCGCCCATCGCCTCCTCCCAGCGGGCGGGGTTGCCGATCCGGATCGCGCTCGCCACGGTCTCGGGCGCCTCAACCGGCGCGCCGTGCACCAGCGGCGCCGCGCCCTCGGCCTGGAAGCCGAGCATCATCGGCCGCTCCCCGACCTCCTGGAAGCCCTTCCAGTAGGCCGTGATGTTGCCCGCGTTGCCGACCGGGATGGCGAGCGCGTCGATCGGTCCGAGCTCCTCGGCGACCTCCATCGCCGCCGTCTTCTGGCCCTCGAGCCGGAACGGGTTGACCGAGTTCACCAGGGCGATCGGGTGGCGCTCGACCAGCTCCCGCACCAGCCGCAGCGCCTCGTCGAAGTTGCCGCGCAGCGCGATCACGCGCGCGCCGTGCATCAGCGCCTGGGCGAGCTTGCCGGTGGCGATCTTGCCCTCCGGCACGATCACCGCGCCCGTCAGGCCGGCCCGCGCGGCATAGGCGGCGGCGCTCGCCGCGGTGTTGCCCGTCGAGGCGCAGATGACCGCCTCGGCGCCGTCGCGCACTGCGGCCGACACCGCGCACGTCATCCCCCGGTCCTTGAACGAGCCGGTCGGGTTCGCGCCCTCGAGCTTCAGCCACACCTCGCAGCCGGCGCGCTCGGACACGCGCTCGGCCAGCACGAGCGGCGTGGACCCCTCGGCGAGCGAGACCACCGGGTCGCCGGGCGCGAACGGCAGCCGCTCGCGCCAGCGCTCGATCAGCCCGGGGCTAGGTGAACTCCTCATCGATCACGCGGATCGCGCGCGGCGAGGAGCGGATGAAGTCGAGCTGGCCGATCAGGTGGACGGCGGCGTAGAAGCGCGACTCGAGCAGCGGGTGCAGGATCAGCACGAGCCGCGCGTTCTCGCCCAGCCCCTTCTGGACCACCGAGCGGATCGACGCCCCCTGCATGCCGAGCAGCTCGGCGATCTGGGCGAGCACGCCGGGGCGGTCGGCGACCTCCATGTGCAGGTAGAACGCCGACTCGACGTCGTTCACGACCTCCAACGTCTCGGTCGTCTCCGGCGTCGAGGCCGGCGGGATCATCGCCGACACCAGGTCGCCGAGCACCGCGGTCGCGGTCTGCGGCCCGCCCGCGCCCGGGCCCGACAGCGTCACCTCGGTGATCGTCTCGGACTCGACGGTGACCGCGTTGAACGGTCCGTGGACCGACGCCAGCGGATGGCCCGCGTACAGGAACGCCGGGTGCACGCGGACGCTGATGCCGTCGTCGACCCGCTCGGCGGTCCCGATCAGCTTCAGCCCCAGCCCGAGGTCGCGCGCGTACTCGATGTCCTCCGCAGTGAGGTGCTCGATCCCCTCGTAGACGACCTGGTCGAGGTGCACCGGAGTGGAGAACGCCAGGCGGGCGAGGATCGCCATCTTGGCGGCGGCATCGCGCCCGGTCACGTCGTCGGTCGGGTCGGCTTCGGCGTAGCCGAGCGTCTGCGCCTGCCCGAGCGCGTCCGCGTAGGAGAGGCCGGAGCGCTCCATCTCCGTGAGGATGTAGTTGGTCGTGCCGTTGACGATCCCGTGGATGCGCTCGACGTGCGACGCGGCGAGCGACTCCTGCAGCACGCGGATGACCGGCACCACGCCCGCCACCGCCCCCTCGAAGCGCAGTTGCACGCCGTGCTCGCGCGCGCACGCCCACAGCTCCTCGCCGTGCTGGGAGAGCAGCTGCTTGTTGGCCGAGACCACATGTCGGCCGGCGCGCATGGCGGCCAGCACGTACTCGCGCGCGGGCTCGATCCCGCCGATCAGCTCGACGATCAGGTCCGCTCCGTCGAGCACCTCCTCGAACGAGCCCTGCGAGCGCGTGAGGATGCCGGTGACCTCGGGCCGGAGTCCGGTGACGGGCACGATCGCGTCCGCGCGCTCGGCGACCAGCCGCGCGAACGCTGCGCCGACGGTGCCGTGGCCGAGCAGCCCGACCCTAAACGTCTCGGCCATGGAGGTCCTCGTAGGTCTCGCGGCGCACGACGACGCGGGCGTCGCCGTCCGCGCAGAAGATCACCGGCGGCCGCGGGACGCCGTTGTAGTTGTTCGCCATCGCGTGCCCGTACGCGCCGGTCACGGGCGTGACGACCACGTCGCCCGGCCGCGGGTCGGGCAGCTCGACGTCGCGCACCAACACGTCACCGGACTCGCAATGCTTGCCCACGACCGTGCAGACCGAGCCGGGCATCCCGATCCGCCCGGCGACGTCGGCGTGGTAGGCGGCGCCGTAGAGCATCGGGCGCAGATTGTCGGACATCCCGCCGTCGACGGCGACGATCCGCTCCCCGGCGAGGCCGGGCTTGATCGACTCGACGCTGTACAGCGTCACGCCCGCTCCCGCCACGAGCGCGCGGCCCGGCTCGAGCACCAGCGCCTTGCCGGTACCCAGCTCGGCGTGCGCGGCGGCCACCATCGCCTGCACCCACGCCGCCGGCTCGACCGCCTGCTCGCCGGGCAGGTACGGCACGCCGAGCCCACCGCCGAGGTCGTACACGTCGAAGTCGCCGACCCGTGCGAGCGCAGCTACCGCGCGCCGGTAGGGGTCGAGCGAGCGGATCTGCGAGCCGATGTGCATGTGTAGGCCGGCGAGGTCGACGCGCTCGGCGAGAGCGCGCGCCACCTCCGGCGGCATCCCGAACTTCGAGCCCGCCTGGCCGGTGAGGATGTGCTCGTGCGTGTCGGCGTCGACCCCCGGGGTCACGCGCGCGAGCAGCCTCGGCCCGCCGCCGAGGGCGGCCAGCCGCTCGGCCTCCTGCTCGTTGTCGAGCACCACCGTGCCGACGCCGTGCTCGAGCGCCAGCGACAGCTCGGCCTCGGACTTGGCGTTGCCGTGCAGGTAGAGCCGCTCGGGAGCGAACCCCGCGCGCAGCGCCAGGTGCAGCTCGCCGCCCGAGGCCACGTCGCAGCCCAGCCCTTCCTCGGCGAACACCCGCAGCACGGCGGTGCAGGGGAAGGCCTTGGAGGCGTAGACCACCTCGCCGGGCCCGCTGTGGCATTGGCGCAGCGCCTGCACGAGCTCGCGCGCGTGCGCGCGCAGGTCGTTCTCCGCGACTACGTACGCCGGCGTGCCGAACTCGCGCGCGAGGTCGGCGGCGTCGCAGCCGCCGATGCGCAGCGCGCCGCCGGCGACGGAGGAGTCCTCGGGGTACACGGCCGCGCAGGCTATGGGTTACGCGCGGGAACGGGCGCCCGCCCGCCCGCGCGCGGGCGCCGGGGCGTCGGCCTCGCGGCGGAGGATCGCCAGGAAGGCGGCGCCCCCGGCGATCATCGCGATCGACAGCACCTGCGGCTGCGTGAGGCCGAGCAGCACCTCGTCGTTGCGCCGGACGAACTCGACGAGGAACCGCTCCGCTCCCGCGAGGATCAGGTAGACGGCGAACAGCGTGCCCGCCCGCCAGCGGTGGCGCCAGCGCCACAGAAGCGCCGTGACGAGGAACATCGTCACCGACTCGTAGACCGGGGTCGGGTGGACCTCCTCGGTGGTGGGCACGGTGCCGTCGGGATAGGCCATCGCCCACGGGCCGTCCCACGCCACGCCGTAGTCGCCGTCGCCGGCGAGCTGGCAGCCGACGCGCCCGAACGCGTAGCCGACGGCGAGCGACGGCGCCGCCACGTCGAGCACCTGGCGCCCGAGGAACCCGCGCCGCCAGGCCCAGAGGAGCACGGTCACCGCGCCGCCGAGCGCGCCGCCGTACCAGACCAGGCCGGAGCCCGAGAACAAGCTCCCGAGGAAGTCCTCCTGCGCCTCGTCCCAGTTCTCGGCGATCCACCACAGCCGCGCCCCCACCAGCCCGCCGACGAGCGCGGCGAAGACCATCTCGTACGCCCAGTCGGCCGGCTTGCCCAGCTCCTGCAGGTAGCGCGAGGCGAGCAGGCCGGCCGCCACGAACCCCAGCCCCATCATGAGGCCGAAGGTCTGCAGGGTGATCGGTCCTAGATCGATTTCGGGCTGCATGAGAGCGAATGCGGCTTACTCGCACTCGCAAGCTCGCGCGAGCGCCTTAGTTACCAGGTTAGAGGTAGCCCAGGGGGTCTACCGGCGAGCCGTTGATGCGCACCTCGAAGTGCAGGTGCGGCCCGGTGCTGTTGCCGGTGTTGCCCGACGCGCCGATGACCTGGCCCTGGCTGACCGACTGCCCGACGGAGACGCCGATCGAGGACTGGTGGCCGTAGCAGGTGGAGAGCGCGCCACTGTGCTGGATGCACGTGTAGTTGCCGTAGCCCCCGACCCAGCCGGCGATCACGACGCGTCCGCCGGCGGCCGCGCGCAGCCCGGTGCCCTCGGGCAGTGGCATGTCGATCCCCGCGTGCAACCGCCCCCAGCGCATGCCGAAACCGGAGGAGATCGAGCCGTTGGCCGGCCAGATGAGCGTGCCGGAGCCCTGGCGAATCGGCCCGGCCACGCCGCCCCCGCCGCTCGACCCGCGCAGGCGCGCGAGCACCGCCGCCTGCTCGCGCTCGAGCGCGTGCACGTGGCCCTCGAGCTCGGCGCGGTCGGCCTGTGTCGAGGCCAGCATCGACGACTTGTCAGCGCGCACCGAGGCGTACGAGTCGCGGCGGCTCACGAGCTGCGTCTTGACCTGCACGACCTGCTGGACCTCGGCCTCGATCGCCGCAGCCACCTCCTCGGCGCGCCGCTCGAGCCGGTCGAGGCGCTGGGCGATGGCCGTGGCCTCCGCCTTGGCCTCGCGCACGCGCTCGATGATGCGGGCGTCCTGCGAGGAGACGCGCTGCATGAACTCGGTGCGCTCGAGCAGGTCGGCGAAGCCGTCGGCCTCGAGCACGACGGTGACGATGTCGGGCTTGTCGGCCTTGTAGAGCTCGACGAGCCGCCCGGCGAGCGCGACCTTGGCCTCCGCCAGCCGCGCCCGCAGCTGCGCGAGCCGCAGCCGCGTGCGGCGTAGCTCCTCCTGGATGCGGGCGAGCTCCTCGCGCTTGGCGGCGAGGTCGGTCTCGAGCCGCACCTGCTTGGTCTGGAGCACGGTGATGTCGCTCTGCAGCACGCCGATCCGGCGGCTGATCGCGCTGATGTCGGTCGTCAGCACCCGCTCCTTGCCGCGCCGCTGCTCGATCTCCGCCTGCTTGCGCTCGATCTTGCGCTGCAGCTCGCTCGTCGACTGGGCGTCCGACCCGAGCGGGAGCGCGGTCCAGAGGGCGAGCGGCAGCGTCGCCACCACGAACAGGAGGCTGAGTCGTCGAGCCATGCGGCGCGCCACTCTAGGCGCCCTCATCCGGCCCTGCCACCCGTTATGGAGCGTGCAATGGTTCCTGCAAGATGCAGGGGTTTCTCATGTCTACGCGACGAGCCGGTCACTTGTCCCCTCGACGCCTATGGGGTTAGCTGACGGGCTCGCGAACGTGCGCTACGCGATCAGCAGACCGCGATTCGCCCCAGGACTTACTGGTTCCCCCACTCCGCGGGCTGGTCTCCCGCGGATTCGGCGGGCCGCAATCTATCACCGACGGCGGCGTTCGCCGCCTCCCCGGATCACGTGCGGGTCCAGGGTAATTTGTTGATCAAGGGGGTCGGCGGTCTGCCAACATCTTTCTCAACCATGCCCAGACCCACCTCCTTCGGCAAGGACACCGGCCTGCAGGTCCGGATGTCGGTGACCCTCTTCCTCCTCGGCGTCGTCTACGTCGCGTTCGTCGTGACCCTGCTCGCGGTCGGGACGTCCGCGTTCGCCGTCGCCATCATCGCGGGCGGTCTCGCCCTGCTGAACCTGTTCGCGTCGGACAAGCTCGCGCTGGCCGCGATGGGCGCTCGGGTGGTCACGCCGCAGGAGGCGCCGCAGCTACACGCGATGGTCGAGCGCCTGTGCGTGCAGGCCGACCTGCCGAAGCCCAAGGTGGCGGTGGCCAACACCCGCATGCCGAACGCCTTCGCGATCGGCCGATCGCCCAAGAAGGCGACCGTATGCGCCACCACCGGCATCATGGAGCTGCTCAGCCCGGCCGAGCTCGAGGGCGTGATGGCGCACGAGCTCACCCACGTCGCCAATCGCGACGTGGCGGTGATGACGATCGCGGGCTTCTTCGCCACGCTCGCCGCCTACATCGTCCAGTTCGGGTTCTTCTTCGGCGGCGGCGGGTCGTACGGCGACGACGACGACAACCCGAGCTTCCTGGTCCTGCTGCTCGTCTCGCTCGTCGTCTACGTCATCTCCTTCCTGCTCATGCAGGCGCTCTCGCGCTACCGCGAGTTCGCGGCTGACCGCGGTGCGGCGATCATCACCGGCCGCCCGAGCGCGCTTGCCTCGGCGCTGCAGAAGATCTCGAGCGGCATGCAGCAGATCCCGCAGAAGGACCTGCGCGCGGCCGGCGAGCTGCAGGCGTTCTTCATCTTCCCTGCCGCGAAGGGCAAGGTCGGGGGCCTGTTCGCCACGCACCCGCCGATGGAGAAGCGGATCGAGGCGCTGCAGCGGCTCGAGATGCAGCTCCAGGGCACCGTGACGGCCGGCTAGTGGGCTTCCTCGACGTCCTGCGCGGGAAGCGCGAGCTCAAGCAGCCCGCGCCGGACCGCCTGTTCGCGATGTCCACCGCGTACGTCAAGCTCGAGATGGAGCTCGGCCTGCGCACCACCGGCAAGGCCGCGATCGTCTTCCAGCCGCTGGCGACCGCCGACTTCGAGCAGCTGGTGCGCGACATGGAGGAGCTCGTGCGCAGCACCGGCAGCGAGAACGAGGGCCGCGTCGAGAGCAGCGACGACGAGCACGGCTACCGCTGGATGATCATCAGCGACGCCGACTTCGACGACCTCGTGGTCGGGGTCAACGCCGTCTCCAACGAGATCCAGGGCGGCGGCTATGGCGACCGCATCCTCGCGGCGGTCTTCGCCTTCCGGGACGAGAAGGACCGCCCGCTCTACTGGATCTACAACTACAAGCGCGGCGCCTTCTACCCCTTCGTCCCCTCGAGCGGCGAGCAGCAGCGCGACAACGAGCGCGAAATGCGCCTCCGCGCCCAGATCGGTGCCGACCTGCCGGTCGAGCCCGAGCTCGAGCGCTGGTTCCCCCTCTGGGGCATCCCGATCTAGGCGACAGGAATCTTCGCGCGCAGCAGGGTGCCGCCGCCTGCAGGGCTCTCCAACGAGAGCGTGCCGTCGAGCGCGGCCACGCGATCGGCGAGCCCGCGCAGCCCGGAGCCCTGCGCGGCGTCGGCTCCGCCCACGCCGTCGTCGGCGACGTCGACGGTGACGACGCCGTTCTGGCGCCGGACGGCGACGCTGGCGTGCGTCGCCTGGGCGTACTTGGCGACGTTGGCGAGCCCCTCGGAGACGACGAAGTACGCCGCGCTCTCGACCGGAGGCGGCAGGCGCGACTCGACGGCCGCCTCCACGGAGACCGGCACCGGGGCGCGAGTGACGAGCGCCTGCAGCGCCGGCTCGAGGCCGCGCTCGGTGAGCACCGCGGGATGGATGCCGCGGGCCAGCTCGCGCAGCTCACCGAGGCTCCGCTGGAGCTCCTCCTGCGCGCGATCGAGCAGCTCGCCGAGCTGCGGGTCGTCGCCGGCGCGCGAGCGCGCGGAGCGCAGCAGCAGCGCGAGCGCCACGAGCCGCGACTGCGCGCCGTCGTGCAGGTCGCGCTCGAGCTTGCGGCGCGCGGCGTCGCCGGCCTCGACGATCCGCGCGCGCGACGCGCGCAGCTCCTCCATGCTCTCCCGCAGCTCGGCGTCGAGATGCGAGATCTGGCTGCGCAGGAGTCCGCCGAGGAACGCGAACGGCGTCAGCCACGCGGCGATGAACGCGGCCCACCAGGCGGCCTCGCCGGCGCCCGCCTTGGCGATGGTCACGAGCAGGAACGTGAGCAGCGAGGTCGTGTAGACGGGCGTGAGCTGCAGCCGCTCGAACGCACCGGAGCGCAGCCAGTTGCGCACGGCGACGGACGCCACGACGAGGAAGAGCCCGACGTAGAGCGCGGCCGCGAGCGCCATCAGGGGCGACGCGAGGTCCGCGTCGGGCTCGACCAGCAGCAGGTTCTCCGGGCACTGCGCGCAGTCGAGCTCGGCCGGCCCGGACACGAGCATCCACGGCACGTTCGCGAGCGGGAAGATCAGGTAGCCGGCGAGCACGATCCGCCGGTCGAGCCGCGAGCGCAGCCGACCGGTCGGGAACGCCAGGCCGAGGTGCACGAACACGCTGCCCCACAGCGGCCCGCCGAGCACCCCGAGCGTGTAGAGCAGCGACGAGTTCGCGGCCTCGAGCGTGGACACGCAGCCACGCGAAGCCGAGCAGCACCATCAGCCGGCCCGTGCGGTTCTCCGGCTCGCGGCGCCAGGCGTACAGCCCGGTCCCGACGAAGCCCCAGCCGACGGCGGGGCCGAAGATCGCGAACGCCGCCTTCGCCTCCTGGTGGTCGCTCGCCAGCGCGAGCAGCCCGACGCCGACGCCGGCCGCGACGGCGGCGAGGACGAGGGCGACGACCCTCACAGGATCAGCCGGCGCTCCATGAAGCGGATCGCGAACCGCCACGAGACGAGCGCGAAGCCGACCAGGAACGCGAGGTGGCCGAGGTCCTCCCAGCCCTCGAGGCCGAACACGGCATGCCGCACCAGCTCGACGCAGTGGTAGAGCGGGTTGACGTGTGCCGAGCACCTGCGCCCAGGTCGGCAGGTCGTCGAGCGGGAAGAACGTGCCGGCCACGAGGAACATCGGCGTCAGCAGCCCGCTCTGCCAGTAGGAGAAGCTCTCGATCGACTTCGCGCGCGCCGCGATGAAGATCCCGAACGTCGCCCAGCCGAAGCCGGCGAGCGCGGCGATCGGCGGCACCAGCAGCATGCCGAAGCTCGGCTCGAGGCCGAACACGACGGCCACGAGCATCGGCACGCAGCCGTAGATCCCCGGTGCGCGCGGCGATCCACAGCGCCTCGCCGGTGACCAGCTCCTCGGTGTCCACCGGCGCCGCGAGGATCGCGTCGTAGGTGTGCTGGAACTGGTACTTGACGAACGTCCCGTACATCGCCGGGAACGCGCCGGAGAAGAGCACGGTCGTGGCCACGATCCCGGTGCCCACGAAGTCGATGTAGTCGTAGCCCGCGACCGTCGAGACCAGCGAGCCGAAGCCGAAGCCGAAGGCCAGCAGGTAGATCGTGGGGTCGACGGTCGAGGAGAAGGTCGACGAGCGCCAGAACGACGAGTAGTTGATGACCTCGCGGACCATCACGCCCTGCAGGGCGGCGCGCTCGAGCCGCCCGAGGCGCTGGACGGCGGCGGCGCGGCCCATCAGTTGATCTCCTCCCCGGTCAGCAGCACGAACACGTCCTCGAGATTGGTCACGCGCGGCTCGCCGTCGAGCTCGGAGGCCGCGCCGTTGGCCTGCAGGATCGAGATCGAGGTGCCGGTGCGGCGCGTGCGCCAGCCGCGCTCGCGCGCGATCCCCTCGACCTCGTGCAGCCGCGTGGGCGAGCCGTAGACCTCGATCGCCTCGGGCCCGGCGTGCTCGGCGATCAGCGACCGCGGCGGCCCGACCGCGACGGCCTTGCCGTGCGACATGATCGTGACCTGCTCGCAGAGGCGCTCGGCCTCCTCGATGTAGTGCGTGCTCATGAGGATCGAGACGCCCTCCGAGCGCAGCCGGTCGATCAGCGCCCACAGCTCCTGGCGGACCTGCGGGTCGAGCCCGACGGTCGGCTCGTCGAGCAGCAGCAGCCGCGGCTGGTGCAGCAGGGCGCGCGCGATCAGCAGCCGGCGCCGCATGCCGCCGCTCAGCTCGTCGACCTTCGAGTCGCGCCGCTCGCGGAGGTTGGCGATGTCGAGCGCGCGCTCGATCGCGGCCTTGCGGTCGCCCGCCGGCACGCGGTACAGGTGCGCGAAGACGCGCAGGTTCTGGTCGACCGTCAGCGACGTGTCGAGGTTGTCGAGCTGCGGCACGACGCCCATCTCGGCGCGCGCCTGCTTGGAGGCGTCCGGGAGCCGGTGGCCGAGCACCTCCAGTTCGCCCTCGTCGGCGATCACCTGCGCGGTGAGCGCCTTCATCGTGGTCGACTTGCCGGCACCGTTGGGGCCGAGCAGGCCGACGCAGGTGCCGACCGGCACGTCGAGATCGAGCCCGTCGACGGCGGTCAGCGGCCCGAAGCGCTTGACCACCCCGCGCAGGCGGATGGCGAGCTCAGCGGTCAATCCGGGATCAGGCCCTCCCCGGTGAACTCCGCGCCCGCCTCGACGAACGAGATGTCGGGCGGCGGGAGGATCACGTCGGACTCCTCGAGCTCGTCCTCGCCGAGCGGCGTGCCCTCCCGCCGGACGAGGTCGAGCATCTGCTCGAACACCTCGTGGAAGCGATCCTCGTCGCCGGAGTCGACGGCCGACACGGCGTCGTTGTCGAGCTCGTTGAGCTGCGCCGCGGCGTCATCGCCGAGCCGGTACTGGCTTTCGGTGGCGATCCTGGCGATCACGCCGGCTTCTCCTGCTCGCCGGAGCCGAGCTGCTCCTGCGGCGGGGCGGAGCCCGAGCCGAGCTCGGCCTTCAGGCGCTCGAGGTCGTCGTCGACCGCGCTCTGGGAGGTGAGCTGGTGCAGCTCCTTGTCGATGTCGTCGGTGCTGCCGGAGCCGAGCGCGAGGTTGTCGTCGAACGCGCCGGCGGCCTCGAGCTCGTCCATCGCGCCCGCGCGGGCGCGCATGTCCTCGGTCTTGTCGAGCGCGCGCTGCATCGCCATCCCGACGTCGGCCATCTCCTCGCCCACGCCGCTGGCGGCCTCGGAGATCTTCACGGAGGCCTCGGCGGCCGAGTACTGCGCCTTGATGACCTCCTTCTTCGTCCGGAACTGGTCGATCTTGGAGCGCAGCTTCTGCTCCTTCTCGATCAGCCCGGCCTGCTGGGACTCGAGCTCGGCGACCTGCTGGTCGAGCGACTGCAGCTCGCCCTGGGCGAACTGCTTGCGCTCGAGCGCGGTGCGGGCGAGGTCCTCGCGGCCTTGGGCGAGCGCCTGGCGCGCCTGGGTGTCGAGCTTGACGACCTGCTGCTCGAGCTTCTGCTGCTGGAGCTGCAGGCGCTTCTTCGACGTGACGACGTCGGCGATTCCCTTCTTGACGTTCTGCAGCAGCTCCATCTGCTTCTGGTAGCTGTACTCGAGCGTCTCCGAAGGGTCCTCCGCCCGGTCCAGGAGCTTGTTGATCTTGGACTTGATGACTACGGACATGCGTCCGCCCATGCCGGGCACGGCTTCCTCCTTGGTGGTCCAGGTCGGAGAGCAAGCGTACCGTCCGGCGAGGGCGCGACCGCTCTCACGGCCGCGCCGGTGCCGGTCTGTAAGGCGTCGGACCTAGAGGCCGACGGGGTGACGCTTGGCGAAGCCGCGGGAAGAGCGGGGCATGGGGCGCCAGCGCGGGCCGCGCTCGAAGGCCGAGCGCGCGATCTTGCGGCGACTCGAGCGGCTCGCGTAGCTGCCGACGCTGGTGTCGAGGCGCAGCCCGGCGATGATCGCGTAGGCGTGGCCTTGGTGCGCGTAGACCGTGATCCACTTGCCGCGACCCTTCGCGCCCCAGCGCATGAACGGGCCGGACGGCAGCGGCGACTTGAGCAGGTCCGCGTGGTGCAGTGCGTAGGAGACGGTGCCCGAGCAGTCGTAGCCCGTGTCCTCGATCTTCGCGTGGCCGCCGCCGTACTTGTACGGCTTGTCCTGCAGGCGGTTGGCAGCCCAGATGGCCTCCTGCACGGCTCGCGGCGCGCTGGCGGGGGCGGCGGCCGTGCCGTCCGGCAGCAGCTTGGCCTGCGTGCCCGCGACGACGAGGTTGCCCGCCGGCAGCGGCGGGGGCGGGACGTAGACGGAGCCGCCGGTGCCCTGCGCAGCGGCGGCACTAGGGGCTAAAAGGAACGCAAAAATCAGTAGGGCGAACGCCCGCAGGGAAAGCAAGCTCAACAACCTCTTTCGTCGGCCTGCGGGGTTAGCTGACGGGCTGGCGCTGAAAGAGCCTGCGCCTCACGTCGCTCTGGACGTGACTCGCCCCAACTGCTTTGGGTCCCCCGCCCCTCGGGCTTCCTACCCGAGGGCTCGGCTTGGCGCGGCACCTTAGACGATGCCGCCGTTTTATGTCCAGTGGGTACTCGGCAGCGCTTCAGGCGAACTTGAGGCGCGGCCGGCGCGACAGGGTAGCGGCTAGCTTTATCCCCCTCGTGCTTCGACGGCTGTTACCCCTTCTCCTGCTCTTCCTCACACTTCTGGCGACAGGTTGTGGCGGGAGCGACGACGGCGACGGGGCGGAGAGCGCGGCGGCGGCGCTCCCGTGCTCGGCGCGGGCGGCGACGAGGAGCAGGCGGAGAACGCCCCGGCGCTCGGTTTCCCGGTCTTCGCGACCAAGAACACGACCCGCGTCGGCGGCGGGGATCCGGTCGCGGACGCGGCCGGGGTCGCACGCGCGGTGTATCCCGCGCGCACCGACGAGAGCAGCCCGCGCGCGGTCGTCGTCGTCGAGCAGGACGACTGGCGGGCGGCCATCTCCGCCGCCCAGCTGATGGCGCCGCCGCTGCGCGCGCCGGTGCTGTTCTCCGACGGCGGCGAGCTGCCGGCCGCCAGCGCCGAGGCGCTGGAGGAGCTCGCCCCGTCGGGAGCGGAGGAGGCGCGCAACGCCCAGGTGATCCGCATCGGCGAGGCCGCCCGGCCGGACGGGCGGCGGGTCACCGACGTCAAGGGCTCGAGCCCGTCTTCGCTGGCGCAGGCGATCGACCGCCTGCAGGCGTCCGCCGCCGGCGACCCGTCCGACACCGTGCTCGTCGCGCCCGCCGACCGCCAGGAGTTCGCGATGCCGGCCGCCGCGTGGGCGGCCAAGTCGGGTCACCCGGTCCTGTGGACCCCGCGCGACACGCTGCCGCCGGAGACGCGGGCGGCGATCGCGTCCCGCGGCAAGCGCGTGCGCATCTACGTGCTCGGGCCCGAGGACGCGATCTCGGAGGCCGTGCTGCGCCAGCTCGACCGCCTGGGGACGGCCAAGCGCGTCGCCGGCCCTGACCCGGTGACGAACGCGATCGCGTTCGCGCGCTACGCCGACGGGCGCTTCGGCTGGAACGTCGTCGATCCCGGCCACGGACTGGTGTTCGCGAACGTCTCACGCACGCTCGACGCCGCCGCGGCCGCGCCCTTGTCGGGCTCGGGCAAGTACGGCCCGCTGCTGCTCGTCACCGAGCCCGGCGCGCTCCCGCCGGCGGTCCAGGAGTACCTGCTCGACATCCAGCCCGGCTTCGAGCAGGACCCCGTGCGCGGCGTTTACAATCACGGCTGGCTCATGGGTGACGAGTCCGCGATCACGGCGGACGTCCAGTCGCGCATCGACGCCCTGCTGGAGATCCAGCCCGTCGACACCGGAGGCGACTGACCGAGATGGCCCAAGCCGAGCAGCCCGAACGCCTGCGAGGCGATCGCCAGGTCACGGTCGACGACGTGCGCCAGCTGATGGGCAGCTCGACGCCGCACTTCGCGCTCCAGATCCGCACCCGCATCCGGCGGCTGATCGACGGCCTGCCGCCCGACGATCCCGCGCGGCTGCTGGGCGAGCAGGAGATCAGGCCGGCTCGAGCTGATCGCCTACGCCGGCGAGGTGCGCGGCGAGGGCTACCAGGACGGCATGCGCCCGCTGCCGAGCGTCGACCTCGTCGCGGCTCCGCCCAACGAGCCCGAGGGTCACTGACTCACGTCGCCGCGTGCTCGGTGACGGACCGCGCGATCAGCTGCGAGTTCGGGACCCGCACGCGCTCGCCGTCGCCGGTCTCGAGCACGGTGCAGGTCGTCTCGATCGCGGCGATGCGACCGCGCACGCCCTCGACCGAGATCTCCTGCCCGACGTCGAAGCCCGCTTCGACGTAGCGGCGCGCGCTGACCTCGCGCGCCATGTCGCGGCCCCCGAGGCCGAAGGCGAGGGCGAACATCAGCCCGGCGGCGGCGAGCAGGATGCCGGCGATCACGCAGCAGGACCTCGGTCGGGATGCCGAGCTGCGCGAGCGCGGTCACGCCGAAGAGGCGCGAGCACGAGCACCTCGGCGAGCGCGCCGAGCGGGCCGGGGAGGTCCATCTGCGCCGGCGAGGCGATCGACCTGGCGACGCGCCATCTCCCCGAGGACCATGCCGGCGAGCAGCAGCGACGAGAGCGACGAACAGCTGCGGCAGGAAGAGGATGCCCTCGTTCAGCGAGTCTCGGAGAGGAACGCGAGGCCGAGCAGCGAGAGCGCGGCGAAGCACGACGACGACGATCACCGCCGATCCGGACCGCGCGCGCGAGCAGCCGCGACAGCGAGCGGCTCATGCCGAAGCGCTCGAGCACGTCGTGCACGCCCCAGCGATCGCCGAGATCGTCCACGCCCGCCGCGCGCAGGCCGCGCTCGACCGCCCGCCGCAGGAGCGCCGACGACCAGCAGGCCGGCGAGCAGCAGCAGCGAGCGCGCCGCCGAAGCGCGGCAGGTAGCCGCCGAGCGAGTCGCCCGCGCGGTCGAGGACGCGTCGCGAGGATCATCGGCGCCGCCCGCCAGAGCGCGGCGACGCCGCCGGCGATCCCGCCGCCGACGCCGCGCCGACCGTGACCAGCGCGCGCCGCACCGACCGCTGCCAGCGCGCGGTGCGCGATGACCCGGTGCGCGAGCTCCTCGCCCGCGACGGCTCGGCTCGCGCGCAGCGCGGCGCAGCAGCGCGCTCACTCGCTCCTCGGCGGCGTTAGCGCTCGGCTCATCGCTCATCGCGGCAGCTCCCAGTCGTAGGTGTTCGTGCGCAGCAGCGTCGACCATCTCGTTGCGCGCGCGGTGCAGGCGCGCCTTGACGCTGCCCGAGCGGCGTGCCGGTGATGCGCGCGATCTCCTCGTAGGTGAGGCCCTCGACGTCGCGCAGGACGAGCACGATCCGATGCTGCCGGGCTGAGCGCCCTTGAGCTTGGTGTCGAGCCGCGCGAGGCGCTCGCGCAGCCTCGAGCTGCTCGGCCGGGGTCCGCTCGGGCCTCATGTCAGATTCCTGATCCTCGACCAGATCCGAGCGGCGCCACGTTCGCGCGCCGTCCGGCCGTAGAAGAGCGCGGCGTTGTGCGTGATGCTGCAGCAGCCAGGCGCGGAACGGCGCGTCGCCGCGGAAGCGATCCAGCCGGTGGAACGCGCGCAGGAACGCGTCCTGGGCGACGTCCTCGGCGTCGTCATCTCCTACTACACGCGCGGATACGCGCAGAGACGACCTCGTGGTGGCGCACCACGAGCTGCTCGAACGCGCGCAGATCACCGCGCCGCGAGCGCTCGACGAGCGTCTGATCCGGGTCCGCGGACACGGCCACCTAGACAGCTCCCGCGCCGCGAAAAGTTACACGTTTTCTCGGCGTCGCTCCAGCGTCAAGCCTTGCTCGCGTAGCGCTGTCCAACGACCCATGGAGGCACATCTCGTGAACCTGTTCTCCCGCCGTGAGCGTCGGCGATTCGCTGCAGACCGGGCTCGACTCGTTCTTCGGCTTCCTGCCCAAGCTGCTCGGGCTTCATCATCGTCCTGCTCATCGGCTGGATCATCGCCCGCGTGGTCAAGACCGTCGTGACCAAGGCGCTCGAGAAGGTCGGCATCGACCGCGCGCTGCACAGCGGGACGACCGGTCAATACGTCGACCGCGTGGCGCCGGACGTCAAGCCCGTCGCGACTGATCGGCTCGCTCGCGTACTGGTTCATCCTCCTCGGCGCGCTGGCGATCGCGGTCTCGCAGCTCGGCATCGCGGCGCTGACAACTTCATCGCCGTCGATCGGCGCGCTACCTGCCGAACATCATCGCCGCGGTCCTGATCTTCGTCGTCGCAGGCGCGATCGCCGCCGCAGATCGGCGGGCTCGTCGCCCGCACGATGGGCGACACGCCGACCGGCAAGGTCGTCGGCTCGGTCGTCCCGGTGCTGGTCATGGCGATCGCCACGTTCATGATCCTCAACCAGCTCCAGATCGCGCCGGAGATCGTCACGATCACCTACGCCGCGCTGCTCGGCGGCGCTGTTCCTGGCGATGGCGCTCGCCTTCGGCCTCGCCGGCCGCGAGGTCGCCGGCACAGCATGCTCGTCGACGCGTACAGCAAGGCCAGAGCAGCGCGGCCAGGTCAAGCGCGACATGCAGCTCGGCAAGGAGCGCGGCAAGCAGGACGCCCAGCGCGCCAAGCGACGAGGCCGAGCAGCGCACGCGCGACGGCGACGGCCACGCCGGCCACGGCGCGCCTACCGGCACCGCGACCTGATGGCCAGGACGTGCGCACGTGCGCTGGAGCGTCGCGGCGCGAGGTCAAGGCGCCCGCCCGCCGCGACGGCCGCGACACCGACGAGGTCACAGCGGCGCCAGCGCGAGGAGTTCGGCGGCTTCAGCTAGGGCTGCGCGTTCTTCGGCTGGCTCGTCGCCGTCGGCGTCGCCGCGCTGCTGATCGCCATCCTCAGCGCGGCGGGCGCCGCCGTCGGCCTCACCGAGACGAGCGCGCACGAGGCCGCGCAGCGACGCCGAGACGGTCGGCATCGTCGGCGGCATCGTGCTGCTCGCGTCCTGCTGCATCGCCTACTACGCGGGCGGCTACGTCGCCGGCCGCATGGCCCGCTTCAACGGCCCGCGACAGGGCATCGGCGTGTGGCTCATCGGGTTGATCGTGACCTCGTCCTCGCCGTCGCCGGCGCGCTGCTGGGCGCTAGTACAACGTGCTCGCCAGCTCAACCTGCCGCGCATCCCGATCGACGAGGGCATCGCTCACCACCGGCGCGCTGATCGCGCTCGCGGCCGTCGTGCTCGGCACGCTGCTCGCCGCCATCGCCGGCGGCAAGGCCGGCACGCACTTCCATCGCAAGGTCGACCGAGTCGGCGCGAGCCGCTGACACGACGAACGCACCATGCTCTAGCAGACCAGCAGCTCCATCGCGTGCGCGGCAGGACTCTGTACGACCGCGACGGCGACAAGTCGGCACGATCGAGGAGATCTACCTCGACACGCAGAGCGGCGCAGCCCGAGTGGCCGCTCGTCAAGACCGGCCTGTTCGGCACCAAGTTGACGTTCGTCCGCTCCGCGCGCGAGCGACGACGACGCTCTGCTCGCGTCCCCTACGACAGGCGACGGTCAAGGACGCGCCGAAGGTGGACTCCGACGGCAGCTTCCGCAGCGCGAGGAGGAGCTGTACCGCCACTACGCCTGGACGGACTCGCGACGCGGGCACGCGGACCGCGCGCGACCGGACCGACCGCGACCGCGCACGCCGGCCACGACGGGCGGCCACGACCGGCGACGCGATGACGCGCTCCGAGAGGAGCTGCGCGTCGGCACGACCAGCAGGAGCCGCCGCGCCGCTGCGCAGTACTCCGAGACGTCCGGACCTCTCACGCGAGAGTCGCTCGGCGCGGCCGTCCGCCGCCCCGGCGCCTGCCACGCTGAGGGCGTGCTCGAGATCTCGACCGACCCGTCGCGGCTCGACCGCGAGCTCGTCCATCGCTACCTGAGCGAGGAGAGCTACTGGGCGCGCGGCCGTACGCGCGAGCAGAACGAGCGGATCGTCGACCGCTCGCTCTGCTTCGGCGCCTACGACGGTGGCGGCCGGCAGGTCGGCTACGCCCGCGTCGTCACCGACAGCGTGACGTTCGGCTATCTCGCCGACGTGTTCGTCGTCCCCGAGGCACGCGAGCGCGGGATCGGCAAGGCACTGGTGGGCGCCGTCCTCGAGCATCCGGACGTCCGCGACGTCGCCCTGCTCACGCTCCTCACCGCCGACGCGCACGGCCTCTACAAGGGCTTCGGCTTCGGGCCGATCGACGACCTGCCCACGTGGATGGCGCGGCGGCGGGTCTAGCGCTCGTCGTCGGGCCAGCGGCCGTGCTGCGCGTAGTACTCGCGCGCCGCGTCCTCGGCCTCGCGCTCCTGATCGCCCTTCGAGCCGTAGCGGAAGAGCACGTTCAGCAGCGCGACGCTGAGTCCCGAGCCGACGAGCATCGCGAACGCCTCGTAGCGGTCCGAGTCGTCGATCACGAACAGGGAGACGATGCCCGCGAGGACGAGAGCCAGCGGGAGCCAGTAGCGGACCGCGCGCAGCGTCACGCTGCCTAGCCTAGGCCGGGCAGCACCAATCGCGAGCCGCGCGGACGCGACCTCGAGCGAGAGCCCCGGCGCGTCGGGCACCGCCCACGCGCTGTTCGAGCTCTCGAGCACGAGCGCGATCCGGTGGCCGGCCTTGACCGTCCAGTCCTGGTTCTTGAACGTCACGCTCACGGCCGTGGGCTCGCCGACCGGCATCGCCTCGGCGCGCGCCAGGCCGTCCCGGTAACGAAGATTGAGGAAGCCGCGCGTGATCGGGACGGCGGTGCCGGCGGGGTCGACGTCGAACAGCGTCGGCACGAGCTGGCCGTGCGAGCGGTTGGCGGTCACCGTCGCCAGCAGGCGCGGGGCGTCGGCGATGCGCACGTCGGCCGCGAGCGGCGCGGTCTGGTACGTGAGCCACTGGGCCTCGGCGCGCGAGCGCGCGCTGGGCGACCTCCTCGGAGCCGGCGACGCGATCGACGTAGGACGCCGACGGCCCGGCGCCGGCGGCGTCGAGCGTCCCGCCCGTCGCCGAGCGGCCGAGCCGCAGCACGAGGTTCTGGACACCGGCCGGCGGCCACGCGGTCTCGGCGCGGAACGCCGCGTCGTTGCCGGCGTGCGTGCGGCCCTGCGTCATCACCGCGGGCATCGCCTCGATCCCGCTGTCGCGACCCATCAGCGTGCGCTCGAAGAACGCGTCGAGCACCGGCAGGAACGCGGCGTCGGGCGGCGACCCGTGCCCGCCCTGGAACATGAAGAGCTTCTTCAAGGGCGAGCCGTCGAGCGCCTTGAACAGCTCGACCCCCTCCTCCTGCTTGACGTTGAAGTCCTGCCACCCGTGCGCGATCAGCGCCGGCACGCGGAAGCTGCGCGCGTCCTTGCGGTAGTCGCGCTCGAGCCAGAAGGCGTCGTAGTCGGGCGTGCGGTTGTAGCCCTCGAGCGTGTGGCGGACGGCGTCGCAGGGCCGGATGCGATCGACCGCGGCGTCGATCGCCGACGGGTCGGTCGGCGGCGTGCGGCCGAAGCCGAAGTCGAACGCCAGCGGCGTGTCGACGCCCTCGTCGGTGGGCCGCTGCGAGTTGCCCGAGTAGCGCACGCCGTGCGAGTAGGCGTAGCCGTACCAGCGCGAGATCGCGGCGATCGGGACGACGCCCGTCAGGCCACGGGCGTCGTCCCCGCGGGCGGCGACCATGTTGGCCGTCGTACCGTCGTAGGAGCCGCCGATCATCGCGACCTTGCCGTTCGACCACGAGCGGCGGCTGAGGAAGTTCACGAGGTCCACGCCGGACTGCTGCTCGGCCGCTCCGCCATAGTCCCAGCAGCCGGACGAGTTGCGCGTGCCGATCACGTCGGCGACGGCTCGCGCGTAGCCGCGCGGCACGTAGCGCTCGCCGTACTTGTCCTGCGTCTCCTGACCCTCGCCGAGCACGTTGTAGGGCGAGTAGGTGAGGATCACCGGCGAGCGCACTCCAGCCTGGCGGGTGACCTCGACGTACACCTGCGCGCCGCCGACCGTCGGCACCCGGTAGGACTCGGTGATCGTCTCCGCCTGCGCGGCGGCGGGGGCAAGCACGAGCACGGCGAGCGACAGCAGCAAGCTTCGGCGCATGGAGACTCCAACGCCGCGAGTACCCGGAACTGGCGGTCAGATGCGCTCGATCAGCGTCCCCGTGCCCAGACCGCCGCCGCAGCACATCGTCACCAGCCCGACCTCCTTGTCGGAGCGCTCGAGCTCGTGCAGCAGCGTGGTCATCAGCCGCGCGCCGGTAGAGCCGAGCGGGTGGCCGAGAGCCATCGCGCCGCCGTTGACGTTGACGCGGTCCATGTCGGGCTCGAGCTCGCGCTGCCACGCGAGCACGACCGGCGCGAACGCCTCGTTGACCTCCATCAGGTCGATGTCGTCGATCGTCATCCCGTTGCGCTCGAGCAGCTTGCGGGTGGCCGGGATCGGCCCGGTGAGCATCATCACCGGGTCGACGCCGACGGTCGTCTGGTCGACGATCCTCGCGCGCGGCGTGACGCCCAGCTCGGCGGCCTTGTCGGCGCTCATGAGCAGCACGCCGGCGGCGCCGTCGGAGATCTGCGAGGCGTTGCCGGCCGTCACCTTGCCGTCGGGCTTGAAGGCGGGCTTGAGGCCGGCCAGCGCCTCGAGGCTGGTGTCCGGCCGGATGCCCTGGTCGGAGACGTAGGTGGAGCCGTTGACGGCGAACGGGATCGTCTCGCGCTCGAAGCGACCCTCCTCGGTCGCCCGGGCCGCGAGCCGGTGCGAGCGCACCGCCAGCTCGTCCATCTCCGACCGCGGGATCTCCCACTGGTCGGCGATCATCTCGGCCGACAGGCCCTGGGGCACGAGGTTGTAGCGCTCCAGCAGCTCCGGCGGCCACGGTGACCCGACCTCGTCGACCCACTTGAAGCCGACCCCCATCGGGACGTGGCCCATGTGCTCGACGCCGCCGCCGATGGCGACGTCGTGGACCCCGGCGGCGATCAGCGCGGCGGCGAAGTTGTAGGCCTGCTGGGCGGAGCCGCACTGGCGATCGACGGTCGTCGCGGGCGTCTCGATCGGCAGCCCGGCCTGCAGCCAGGCGTTGCGGCCGACGTTGAACATCTGCTCCCCGTACTGCTGCACGCAGCCGCAGATCACGTCCTCGACGGCGTCCGCCGGGATGCCGGCGCGCTCGATCAGCTCCGTGTAGGTGCGCCCGAGCAGCTCGTTCGGGTGCGTGTCGCGGTAGTAGCCCTTCTCCGGGTGGCCGCGTCCGATCGGGGTGCGAACCGCCTCGACGATGACCACTTCGCGACCGTTGCCGTTCATGCGGGAGCCTCCGGTGGGGAACCGGCGCGATCAGGTCGCGCCCAGGCGTAGTCTACGCGGTTGACTGACCAGTCAACCAAGGAAGCGAGATGTCCGAGACAGTCGGGATCGCCGGGAGCGGAGCCATCGCGTGCGGCCTGGCGGCGGTGGCCGCCCAGCGCGGCCCGGTGGTCGTATGGGCACGGTCGGACGGGTCGGCGGGCAAGGCCGACCGTCGGATCCGGGAGCTGTGCGAGAAGGCCGGCGCCAGCGTGAACGGCACGCTGCGGGTGACCTGCGACGCCGCCGACCTCGCCGGCGCGAGCTTCGTGGTGGAGGCGATCGTGGAGTCGCCCGAGGCCAAGTGCGAGCTGATCTCCGGCCTCGGCGCCGAGCTGCCGCCGGACACGCTGCTGGCGACCACGACCTCGTCGCTGTCGGTCGAGACGCTCGCCCAGGCGTCCGGGCGGCCCGACCGCTTCGTGGGGCTGCACGTCTTCAACCCGGTGCCGAAGATGGAGCTCGTCGAGCTCGCCTTCCCCGCCGCCGCCGGCCGACTCGACGCGCGCGCGGGCGCGAGCGCTGTGCGAAGCGCTGGGGAAGACCGCGGTCGAGGTGCCCGACACGCCGGGCTTCGTGGTCAACCGGCTGCTGTTCCCGTTCCTCTTCGAGGCCGTGCGGCTGATGGAGCGGACCGGCCTCGAGCCGGACGCGATCGACACCTGCATGCGCCTCGGGGCGGGCCATCCGCTCGGCCCGCTCGCGCTGCTCGACCTCGTGGGGCTCGACGTCTCGGCGGCGATCGGCCGCACGATCGGCGCCGAGGTCCCCGAGACCGTCGAGCGGCTGATCGGCGAGGGCGCGCTGGGGCGCAAGGCGGGCCGCGGGTTCTTCCGGTACGAGTCCTGACCGGGCCGCCGGAATGTTTAGATCACATTGAGAGAAGGTTGGGATATTCCCACTGCGACGAACGTACCCTCATCGCACCCTCCTCCAAGAAACACTTGAGCCCGGCTCGCTCCCCTGAGCCGGGCTCTTGTGTTTCTCTCGGTCGATCCTCCCCAGGATCTCCCTCTCTCCTCCTCAACCGCCGTAGCGGCCAGTCGGTTGCGGGCAACGTAGCGCGTCGGAAGCGTTTGTGCAATTCCGCGCTAAGTTTCGATTCGCAACCCTAGTCGTCGGGGCAGGTATCCGCGGCGACGTTCTCGTAGTGCCGGCGCACGTCAACTGCGGCTGGGTAGGGAGGGTGAGGAGCAGCCGTCGCGAGGGAGCATTCGCGCACCTCGCCGATGCGCTCGTCGGGTGGAGCGTCGGTCCGTCTACGGACGTTTCGTCCCCCCGCGACCGTGAATCCCCGCGCAGCGGCTAGGCACCCCTCCGTACCCAGCCGCCGTTGACGTTGACGTTCGCCGAGGTTAGGGCAGCGCGCGGCGGTCGCGGATGCGGACCGCCTCGATCCGGTTCTCGCGCACGGACTCGACGCGGATCGAGTAGCCGTTGTGCGTGACGGTGTCGCCGCGCTTGGGCAGCCGGCCGAGCTCGCCGAACACGAAGCCGCCGACCGAGTTGTAGGCGTCGGAGTCGACCGGCAGCGCGAGGCCGTAGTCGACGAGGTCGGTGATCGCGACGTGGCCGCGCACGAACCAGTCGCCGTTGGCGAGCCGCCGCACGGCGCCGCCCATCGGGTCGGTCTCGTCGTCGATCTCGCCCACGACCTCCTCGATGATGTCCTCGACGGTGACGATCCCGGCGGTCCGGCCGTACTCGTCGATCACGACCGCGAGCGAGCTGCGCTGGCGCTGGAGGTCCGCCAGCAGGTCGTCGAGCGGCTTGGTCTCGGGCACGATCGGGGCCTCGCGGACGAGCTCGTCGATGCGGGCGCTCGGCCCCTCGGTGAGCAGCAGCTGGGCGAGCGCGTTGGAGTGCACGATCCCTTTCACGCGGTCGCGGTTCTCGTCCTCGGTGACGACCACGCGCGTGTGGCCGGAGGAGACGCAGCGCCGCAGCGCGGTCTCGACGTTCTCGGACAGGTCGACGGTGATGACCGCCGGCGCCGGCGTCATCACCTGGCGCGCCTGCTGCTCGTGCAGGTGGAAGACGCCGGTGAGCATGCTGGCCTCGCCCGGGTCGAGCTGGCCGCCGGTCAGCGACTGGGCGATCAGCACCTTCAGCTCCTCGGGCGAGCCGCCCTCCTCGTACTCGTTCGTGGCCCGGATGCCGAGCAGCCGCAGCATCCAGTTCGAGGCCGTGTTGAGCACGTGGATGAACGGGTTGAAGGCCTGCGTGAAGAGGTGCAGCGGCCGGGCGATCAGCCGCGCGACCCGCTCGGCGCGGTTGATCGCGTAGATCTTCGGGACCTGCTCGCCGACCGTGATGTGCAGCGACGTGGTGATCAGGTACGCGAGGCGCGATCGACACGGCGTAGGACACGCCACTCGCGGCAGGCCCTCGCCGAACAGGCCCTCGAGCACGTCGGCCACCGCCGGCTCGCCGAGGAAGCCGATGCCCAGCGAGGTGAACGTGATGCCGAGCTGGCAGGCGGCGAGGTAGCGCGAGAGGTCGTTGAGCTGGCGCAGCACCAGCGCGCGCCGCGCTTGCCCGCCTCCGCCGTCGTCCTCGATCCTCGCCGCGCCGCACGCGCACGAGCGCGAACTCCGCCGCGACGAAGAAGCCGTTGAGCAGCACCAGCACGACGACGGCCAGCAGGAGCACCGCGGTCATCGGCGGTCCGCCGGCCGGCGGTCCACCGGAAGCGCGCAGAGCGCGCCGCTACTTCGGGAGCTGTCGTCGTCGTTCATCAGGCGACGAGGCGCATGGTAGCGGCGCGCCCCCGGCGCTCATACCCTCTGCTGTCATGAGGATCGTCTCCCTGGTGCCGTCGGCCACCGAGATGCTGTTCGCGCTCGGCGTCGGCGACGAGGTCACCGCCGTCACCCACGAGTGCGACCACCCGGCCGAGGCGCTCGAGCTGCCGCGCGTCACGCGCGACGTGATCGGGCCCGGCCTGCCGCCGGACGAGATCGATCGTGCCGTGCGCGAGCTGACCGAGCAGGGGCGGGCGATCTACGAGCTCGACGAGGACGCGCTGCAGCGGCTGCAGCCTGACCTGATCGTCACCCAGGCGCTGTGCGCGGTCTGCGCGGTGTCGTACGACGACGTGCGCGCGGTCGCCGAGCGGCTCGACTCACGGCCCGAGGTGCTCGCGCTCGACCCCCACACGCTCGGCGAGGTGCTGGGCGACGTGCGCACGCTCGCGCAGGCGACGGACGCCAAGGACGCCGGTGTCGAGCTCGTCCAGGACGCCGCGCAGCGGATCGACCGCGTGCGGCTCGCGGTGCGCGCCGCCAAGCCCGTCGGCGTCGCGCGCTCTGGAGTGGCTCGATCCGGTGTTCACCGCCGGCCACTGGACGCCGCAGCTGATCGAGTACGCGGGAGGCATCGACCTTCTGGGCATGCCGAGCGAGCACTCCCAGCAGCGCAGCTGGGACGAGGTCCGCGCCGCCCAGCCTGAGGTCGTGATCGTGATGCCGTGCGGCTACGACGCCGAGCGAGCGCTCGAGGAGGCCGGGTCCTACGCCGACGAGCTCGCCTCGCTCGGTGCGCGCCGGATCGTCGCCGTCGACGCCGCCGCCCACTTCTCCCGCCCCGGCCCGCGGCTGATCGAGGGCCTCGAGGTCCTCGCCCACATCCTGCACCCGGACCGGCTCCCGGAGGCGCCGGCCCGGACCTACGAGCTCACCCTGCCGCTACAGGCCGAGCTCGGCGGCCTTTGACGAGGCGACCGCGAGTGCCCCGGCGATCGAGATCGCCGCGACCGCGACGCACGCGAGGACGGGCAGGAGGTCTCCTCGGCGCTGCGCGCTGAGGCGGTCCATCGCGAACGCGGCGATGCCGCCGCCGATCAGGCCTCCGACGTGGCCGCCGATCGAGATGTTGAGGCCCGGGGCGAAGAACGGGAACGCGAGGTTGATGAGGATGATCGGACCGAGGCCTGACCGCCAGGGATCGACCCCGCGGGCGCGCTGGAAGATGAAGGCCGCGGCCATCAGCCCGAACACCGCTCCCGACGCCCCCACGGTGGCCTGGTTCGGGTCGGCGAAGGCGAGCGCGCCGAACGAGCCGGCGAACAGGGAGGCGAGGTAGAGCGCCAGGAAGCCGCGGTTGCCCGTCACCGGCTCGAGCATCGTCCCGAGCCAGTAGAGGGCGTACATGTTCAGCAGGATGTGGATCGGGCTGACGCTGTGCAGGAAGCCGCCGGTCAGCAGCCGCCAGTAGTCGCCCTGCGAGACGCCGAGCAGCGACCCCTCCTCGCTCGCGCCGACGGCGATCAGCGCGAAGTCCTCGTACACCGGGCCGCCGCGCCCGCCGGAGAAGATCGTCCCGAGGTAGAGCAGCACGTTGATCGCGATCAGCACGTACGTGACCGTCGGCTGCGCGTAGATGTTGCGGATCGTCCGGACCTGCGTCTTCTGCCGCGAGCACTCCGGGCAGCGCATCCCGACCGGCGTCGCGGTCATGCAGTCCGGGCAGATCGGGTTGCCGCAGTTCGAGCACGAGACGCCCGTCTCGCGGCCGGGGTGGCGGTAGCAGACGGCCATCTCGCGGCTGAAGCTAGCAGTGGTGGCTTAGCAGGCTCTTTAGGAGGGCGAGGCCGTCATCACCGGCGTGCGCGTGGGCTCGTCGGAGCCGCCCATCGGCTCGTCGGTCACGAGCACCATCTTGGCGTCGGAGACGTTCGGGATCGCCGCCGCGACCGAGCCGTCCGCGCGCGGGTAGAAGAGCGCGTTCGTCGGCTGGGGCGTGTTGGAGCCCTTCGGCATGACCCACACCTGGTAGACGCGCCCCTCCGGCGGCTGCGGCATTCCCTGGCCGACGAGCGTCGCCTCGCCGTCGGTCACCCGCAGCTCTGCGCGCCCGCCCGGGGCGCGCTTGGTGTCGACGGTCACCGCAACCGTGCGCGTCGCCGGCTCGACCGCCGGCGGCGGCGTCGTCGCGCTCGAGCGCCGTGCCGGCGAGCACGCCGGCGATCAGGAGCGCGGCGGCGACAGGCGCCAGGCGCCAGCCGGCAAGCCAGCCGCGGCGCTCGCGGCGGCCTGCGGGTGCGGGTGCGGGTGCGGGCCGGTCGGCGCCCTCGCCGGCCTGCGCCAGCAGCGCCGCCTCGCGCTCGACCTCGGCCATGATGCGGGCCTTGAGCTCCGGCGGCGGCATCATCTGCGGCGACGCCATCGGCAGCGCGTGGGCGGCCGGGAGCAGCTCCTCGACCTCGTTGCGGCAGATCGAGCACGCCTCGAGGTGGCGCTCGAACGCGTCGCGCTCGGCCTCGGGCATCGCCTCGAGGACATACGCGCCGGCAGCGTCGACCCAGTGCTCGTGCTCGCTCATACCGGCGCCACCTTCCCCTCGCCGAGCTGAGTCCGCATCTTCTTGAGCCCGAGCCGCATCCGCCCCTTCACGGTGCCCACCGGCGCATCGAGCATGTCCGCGATCTCGGTGTGCGTGAAGCCACCGAAGTAGGCCAGCTCGATCACCTGCGACTGGTCGGACGGGAGCGAGCGCAGCGCGCTGCGCACCGTGCCGGCCTCCTCGCGGCGGGCGGCCTCGACGTCGGTCCGCTCGCGCGCCTCGAAGCGCTCCTCGATCCCCTCGTCGCCGGCGCGCCGCTTGTCGTGGACGGTGGCGCGCCGCAGCGCGTCGATCGCGCGGTGGTGGACGATCCCCAGCACCCAGGTGCGGACCGACCCGCGGGCGCGGTCGTAGCGCGCTCCGGACCGCCACATGGAGAGGAACGCGTCCTGCGTGACGTCCTCGGCGCCCGACCGCGTGCCCATCATGCGGTAGGCGAGCGAGAAGGCGGCCGGGGAGTGGCGCTCATAGATGACCTCGAACGCGCGCGCGTCGCCGCGACGGACGAGCTGCATCACGTCCTCGTCGGCGAGCAGGCTCAGGTCGCGCCCCATGTGTATCTCTGCGCGCTAGCGCGCGTCCCGGATCATCGCGTCGAGTCGCGGAACACGCGCAGCGCCTCGCGGCCGGCGTCGCGCACCGTGCGTCCCGCGAGGTCGAGCGGGTTCCGCGCCAGCGCGCGGCGCCGGTGCCGGCGCCCGCGGGTGCGCAGCACCACCAGCCCGGCGGCGGCTCCCGTGCCGACCACGACGGCGGCAGCGGGCCGCCACCAGTTGCGCGGGTCGCGCATCGAGCGCAGCTCCCAGCCCTCGAGCTCGTCGGCGGCCAGCTCGACCAGCGAGCCGAACGCCGCCTCCAGCCGCGGCTCGAGGTCGGCCGGCGGCTCGACGGGGGCCAGCGCCTCCCGCAGCCGCGTCTCGAAGTCCCAGGCGTCGCTCATAGAGCCTCAGTACCCGCCCGTTCCTTGACGATCTCCTCCAGCTGCCGGATGGCGCGGTGGAGCAGCACCTTCGTCGCGCCGTCGGTGCGCCCGAGCGCCCGCGCGATCTCGCGGTTGTCCATCCCCAGCGCGAAGCGCATGATCAGCGCCTCGCGGCGATCGTCCGGAAGTTGCTGCACGCCCTCGAGGATTCGCGTCAGGTCCTCCCGGTCCTCCACCAGCGACTCGGTGGTGTGCAGCTCGGGGAGCGCGCCGGCGTCGTCGATCGACGTCTGCGGCCGCCGCGAGCGGTCGCGGTAGTAGTTCGCCGCCAGGTTGTGGGCGATCCGGATCAGCCACGGGCGCAGCGGGCGGCCACGCGACTCGCGCTGGGCGCGCTCGAAGTGCCGGTACGCCTGCAGGAAGGTCTGCTCGGTGAGGTCCTCGGCGTCGTGGTGGTTGCCCACCCGGTAGTACGAGTACGAGTAGACGTCCCGCAGGTGCGCCCGGTAGAGCTCGGTGAAGGCGGCGTCGAGCCGCGCCTTCTCCTCGGGAGTCGATGCGGAGTCGGGTGCGGCGGCCATCCGGCACGACAGTATTCCTCAGGCGGCGCGCACAGCGCCCGCTTTGGGCGTGGACGTCTTCGGGGCCGTGACCGACGAGGTGAAGCGCGCGGGCTCCACGCGACCCTCGATCAGGCCGGCGAGCGATCGCAGGACGGGAGCGTCGATCCCCGCGTCGCGCACGCGCGAGGCGAGCAGCGGCACCGAGGCGAGCGTTTCTGCGCTCTCGCCGAGGGCGGCTGACAGCTCGTCGCCGGCGACCCCCTGGGCCAGCATCTCACCGGCCCGCCGGCTGCTCGACTCCGAGGCGAGCACCGTCGCCACGAGGTCGCCCGTGCCGGCCAAGCCGGCGAAGGTCTCGGGCTCGGCACCGGCGTGGCGCGCGTAGGCCTCGACCTCGGCGAACACCTTGCCCGCCGCGGCACCCGCCGCGTTGAGCCCGCCGCCGGCCGCCGCGGCCGCCAGCGCGGCGGCGGTCGTCGCAGTGCCCGCGAGCTCGACGCCGATCAGGTCGGTCGTGCTCGCCACGTCGAAGCCGGCGGCGCCGAGAGCATCGCCGACCTGCCGGGCGAACGCCGGGTCCTGGGTGGCCAGCACCAGCGCGGCGCCCTCTTCGAGCGCCGCCTTCGCGTGGGCCGGGCCGCCGACCGCACCCACAGCCCACGAGGCCACCCGCTCGGACATGTACGCCGCCGGCAGCGTGCCGAGCGGGGGCACCAGGCCCTTGGACATCACGAGCACCCCGCTGCGCGGCGCAACGTCGCCGGCGTGGGCGGCCACGGCCGCGGGCAGCGCGGCAGCGGGAACGGCAAAGCACACCAGGTCGTGACGGGAGAGCTCCAGCTCGGCCGCCCGCATGGCGCGGATCGCCTTCGGGAGCGCGATGCCGGGCAGATAGCGCTCGTTCGCGCGCTCGGCCTCGATCCGCTCGGCCTGCTCCTGCGTACGCGTCCCGAGGTCGACCTCGAGGCCCGCGCGGGCGAGCATGACGGCGACGCTGGTGCCCCACGAGCCGGCGCCGATGACCGCGGCGCGCCGCAGCGGGGGGAGACCGCCGAGCCACTCCCACTGCAGCATGACGTTGGGCCAGATGCGGTCGGTGACGGCCGCCGCGAGCTGCGGGGACGCCTTCTCGACCTTGGGGAAGTTGAGCGGCCGCCCGATCCGGATCCGGACCTTGTGCGGCCGGATGCGCCAGCCCCTGCGAACCGCTTCCGTGCCGATCACCGCCACCGGCACGACCGGGGCTCCGGTCTCCAGCACCAGGCGCCCGACGCCCCGCTTGGGGCGGCCCAGCGAGCCGGGGCGGATGCGCGTGCCCTCGGGGAACATCAGCACGCAGTCGCCGCGCTCGAGGATCGCCTTGGCGGTGGCCAGCATGTCGGCGTCGCCGGCGCCCCGATTGACGGGGAAGGCCCCGAGCGAGCTCAGGAACCAGGCCACGGGCTTGTAGTGGAAGATCTCCCGCTTGGCGACGTAGTAGAGCGGTCGCCGGGCGATCGTGCCGATCACGAACGGGTCGAGGAACGACCGGTGGTTGGAGACGAAGATCACCGGACCCGACGCCGGGATGTGCTCGCGCCCGATGCGCGACATCCGGAAGTAGAGGTGGAAGAACGGCTGCAGGACCGCGCGCGAAAGCCAGTACACGATCGGGTTCACGCCACGCTCACGCGCCTTCGCGTGGAGGCGACTATGGTCGGCGGTCCTCACTCACAGCGGTACCCGCGCCATCGCCGCTCGTTACAGTTTGCCCACAGCATGGCCTTCGACCGCACCCGCTCGCTCCGCGGCGCGCTCGCCGGGAGCCTCGCCGCGGCCGTCTGGCTCGCGCAGCAGCCGCTGGACAAGCGCGCCTTCGACCTCGACTACGACGACGCCGAGCTGCTGGGCCGGCTCGTCGCCCCCGGGCGCCCTGGCGAGGGCGCGATCGGCACCTTCCTGCACCTGCAGAACGGGGCCGTCTTCGGTGCCGTCTACGCCGGCCTCGCCCCGAGCCTCCCGGTGCCTCCCGCGCTGCGCGGCCCGCTGGCCGCGCTGGCTGAGCACCTGGCGACGTGGCCGGTGGCCGCGCTCGTCGAGCCGCGGCTGTGGGGCAGCGGCCGCGCGTTCGCGCAGGCCACCTGGCGCCACCTGCTGTTCGGGTTCGTGCTCGGCGAGCTCGAGCGGCGGCTGAACCCGCCGGCCGACGAGCTCGAGCCGGTTGACGAGGCGGCCGTCGCCTCCAACGGCCACGGCTCGGCCGCGCATCTCGTATCCACCGGACCGCGCTGACCGAGCGGCGCGTCAGCGTGGATTCAGGCTAGGCTTCGACGCCGCGGGCGGTGAGGGCCGTGGCCAGCTCGGCCGGCAGCCGGTCGGCGTGCGGTGGGTCGACCGGCTCGGCGGAGACCGTGTGGTCGTAGCGGGGGAAGTCCCGCTGGCCCCAGCCGCGCAGCTCGCTGTCGAGGCGGTGGAACTGGCCGTCGACGCTCAGCACCAACCCCGGCACGTACCGGCGCGGCTCCTCGAAGTCCTCGCGGTCGACCGGTCGCACGATCCACCCGTGCACCTTCGGGGTGCGCCGGAACAGCGAGCGCTGGCCGCACAAGAACTCCTTGACGCCCGGGTTGCCGGCGGCGCTCATCGCCTCCAGGAACGACGCGCTGGCACCGTCCACTTCAGCGCTGACCCTGGACCTCCCCCGCGCGGCCGTTCAGTGGTCGGTCGCCCGGGGAATCGGTCACGGCCAGCCCCAGGAGGACCAGCAGCGCGACGGCCGCGACCACGGCCGCGACCCGCAGCGCGGCCTGCGTCCGGCGTCGTGAGGGATCATCGACGTTCATCCATCAATGGTACGCCTCGCGAACGGTGGCTCAGACGATCTTCCCCGGGTTGAGATTGCCACCCGGATCGACACCGTCGAAGAGCGCGCGCACCATCGCGACGCCCGGCGCCGAGATGTCCTGCTCCAGCCACTGCGCATGCTCGGTGCCGACGCCGTGGTGGTGCGACAGCGTGGCGCCAGAGTCCACGAACGTCTGCTGGATCGCCTGCTTGACGACGTCGTAGTCAGCCAGCGGGTCGCGCGCCCCCGACGGCTTGAGCGCGAAGGTGAAGTACAGGCACGCGCCCGAGTGGTACGAGTGCGACAGGTGGCACATGATGTAGCCGTGCACGCCGAGCGACCGGAAGGCCGCCTGGGCGGCGCTCACCACGTTGCCGTGCACCTCCGCGAGCCGGCTCCAGGGCGCCGCCGTCTCGGACACGTCGCCGAGGGCGCCGCGATCCAGGAGGTAGTCGCGGATGTAGGGCGTGTCGAACTTCTTCTGGTCGTAGAGGACGCCCGGACCGCTGCCGATGCAGAGGCCGCCGTGGCCGGAGACGATGCGCCCGACGAGCTTGCGCTGCCTCCGGACGTGGCGTTCGCTGCCCTCGTAGCCGATGAACGCCAGGCACATGGCGTCGACGTCGAAGTCAAGACGGCGCCGCAGGAACTCGGCCAGCGCCCTCGACTTGACCCGGTCGAGCGGCGTCGGCGCCTTCCTCGTGGCGAACGAGAACTGCGTCTCGTTGGCGTCCGACACTCGCGTCACGCTCGGCGTCGCCTCGCTGGCCGCGATGTCGTGCATGGCGGCGAGGCCGGCCGCCCAGGTGGGCAGCAGATAGCCGAGGATCGTCCGGCGGGCCGGTACCCGGTGCACGTGGACCGTCGCCTCGCAGACGATCCCGAGCCGACCTTCGCTGCCGAGGATCATCTCGCGCACGCTCGGACCGGTCGACGTCGCCGGCACCGGGCGGGTGGCGAGCACGCCCGACGGCATCACGACGCGCACGGCCCGCAGGAGGTCCGCCAGGTCGCCGTACTTGTCGGACTGCATCCCCGAGGAGCGCGTGGCGATCCACCCGCCGAGCGTCGAGTACGCGAAGCTGTCCGGGAAGTGCCCGAGCGTCCATCCGCGCGCGTTCAGCTGCTCCTCGAGCCGCGGGCCGGACACCCCGGACTGGACGCGCGCAAGGCGCGCGGTCTCGTCGATCGAGAGCACCCGGTCCATGCGGCCGAGGTCGACCGAGACGACCGTGCGGGTCTCGGCCGCCGGCGGCTCGAGGCTGCCCGAGATGTTCGACCCGCCGCCGAACGGGATCACGACGGCGTCGGCGTCGAGCGCCGCCCGCAGGACCGCGGCCACCGCTTCCTCGCCACCGGGGCGGACGACGACGTCCGGGAGCCGGCCGAGGTCGCCGCGGCGGTGCCACACGAGGTCGCGCAGGCTCTTGCCGCGGGCGTGGACGACGCGGTCGCGGGCATCGAGCGAGACATGCTCGGCGCCGACGGCGGCCTCCAGAGCCGCGCGGAGGCGTGGCGGTGCCGCGGGCTCGGGAATCTCCAGGTCGGCGAACGCGACGCGCGGTGAGGACACGCGGTCGACGTCGATCTTCAGGTGGCGCTGCAGAAACGGCCCGAGCTCGGGCTTGTCCTCGTGCGTGAACGCGACCTCCTCGTCACCCCATCCCCACCACTTCATGCCCCGAACATACGGGATCGGCGCGTGCGCGCCCGACTCGCGAAACCAATCCATGGCGGCGGGGTTCGATCCCCCCATGGCCCCCGGGAGATTCGAGCGCGCGAGGGAGCGCACCACCGAGATCAAGGACCGCATCTGCGCGAACGCGTACCGAGCGCCGAGGAGCTGCGCAACCGCGGCGCCGAGCTGCGCACCCGGGGCACCGAGCTGCGCTCGCGCGGCGCCGATCTCGCGCGCCAGTACGCCAAGATGGACGTCTCGTGGGCGCGCTGCGGCTACGCCCGTGCGGCGCGCGAGGGCCTGCTCAGCTTCGTGCTCGGCCCGATGACGGACTGGTATCTGCGGCGCCGCACCGTCGGGCGCGAGGTCTTCGACGAAGAGCTGACGCCGCCGGTGGTCTTCGTGGCGAACCACTCCAGCCACCTCGACACCCCGACCATCCTGCGCGCCATCCCGCGCAAGTGGCGCAACCGCACCGCGGTGGCCGCCGCCGCGGACTACTTCTACAAGAAGCGCTGGACCGCCAACGGCGTCGCGCTGCTGTTCAACACCGTGCCGCTCGGCCGGAGCGGCGGGGGCCTCTCCAACGGCGCGACGGATCACGTCGACCGCCTCATCCGCCAGCGCTGGAACCTCTTGATGTTCCCCGAGGGCACGCGGTCGCGTGACGGCCGGATCGGCAAGGTCCACTCCGGCGCCGCGGTCATCGCCGCGCACCATGGCGTCGACATCGTCCCGATCTTCGTCAGCGGGACCCACGACGCGATGCCGCCGGGGCAGAACTGGCCGAAGCGCAGGCCGGGCCGCTTCCTCTCGCGCCGCCACAAGGTCGAGGTCCGCTTCGGCGCGCCGATCAAGTCGCGCGGCGAGGAGCACCGCCGCGAGGTCATGGACGAGGTGCGCGCCTTCTGGGAGCGCAGGGGCCTCCCCGCCGAGGCCGACGGCGCCGCCACGGCCCCGACTCACGACGTCCTCGTGATGCACCGCGCGCTGCACGAGTACGAGGCGCGCGAGCGCTCCACCTCCGCTGCCTGATTGACCCGCGGCATCGGCCGCCTATACCGTCCACACGCGGGGAGAGCCGGCACCCGAGTGGAGGAGCGGAAATGAAGAAGCTGATCAACGAGCCCGACGCCGTGGTTCGTGAGGCGATGGAGGGCATCGAGGCCGCCCATGGCGACGTCGTACGAGTGATCTACGAGCCGGCGGTGATCGTGCGCGCCGACGCGCCGGTCCAGGGAAAGGTCGGCATCATCTCGGGCGGCGGTTCCGGCCACGAGCCGATGCACGGCGGGTTCGTGGGGCGCGGGATGCTCGACGCCGCATGCCCCGGCGAGGTGTTCACGTCGCCGACGCCCGATCAGATGCTCGAGGCCACGAAGGCCGTCGACGGCGGCGCGGGCGTCCTGCACATCGTCAAGAACTACACGGGCGACGTGCTCAACTTCGAGATGGCCGCCGACCTCGCGAAGGAAGAGGGGATCGAAGTCGCGGCGGTCGTGACCAACGACGACGTCGCGGTGCAGGACAGCCTGTACACCGCCGGCCGGCGCGGCGTCGGCATCACGGTGATCGCGGAGAAGATCTGCGGCGCCGCGGCCGAGGAGCGCAAGTCGCTGGCGGAGGTGGCCGAGCTGTGTCGCACGGTCAACGGCCAGGGCCGCAGCATGGGGATGGCGCTCACGCCCTGCGTCACCCCGAGCTCCGGTCAGCCGAGCTTCGAGCTCGCCGACGACGAGATGGAGATCGGCATCGGCATCCACGGCGAGCCCGGGCGCTACCGCGAGAAGCTGGCGCCCGCGTCCGACGTCGTCGAGCGGCTTGCGACGGCGATCGTCGAGGATCTGCCGTTCGAGTCCGGCGATCGCGTGCTCGCGTTCGTCAACGGGATGGGCGGCACGCCGCTGATCGAGCTGTACATCGTGTACCGCGAGCTCGACCGCTTCCTGCAGGATCGCGGCATCACGATCGAGCGTCGGCTGATCGGCAACTACATCACCTCGCTCGAGATGGCGGGCTGCTCGATCACCCTGCTCAAGCTCGACGACGAGCTGACGCGACTATGGGACGCCCCCGCCGACACGCCGGCGCTGCGCGTCTGCTGAGGCCGCAGCCGTGAGCATCAGCGCCTCCGACGTCCGCGACTGGATCGGCCGCTATGCGGCTGACGTAGCCGAACACCGCGCCGACCTGGTCAAGCTCGACACGGCGATCGGGGACGGTGACCACGGCACCAACATGGACCGCGGGATGCGCAAGGCCGTGGAGAAGCTCGACGGCCTCGAAAGCGACGACATCGGCGCCGTCCTGAAGGCGGTCGGGATGGCGCTTGTGTCGAGCGTCGGCGGCGCCGCCGGGCCCCTCTACGGGACGCTGTTCCTCCAGATGGGGACGGCCAGCAGCGGGCGCACGGAGCTCGACCTCGCAGGCTGGGCCGATGCACTGGAAGCGGGCGTCAAGGGCGTCCAGTCGCGCGGCAAGGCCGAGCCGGACGACAAGACGATGGTCGACGCGCTGCTGCCGGCGGTGGCGGCGCTGCGTGAGGCGGAGCGGGAGGGCGCAGCGCTCGGCGATGCGCTCCGCCGCTCCGCCGACGCGGCCGAGGAGGGCATGCGGGCGACGATCCCGCTCGAGGCCCGCAAGGGCCGCGCGAGCTATCTCGGGCCGCGCAGCGTCGGGCACCAGGACCCCGGCGCGACGTCCACGCACCTGCTGCTGAGCGCCGCGACAGCGACGTTCGCCGCAGGCGAGTAGTGTCCCGACTCGTCGGGGTCAACTGCAAGGAGGAGGAGGGCTCTTGAGCATCTTCGGCGCAGAGGTGATCGGTACCGGTCTCCTGATCCTGCTCGGCGACGGAGTGGTGGCGGCGGTGCTGCTGAACCACTCCAAGGCGCAGAACGGGGGCTGGATCGTCATCACCTGGGGCTGGGCGATCGGCGTGATGGTGGGAGTGTTCGCGGTCGGCCAGTTCAGCGGCGCGCATCTAAACCCGGCGGTGACGATCGGGTTCGCCGTCGAGGGCAGGACCGAGTGGGGAGACGTACCCGAGTACTTAGCGGGTGAGTTCGTCGGCGCGTTCGTCGGCGCGATTCTCGTGTGGCTGGCGTACCTCAACCACTGGCGCGAAACCGAGGATCCTGGGCTCAAGCTGGCCGTCTTCTGCACGGCCCCGGCGATCCGCAACCCGGTCGCGAACATCATCACCGAGGTGATCGGGACGTTCGTGCTGGTCTTCAGCATCATGGCGTTCTTCGCCGACGAGGCGACCGCGGGCACGGCGCTGGGCGGTCTGATCGTCGCCTTGCTGGTGCTCGGGATCGGCCTTTCGCTGGGCGGACCGACCGGCTACGCGATCAACCCGGCGCGCGACCTCGGGCCACGCATCATTCACGCCATCCTGCCGATCCCTGGCAAGGGCGGCTCGGACTGGGGCTATTCCTGGGTGCCGGTGGTCGGGCCGCTGATCGGCGGCGTCCTGGCAGCGGCGGCGTTCTCGGCCTTCTACCCGGGCTGAGCGCGGACGAATTGGAGATCGAGGAGGAGGCTTGATGGCGAAGTACGCCGCAGCAATCGACCAGGGCACCACGAGCACGCGCTGCATGGTGTTCGACCACGGCGGCCAGGTGGTCAGCGTCGCCCAGAAGGAGCACGAGCAGATCTATCCCAAGCCGGGCTGGGTCGAGCACGACGTCGACCGAGGTCTGGGCCCGCACCCAGGAGGTCGTCGACGAGGCGGTCGAGTCCGCGAGCGCCGGCGACGGCGACATCGCGGCGGTCGGGATCACGAACCAGCGCGAGACGTCGGTCGTGTGGGACCGCAACACCGGCGAGCCGATTCACAACGCCCTCGTGTGGCAAGACACGCGCACGGACAAGCTCGTGGACGAGTTCGCCAAGGACGGCGGCCAGGCGCGGTTCCAGGCGAAGGTCGGTCTGCCGCTGGCGACCTACTTCTCCGGGCCGAAGATCCGCTGGCTGCTGGACAACGTCGACGGCGCCCGCGACCGCGCGGAGGCCGGCGACCTGCTGTTCGGCAACATGGACACCTGGCTGCATCTGGAACCTGACCGGCGGCACCGACGGTGGCCTGCACGTGACGGATCGTCACGAACGCCAGCCGGACGATGCTGATGGACCTCGAGACGCTTTCGTGGGACGAGGAGATCGCGGGCATCATGGGCGTGCCGACGTCGATGCTGCCCGAGATCAAGGCGTCCAGCGAGGTCTACGGCGACGTGTCGTACGGCGGGGCGCTCAACGGCGTCCCGATCGCCGGCGACCTGGGCGACCAGCAGGCGGCGACGTTCGGCCAGACGTGCTTCGCAGTCGGCGAGGCCAAGAACACGTACGGCACGGGCAACTTCCTGCTGCTCAACACGGGCACCGAGGCCGTGCAGTCCAAGAACGGCCTGCTGACGACCGTCGGCTACAAGATCGGCGACGAGGACGCGGTCTACTGCCTCGAGGGCGCGATCGCGATCACCGGGCGCGCTCGTGCAGTGGCTGCGCGACAACCTCAAGATGATCAAGGCCGCGCCCGAGGTCGAGGACCTCGCGCGCAGTCGTCGAGGACAACGGCGGCTGCTACATCGTGCCCGCGTTCTCGGGCCTGTTCGCGCCGTACTGGAAGTCCAACGCCCGCGGCGTGATCGCGGGCCTGACCCGCTACGTCAACGCCGGCCACATCGCCCGCGCGACGCTGGAGGCGACGGCCTACCAGAGCCGCGAGGTCGTCGAGGCGATGAACGCGGACTCGGGCGTCGACGCTCGAGTCGCTGAAGGTCGACGGCGGCATGGTCGGCAACGACCTGCTGATGCAGTTCCAGGCCGACCTGCTCGGCGTGCCGGTGATCCGGCCGAAGGTGCCCGAGACCACGTCGCTCGGCGCGGCCTACGCGGCCGGCCTCGCGACGGGCTTCTGGAGCCGAGGTCGAGGACCTGCGCGAGAACTGGGTCGAGGACAAGCGCTGGGAGCCGTCGATGGACTCCGTCCACGCGCGACGAGTACTACAAGTTCTGGAAGCGCGCGGTCACGCGGACCTTCGACTGGTTCGACGCCGACGAGTCCTGATCACGATGCACTGCTGGCGAGCTGCCTCCCGACCCCGACCGCAACCTGGCTCTCGAGCTGGTCCGGGCCACGGAGGCAGCCGCCATCGCCGCGGCCCGCTTCATGGGCCGCGGCGACAAGGAGAAGGTCGACCAGGCCGCGGTCGACGCGATGCGGCCCGTGCTCGGCTCGGTGGCGATGGACGGCATCGTGGTCATCGGCGAGGGCGAGAAGGACGAGGCCCCGATGCTCTACAACGGCGAGCGCGTGGGCAGTGGCGTCCCGCCGGCCGTCGACGTCGCGGTCGACCCGGTCGACGGGACGACGCTCACCGCCAAGGCCCTGCCCGACGCGCTCGCGGTGCTCGCGCTGTCCGAGCGCGGCACGATGTTCGACCCCGGGCCGTGCGTGTACATGGAGAAGCTCGCCGTGGGCGAGGATCTCGCGGACGTCGTCGACTTCGAGGCCCCGGTGGCCGACAACCTCGCCCGGATCGCGCAGGCCAGAGGCAAGCGGGCGACCGACGTGACGGTCGCGATCCTCGACCGGCCGCGCCACCAGGACCTCGTCGCCGAGGTGCTCGCGACCGGCGCGAGGATCAAGTTCATGCTCGACGGCGACGTGGCGGGCGCGATCTTGGCCGCCGACGAGGAGTCGTCGGTCGACCTGCTGATCGGCATCGGCGGAACCCCGGAGGGCGTGATCGCCGCGTGCGCGCTCAAGTGCCTCGACGGGGCGCTTTTCGGCCGCCTCTATCCGCGCGACGAGTCCGAGCGCGCCGCGGCGCTCGAGCAGGGCTACGACCTCGACCGCATCCTTGGAGATCGACGACCTGGTGTCGGGCGAGGACTGCTTCTTCGCGGCCACCGGCGTCACCGACGGCGAGCTGCTGCGCGGCGTGCGCTACGGGCCGCGGCGCGTGCTCACGCAGTCGCTGTCGATGCGGTCGCGCTCGGGTGCGGTGCGGGTCATCGACGGGCGCCACCACACGGCGCGCTCGAACCTCATCCGCACCCCTGCGGGGCTTCCCGGCGAATAGCATTTCCTGACGTGCCCCAACTGCAGACCGACGTGCTGGTGATCGGCGGCGGCGCCACCGGCGCCGGGGTCGCGTGGGACGCCGCGCTGCGCGGCTTCGACGTCGTGCTCGTCGAGCGCCGCGACCTCGCCGAAGGGACGAGCGGCCGCTTCCACGGCCTCCTGCACTCGGGCGGCCGGTACGTCGTCAAGGACCCGGTGGCCGCCGAGGAGTGCGTGGTCGAGAACGCGATCCTGCGCCGCGTCATCCCGGACTGCATCGAGGACACCGGCGGGCTGTTCGTGACGACGCCGGACGACGATCCGGCCTACGGCGACGCGTTCCTGAAGGGCTGCCGCGCGGCCGACCTGCCGGCCGAGGAGATCGACGTCGCCGAGGCGCTGCGCCGCGAGCCGCGCCTCAACCCTGCGATCCGGCGGGCGTTCACGGTGCCCGACGCGGCGATCGACGCGTGGAAGACCGTCTGGTCGTTCGCGCACGGCGCGGCCGCCCACGGCGCGCGCATCCTCACCTACCACCGCGTCGTGGATCTGCACACGAGCGACGGCGCGGTGACCGGGGCGCGCCTGCGCAACGAGCTCAGCGGCGAGGAGCTCGACATCGAGGCCGGCTTCACGCTCAACGCCTCCGGTGCCTGGGCGGCGCAGATCCTGCACATGGCCGGGATCGAGGACGTCGGCGTGGTCCCCGGCAAGGGGATCATGATCGCCATGAACCACCGGCTCGTGAACACGGTGATCAACCGCTGCACGATGCCGGCCGACGGCGACATCCTCGTGCCGGTCCGCACCGTGAGCATCATCGGCACGACCGACATCCACTCCGCCGATCCGGACGAGATCCCGGTCACGCAGGCCGAGGTCGACCAGATGCTCGACGACGGCGAGCGCCTCGTGCCCGGCTTCCGCGAGGCCCGCGCGCTGCGGGTGTGGGCCGGCGTGCGGCCGCTGTTCCAGGACGCGCGCGCGGGCGAGGTGGCAGACACGCGCGACGTCAGCCGCACCCACGCGGTGGTCGACCATCGCGAGCGCGACGGCATGGACGGCCTGCTCACGATGTCGGGCGGCAAGCTGACGACGCTGCGCCTGATGGCGCAGGACCTCGTCGACGCGATGTGCGCGCAGCTCGGCACGCAGCGGCTGTGCACGACAGCGGCGGAGCGGCCACCGGGCAACGAGGGCAACGAGCCCTACCGCATCGCGTCGCGCCTCGCCCGGCGGGAGCGGACGCTGCAGGAGGAGCAGCTGATCTGCGAGTGCGAGCTGATCGGCCGCGGCAGGCTCGGAGGCCGAGATGCGCGAGCGCGGCACCACCAACCTCGACGACATCCGTCGCAAGGCGCGCCTCGGCATGGGGCCGTGCCAGGGCGGCTTCTGCATCTACCGGGCGACCGGGATCATGCACACCACGGAGCGACTCGACGGCGAGCAGGCGAGCGCCGCGCTGCTCGGCTTCCTGCAGGAACGCTGGAAGGGCGTGTGGCCGATCCTCTACGGCGACCAGCTGCGCCAGGCGCGGCTCGACGACTGGATCTTCCAGGGGCTGCTCGACGTCGAGCACCTGCCGGTGCCGTCGTGAGCCATCACGACGTCGTCGTCGTCGGCACCGGCCTGGCCGGCCTGAGCGCCGCGGTCCGCCTCGCCGAGTCGGGCGCGCGCGTGCTCGTGATCGCCAAGGGCATCGGTGCGACGCACCTGAGCCCAGGCACGATCGACGTGCTCGGGTACGCGCCGGAGCGGGTCGAGCGCCCGCTCGAGGCCCTCGGCCCGCTGCTCGACGCGCATCCCGGCCATCCGTACGGTCACGTCGGTGCGGACGGCGTCGCGGCGGCGGTCGCGTGGTTCAAGGAGCGCGTCGCGGGCGGCTCGCTGGCACCGTACGCCTACGTCGGCGGCGTCGAGGAGAACCTGCTGCTGCCCACCGCGGTCGGCGTGCCGCGCCCCTCGGCGGTCGTGCCCGAGACGATGGCCGGCGGCGACCTGCGCAGCGGCGACCCGGTATGCGTGGTCGGCTTCCGTGCGCTGAAGGACTTCCACGCGGCGCTGCTGGCCGACAACCTCGAGCGGTCCGGGGTGGGAGTGCGGGCACGGGGCTTCGAGCTCGATCTGGGCCCCGAGGACCGGGCCGACGCGAATGCGCTCGCGTTCGCGCGTGCGTTCGACCAGGAGGCATTCCGCAACGCCGTCGTGGCGCAGGTCGCGTCCCGCCTGCGAGCCGACGAGCGTGCGGCGTTCCCGGCCGTGCTCGGGATCGCCGACCCGCACGGCGTGTGGGCGGCGGTCGAGCACGGGCTCGGGCATCCCGCTTTCGAGGTGCCCACGTTGCCCCCGTCGGTCCCCGGGATGCGCCTGTTCGCGATCCTGCGCGCGGCGCTGCGGCGCGCCGGCGGCTCGGTGATGCTCAACAACGTGGTGGTCGGCGCCGAGCGGGCGGGCGGGCGGGTGACCGCGCTGCGCACGCGGGTCGGCCTGCGCGAGGAGTCCCGGGGCGCGGACTGGGTGGTGCTGGCGACGGGCGGCATCGCCTCCGGAGGCGTCGCGCTCGACTCGAGCTGGACGGCGCGCGAGCCGGCGCTCGGGCTGCCGGTCAGCGGCGTCCCCCGCCCCGGCGAGGAGCGCTTCCGCCCCGGCTACTTCGACGACCACCCGATCGGCCGCGCGGGCGTGGCCGTGGACCGCGAGCTGCGCCCCGTCGACGCGGCCGGCGAGCGGATGCTCGAGAACGTGGTCGTGGCCGGGGCGACGCTGGCCGGGGCCGAGCCGTGGCGGGAGAAGTCCGGCGACGGGCTGAGCCTCGCCACCGGCTACCGGGCCGCCGAGCTCGTGCTCTCGGCTTCGACGCCGGCCGCCGCGGTGGGGAGCTGATCTGACATGGCGCTGCACGAAGGCCACGACGTGCTCGGCCCGCTGCTGATGCGCGAGTCGCTCGACCACTGCGTCAAGTGCACGATCTGCGAGACGTACTGCCCCGTCTCCAACGTCACTCCCCTGTTCGCGGGGCCGAAGTACAGCGGGCCGCAGGCCGAGCGCTTCCGGGTCGCTGACGAGCCGTCCGCCGACTCGTCCGTGAACTACTGCTCCGGTTGCGGCATCTGCACGCAGGTCTGCCCGCAGGGCGTGCACATCGCCGAGATCAACACGCAGGCCAAGGCCTCCTATGGCGAGACGCACGGCGTGCCGATGCGCGACCGCATCCTCGCGCGCCCGACGCTCGCCGGGCGGCTGGGCACGCCCGCGGCGCCGCTCGCGAACTGGTCGCTGCGCAACCGGCTGCTGCGGCTCGCGATCGAGCGCGTGAGCGGCATCGATCATCGCGCCCCGATGCCGACCTTCGCGGGCCGCACCTTCCAGCGCTGGGCTCGGAAGCACACGTCGCCAGCGAGTCCGATCGCGCGGGTGGCCTTCTTCCACGGCTGCGGCACCAACTACTACGAGCCGCGGCTGGGCGAGATGACCGTCGCCCTGCTCGAGCACAACGGCGTCGCCGTCGACGTGCCCAAGCAGGACTGCTGCGGCCTGCCGCTGCAGTCCAACGGGCTGTTCGACGACGCGCGCGGGTACGTGCGCCGGCTGGCCGCGCGGCTGGCGCCGTTCGCGCGCGAGGGCATCGACATCGTGGGGACCTCGAGTAGCTGCACGCTGATGCTCAAGCGCGAGGCGCTCGAGATCCTCGGCATGGAGGATGACGCGGATCTGCGCGCCGTCTCCCCGCGCGTGTTCGACATCTGCGAGTACCTGCTCGCGATGCACGAGCGCGGGGAGCTCAAGACGGACTTCCAGCCGGTGCCCGAGACCGTCGTCTACCACGCGCCCTGCCAGCAGCAGGGCCACGGCATCGGCAAGCCGGCACTCGACCTGCTCGCGCTCGTGCCGGAGCTGCAGGTGGTCGAGAGCGAGGCGAACTGCTGCGGGGTCGCCGGCACGTACGGGCTCAAGCGCGAGAAGTACGACATCGCGATGAAGGTCGGCGCCGGGCTGTTCGACCAGATCGCCGACGCCGCTCCCGATCGCACCGTCTGCGATTCGGAGACGTGCCGCTGGCAGATCTCGCACGCGACGGGCGTTTCCTCGGTGCACCCGGTCGAGGTGCTCCACCGCGCCTCGGGCATCGCCTGAGCACCTCGTGGTCTCGCTCGTGATCGTCTCCCACAGCGCTTCGCTGGCGGAGGGCGTGGCCGAGCTCGCGCGCGAGATGGGCGGCGAGGACGTGGCGATCGAGGCGGCGGGCGGCATGGAGGACGGTGCGATCGGCACCGATGCCGAGCGGGTGCGGCTGGCGGTCGAGCGTGCCCGCTCGCCTGACGGTGTGCTCGTGCTGATGGACCTCGGCAGCGCGCTGATGAGCGCCGAGATGGCGACCGAGATGCTCGAGCCGGACGGCGGACCGGTCGTCCTCTGCGGCGCCCCGCTCGTGGAGGGCGCCGTCGCGGCGGCGGCGCGGGCACGCGGCGGAGCGTCGCTCGACGAGGTGGCGAGCGAGGCGCGCGGAGCGCTGCGCATGAAGACGGCACAGCTCGGCGAGGAATCGGAGGTCGCCTCCGCCCCGGCGGCGGCGGACGATGCCGAGGCACTCGAGCTGCGAGTGAGCGTCACGCCACGGCTCGGGCTGCACGCGCGCCCGGCGGCGCGCTTCGTCGCGACGGTCGCGGAGTTCGACGCGCGAGTCGAGGTCGTCAACGCCACCCGCTCGACCGGCCCCGCCGACGCCCGCAGCCTCACGGCGCTCGCGGTGCTCAACGCCCGCCAAGGTGACGAGCTGGTCATCCACGCCCGCGGCGATCAGGCCACCGAGGCCCTCGACGCCCTGCGAACCCTCGCGGCCGACAACTTCGGCGACCTGCCCGAGGGGTCTGACCCCGGCGCCGAGAACGCGCCGCCGGAGGCGTCAGACCCCGGCCGGGATCAGACCGCCTCCGGGGCGGTTGGAGGGCGTGGCGGCGTCGGCGGGCATCGCGATCGGGCCGGCCCGGTGGCTCCACACGCCGGAGCCTCCGAGCGACGACGCGCCGCCGGGCTCGCCGGCCGAGGAGCGCGCTCGGCTGGATGCGGCCCGTGCCGCCGTGCGGGAGGACCTCGAGACGGCGCGCGCGGACGTCGCGCGGCGCGGCGCGGCCGCGGAGGCCGAGATCTTCACCGCCCACGCGCTGCTGTTGGACGACGCCGCGCTCACCGGCCCAGCGCTGCGCCTCATCGACGAGGGCGCCGGCGCCGGACGCGCCTGGCGCTCCGCCGCGCAGGAGGCGGCGACGGCGTTCCGGGCGCTCGACGACCCATACCTGCGGGAGCGCGCCGTGGACGTCGAGGACGTCGGCCGGCGCGTGCTGGCGCGGCTCGCCGGCACGGACGCCGCGGCGGCGCCGCGCGACGCCGGCGTCGTCCTCGCAGCCGAGTTGACCCCCGGCGAAGCCGTCGGCCTCGACCCTGCCGAGACGTGGGGCATCGCGACCGCGCGCGGCGGCGCCACCGGGCACGCCGCGATCCTCGCCCGTGCGCTCGGGATCCCGGCCGTGGTCGGCCTCGGCGACGCGCTGCTCGGGATCCCGGAGGGCACGCCGCTGGTGCTCGACGGCGACGCCGGCACCGTCGAGGTCGACCCGGACGACGAGGTGGTCGCCCGGCACGAGGCGCGCCGTGAGGCGGACGCCGAGGCCCGCCGCGCGCTGCTCGCCCGCGCTGCTGAGCCGGGCGCCCTGCGCGACGGCCGGCGCGTAGAGGTCTTCGCCAACGTCGGCAGCCCCGCCGAGGCCCGCCAGGCCACCGGCCAGGGCGCCGAGGGCGTCGGCCTGTTGCGGACGGAGTTCCTCTTCCTCGATCGGGCCACGCCGCCGGCCGAGGACGAGCAGGTCGCGGTACTGCGCGAGATCGCCGGCGCGCTCGGCGGCCGGCCGTTGATCGTCCGCACGCTCGACGCCGGCGCCGACAAGCCGCTGCCGTTCCTGCGCCAGGAGCCGGAGGACAACCCGTTCCTCGGGCGCCGCGGCATCCGGCTCTCGCTCGCCGAGCCCGACCTGCTCCGGACGCAGCTGCGTGCGATCCTGCGCGTCGCCGCCGAGCACCCGCTGAAGGTGATGTTCCCGATGGTCGCGACGCTCGAGGAGGTGCGCGCCGCGCGCGCCGCGCTCGAGGAGGCGCGCGCCGAGCTGGAGAGCCGCGCCGAGCTGGAGGTCGGCGTGATGGTCGAGGTGCCCGCGCTCGCCCTCCAGGCAGCGCTGATCGCGCCCGAGGTCGACTTCTTCTCGATCGGGACCAACGACCTCGCGCAGTACACGATGGCCGCCGAGCGCGGCAACGCGGCGCTCGCCGGCCTGCTCGACGACTCGCTGGCCCCGGTGCTCGCGTTGATCGCCGCCGTGACCGCCGCCGCCGAGGTGCACGGTCGCTGGGTCGGGGTGTGCGGCGAGCTGGCCGGCGAGCCCGAGGCGGCGGTGCTGCTCGCCGGGCTCGGCGTGCGCGAGCTGAGCATGGCCGCGGGCCGGATCCCGGCCGTGAAGGCGGCACTTCGCGAGGTCGACTTCGAGACCGCGGCGGCACGCGCCCGGGGCGCGCTGCCGCCGGTCGCGGCGGGCCCTCCCCCGCACGGCGCGCGGTAGCATCGGCGCGCCTCGTGGGGATCCCGACCGAGACCTGGGCCGGACTGCGCTCTGCCCGCCTAATCGCCGCCGGCACCGTGACGCGGATCCTGCTCACCCCGGTCGTCATGGGGCTGGTGCTGGTCGGCCCCGGAGGCGACGAGACCGGCGACGCGGCGATCGTGGCGTGCGTGCTGTTCTGCCTGGCGGCAGCGACGGACTGGCTCGACGGGCGGCTCGCGCGCCGCTGGGACGTCACCAGCAAGCTGGGCTCGTTCCTCGACACGACCGCCGACAAGCTGCTGGTGTCGGGCGTGCTGATCGCGCTGCTCGCCGCCGAGCGCGCGTCGCCATGGGTGGTTGCGCTCGTCATCGGCCGCGAGCTGGTCCTGATGGGGCTGCGCGGCTTGATCGCCTCGGAGGGCGAGGTGATGGCGCCGTCGATGCTGGGCAAGCTCAAGACCGGCGTCCAGTTCCTCGCCATCGCGCTGGCGATCGTGCGGCCCGGCGAGCCGGTCGGCGGCCTGTATGTCGACGAATGGGCGATGCTGGCGGCCGCGGCCATCACCGTGTGGTCGGCGGTCGACTACCTGGTGCGCGCCCTGCCGGCGCTGACTCGCGAAGAGCGCGGACCTTGAGCCGGGTGTTCGTCACAGGGGGCAGCGGATTCGTCGGCGGCGCGCTCGTCACGCGCCTGGTGGAGCGCGGCGACGAGGTGGTCTCCCTGGCGCGCTCCGCCGAGGCCGAGCGGGCGCTGAGCGCGCGCGGTACGCGCGTGGTTCGCGGCGACGTGCTCGACGAGGACGCCATGGCCGCCGGCATGGCCGGGTGCGCGCTCCTCTATCACGTGGCCGGCGTCAACACGATGTGCCCGACCGATCCGGCGGCGCTCTTCCACACCAACGTTCGGGGGGCCGAGGCGGCGGTCAGGGCTGCGGCCCGCGCGGACGTCCCGCGGGTCGTCCTCACGTCATCGGCGGCGTCGCTCGGCGAGGCGGCGGGCACGGTCGGGAGCGAGGACTCGCCGCATCGCGGCAGCTATCTGTCGACGTACGAGCGCTCCAAGCACGAGGGCGAGGTCGCGGCCTTCGCCGCCGCCCGGAGCGCGGGCGTCGAGCTCGTGTCGATCAACCCCTCGTCGGTGCAGGGCCCCGGCCGCACGGGCGGCACCGGCCGGATCATGATCGCGTACCTGAACGGCCGGCTGCGGGCGTTCGTCGACACCAGCATCAGCATCGTCGACATCGCCGACTGCGTGGAGGGCCACGTGCTCGGCGCCGAGCGCGGCCGGCCGGGTGAGCGCTACGTGCTCAACGGCGCCACGATCAGCTCGCAGGAGGCGCTCGAGATCGTCTCGGAGCTCTCCGGCGAGCGGCACCGCGTGCCGCTCGTCCCTCCGCCGGTCGCCAGGGCGGCGGGGGCGCTGGTGGAGGGGGCGTTCCGCCTCAGGGGCAGGACCGCGCCGGTCTGCCGCGAGATGGTGCGCACGCTGCTGCACGGCCACCGCTACGACGGGTCACGCGCCGCGCGCGAGCTCGGGCTGCAGTACACGCCGGTGGCGGAGACGTTCCGGCGGACGATCGAGTGGGCTGCCGGCGAGGGTCTCGTCTCGGGGCGTGGCGGGTAGTCCTATAGGACACCGATCGACACGAAGCGGAGGAACAACCATGGCCGACCACGACGAGCGGCGCACGGCCGAAGATGCCGCCGCCGAGCAGCGCGAGCACGAGCATCCGGCGCGTCCGGAGCAGACGGACGAGGGATTCGCCGAGGGCATCGACCAGAAGCCCGACTCGCCCGAGGAGAAGCTCGAGCCCAACTTCGCGCGCGGCACCGCACACGAGGACCCGCCCGGGACCGAGCGCCACGGGCGCTTCAGCGAGGGCGCCGAGGAGCTGCCGGACACGCCCGAGAAGGAGATCGAGCGCCGCTTCAGCGAGGGCGTCGAGCGCAGCCCCACCAGCGAGTAACGCCGAGCGCGCGCGGGCGCTGCTCGACTACGGCTGACCGGCGGTTGCGAGCGCCGGGCCCAGCGCCTGCTCGACCAGGCGCTCGGCGTCGGCGGCCGCGGAGGCGAGAATCGCGGAGCGGCGCTCGAGCTGACCGACGACCGTGGTCCCGGCCGGCGGGCGGACGCCGAGGACGTGCGGCGGCCCCGCGGCGACGTCGAGCGAGCGCCTGGCGATGTCCTGCACCACGCGCTCGTAGCAGGCGATTCGCTCGCGGTACAGCGTGACGAGCGCCGGGTTGAGCTGCCGGAGATGGCGCTCGATCAGCCGGTCGCCGATGCGTGAGGCGCTCTTGCGCGGCACCCCGTGCGGCCGGGTCTGCAGCGCGAGCACGTGCGTCGCGCCGGCCGCAAGGGCCTCGGCGACGGGGATCGGCGAGCCGAGGCCTCCGTCGAGGTAGCGGCGGCCGCCGATCTCGATCGGGGCGCCGCCGGCCCATGGCATGCGGCTCGACGCCAGCAGCGCATCCCACAGCTCGCGCTTCGTGCGCATGCCCGAGAAGACCTCGGGTTGCGCCGTCTCGACGCCGACGGCGACGCAGTGCAGCGCCAGCGGGCTGGCCACCGCGCGATCGTGCCGGGCCGCGTCGAGCCCGGCGGAGGCGTAGTTGAGGACGTAATTGACGTCGATCACCGGGCGGCCGCGAAGCACGCGGGCGGGATTGACGAACGAGCGCGACGCGAGCGGTCCGTGATAGGTGGCGGCTCCCTCGCGGGCCACGCCGGCGATCAGCGCCGCGCCGTTGATCGCGCCCGCGGATGCGCCGACCACGAGGTCGAAGCACGGCGTCAGGCCGAGCCGCTCGAGCGCAGCGGTCATGCCGGCCGACACGACCCCGCGCATGCCCCCGCCCTCGATCGCGAGCGCGACGCGATGCGGATCGGTGCGGACGCCGGGCGCCGAGCCGCTCTCGGCTCGTTCGCGGAGCACCTCCACCACCGGGTGCGAGATCTCGGGCAGTGTGAAGGCGTCGCCGTCCATGCGCTCGGGGTCGCGATCCTAGCCGCTCCCCACGGCGCCGACGGCCGCGAAGCGTCAGGCCGGGAGGCCCGCGGCGGGCGATGCCAGCCGCGCGAGCACAGGCGCGAACTGCTGCACGACGACTCGCGCGCGGTCGACCTCGGCGTTGGTGAACGCCTGCGGGTGCACGCGGTAGACCTCGGCGAGCGCCTGCCGCCCGCCCGCGACGCGGATCGGGACCATGAGGAGGGCGCCGTAGCCGAGGCGCACGAGCTCTTCCACCTCCGCCGGGTCGCTGTGGGTGTCGCCCACGACGATCTGCCCGGGGGTGTGCGCCTCCAGCAGTCGGACGGTCGCCGGGTACGCGGCGAGGTCCCAGCGCTCGCCCGGCGTGTCCTGGTTGTCCGACAGCAGCTCCAGGCAGCCGTCGACGACCCACATCAGCGACACGTCCTCGGCGCCCAGCAGCGCCGCGGCGCGGCGGCCGGCGTCGATCAGGCCGTCGACGTCGTGGACGTCGGTGACGTAGTCGCCGAGCTCCGCGAGCGCGCGCGTCCAGCCTCCGCCGTCGCGGACCGTGGAGGCCGGCAGGCGGACGCCCTCGCGCAGCGTGGCCGTCGCCGCCACGCCGGGCGTCAGGGCCGCCCACGGGTCGGCCGGTCGCCCGAGCGCGTAGCCCTGCGCGTAGGTGGCGTCGAGGTCGGCGAGCGCGGCCAGGTCGGCCAGGTCCTCCACGCCCTCGCCGCACACCGCCGCCCCCGTCGTACCCGCGAAGGAGACCAGCGCCTCGAGCAGCGCGTAACGCGACGGATCGGCGTGCGCGCCGTGGACGAGCGAGCGGTCGACCTTGAGGATGTCGGGCGCGACGCGGATCAGCTGCTGAAGGCCGGCGTAGCCCGCGCCCGCGTCGTCGAGCGCCACGCGCGCGCCGCGGCCGCGCAGCTCCGCGAGCCGCGCCTCGAGCGTCTCCTCGGCGGCGAACAGCTCGTGCTCGGTGAGCTCGATGACGACGTTCGTGAGGTCGTCGGGCAGCGCGTCCTGGACCGGCGGCGCGAGCAGGCCGGTGGGGCTCACGTTCAGCGCGAGGAACGTGCCGATCGGGCGGTCGTCCACCGCGAGGGCGGCCCGCAGGGCCAGCGCCTCGAGCTCCGCGCCCAGGCCGCAGCGATGCGCCTGGGCGAACCACTGGTCGGGCCGGCGCACGGGGTGGGCGTCCATGCGCGCGAGCGCCTCGTAGCCGCAGACGCGCCCGGTCGCCAGCTCGAGCACCGGCTGGAACACGGGCCGGATCGCGGCCGCGCCGCGGCGCAGCAGCGCCTCGACCTCGTTGCGCTCGTCGGCGCGCGACGGTCGCGCGGCGAGGTTGACGGCGTAGCGCCGGGTCTGCCGGCGACCCGCGTGCTTGGCGGCATAGAGCGCGGCGTCGGCGCGGGCGAGCAGGTCGGCCGCCTCGCGCGCGTCCTCGGGGAACGTCGCCACCCCGGCGGAGGACTCGAGCCGGGTGCGCCCGACCACCACGTCGTTGAGCGCGGCCCGTGCCCGCTCCGCGGCGTCGAGCGCAGCGTCGGCCGCCACGCCCGGCAGCACGAGCACGAACTCCTCGCCGCCCAGGCGCCCGACGGCGTCGCCCTCGCGCGTGACCGAGCGCAGCTTGGACGCGGCGGCGGCCAGGGCACGGTCGCCCTCGGCGTGGCCCTGGGTGTCGTTGATGCGCTTGAAGTGGTCGAGGTCGAGCACCACCACGCTGAGCGGGCGCCCAGCCGCGGCCGCGGCGTCGATCTCGCGCCGCAGGCGCTCCTGCGAGCCACGGTGGTTGAGCAGGCCGGTGAGCCCGTCAGTAGCGGCCTGCGCGCGCAGGTGCTCGCGCTGGCGCGCCGCCTCGTAGGAGAGGGCGGCCATCGTCGCGAAGCGCTCGACGAGCGCGACCTCCTCCTCGGTGAACGCCCTGTCGTCGCCCGAGCGGTACACGTTGAGCGTGCCGACGACGCGGTCGTGGGCCACCAACGGCACGCACACGAACGCCTCGTCGTCGTCGACCGTCCCCGGCACCACCGTGCTGATGTCGTCGAAGCGCGTGTTCGGCACGTTGCGCGTGCGGCGGTTGCGCACCACCCAGCCGGTGGTCCCGTGGTCGACCGAAAGGGACTCGCCCATGATCTCCTGGACCCATGCGCCGAGCGCGAACACCGGCCGCAGACCGATGCCCGCGTCGTCCACCTCGTAGACCGTGAGGTCGTCGTAGGGCAGGAGCGCGTGCAGGTGGTGGGCGATCCGCCCGAGCGTGTCCTCCAGCGAGTCGGCAGCCAGGATTCCCGCCGCAGCGTCGATCAACGCATCGAGCGCGCTCCCGCCTGCCTCCGACTGTAGGGACACCTTTCCGGTATCGACCCGTCGACGCGCCCACTTGACCCGCCGGACGGCGGGGAACGCTGGCCCAGGGGGCCAGGTTCCCTTGCGGGTGTTCGCCCAGAGGGCGAAACCCGCGGCCGGGGAACGCTGGCCCAGGGGGCCAGGTTCCCTTGCGGGTGTTCGCCCAGAGGGCGAAACCCGCGGCCGGTTATAGGGACGCTCTAGCGGCGGCGCAGCTCGGCGCGCAGCGTGTGGTAGGACGCGCGCGGCTTCCCGGAGGCCGAGAAGAACGCCGAGTCCCAGCGGTTCTTGGTGTGGTGGCGCCACTGGTAGAAGTACATCCGCCGGATCCGCTTGTTCGCGCGCACGATGGCGAACAGGTTGCGCGTGGCCTGCGCCTGGGCGGCCTCGCCGCCGCGCAGCCGGATCCCGCCGGTCTCCGTCAGCCACAGCGGCCCGCGGACCATGCGCAGGAACAGCCGCGTCGAGCCGATCATGCGATGCGCGTCGCGGTAGTTGTGCAGCCCCCAGACCTTCGGGCTGCGCACGTGGCGCTTGTAGACCGACAGCCACGACGCCATGTTCGGGTTGTCGTTGATGTCGCCGGCGACGATCGTGCACGACGAGCAGGCCTTGCGCAGCGCGTTGTGGTACTTGGCCGCCAGCGCGGGCTTGCGGGCGAACGGCTGGGCCGGCACGTTGGGCTCGTTCCAGGGCGAGAAGTCGCGCACGTCCGGGTAGCGCTCGCGCAGGAGCTTGAAGCTCTTCACGTACGACGACAGCGACGGCACCTTGTACTTGCCGCTGCGCCGCCAGTTGCGGTTGAAGACGATCATCGGGCGCAGCCCGGCGGCGCGGACGGACGCCATCCACACGTCCGCCTCGTGGATCATCCACGGCTCCTTGTACCAGTCCCACGCGATGACGTAGCGGGCGGTCTGGAGCTTCAGCGCCCTCAGCTTGGAGTCCTCATAGGACTTGGCTTGCTGGTCGCCGACTCCGAAGAGGACCTTCGCGGGAGCGGCGGCGGGGGCGATCAGGCAGATCAGCAGGACACTGGCGAGAGCAAGGACTGGACGCATGTATGAGATATCGGCTCGGTGGGTCAAGGAGTTGAGGCATCGCGAAAGAGCCCGCCCCCGGACTCGAACCGGGACTTTCCGAATTACAAGTTCGGGGCTCTACCAATTGAGCTAGGCGGGCACGACGCAACGCGGCGCGAGCCGAGCACAGAGCATATGAACACGCTCAGCTGGATTTCGTTTCGGGCTGTGGCGGATCGGGGACGCGCGTCCACCGCACGATGTGGCTGTCCTCGATCACGAACGCCGTCGAGGCGAGATTGCCCACGCCCTGGCCGCAGCGACCGGGACCGGGGCGCTCGGTCAGCCGGAACGTGGCGACCACGTACGGACCCTGCCCGCGCTTCGTCCCGACGACCTTGGCCCCGCACGGCAGCGCGCGGTTGAACTGCCGCACCGCCTGGCGGTTGGAGAGCGTGAGCACCGGCGTGCCGTTGGAGACGAACGCCGGGAGCGCGAAGAACGCGGAGGCCCTGCCGACCTTCCCGGCTCGCAGGGCGTCGGCCCAGCCGCGGATCACCCCCACCTCCTGGGCGGTCGGCTCGTCGGGCATGGTGGGCTCGCGCACCACCGGCGCGGCGCTGCCGGGCGTGCGCAGGTCGAAGCGATCGTCCTCGCTCGTCCCGCACCCGGCGATCCCGACCGTCACCGCGATCCACGCGAGCCGGCGCATGCAGCGGATGATGGCAGGCCGTCAGCGGTCCAGCGGGCGGCCGATCGCCAGCGGCGGGATCGAGCGACCGACGACGCCGGCGACCGCGATCAGCGTGATCACGTACGGCAGCGCCTGGAAGAGCGTGGCCGCCGACTCCGAGAACACCGGCAGCCGCTGGGCGAGCGCGCTGAAGAAGCCGAACAGGAGCGCGAAGACGAGCGCGCCGCCCGGCATCCAGCGCCCGCAGATGAGCACCGCGAGCGCGATGTAGCCGCGGCCGGCCGTCATCTGCTCCCCGAACGTGCCGATGAAGCCGATCGACAGGTAGGCGCCGCCGATCGCGGCGAGCATGCCCGAGATGACCACGGCGATGTAGCGCACGCGCACCGGCGAGACGCCCGCCGTCTGCGCCGCCAGCGGGTTCTCGCCGACCGAGCGCAGGCGCAGGCCGATCGGCGTGCGGAAGACGACCACCCAGGTCAGCAGCGCGGTCAGCAGGCCGAGCCAGACGAGGATGTTCATGCGCCCGACGACGTCGCCGAGGAACGGGATGTCCTCGAGCAGCGGCACCGTCGACGTCTGGGCGCGCGCGGGATCGTGTCGGGCGATGCCCTGGGTGCCGTAGATGCTCACGTAGGCGAAGCCGGTGATGCCCGCGGCGAGGAAGTTCATCGAGAACCCCGAGACGATCTGGTCGGCGCGCAGGCTGACCGAGAAGACCGCGTGGATGAGCGCCAGCAGCGGCGCCCGAGACCATGCCGATCAGCAGCCCGACCACCCACGAGCCGGTCACCTCGGCGCCCCAGATCCCCCAGAAGGCGCCCATCAGCATCATGCCCTCGAGGCCGATGTTGATGACCCCGCTGCGCTCGGAGAACAGCCCGCCGAGCGCCGCGAACAGCAGCGGCGTCGCGTAGCGCAGCATCGCCGCGAACAGCGCCGACCAGACGACCACGCGCTCGAGGTTGGCGACGCCCGAGCGCGTCGCCGCGATCCCGCCGATCAGCCCGACGACGGCCGCGGCGAGCGCGCCGGTGGCCAGCCGGCGCTCGCCGCCGCGCAGCGCCCACACGCCCGCAGCGGCGGCCGCGAGCGCGAGGATCACGGTCGGCACGGCGAGCGGATCGGTCAGCGGCGGCAGCGCGACGAAGAAGGCGAGGAACGCCAGCGCCACGCCGGCCCAGCCGACGCGCCGCGCCGTCAGCGGGCCGGTCGCCTCGCGCGTCCTCGGCAGGCGGTGGTCGCAGGCGACCGCGCTCATGCCGGTGCCTCCGCCGCTGCCGGCGGGCGGCCGCCGCCGTAGCCGGCTGCGCAGCTTCCACAGGTAGGTCACGAGCACGTCGGCGCTCACGAGCAGCACGACGAGGCCCTGGATGATCAGCGTCAGGTTGATCGCCTTCGCGGGCTCGAACACGGTCGGGTCGAGGTTGCGCACCGACGTCCCGGTGACCAGCGCGCCGAACAGCAGGGCGGAGAACATGACCCCGACCGCCGTGTTGCGGCCGAGCAGCGCCACCGCGATGCCGAGGAAGCCGATCTGCGAGATCGCGATGTCGTTCGTCGCCACGCGGAACTGCCAGCCGAGCACGTCGAGCGACCCGGCGAGGCCGGCGAACAGGCCGCAGATCGCCATCACGAGCACGTAGTTGCGGCCGACCGAGATCCCCGCCGCGCGCGCCGCCTCGGGGTTGAAGCCCGACGGCGCGCACCTCGAAGCCCGTGCGCGTGCGGTTGAGGACCACCCAGAACACGAGCAGGAAGGCGAGCGCGACGAAGATGCCGACGTGCAGGCCCTGCAGCTCCGGGTCGCCCCAGAAGACCGGCAGCTTGGCGTTCTCGGCGATGTCGTTGGAGACCGGCACGGAGGTGTTGGTGTCGCTCTGGAGCGGCCCGCCGAGCCCGAACGCGAACGCCCCCGTCCAGATCGCGACGTAGTTGAGCATGATCGTGGAGATCACCTCGTTCGCCCCCGTCGTCGCCTTCAGCAGGCCTGCGAGGCCGCCCCACACGGCACCCGCCGCACACGCGGCGAGCATCGACAGCACGATGTGCGGCACCGCCGCCATGTCCTGGAACGACGAGCCGACCCAGACCGCGGCGTAGGTGCCCACGAGGTACTGGCCCTGGCCGCCGATGTTGAACAGGCCGCAGCGGAAGGCGAAGGCCACCGCGAGGCCGGTGAGGATCAGCGGCGTCGTGACGATCAGCGTCTGCTGCAGGTTGATCTCGGCGACGATCCGGTCCTCCTCGCTGGTCCACGGGAACAGCCAGTTCAGTCCGGTGCCCTCGAAGATCGCCTGAAACGTCGTGATCGGGTTGCCGCCGGTGAACAACACCACGAGCGCGGCAACGAAGAACGCGAACAGGACTGTGATCAGCGGCGTGATGACGCCGCCGCCGCGCAGGTACGTCGAGAGGCGGCCGGCGACGGTCTGCGGCGCGGCCTCGGGCTCCGTGCTCATGCAGCCGCCTCGGTGCGCCCGCCGCCGGTCATCGCCACCCCGAAGTCCTCCTCCGAGGCCGACGGGTCGAGCTCAGCGACGATCTCGCCCTCGTAGATCACCACGGTGCGGTCGCTGAGCGAGCGGATCTCCTCGAGCTCGAGCGAGACGAGCAGGATCGCCTTGCCGGTGTCGCGCTCCTCGACCAGCCGGCGATGGACGAACTCGATCGCCCCGACGTCGAGCCCGCGCGTCGGCTGGGCGGCGATGAGCAGCTTCGGGTTGGACGCCAGCTCGCGTGCGATCACGGCCTTCTGCTGGTTGCCGCCCGACAGCGAGGACGCCAGCGTGTCGGTCTCCCCGCCGCGCACGTCGTACTCGCGCAGCAGCCCGCGCGCACGATCGGCCAGCTTGCGCGGCGACAGCCAGCCGTAGCGCGAGACGCCCGCCTTGCGGTACTCGCGCAGTCCGATGTTCTCGGCGAGGTCGAACTGCAGCACGAGGCCGCGGCGATGCCGGTCCTCGGCGATGTGGCCGACGCCGGCGTCGAGGATCTCGCGCGTGCTCCTGCCCGCCAGGTCATCGCCGTCGAGGATCACCTGCCCAGCGGTGGGGTGGCGCAGCCCGACGATCGCCTCGATCAGCTCGCTCTGCCCGTTGGCGTCCACGCCGGCGACGCCGACGATCTCGCCCGCGCGCACGTCGAGGCTCAGGCCCGCGCACGGCGGGCAGCCCGCGGTCGTCGCTCACGTGCAGGTCGCGCACCTGCAGCAGCGGCTCGCCCGGCGTGTGCTCGGGCTTCTCGACCCGCAGCAGGACCTCGCGGCCGACCATCAGGCTGGCGAGGCTGCGCTCGGTCGACCCCTCGGTCTGCACGGTGTCGATCTTCTTGCCGCGGCGCAGGACGGTCACGCGGTCGGAGACGTCGAGCACCTCGTTGAGCTTGTGGGAGATGAAGACGATCGACGTCCCCTCCTCCTTCAGCGTCCGCAGCACGCGGAAGAGGTCCTGCGACTCCTGGGCGGTGAGGACGGCGGTCGGCTCGTCGAGCACGAGCACCTTCGCGCCCCGGAACAGCGCGCGCAGGATCTCCACGCGCTGCTGGGCGCCGACCCCGAGGTCCTGCACCTTCGCGTCCGGCCGCACCGCGAGCCCGAAGCGCTCGGACAGCTCGCGCGTGCGGGCCGCCGCCGCCTTGTAGTCGAGCAGCGGCCCGTTCGCGCGGCTCGGTCCCCAGCACCAGGTTCTCGGCCACGGTCATGACCGGGACGAGCATGAAGTGCTGGTGCACCATCCCGATCCCCAGGCCGATCGCCCGCCGCGCGGAGTCGATCTTCACCGGCTCGCCGTCGAGCCTGATCTCGCCCTCGTCGGGCTGGAGGAGCCCGTAGAGGACGTTCATCAGGGTCGACTTCCCGGCGCCGTTCTCGCCGAGCAGCGCGTGGATCTCGCCGCGTCTCAGCTCGAGGTCGATCGCGTCGTTCGCGACCAGCGAGCCGAACCGCTTCGTGATCCCGCGCAGCTCGAGCGCGAGGGCGTCGCCGGATGGTGGCATCGGCCTGGGTTCGGGTCCGGCCGAGCTCCTACTTGAGCTCGGCCGGGATGTCGGTGATCTCGCCGTCGATGATCTGCTGGCGGATCTCGTCGATCTGGCTCTGGAACTCCTGGCCCTCGGCGCTGATCTTGCCCAGGCCGACGCCCTCGGACTTGAGGTCGAAGATCTGGTCCTCGCCGCCGGTGAACGCGTCGTCCTGGACGGCCTTGGCGGTCTCGAACACCGAGGTGTCGACGCGCTTCATGGCCGAGGTCAGGATGTGCTCGCCCAGGTAGCCCTGGTCTGCGTCGACGCCGATGCCGAGCACGCCCTTCTCCTTCGCCGCGTCGAGCGCGCCGAGGCCGCAGCCGCCGGCGACCTGGAAGACGACCTGCGCGCCCTGCGCGATGTGGTCGAGCGCGATCTCCTTGCACTTGGCCTGGTCGACGAAGTCCTGCGAGTAGGCGGTGAGCGTCTTGACGCCCTTGGCGGCCTCGGCAGCGGCGGCCTGGTAGCCGGCGATGTACGCGTCGACCGCCGGGACCTTCTGGCCGCCGACCGACGACAGCACCTGGTCGCCGCCCTTCTTCTCGACCACGAGCGCGGCGAGGTAGCCCGCCAGGTAGCCCGCCTCGTTCTCCTTGAACAGCAGGCCGCGGACGTTGGCCGGCTTGCTCTTGAGGAGGGACTGCGGGAAGTCGATGATCGCGAAGTTCGTGTCCGGGAACTTCTTCGCCACGGTGTCGATCGACTCGGCCATCAGGAAGCCCACGCCGATCACGAGGTCGTACTGCTGCTGCGCGAGCCGCGAGAGGTTCGGCACGTAGTCGGCGTTCGACTTCGAGGTCAGCGCCTGGCCCTCGACGCCGAGCTCGGACTTGGCCTTCTCGAGGCCCTCGTTGGCCAGCTGGTTGAACGAGCGGTCGTTGAGGCCGCCGATGTCGGTCACGATGCCGACCTTGATGGCCGGCTTCTCCTCGGTCTGCGAGGTCCCCGAGCCGCCTTCGGATCCCTCGTCGTCGTCGGAGCCGCATCCCGCGGCGACGACGCCCAGAATGAGCACGAATGCCGCAAGCAGGATGGCGGCAAGGCTGCGCTTTGGCACTTTCTACATCCTCCAAGATGGGAAAGGGTGCTGAGGCGGCGGCAGCCTAGTCGGTCCCGCGGTCACCGTCGAAGCGCAGGCTCGCGAGCACGGCGTCCTTGACCGCATCTTCCGCGAAACCAGCCTGCACGGCGAGCCGTGTGACATCGATCAGCTGTCCCTCCTCGAAGCCGTGGCACTGACGTGCGACGGCATACTCGGTGCCGATACTACATCCGAAGTAGGGCGGATCGTCGGACCCGAGCGTGACCCGCACCCCCGCCTCCCGGAGCGCACCGAGCGGATGGTCCTCGTAGGTCGGGAAGACTCCGAGCGCCACGTTGGACGACGGGCAGACCTCGAGCACCGTCTGGCGCTCGGCCAGCTCGTCGACGAGTCGAGGGTCCTCGATCGCCCGAACGCCGTGCGAGATGCGGGTCACGGGCAGCGTGAGCGCCGCGCGGATCGATTCCGGGCCGCCGTGCTCGCCGGCGTGCACGGTGCAGCCGAGCCCGCTCTTCGCCGCGATCTCGTACGCGCGCGCGAAGCGGTCGGCGGGCCAGGCGGCCTCGTCGCCGACGAGGTTGAAGCCGACGACGTACGGGTGGCGGTCGTCGGCGTGGCGGCGGGCGATGGCCTCGGCGGCCTCGACGCCGAGGTTGCGGACCGCGGCGATCACGATCCGCGCCTCGATGCCGTGGGCCGCGCGGGCGTCGTCGATGCCCTGGGCGATGCCCGCGTAGTGCTCGGCGTCGGTCAGCCCGACGGCGGCGGCGTGGTCGGGCGAGGCGATGACCTCGACGTACCGGCCGCCCTCGGCTGCGACGCCCGCGAGGTACTCGAACGTGACGTCGCGGTAGTCCTGCGCGGTGCGGATGACGCTCGCCGCGAGGTCGTACGTGCGCAGGAAGTGCAGGAAGTCGCTCCAGGCGAACGTCTGCTCGTCGGCGAACACGCCCTCGGGGACGGGGAGTCCGTTGCGCTGGGCGAGGCGACGGACGAGCTCGGGCGGCGCCGTGCCCTCCAGGTGCACGTGCAGCTCGGCCTTCGGCACCGCGCGGTCGGCCTCGGGGACGATCACTCGATCCTCCCGGCGATCACGGGGCGCGCGGCGGGCGTCTCGTCGCCGACCGTGACGGCGGCCCGGAGCGCGGCGGCGGCCTCGTCGGCGGCGCCCTCGGTGGCGGCGTGGACGACCGCGAGCGGGCGGTCGGGATCGACCTCGGCGCCGACGGGCGCGATCTCGGTGAGCCCGACGGCGGCGTCGATGACGTCGTCCTCGCGGCGGCGGTTGCCGCCGAGGCCGGTCACCACCAGGCCGACGGCCCGGCAGTCCATCGCGACGACGGTGCCGGGGCGCTCGGGCGCGGCGGCGCGCGTCACGGGCGCGGTGGGGAGGTCGGGCCTCTCGACGAAGTCCGCCGGCCCGCCGAGCGCGGCGACCATGGCGGCGAAGCGCTCAGCGGCGGCCCCCGAATCGAGCGCCTGCTCGGCGGCGGCGCGGCCGTCCTCCGCCAGGCCGCCTTGCTCGATCAGCGAAGCCGCCAGGGAGATCGTCACCTCGTGCAGCCGCGGCTCGCGGGTGCCCGTGAGATAGTCGATCGCCTCCCGCACCTCGACGGCGTTGCCGGCGGTCGTGCCCAGGACCTCGTCCATGTCGGTCAGGAGCGCGACGGTCGGCAGCCCGGCTCCGCCGGCGACGTCGACGAGCGCGCGCGCCAGGTCGTCGGCGTCCTCACGGGCTGCCATGAACGCCCCGGAGCCGAACTTGACGTCCATGACGAGCGCGTCGAGCCCGGCCGCCAGCTTCTTGGAAAGGATCGAGGCGACGATCAGCGGCAGCGACTCCACCGTCCCCGTGGCGTCGCGGATGGCGTACAGACGGCGGTCCGCCGGGGCGACCTCGGCGGTCTGGCCGACGATCGCGCACCCCACTTCGGCGACCACCTTGCGCAGCCGCTCGACGTCGGGCGTGCTCACGTAGCCGGGCACGCTGTCGAGCTTGTCGAGCGTGCCGCCGGTGTGACCCAGCCCGCGGCCGGAGATCATCGGCACCGCTCCCCCGCAGGCCGCCACGATCGGCGCCAGCATCAGCGAGACCTTGTCGCCGACTCCTCCGGTCGAGTGCTTGTCGAGCACCGGGCGGTCGAGGTTCCACTGCAGGACTTCGCCGGAGCGGGTCATCGCCGAGGTCAGCGCCACGCGCTCGTCCCTCTCCATCCCGCGCAGGAACATCGCCATCGCCAACGCCCCGACCTGGGCGTCCGACAGCGTGCCGTCGGTGATGCCGGAGACGAGGAACCCGATCTCCTCGGTGGTGAGCGCGCGGCCGTCGCGCTTGCGGCGGATGACCTCAGACGCGAGCACAGAACTCGATGATCAGGCGGGTCAGGTCCTCGGCCGCGGTGGCGGCGTAGCGGAGCGTCTGCTCGTGCGAGAGCGCCTCGCCGCCCATGCCCTCGGCGAGGTTGGTGATCGCGGACACCGCGGCAACCTCGAGTCCGGCGTGGCGGGCGAGGATGACCTCGGGGACGGTCGACATGCCGACCGCGTCCGCGCCCAGCGTGCGGAAGGCGCGGATCTCGGCGGGGGTCTCGAAGCTCGGGCCGGCAGTCGCGAGGTAGACGCCCTCGGCGAGGGGGATGTCGAGCGAGCCGGCGGCGCGGTGGAGCGTTTCCCTCAACTCCGGGTCGTAGGCGTCCTGCAGGCTCGGGAAGCGCGGTCCCACGTCCTCGTCGTTGGGGCCGGTCAGCGGGTTGACCCCGAGCAGGTTGATGTGGTCGCTGATCGCCATCAGCGACCCGGGACCGACCTCGGCGCGCAGCGAGCCGGCCGCGTTGGTCGCGAGCAGCGCGCGGGCACCCGCAGCCTTCAGCGTGCGGACGGGGACGCGCATGCCGGTGGCGTCGCCGCTCTCGTAGACGTGCCGACGGCCCTGGAAGATCGCGACCGGGAGGCTGGACAGCGTGCCGAGCGAGAGCGAGCCCGCGTGGCCGGCGACGCCGGGCTGCGGGAAGCCGGGCAGGTCGCCGTAGGGGATCGTCACCGGCTGCTCGAGCGCGTCCGCGACCGCGCCGAGGCCGGAGCCGAGGATGATCCCGAGCTCCGGCGTCAGCCCGGGCGCCCGCTCGCGGATGACGTCGACGGCCGTCATCTGAGGAACTCCGGGCCGAACGAGCGCGGCAGCAGCTCGCCGAGCGTCACGGTCTCACGCGCGCCGGCCGCCGAGCAGAGGTGCAGCTTCCCGTCGAGCGGCATGAACTCGCGCAACCGCTGGCGGCAGCCGCCGCACGGGACGCAGACCCGGTCGGAGCCCGCGATCACCGCCGCCTCGACGATCCGGCGCCGCCCGGCGGCCACCATCACGCCGATCGCCGACGCCTCGGCGCACTGGCCCTGCGGGTAAGCGGCGTTCTCGACGTTCGCGCCCGCGTGGATCGAGCCGTCGTCGGCCCGCAGCGCCGCGCCGACGTGGAAGTTCGAGTACGGCGCGTACGCGCGCTCCATGACCGCGCTCGCGGCGGCCACGAGCGCGTCGGGGCCGAGCAGGCGGTCGGAGTACGAGTCGGTGAGGATCTCCTCGATGCCGAGCGCCTCGCGCAGGCGGGCGACCTTCAAGCGCTCGGGCTCGAGATCGGAGCCGTCGGTAGCAACGCCTTCGAGCTCCACGAACGAGCCGAGCCCCGCGACCGTGTCGAGGTGGATGCGCACGCCGTCATGGAGCAGCAGGTGGCGCTCCTTGTCGACGACCACGAGCGTGCCGAGCGCCGCGTCGAGCGACGCGCGCAGCGAGTCGGGGTCGGCGACCTCGGTCAGCCGGTACCGGCTCTCGCGCGCGGCGGCGTCGTCGGGGCGGTCGTACTGGATCAGCACGGCGCCTCCGGGCTCCTCCTCGCGCAGCTTCAGCCGCCCCTCGCGCGCGCGGAAGTACGTGTCGCGCTGGCGCAGCACGCCCTGGTCGTCGGCGCCGAGCGCGCGGGCCGTGGCGAGCGACCGCTCCGGGTCCGGGTCGTGTGCCTTGAGCTCGACGTTGCGGCGGGGGGCTGACACGGCGGCGAGCCTATACGCGCGGGAACGTCAACTGCCGCATTGAGGGAGTCATGGGAGCGTGCATAAGTCCCCATTCGCGCGCTTCTCGCTCGTGAATGGGGCGAATGATGCGCTATGCGCGACAAACTCCCCACTCGCGCAGCGAAGCTTCGCGAGTGGGGCGAAATGCACCCTCGCCGCGGCCGATCTCCCCACCCTCCTTACCCAGCCGCAGTTGACGTTCGTCCCGAGTCACCGGGCGGGCAGCGGACGAGCACGGGCGTCGCCTAGTACGTTCCCCGCCGATGGAGGGCGTCACCGTCGCCGACCACGTGCTGCTGCGCCGGCTCGTCTCGATCCTGCGCGACCGCGGCACGCCGCACGGCGTGTTCCGGCAGACGCTGGACGACGCGGCGATGATCCTCGCCTACGAGGCGATGCGCGGGCTGCGGGCGGACGAGTACGAGGTCCAGACGCCGCTCGAGACCGCAAACGCGGTGCGGCTCGTGGACGAGGTCGTGCTCGTGGCGATCCTGCGGGCCGGGCTGGGGTTGGTCGACGGCTTCCTGCGCCTCGTCCCCGACGCGCGCGTGGGCCACCTCGGCATGTACCGCGACGAGGAGGCGCTGCGGCCGGTCGGGTACTACGAGAACATCCCGTCCGGCGTGGCCGACGCCGAGGTCTTCGTGGTCGACCCGATGCTCGCCACCGGCGGCAGTGCGACCCAGGCCATCGCCCGGCTCAAGCGCGCGGGCGCGCAGCGGATCATGTTCGTCTGCCTCGTCGCCGCCCCCGAGGGCGTCAAGGCGCTCCGGGAGGCGCACCCCGAGGTCCCGATCCTCACCGCCGCGCTCGACCGCGAGCTCGACGAGAACGGCTACATCCGCCCGGGCCTCGGCGACGCCGGCGACCGGATCTTCGGAACCGATCGCTAGAGCGACTCGCCGGACGCGGTGACTGCGCCGAGCAGCGTGCCGAGCAGGAGCGCGTGCAGGCGCTCGCGCTCCATGTCGCGGTGCTCGAGCCAGTCGAGCACCGCGCCGTCGATGAACCACAGCCACCCGCGGACGGCGGTCCGGAGCGCAGGGCCGGGGGGCTCGGCGGCGATGCCGTCGATGATCCTCTGGGCGGTCTGGTCGCGGACGCGGTCGACGAGCTCGCGCACCTCGGGCACCGCGCCGACGCTCGGGAACAGCTTCGCGTACGCGTCCGCGTGCTCCTCGATCCAGGTCAGGTAGGCGTCGAGGCTGGCGGCGAGCTGCTCGACCGGCGGCAGCGCGGGGTCGGGGGTCGTGACCTGCGCCAGCTCCGCCGCCGCCTGCTCGAGCGTGGCCGCGAAGTACGCCTGCTTGGAGGGAAAGTAGTGGTAGAGCAGGGCCTTCGAGATCCCCGCCTCGCGGGCGATCCGGGCCATCGAGAGCTCGTCGTAGGCGTGTCGTGCGAACAGCTCGGCGCCGAGCGCGAGCAGGCGCCGCCGCCGCTCGTCGACGTCCAGCCGCGTATAGGCCGGCTCGCTCACGCGGGTCTAGGCTAGGGGAGTGACCGAGCCGCCTGAGCCACGCCATCCATCGACTCCCGACGAGGAGCTGCTGGAGGCGGAGACCACCGCGATCCTCTCCGAGCTCACGGACGCGCAGCGCGTGCTGCGCATCCAGGACGAGCTGCGGGCAGGGTTCAAGACGCTCAGCCACATCGGCAAGGCGGTCTCGATCTTCGGCTCGGCGCGGACGCCGCCCGACCACCCCCGCTACCAGGCCGCGCGCGAGATGGCCCGCACGCTCGGTCACGCCGGCTACGCGATCATCACCGGCGGCGGGCCGGGAATCATGGAGGCGGCCAACCGCGGCGCGCGCGAGGCGGGCGTCCCGTCGGTCGGGCTCGGCATCGACCTGCCGCACGAGCAGGGCGTCAACCCGTACGTCGACATGGAGCTCGACTTCCACTACTTCTTCGCCCGCAAGGTGATGTTCGTGCGCTACGCGAGCGGCTTCGTCGTCTTCCCCGGCGGCTTCGGGACGATGGACGAGCTGTTCGAGGCGGCCACCCTGCGCCAGACCGAGAAGATCCGCTACTTCCCGATCATCCTCATGGACTCGAAGTTCTGGGGCGGGCTGATCGACTGGCTCACCGACCCGGTGCTCGCCGAGGGGAACATCTCCCCCGACGACGTCTCCGCGCTGCACGTGTGCAACAAGACGACCGAGGTGCTCGAGATCCTCGAGGACGTCGACCACCGGCGACCGCGCGCGGCATGATCGGTCGCGTCCGCCTGCGGGTCGCGGACCTCGAGCGCGTGCGCACGTACTACGAGACGACGATCGGGCTGCGCACGCTGGCCGAGGACGGCGACACGGTGACGCTCGGCGCCGACACGCCGCTGGTGGAGCTCGTCGGCGACCCGGCGGCCCAGCCTGCGCCGCCCGGAAGCACTGGGCTTTTCCACCTGGCGATCCTCGTGCCCGACCGGCCAGAGCTCGCCCGCTCGATCCAGCGCGTGGTCGGCTCGGGCGAGCGCTTCACCGGCGCCTCGGATCACTTCGTCAGCGAGGCGCTCTACCTGCGCGACCCCGAGGGCAACGGGATCGAGATCTACCGCGACCGGCCGCGCGATCAATGGGAGAACGAGCCCGACGGCCAGCTGCGGATGGGCACCGTGGCGCTCGACCTGCACGACGTGATGACCGAGATGCCGCGCGACGAGGACTCAGGGATGGCGGACGGGACGATCATGGGCCACGTCCATCTCCACGTCTCCGACCTCGGCGAGGCGGAGGCGTTCTACGTCGACCGACTGGGCCTCGACGTGACCGTGCGCGGCTACCCGGGCGCCCTGTTCGTCTCCCACGACGGCTACCACCACCACGTCGGGCTCAACACCTGGCAGGGTGCGCACGGGCCGGCGCCGCCGCCCGGCTCGCGCGGGCTGATCGACTACGAGCTGCGGGTGCCGGACGTCCCCGAGGGGCCGATCACGGACCCGGCGGGCAACGGCGTGGTCATTCGAGCTGCCTAGCGCAGCGAGTCGTGGACCCACTCGCCGCCGCGACGGCCGAGCGTGAGGTGCTCGGAGCCGCAGCGGAACACGGCCTGGTCCTGGTCGGTCCCCGGGCGATCGAGGACCTCGACGAGCGTCAGCTCGGGCGGGTCACCCCCGCGCTCCTGCGCGTAGATCCGGCGGGCCGTCTCCTCGAGCGTGGCACGGTCCCAGCCGCGGTCCGCGGCGGCGGCCGCCGCCAGGTCGCGGTTGACCTGCTCGAGCGAGGCGTCGAAGGCCGGCCGCGAGCGGGCGAGCTGGCGCGTACGGGCGATCGCCCCGCCGAGGGCGAGCAGCGCGAGCACGGCGATGACGATGATCAGCCAGGTGGGCACAGCGACCGATCACAGTACGACGTTGCGCGCCGCGAGGTGGCTCCCGACCTTGCGCTTGACCCGCTGGAGCGCGTTGTCGACCGTCTTGCAGTCGCAGCCGAGCCGCTCGCCGACCGCCGTGTAGGAATGACCGTCGAGGTACAGGGAGAGCACGCGCGACTCGAGCTCGGAGAGCACGGTCGAGAGGCACGCCACGAGCGACCGCAGCTCCTCGGACGAGATGACCTGGTTGACCGGGTCGTGGACGGTCGAGCCGGGCAGCACCTCGTCGAGCGTCGGCTCGGAGTCCGACGCGCCCGCGGGCGTCGCCGAGAACGACACGTAGCCGTTGAGCGGCGTGTGCTTGTTGCGCGTCGCCGTCTTGACGGCGGTGATGATCTGCCGCGTGATGCAGAGCTCGGCGAAGTTGCGGAACGACGACTCGCGGTCGGTGCGGTAGTCGCGGATCGCCTTGTAGAGCCCCACCAGGCCTTCCTGGATGAGGTCGTCGGCGTCGCCGCCCACAAGGAAGTACGAGGAGGCCTTGAGGCGGACGAACGAGTAGTAGCGCCGAACGAGGCGATCGTAGGCGTCGGGACTCCCGCGCTTCGCGAGCGCGATGAGGTACCCATCCTCGAGTTGTACTTGAGCCTGAGCCCTTGTCGGAGACAGTCTGGCCACGAGCAATGTCCTTCCATGGGCCGTTCTAGGCCCGATCTGTCGTGGCGCACACCTCCCCCGGCGCCTATTTCGCGACTCGAGGACCCATCACGTAACCCTCAAGTTCAACGTTATGCGCAGCAGAGTAGGACGCTTATGTGGACATGTCAAGCCGTGATTGCAAGATCTGGTACAGCAGCACCGCGGCCGTAGCGCTGACATTGAGCGATTCGATGCGCCCTTTGAGCGGGATCGAGACGAGGTCGTCGCAGGCGCCGGCGACGCGCGGGCGCAGCCCTTTTCCCTCGGCGCCGAGGACGAGGACGACCTTGCCGGAGTAGTCGGGTTGCGTGTACGCGGTGCGCGCGCCGGCCGCGGCGCCGTAGCACCAAGCGCCGGCGGCCTTGGCCTCGGCCAGGAAGTCGGCGAGGTTGCGTGTGCGCGCGACCGAGAGGTGCTCGACTGCGCCGGCCGACGCCTTGCAGACCGCGGGCGTGATCTCGGCCGAGCGCCGCTCGGGGATCACGATCCCGGTGGCGCCCGAGGCCTCCGCGCTGCGGGCGACAGCGCCGAGGTTCTGCGGGTCGGTGACCTCGTCGAGCGCGACGATGACCGGATCGGGGCCGGCGAGCAGCGCTGCGGCGTCGGCGTACGGGTACGGATCGACCTCCGCGCAGACGCCCTGGTGGCCGTCCGATCCGCAGCGCACTTCGATCTCCTCGGCGGTCGCACGCGTGAGCGGCGCCCCCGGCCAGTCGCTCCCGGCGCCCTCGGTGGCCCAGACGTGATGCACGCGCCGCCGCCCTCGCAGTGCCTCGCGAACCGCGTTGCGGCCGTAGACGACCATCCGCCCGGAGGGGCGGTCAGGGCGCCGGGACGAGCTCCGGTCCCTGCGGGCCATCGCGGACCTCCCAGCCCAGGTCGCGCAGCTCGTCGCGGAGGCGGTCGGCCTCGGCCCAGTCCTTCGCCGCGCGCGCGGCCGCCCGGCGCTCCGACAGCTCGTGCGCCTCCTCCGGCGCGCCCTCGTCGGCCGCCAGCAGCCGCTCGAGCCCGAGGATGCCGAGCATCTCGCGCAGGTCGTCGCTGCCCGTCCCCTCCGGCAGCTTGTTCGCCTCCCCCACCCACTCGTAGAGCGCCGCCAGGGCGCGAGCGGTGTTGAAGTCGTCCCGCAGGGCGTCGAAGAACGCGTCGCGGTGCGGACGCAGCTCGCCGGGCGACGCACCAGCCGCCAGACGCCGCCCCGCTTCCCGGATCCGCCGCACGGAGTTGGCGGCGGCCTCCAGCCGGTCGGGGGAGAACGCCAGCGGCTGGCGGTAGTGGCCGGTGGCGAAGTGCAGCAGCAGCGGCTCCGCTCCCACGTCGTCGAGCACGTCGGCGAGCCCGCGGATGTTGCCGACCGATTTGGCCATCTTCTCGCCCTCGGCGGCTTCGAGCATCCCGTTGTGCATCCACGTCCGCGCGAGCGGTCGCCCACGTCCGGCCAGCGTCTGCGCCGCCTCGTTCTCGTGGTGCGGGAACACGAGGTCGATCCCGCCGCCGTGGATGTCGAACTCGAGCCCGAGCAAGGACTCGGCCATCGCCGAGCACTCGATGTGCCAGCCGGGGCGGCCGCGGCCCCACGGCGAGTCCCACGCCGTGTCCTCGCCCTCCTTCGTCGCCTTCCAGAGCGCGAAGTCGAGCGGATCCTCTTTGCGGTCGGAGCCTTCGACGCCCTCGCCTTGGTCCATCTGCTCGACGTCGCGGCGCGACAGCTCCCCGTACGACGGCAGGGTGCGCACCCGGAAGTACACGTCGCCGCCGGCGGCGTAGGCGTGATCTCGCTCGACCAGCGCGCCGATCAGGTCGAGGATCGGCCCGACGTACTGCGACGCCAGCGGCTCGTGGTCGGGCCGCCCCAGCCCGAGCCGCTCCGTGTCGTCGACGTAGTGCTCGGTCATCTCGCGGGCGAGCCCCGCCGAGTCGCGCCCGGCCGCTCGCGCCGCGTCATAGATCTTGTCGTTGATGTCGGTGATGTTGGCCACCAGCGTCACTCCGTAGCCCTCGTGCTCGAGAAAGCGCTTGAGCTGGGAGAAGACCACGAACGGCCGCGCGTTCCCCACGTGCACGCGCGAGTACACGGTCGGCCCGCAGGCGTAGATCCCGACGTTGTGCGGATCGGGCGGCTCGAACGGCCGCACCTCGCGCGTGCGCGTGTCGTAGAGCCGGATCGCCACGAGCGCGGACCTTACTTAGCCCAGGGTCGCGACGGCCATCGCGGCGGCGCCTTCGCCGCGGCCGACGAATCCCATCCCCTCGCCGGTCGTCGCCTTCACGTTGACCGAGCACTCGAGCACGGCGGCCAGCGACGCGTGGATCGCCTCGCGGTGCGGCGCGAGTCTGGGGCGCTCGAGCATCACGGTCGCGTCGACGTGCAGCGGCGAGTAGCCGTGCGCCCGCACCTGCGCGACCACCTGGCGCAGCAGCTCGATCGAGTCGGCGTCGCGCCACGCCTCGTCGGTGTCCGGGAAGTGCTGGCCGATGTCCCCCAGCCCCGCCGCGCCCAGCAGCGCGTCGGCGATCGCGTGCGCGAGCACGTCCGCGTCGGAGTGGCCCGCGAGCCCGAGCTCGAACGGGATCTCGACGCCCCCCAGCACGAGCCGGCGTCCCGCCTCGAACCTGTGCGAGTCGATCCCGATCCCCGTCCGCGTCACCCGAGCGGCTCCATCCGCCGCTCGCGGCGCTCGAAGACGGCGATCTCGGTCACCCCGAGCCCTGCGAGCAGCTCGACCGCTCGCTCGTACTCGAAACCGAGCTGGTCGGGCACGTGTGCGTCGCTGGAGAGCGCCAGCGGGCAGCCGGCGTCGACCAGCATCTCCAGGAACGGCACCGACGGGTACTGCTCGGCGGCCGGCTTGCGCCAGCCCGCGGTCGAGAGCTCGACGGCGACGCCGGTCTCGGCGAACGCGTCGACGGCCGGCTCGTAGTAGCGGCGCAGGTCGCCGTCCGGACGCGGTCTCGACGGGCCCCAGACCTTCACGAGGTCGGGGTGGGCGACGATGTCGTACAGGCCGGAGCGGGCGGACTCGGCGATCGTCTCGAAGTACCGCCGCCACACCCGCTCGGGCGATTCGCCGGCGCCCCACACGCTGTACTCCTCGGTGTCGAGCGAGCGGTCGCGCAGGAAGTGCACGGACCCGACGATGTAGTCCCAGTCGCGGTCGTCGAGCAGCGAGGCCATGCGGTCCTCGCGGCCGGCCACGAAGTCGGCCTCGATGCCGAGCCGCAGGTCGGTCTCCTCGCGCACGAAGGCGCAGTAGGCGTCGAGGTCGTCGTGCGCGTACTCCCGCCAGAACGGGTGCTCCCAGACGTCGAGCGCGGCGCGGAAGCGGTAGACGTGCTCGGCGACGCCGAGCTCGGAGATCCCCCGTTCGGCCGCCGTCTCGCGGTAGCGCTCGGCGTTGGCGGCGGTGAAGTACTCGGCTGGCGTCGCGTCCGTGTCGTCAGGACGCAGGTGGACGTGATAGTCGGTCAGCAAGCAGGTGCTCGGCGATCAGCAGGTCGTGGGGAGTCGTGACCTTGAGGTTGGCGGGCGATGACTCTACGACCCGCACCGTGCCGCCCGCCCGCTCCACCAGCCAGGCGTCGTCGGTCGCGGCCGCGAGCACGTCGTCGCCGACGTCGAGCGCCCGCTCGAGCACGGCGCGGCGGAACGCCTGCGGGGTCTGGATCGCCCACAGGCGGGAGCGGTCGAGCGTGGCGGTGACGAGCCGGTCGTGCGCTGCTTCCTTGATCGTGTCGTTGACGGGAGCCGCCGCGATCGCGCCGTCGGCATCCGACAACGCGGCCAGCGCCGCCCGGAAGTGCTCGGCGGTGACGAGCGGCCGCGCGGCGTCGTGGACGACGACGTGGTGGTCCGGAGGCGCGGCGGCGAGCGCCGCGCGCACCGACCCGGAGCGCGTGGCGCCGCCGGTCACGCCGATGCACCCTTCGGGCGCGTCGGCGCCGGGCGGCAGGGCGACCACGATCTCGCTCACGCCCGCTGCCCGCAGCGCGTCGAGCGACCACTCGAGCATCGGGCGGCCCGCCAGAACGACGAACGCCTTGGGCCGTCCGGCGCCAAGGCGTTCGCCGCTACCGGCGGCCACGAGGAGCGCGACCGCCATCTACCGATTCGGGCGCGCGGCGCCTATGAGGCGGCCGCCAGCTTCTCCGAGCGCTGGAGCAGGTCGTCGAGGTAGGCCTCGGCGTCGTCTTCGCTCTTCTCCAGGGCATACATCATCTCGGACGCCAGGATCTTCTTGGCCCGCGTGTACATCTGCTTCTCGCCGGTCGACAGGCCCTTGTCCTGCTCGCGGACGGCGAGGTTGCGGACGACCTCGGCGAGCTCATAGATGTCGCCGGTCTTGATCTTGTCGCGGTTGTGCTTGAAGCGGCGATTCCAGTTCTTGGGCATCTCCGACACGTCGTCCGTGAGGACGGACAGGACCTTCTTGACCGTGTCCTCGTCGATGACCCGGCGCAGGCCGGCCTTGCCTGCGTTCTCGCACGGGACCATGACGGTCATGTCGTTGTGGAGGATCTTGATCGTGAGGTACTGGCGCACCTCGCCGAGGATCTCCTTGTCTTCCTTCTTGATGACCTGTCCAGCCCCGTGGTGGGGGTAGACGACGTTGTCACCGATCTGAAAGTCGATGCACTCCGCCTCGCGCGTGATCTCCAGGTCCTCGATGTGCTCGTCGGTAGCTGTCTCGGGGATGGTGTCCTCCTTCATCAGGGTGCGTCCGCGTGCCGGATGCTCATGTCTGCAGGTAGCGGTCCACGAGGTTGATCTCCTGTAGGCGGCGAAGGCCCTCGCGGATGTCCTTCGCCCGGATCTCTCCGACGCCTTCGACGGACTCCAGCTCGGGGTCGGTCGCGGCGAGGATCTCGTCAAGCCCGCGGAACTCGATGACGATGTTCTGCACCACCAGCTTCGGGAGCCGGGGGATGCGGCCGAGGATGCGGTAGCCGCGGGGCGAGACGGGAAAGTCGAGTGTGTTGACCTTGCGGTCGTAGCCGAGCAGCTCGGCGAGCCGCCCGAAGTCCAGCATGTCCTGGTGCGACAGGCGTGCGATGCCGTCGAGCGCGACGGCGAACGTGTCGTCGCGTGGCTCGGCCAGGTAGTCATGCAGGAGCGCGGCCTTGTCGCCGGCCACGCCGACCATGGTCTCCTCGAGCTGCATCTCGATCAGCCGGCCCTCAGAGCCGAGCTCGACGATGTAGCGCTCGATCTCCACGGCCATGCGCGTGACGAGCTCCGCCCGCTGCAGGACGGTGAGCACGTCGTGGAGCGTGACCCCGCCCTCGAACTCGAGCGCCGTCAGGCGCGTCGAGACCTGGTCGAGGCGAGAGCGGTACTTGTCGAGAGTCGCCAGCGCCTGGTTGGCCTTGGCCAGCACGGCGGGAATCTCCTCGAGGATGTACTTCGCCCCGTCCACGTACAGCGAGACGACGTCGCGCCGCTGGGAGACGGCGATCACCAGCGCGTCGGTCTGCTTGGAGACGCGCTCGGCGGTGCGGTGGCGGGTGCCGGTCTCCGAGCTGAGGATCGTCGGGTCGGGCATCAGCTGGACGTTGCACCAGGCGATCTTGGTCGCCGTGCCGTTCAGTGCGATCGCACCGTCCATCTTCGCCAGCTGGTACATCATCGCCGGCGAGTAGTCGATGTCGAGCTTGATGCCGCCCGAGAAGAGAAACGCGAGCTCGTCCGTGTCGCCGATCACGATCAGCCCGCCGGTGCGCGCGTGGACGATGTTGTCGATGCCCTCGCGGACCGCCGAGCCGGGCGCGACCATCTCGAGGGACTTGACCAACCGGGGCTCCTGCCGCGCCTCGAGCTCTCCGAGCTCCTCCCCTGATCGCGGCGTCATCACCACGCAATTCTAGCAGTTGGCTTAACATCGCCTAAACCCAGGTGGGAGTGCGGTCTGAAGCGCTTTAGGCGGCCGCTCGTGGGGCGTTTGCGGCGGGCAGTGCGGCGCGCAGCGCCTGCCGCAACGTGGCGATTCCCTCGCCCGGCGCGACGACCGTCTGCAGGCCGAACTTGGACGCCTCGGCGAGCCGGCGGTCGGGGTGGGCGACCGACCGCAGCTCCCCCGTCAGGCCGACCTCGCCGAAGCACGCGATCGGCTGCTCGCCGCCGCCCAGCGGCGCGCCGCGTTGGGCGCTCGCGACGGCCAGCGCCACCGCGAGGTCCGCGCCCGGCTCGTCCACTCGCACGCCGCCGGCGACGTTGACGAACACATCGGCCGATCCGACGCCCACGCCGGCGTGGCGGCCGAGGACCGCGAGCACGAGCGCGAGGCGGTTGCGATCGATCCCGTTCGCCACCCGCCGCGGCGGGACGAGCTCGGAGGGCGAGACCAGCGCCTGGACCTCCACGAGCAGCGGCCGCGAGCCCTCCATCGCGGCGAGGATCGCGCTGCCGGGCGCCCGGGTGGCCTCGCCGACGAAGCGGGCCGAGGCGTCGGCGACCTCGACCAACCCGCCTTGGCGCATCTCGAAGACGCCGACGTCGTTGGTCGAGCCGAAGCGGTTCTTGAGCGCTCGCAGGGTGCGGTACGTCCGCTCGCGCTCGCCCTCGAACTGCAGCACGCAGTCGACCAGGTGCTCGAGCACCCGTGGCCCGGCGAGCGCGCCTTCCTTGGTCACGTGGCCGACGAGCAGGACCGCGATCGAGCGCGCCTTGGCGAGGCGCGTGATGCGGTCGGCGACCTCGCGGACCTGGCCGACCGACCCGGCCGCGCCCGTGAGACTGGGCGCGTGCAGCGTCTGCACGGAGTCGACCACGCAGACCTCCGGCCGCTCGGCGTCGAGCGTGGCGAGGACGGTGTCGAGGTCGGTCTCCGCCAGCACGGGCACGTCGAGCGCAGCGCCCGGCAGGCGCTCGGCGCGCAAGCGGATCTGCGCCGCCGACTCCTCGCCGGAGACGTAGAGCGTGCGCCGCCCGGCGCCCTGCATGTGGCCCAGCGCCATCGACGTGAGCGTCGACTTGCCGATCCCCGGCGAGCCGCCGATCAGCACCAGCGAGCCTGGGACCACGCCGCCGCCGAGGATCCGGTCGAGCTCGCCGATCCCCGTCGACAGGCGCGCGTGGCGCTCGGGCCGGACGTCGGCGAGCCGCACGGGCCGCGCTGCGCGTCCGCCGGCGCTCGAGCGAGATCCGCCTCGCGCCTCTTCGGCAAGCGTGTTCCAGGCACCGCAGCCCGGGCACTGCCCGTGCCACTTCGCGGACTCGGTCGCGCAGGCGGAGCAGACGAAGACGGTCACGGGCTTGGCCATGGCTCCCGGACAGTAGGCGCGCCGCCGGACGATTCGCCCCGGGGCGGCGCGACGAGGCGACGCCTCCAGTGCGGCTCAGCGCGGCGCGGCGACCGTGCCGCCGTCGGGCGCGAGCGCGCGAGCGCGGGCGGCGACCACGCCCATCCCGAGTGCCTCCGTCGTGCCCACGGCGTCGCCGAGCAGTTCCCTCGCTCGTGCGCGGTCGCCGCGGCGGCGCCGCGTCAGCAGCATCTCGGCGTACGCGAGCTGCGTGCGGGCCACCCACGGGCGCGCTCCCATGCGCTCGTGCATCGACAGCGCGTCGATGAAGTGGCCCTCGGCGAGCTCCCACGACCGCATCGCCGCCGCGAGGATCCCCAGCAGCCGCGAGGCGGAGCCGTTGCACGTCGCCGCCCGCCCCACGACCACGTTGCGCCCCGCGTACGGCTTGAGCAACGCGTAGAGCCCTTCGGCGCGCGCGCCGTCGCCGAGCTCGCCGCAGACCTCTGCGAGCAGCGTCACGCCGATCAGCCAGTTGGCGTCGCGCGGCATCGCCTCGGCGACGACGAGCTCGAACTCCGCCCGCGCCTCGTCCGCCCGGTCGAGCTCGATCAGCAGCAGCGCCAGGCCGGCACGCCACGCCACGAGCGCCGGGTAGAGGTCGATGAAGCGGCGCACGGCGGACTCGACCTCCGCGAGCCGGCCCTGCTCGCGCCGGATGTTGAAGATCGCCTGGGCATAGGCGTTGACCGCGTTCTCCGCCTGCCCGTGACGGCCGATCTCGAGCGTCTCGTCGGCCAGCCGCTCCGCGAGCGCGAAGTCGCCGACGATCTGCGCCCGCGTGCAGCGCAGCAGCGACGTCCACCAGCGCCACAGCGGCCGGTTGAGCGCGTCGGCGAGCTTCGACGCGGCGGCGATCTGCACGTCGGCGCCGACCATGTCGCCGACCTCGAGCAGGTCGACCACGGTCCAGCCCGCGCCCTCGAGCTCGAGCTCGGGGTCGCCGGTCTGCTCGGCCACCGCCCGCAGCTCGGCGGCGACCGCCAGTCGCTCGTCGACGTTCTCCGGCTGCCACAGCGCGTAGTGGCGGGCGTCCAGGCACGCGGCCAGCGTGCGGGGGTCGCCGAGCTGCCGCGCAAGGTCGACCGCCTCCTCCGAGAGCGCCAGCCGCCGCGCGGGATCGCCCGAGTAGTAGAGCTCGAGCGCCAGCCGGGCGAGCAGCCGCGCCCGCAGCGGGCTGTCCTCGTCGCCGAGGCCCGCCAGCGCCTCCTCGAGCATCGCCACGCGCTCCTCGTCGACGCGGCCGAGGATCGACCACTGCCCGGCGTGGGCGAGCGCCGCCCGCCCGAGCAGCGTGGCGTCGCCCAGCCGGCGCGCCAGCACCGCCGCGGCGTGCGACGTGGTGCGCGCCTCGGACTCCATGCCGGCCCGCTCCTCGGAGGCGCCGAGGTCGAGCAGCATGCCGGCGCGCATAGCGTCGTCGGGCGCGCCGGTGAGCTCGCGTACGCGCAGCGCGGCGCGGTGGTGCTGGGCGGCCTCTTCCCACGCCAGCAGGCGGTCGGCGCGGCGGGCGGCGGTCAGCGCGTACTCGATCGCGCGCTCGGGCTGCTCGACCGGCGCTGCCTGCGCGAAGTGGTACGCGAGCTGGGGCAGCCACGGGTCGAGGTCGGCCGCCCGCAGCGCCTTGAGCGCCTCGCCGACGCGGCCGTGGAGACGGGCGCGGCGCAGCTGGGAGAGCCCGTCGTAGAGCGTCGCCCGCACGAGCGTGTGCGTGAACGCGTAGCGGCCGACCCGCCCCGCCTCGCGCAGCACGCGCGCGTCCACGCCCTCCTCGAGCGCGGAGATCAGCGCGTCGTCGTCGAGCGGGGTGACGGCCTCGAGCACGTCGAACTCGAACTCGCGGCCGATGACCGCGGCCACCTGCAGCGCCTGGCGGGTCGGCGCGCCGAGTCGCCGCAGCCGCCGCGCGGTGACCTCGCGCACCCCGTCGGGCACGCCCGCCTCCGTCAGCGAGCCGGCGGCGTGCAGCCGGCCGCCGCTGGCCCGCAGGTGGCGTACGACCTCCTCGATGAAGAACGGGTTGCCCTCGGTCTCGCCGTGCAGGGCCGACAGGAACGCGGGCTCGACGGCGTCCACGCCGAGCGACGACACCAGCTCCGCCACCTCGGGCTCGTCGAGGCCGGAGAGCGGCACGCGCGTCATCGTGCCCTCGCGCCGCACGTCGCTCGCCAGCTCCACCAGCGGGTGGCCGGCGTCGAGCTCGGCCTCGCGGAACGTGCCGAGCAGCAGCACGCGGCGCGGGTGCGGGGCGCGGACGAGGTGGCGCAGGAGCTGGAGCGTCGGCCGGTCGGCCCAGTGCAGGTCGTCGAACACGAGCACGAGCGGGGAGTGGGCGCCCGCCTCGTCGAGCAGCGCGGCGATCGCGTCGAACAGCCGCAGCCGCCGCCCGTCCGGGTCACCGGCATGCTCGTCGGGCGGTGGGGCGGGCGGGCCGAGCTCACCGAACAGGATCCCGAGCTCGGCGGCGCGCGCGCCGAGCCGCTCGCGCAGCGGCTCGAGCGAGGCGCCGGAGGACCAGCCGCGCACCATCTCCACGATGGGCTGGTAGGGCGCCAGCGCGTCCTCGTCGAAGCGGCCGTAGAGGACGATCGCTCCATCCTCGCGGGCCCGGCGCGCGATCTCGGCGGCCAGGCGGGTCTTCCCGATCCCCGCGTCGCCCGTGATCAGCACCAGCCGCCGGGTGCCTGCCACCGCTTCGCGCCAGCAGTCGGCGAGCACACCGAGCTCGGCCGCCCGGCCGATGAGCCCGTGCCGGTCGAGCGCCGCGGCCAGCGGTCCGGGCCATGGCGACACGACGATCTCCTCGGGGCTGGCCTTGCGCGACGGCCCGGGTGGCTCGCCGCGCAGCAGTCGCTCGTGCACGGCCATGGCAGCAGCTCCGGGCGTGGTCCCGAGCTCGTCGCGCAGGAGCACGCGCAGGTCCTCGAAGGCCCGCAGCGCCTCCGCCGGGTTGCCCGCCGCGTCGTGGATCTCCATCAGCAGCCGGTGCGCCGTCTCGCGGAACGGCGCGGCGGCGATCGCCGCCCGCGCGGCCTGCTCGGCGGCGCCCAGCTCGCGGCCGCCCTGGTGCAGCCCGGCCTCGGCCAGCGCCTCGAGCGCGCGCAGGCGGATCGCTCGAGGTCACGCCGCTGCTCGGCCACCCACGGTCCGTCGCAGTCGGGCAGGAAGGTCTGCAGATCGACGCGAGGACGCTGCCGGCATGCTCGGCGGCGCCCGCCCAATCGCAGTCGTCGATCGCGGCCTCGGCCCGCCCCGCAGCGACGGCGGCAGCCTCGACGTCGACGTCGAGCGGCTCGGGCGGCACCAGCCGCAGCTCCGAGCGCCCGGCGAGCGCGTCGTCTCCGAGCGCCTTGCGCAGCTTGGACAGGAGTGCGCTCAGTGCCGAGTCGGCGGCCGCGGGCGGATCCTCGGGCCACAGGAGGTCGACCAACTCGGCTCGGCCGCAGTCGCGGTCCCGGTTGAGCACCAGGTAGGCGAACAGGAGGCGTCCTTGCCGGCCAGGGAGCACCGCGGCCTCGGCGCCAACGCTCACCGCCAGCGGACCGCACAGCCGTATGGTCCAAGCCATCGCGACCACGCTACCGCGCCTCCAAGGTTTCTCCAAGGTTTCGCCAATCGCGGTCCCCCACAATTTCCTGAGCGGTCACGGGAACGGCTTCCGTGCCCGCAAATGTTGCGACACGGATGTTGCGAACACATACCCTCCGAGCGGATCGTCTGACCCGCGATCCCCCGGCTCAGGCGCCGCCTTTCAACCCTCCGGTGGCGCCGCTACGGCGGGCGCCGACTGACCCCCGGCCACCGTCGACCCCCAAGTGGTGAAGGGCCCGCCCCAGGCGGGCCCTTCATCATTCGAGCGCGCTCAGCACATCGGCGACGAGGTCCGCGGTGTCCTCGCAGCCGGCCGAGAAGCGGATGAAGCCCTCGGGCACGTCGTCGGTCCCCCAGCGCGCGCGGCGCTCGGCGGTCGAGTGCACGCCGCCGAAGCTTGTCGCCACGCTGACAAGCTCGCACGCGTCGAGGAACTCGTCCGCGGCCGCTGCCGTCGGCAGCGCGAACGAGACGAGCGGACCAATCCCGGGCCATCTGACGTGCGTCAGGTCATTCCGGCCCGAGAGCACCTCCGCGAGCGCGCGGGCGTTGGCCTGCGAGCGCTCGAGCCGCAACCCGAGGGTCGCCAGGGAGCGATGCGCCAGCCACGCCTCGAACGGGCCGAGGATGCTTCCGCTGCGAGTGCGCCACTCGCGTAGCGCGCTCGCGAGCGCGGCGTCCCGCACGCTGACCGCCCCGAGCAGCACGTCGCCGTGCCCGGTGAGCGACTTGGTGCCGGAGACCATGGCGTAGTCGGCGCCGTGGTCGAGCGGGCGCAGGCCGAGCGGCGTCGCGACCGTGTTGTCGACCGCGAGCCGTGCTCCCGCCGCGCGCGCCGCTGCCGCGACGGCGTCGAGGTCGACGACGTCGAGCTTCGGGTTCGAGGGCGTCTCGACCCAGATCAGAGCCGCGCCCTCGGCGGCGGAGACCACGGCCTCGGTGTCCGTGGGCACCTGGCGGACATGCACGCCGTGGGGTCGCAGGTCGTGCTCGGCGAGCTCGCGGATCCCGGGGTAGCCGTCGCCGCACGCCACCAGCACCTGCCCGGGCCGCAGCGCCAGCACGACGGCGGTCACCGCGGCCATCCCAGAGGAGAAGACCACGCTCTCGCCCCCGTCGAGCTCGCCGATCGCGCGTTCGAGGTGCGTCCAGGTGGGGTTCTCGTCGCGGCCGTAGCCGTACTCGGCGCTGTCGGTGGGGCCGCGCAGGTGGAACGGCGCGGCGAACACCGGGCCGGGGAGGATCGGCTCGCCCTGCTCGGCGGGCGGGAGCCCGGCGTGGACGGCGCGCGTGCTTGGGCCAAGCAAGCATGGCGTGAAATCGGCTGACGCCGATTCCATTGCGAGTTCGCTTCGCGAACGTCGAGAGGCGGGGCCGAGGGGGTTCATGGCCCATAGACTGACGCGATGCGACGGCTGCTCGTCGCCGCCCTGCTCGCCGCGATGGTCGCACCGGCGAGCGCCGGCGCGGCGGAGCGCTGGCGGCCGGACGTCGCGGGCGCGGCCGAGTGGGCGCAGGGCCGCGCGGGGGCGGTCACGTTCGCGGTCCGCACGAAGCACCGCCTCCGGGGTCGCGGGCTCGACGTGCAGCGACCCGCGGCCAGCGTCTTCAAGGCGATGCTGCTCGTCACGTATCTGCGGACGGCGCGGCACCGCCCGCTGCGGACCGGCGACCGCGCGCTGCTGAGCCCGATGGTGCGGTGGTCGGACAACGCCACCGCGTCGCAGGTGCGGAACCTCGTCGGCAACGCCGCGGTCGTGCGGTTCGCTGGCCGGATCGGGATGACGCGCTTCGCGATCGCCTCGATCTGGGGGCTGTCGCGCATCACCGCGCGCGACCAGACGCGCTTCTTCCTGCGCCTCGACCGCTTCGTGCCGGCCCGCCACCGCGCCTACGCGCTGCGGCTGCTGCGCACGATCGTGCCGTCCCAGCGCTGGGGCCTCGCGCAGGCGATCCCGGACGGCTGGCGGCTGTACTTCAAGGGCGGCTGGGGATCGGGCAGCGGCGCCGTCGACCACCAGGTCGGCCTGCTGCGCCGCGGCCACCACCGCGTGGCGATCGCGGTGCTCACCGCCGGCAACCCGTCGCACACCTACGCGACGGCGACGCTCGAGGGCATGGGCCGCCGCCTGCTGCGCGGCCTGGCGGTGCGGGTTACGGGGACGGCCGGAACGCCAGAGGGCGCCCTGCAAACAGGGCGCCCTCTGAGAACGTAAACCGATCTACTCGTCCGCCGGAGGCGGCTCGATGGCCGGCTGGTCGAGCGCCCCGCCGTCGTCGACGGCGTCCTCGGGCGCGTCGCCCTCCTTGCCGCCGCCGACGGCCACCGGGGTCGGCTTCTTCTCGGGCTTGACGATCGTCAGCGTGAGGTCCTGCCCCTCGCCCTCCGGCGCCTTCTCGACAAGCACCGTGGCCTGCGGCTCGAGCTCCGCCCGGAGCACGAAGTCGGCCAGCGGGTCCTCGATGTAGCGCTGGATGGCGCGGCGTAGCGGCCGGGCCCCCATCGCCGGGTCCCACCCCTTGTCGACGAGGAAGTCCTCGGCGGCCTCGGTGAGGTCCAGCTGCAGCTCGCGCTCGGCGAGCTGGCCGCGGATCCGGCGGAGGAGCAGGTCGACGATCGACTTGATCTCCTCCTTGGTCAGCTTGTGGAAGACGATGACCTCGTCGATCCGGTTGAGGAACTCGGGGCGGAAGACCTTCTTCAGCTCGCCCGTGACCCGGTTCTTCATGTCGTCGTAGGTCATGCCGTGGTCGTCGTCGCCGACCGTGAAGCCGAGCGGCGTGTTGCGCGCGATCTCGCTCGCCCCGATGTTCGAGGTCATGATCACGATCGCGTGCCGGAAGTCCACGGTGCGGCCCTGCGAGTCCGTGAGCCGGCCGTCCTCCAGGATCTGCAGGAGGATGTTGAAGACGTCAGGGTGCGCCTTCTCGATCTCGTCGAGCAGGAGCACGCTGTACGGCTTGCGGCGCACGGCCTCGGTCAGCTGGCCGCCCTCGTCGTAGCCGACATAGCCCGGAGGCGAGCCGACGAGCCGGGACACGGCGTGCTTCTCCATGTACTCCGACATGTCGATCCGCACCATCGCGTCCTCGTCGCCGAACAGGAACTCGGCGAGCGTGCGGGCGAGCTCGGTCTTGCCGACGCCCGACGGGCCGAGGAAGACGAACGAGCCCGTCGGCCGCTTCGGGTCCTTGAGACCCGCGCGCGAGCGCCGGATCGCCTTCGAGACGATCTCGATCGCCGGGTGCTGCCCGATGACGCGCTTGTGCAGCTCCTCCTCCATCCGCATCAGCTTCTGGGTCTCGGCCTCGGTGAGCTTGAAGACCGGGATGCCCGTCCACATCGAGACGATGTCGGCGATCTCCTCCTCGCCGATCGCCGGCCGCTCGCCGCCGTCGCCGGACTCCCAGGCGTCCTCGAGCTCGCGCTTCTTGTTCGTCAGGCGCCGCTCCTTGTCGCGCAGCTGCGCCGCCTTCTCGAACTCCTGGTTCTCGATCGCGGCCTCCTTGTCGCGCCGCGTCGTCTCGATCTCCTCCTCGAGCTCCCGGTACACGGGCGGGGAGGACATCGACTTGATGCGCATGCGCGAGGCGGCCTCGTCGATGAGGTCGATCGCCTTGTCGGGCAGGAAGCGGTCGGAGATGTAGCGGTCGGCCAGCTCGGCCGCGGCCTCCAGCGACTCGTCGGTGATCGTGATCTTGTGGTGCGCCTCGTAGCGGTCCTTGAGCCCCTTGAGGATCTGGACCGTCTCCTCGATCGACGGCTGGTCGACGACGATCTTCTGGAAGCGGCGCTCCAGCGCGCTGTCGCGCTCGAGGTACTTGCGGTACTCGTCGAGCGTCGTGGCGCCGACGGTCTGCAGCTCGCCTCGGGCCAGCGCGGGCTTGAGGATGCTCGCGGCGTCGATCGCGCCCTCGGCGGCGCCCGCGCCGACGAGGTTGTGGAGCTCGTCGATGAACAGGATGATGTCGCCGCGCTGGGTGATCTCCTTCATCACCTTCTTCAGGCGCTCCTCGAACTCGCCGCGGTACTTGGAGCCCGCGACGAGCGCCGCCAGGTCGAGCGTGTAGATCTGCTTGTTCTTGAGCAGCTCCGGCACGTCGCCGTTGGTGATGCGCTGGGCCAGGCCCTCGACGACGGCGGTCTTGCCGACGCCGGGCTCGCCCACGAGCACCGGGTTGTTCTTGGTGCGGCGCGAGAGGATCTGCATGATCCGCTCGATCTCGGTCTCGCGACCCACGACGGGGTCGAGCTTGCCCTCGGCGGCCAGCTTGGTCAGGTTGCGACCGAACTGGTCCAGGAGCTTGGACGACTTCTTGCCCTCGCCCTGGGCGCCGCCGGCGCCCGCGGCCGCACCGGACGAGCCGGAGCCCGACTGGCGCCGGCCACCTGGGCCGGAGAGCATGCGGATGACCTCGTTGCGGATCTTCTCGGAGTCGGCGTCGAAGTCGAGGAGGATGCGCGCGGCCACGCCCTCGTTCTCGCGAACGAGGCCGAGCAGGATGTGCTCGGTGCCGATGTAGTTGTGGCCGAGGGAGAGTGCCTCGCGGAGCGCCAGCTCCAGGACCTTCTTGGCGCGAGGCGTGAACGGGATCTGGCCGGAGGTGACCTCTTCGCCAGAGCCGACGATGCGGACGACCTGGGCGCGCACGCGCTCAACGGTGATGTCCAGGCTCTCCAGGACGCGGGCAGCGAGGCCCTCCTCCTCCCGGAGCAGGCCGAGCAGGATGTGCTCGGTCCCGATGTAGTTGTGCTTGAGGGTTCGGGCTTCCTCTTGCGCGAGGACGACCACCTGGCGTGCTCGCTCTGTGAATCGCTCGAACATGGTGGTGCGCAGTCCTTCCTGCTACTTGATGGCTAGCGCTCGGTCGTTTCGGCGGTCCGGTACATGGGTCGGAAGACGAAAATACCCCGATCCCTCAACCACGTATTCGGCACTCTCGGGCCAGTGGATGAACGAGTCGGGGTTCGCTTTGCGGCCATGGGTCAGTTTACCAACGGTCGAGGCGCCTGCCCCGGGGTCGCGAGGGCGGCCCCGAAGCGCGCGATCAGGGCTATCGGCTGCTTCGTGAGATGCCGGTCCGTGACCCGCAGGACGCGCTGTCCGGCAAGTTGAAGATCGACGTCCCTGCGCCGATCGCGCTCGAACGCGTCTCGGGTGGAGTGGTAGGTCCAGCTGTCGAACTCGACGACGAGGTTGTGGTCCGGCCAGTGGAGGTCGACCTCGTAGCCGGCGACCTTGACGTTGGCTCGGGGCATGGGGAGCCCGGCGCTGCGGATCAGCGCCAGCAGCTTCCGCTCTGCCTCGGATCTTGTGAGGCCGGTGCTGCCGTCGATTGCGTGTCTGAGGGCTCGAACACCGCATTGAGGGAGGGTCAGGAGGTGGTGGAGCTCTTTCTGGGTGACCAGGCGGTGGATCTGGGCCTCGTTGATCGCTTGGCCCAGCTCGTGCGGCGCGGTCGCCGCCAGGTCTCGGAGGGTTCGCGTCGGTGACGTCAACTGCATTCCGTGGCGGGTGCGGATGTCCTTGGTGGGCAGCGCCTGTCTGTGGACCTCCACGCCGCGCCTGCCGTTACTTCTGGCATTGAGGAGCGATGACCTGGATCGGATCGCCAGGCCGTGGTTCGACGATGCCCCAGATCGTGGCCGCGGTTCGGTGGCTCAGGACGGCCCGACCGTCAAACGCCAGGATCGCTCCTGCGGGCGCGGTTAGTGCCGACTCGAGAGCCCCAACCGCGTACACGCCTCGGTGCAGGCGTCGAAGCCACCCCCGCCCGACCCGACTCGCGACCGCGTTAGGCCCCAGCCCGATCGAGCGAAGCTGAGCGGCGGAGATGACGCCATGCTGCCGGCGCGCGAGCGCGACCACCGCTTCATCCATTCGACGGGGAGCTACGTGGATTTCGGCACCTCCCCGCAGCACCGATTGCCACTTTGTTCCTCTAGACGGGGAAGAAGATGGAAATGGGCGTCTCGACCCCTCGCCGATTGACACGAAACTCCGCCTTGAGGGACCGCATCCCCGCATCGTGCACCCGTCAATGCCGCAGTTGACGTGCTGCGGCACAACCGGCACCAGCGCGGAACAGAATCGTTACGGAGTGCGCAGAGCCGGGAACAGCACGACCTCTCGGATCGTGTCGCGGCCCGTGAGCAGCATCACCAGCCGGTCGACGCCGATCCCGATGCCGCCGGTGGGCGGCATGCCGTGCTCGAGCGAGCGGATGTAGGTCTCGTCGTACGGGTGCGCCTCCTCGTCGCCGGCGGCGGCGGCCGCGCGCTGGGCCTCGAAGCGGGCTCGCTGGTCGTCCGGGTCGTTGAGCTCGGAGAACGCGTTGGCGAACTCCATCCCGCCGGCGAAGGCCTCGAAGCGCTCGACGAGGCCCGGCTCGGACCGGTGCACCTTGGCGAGCGGCGAGAGCTCGACCGGGTAGTCGAACAGGAACGTCGGCTCGATCAGCTCCGGCTCCACGTACTTCGAGAGCAGGTGATCCACCAACCGAGCCCAGGTCGTCTCGTGCGAAGCGGGATCGAGACCACCAGCCGCCATCGCCTCCCTCAATGCCGCAGTTTCGCGGTGCGCATACACATCGATCCCGGTGCGTGAGGAGATCGCATCGCCCAGAGTCTCGCGCTTCCACGGCGCCTCGAAGCCCGACGCGCCAACAGCCGCAGCAACCGACGACACCAGGCGCTCGCAGCGCGCCGCGATGTCCTGGTAGTCCGCGTACGCCTCGTACCACTCGAGCTGCGTGAACTCCGGGTTGTGCTTGAACGACACGCCCTCGTTGCGGAAGTCCTTGCCGACCTCGTAGACCCGCTCGAGCCCGCCCACGATCAGCCGCTTCAAATACAGCTCGGTCGCGATCCGCAGGTACAGCGTGCGGTCGAGCTCGTTGTGGTGCGTCGTGAACGGCCGGCCGGCCCCGCCGCCGTACAGCGGCTGCAGGACCGGCGTCTCGACCTCGATGAACCCCTCGGCGTCGAGGAAGCGGCGCATCTCGCTGATGACCCGAGCGCGCGTCATGAACACGTCGCGCGACTCCTCGTTCGCCATCAGGTCGAGCTCGCGCATCCGGTAGCGCGTCTCGACGTCCGTCAGCCCAGCGTGCTTCTCGGGCGGAGGCCGGAGCGACTTCGCGAGCAGCGTCCAGTCGTCCACCGCAAGCGAGAGCTCGCCCCGCCGGGTACGAAAGACGGTTCCGTCGGCGCCGATCAGGTCGCCGAGGTCGAGCGAGACGAGACGGTCGAGCGACTCGCGGCCCGAGGACGTCCGCGCGCGCGTGCAGCTGCATCCGCCCCGAGCGATCGACGAGATCGAGGAATGCAGCCTTCCCCTGGCCCCGCCGGGCGGCGAGACGGCCTGCCACCCGCGCTCGAGTCCCGCTCTCCTCACCCGCCGGCAGTTCGTCCCAGCGGCGCCTTGACCGCGGCGATCGGCACGACGCCCGGATACGAGTGCGGGAACGGCTCGACGCCCTCGTCGCGCAGCGCGGCGAGCTTGCGCCGGCGCTGCTCGAGGAGCTCGTCCGAGGTCACACCTTGGCGACGTCGATCTTGGTGATCTTGAGCTCGCGGGCCTTGCCGCTGGGCAGCGTCACGGACACCTTCTCCCCGCGCTTGTTGCCGAGCAGCGCCTTGCCGACGGGCGACTCGTTGGAGAGCTTGTTCTCCGAGGGGTTCGCCTCGGTCGAGCCCACGATCGTGTACTGGAGCGACTTGCCGGAGGTCTCGTCCTTGACGTTGACCACCGAGCCGACGCGCACGACGTCGTTCGACAGCTCCGTAGCGTCGATCACCGAGGCCGACCGCAGCTTGTCCTCCAGCGAGGCGATCCGCGCCTCGAGCATGGCCTGCTCGTTCTTGGCGTCGTCGTACTCCGAGTTCTCGGAGATGTCGCCGAACTCGCGCGCCTCCTTGATCCGTTCGGCGACCTCGCGACGCTTGTCGCCCGAGAGGTATGCGATCTCCTGCTTGAGCTTCTCGAGCCCTTCAGGGGTGAGGATGACGTCCTTCTGCATCTCGTCGTCCTTGCGATGGGGTCCGGAGAAAGAAAACGCCCGCACACGGGCGGACGAGTAGCGCGCTCAGACGGCGGCGCGGCCGAGCATGGTAGCACCGAGCGCGGCGATGATCGACCGCTGTTCGGCGAGCGTCTCGGCGCGCTGCAGCGCGTCCTGCACATCGCGGGGCGCGCCGAGCCGCTCGAGGTACCACGGGTGGAACTTGCGCAGGTAGCGCGCCGCCCGATCGGCGCCCAGATGCTCCTCGGCGCGGTCGAGCACCCACTCCCACTCGGCGACGATCTCGTCGCGCTCGGGGCCGTCCTCGCGCACCCCCAGCACCTGCTCGAACAGCCACGGGTTGCCCAGGCTGCCGCGCGCGAGCATCACCGCCTCGCAGCCCGTGTACTCGAACACCCAGCGCACGTGGTCGGGGTCGTCCATGCCGCCCGTGACGATCACCGGGACCGGGAGCGACGCCACCAGCGAAGCCGCCAGGTCGTAGTCCGGCGTCCCCCGATGACGCACCTTGATCGTGCGCGGATGGAAGGTGATCCCCGCGACGCCGGCCTCCTCCACCAGCCGCCGCGCCACGTCCACTCCCTCAGCGCGCAGCTTCACGGTCACCGGCAGGCCCGAGCCCTCACGAGCCGCTCGTCGCGACCGCCACCGCCAACCCGGGATCCGAGAGCAGCGCAGCCCCCGCGCCGGTCTTCATCACCTTCGGCACCGGGCAGCCCATGTTGAGGTCGAGGATGTCAGCGCCCAGCCCGGCAACGTGCGCCGCCGCCGAGCGCATGATGTCCGGGTCCTGGCCGAAGAGCTGCATCGCCACGGGCCCGCCCTCGCGCTCGCGCGGGTCGATCGTGAGCAGCTCGTCGTGCGTCTTGCGGTTGCCGTAGTGGATCGCGAACGACGAGACCATCTCCGACACCGCCAGGCCGGCGCCGTAGCGCTTGGCCTGCAGCCGCACGAACCAGTTGCCGATCCCGGCGAGCGGCGCGAGCACGACCCGGTTCGGGATCGTGACGCCGCCCAACGACCATGAGTCATGCAGAGAGCGCACGACGCACAGGTTAGGTGGCGACGTTGCGCTCCCAGATCAACCGCAGGCCCTGCAGCGTCAGCAGCTCGTCGGTCTCGTCGACCAGCTCGCAGTGGGGGACCACGTAGCCGGCGAGCCCGCCGGTGGCGATCGTCGCCGTGTCCTCGCCGAGCTCGGCGCGCAGCCGGCGCAGGATGCCGTCGACCATCCCGGCGTAGCCGTAGACCACGCCGGACCGGATGGCCTCGACCGTCGACTTGCCGATCAGCGCCCGCGGCGTCTCCAGCTCGACCCGCAGGAGCTTCGCGCCGCGCGCGGTCAGCGCGTCCATCGAGATCTCGATTCCGGGCGCGATCATGCCGCCGATGTACTCGCCGGCGCGCGAGACGACGTCGATGTTGAGGCCCGTCCCGAAGTCGACCACGACGCACGGTCCGCCGAAGCGGTCGTGTGCCGCGACGGAATTGACGAGCCGGTCGGCCCCCACCTCGCGCGGGTTGTCGATCCGGATCGGCATCCCGGTCCGCAGGCCCGGGCCGACGACCGGCATCCTGTGGCCGAGGTAGCGCTCGGCCATCGCCCCCCACTCCGGCGCCAGCTCCGGGACGGTGGACGACACGATCGACGCGTCGAGCAGGTCGAACGTCACCCCGCGCAGGCCGAGCAGGGCGCGCAGGGCGGCGCCCAGCTCGTCGGCCGTCGACTCGCGCACCGTGGCGAAGCGCCAGTGCTCTTGGAGCGCACCGTCCCGGAACGTCCCGAGATGGGTCTGCGTGTTCCCGACGTCGACGACGAGCAGCATCGCCGTTACGGTCGCACGTCGAGCGGCGGGCCGGCGCGCCGGACCTCCTGGCCCTCGATCGCGTCGAGGGCGGCGGCGGCACGGCCGTAGCCGGGGACGGCGAGGTCGGGGTCGAGCTCGAGCAGCGGCACGAGCACGAACCGCCGCGAGGTGACCTCGGCGTGCGGCAGCGTCAACCGCTCCGACTCGTGCTCGAGGTCCTCGAGCAGCAGCACGTCGACGTCGATCGGCCGCGGCCCGTGGCGCACGCCCTCCGCCGAACGGCCCAGCGCCCGCTCGACCGCCTTGCACACATCGAGCAGCGGCTCCGGGTCGAGCTCCGTCTCCACGCGTACGCACGCGTTGAGGAACTCCCGCTGGTCGGGCACCTCGCCCACCGGCTCGGTCTCGTACACGGACGACGACGCGAGCACGATCACGCCGTGCGTCCACAGCTCCTCGACCGCCGCCTGCAGGTTCGCCCGCCGGTCGCCTTCGTTGGAGCCGAGGCCGAGGTAGCCGAGCCGCATCTATGTGGCCTCGCGCACCCCGAGGCGGGCGTGGAGCCGGGCCAGCGGCCGCGGCGCCCACCAGTTCCAGCGCCCCAGCAGCGCCATCAGCGACGGCACGAGCAGCGCGCGCACGAGGAAGGCGTCGATCAGCACGGCGAGCGCGGTGCCGACCCCGAGCTCCTTGATGAACACCACCTCGGACGTGGCGAACGCGCCGATCGCGACGCAGAACAGCAGCGCCGCGTAGGTGACGATCCGGCCCGTCCGCTCGAGCCCGATCGCCACCGCCTCGCGGTCGCTCGCGCCGCCGTCGCGCGCCTCCTTGATGCGCGTCAGCAGGAACACGCCGTAGTCGGTGGAGAGCCCGAAGGCGACGGCGAACAGCAGGATCGGCTGCGTCGACTCGAGCGCGCCCTGGGCCTCGAACGCGAGCAGCCCTTCAAGCCGCCCGTCCTGGAAGATCAGCACCAGCAGGCCGAACGCGGCGCTGAGCGTCAGCAGGTTCATGATCAGCGCCTTCACCGGCAGCACGACCGAGCCCGTCATCACGAAGAGGATCACCAGCGTGCTGCCGGTCAGGAGCACGAGCGCGAGCGGGAGCGAGTCGCCGAGCGACGTCTGCTGGTCCAGGAAGCCGGCCGTGGCGCCAGTGACCTGGACTGGGAACCGCGCCGGCGCGTCGCGCACGTCCTCGGCGAGCCGCTTGGTCGCCGACGAGAGCTCGCCCTCCTCGGGCACGACGTCGATCCGCCAGTACCCGCCCGCCTGCTCGGGCTCGCTGACCGAGGCGACCCCGTCGAGCCGTGACAGGTCGCCGGCGAACGCCGTCGCCGCCGGCCGGCCGCGCTCCCCCGCGCCGGCCAGCACGATGATCGGCGAGGTCGGCCCGGGCGGGAACTCCGCCTCGAGCGCGTCCTCGACCACCCGGGCGGAGCGCTCGGTGGGCAGCACGCTGGCGTCGACGCCGGTGAACTCGATGCGCAGGAACGGCAGTCCCATGGCGATCAGGAGCACAGCCGTGCCGGCGGCGATCGGCCCCGGCCGACGCATCACGACCTGCGTGAAGCGGTACCACGGGCCGGCGCGCACCTGCGCCGCGTCGCGATGGAGCGCGACCTGCCAGCGCTTGAGGCTGAGGCTGTTCACACGCGGGCCGAGGGCGGCCAGGATCGCGGGCAGCACCGTCAGCGAGACCACGGCCGCTGTCAGCGCCACGAGCACGCCGCCCACGCCCATCGAGAACAGGAAGCGCAGGTCGAAGACGATCAGCGCCGCCATCGCCGCCGCGACCGTCACGGCGCTGAAGGCCACGGTGCGACCGGCGGTGCGCATCGTGGCCGCCAGGGCCGTGGCGGTGTCGACCCCGCGCTCGAGCTCCTCGCGGAAGCGCGAGACGACGAACAGCGAGTAGTCGATCGCCAGCCCGAGCCCAGCGCCGGTGACGAGGTTGATCGCGAACACCGACATCGGCTCGATCGTGTTGGCCACGCGCAGGAGCGCGAACGTCACGAGGATCGTCGTCGCCCCCACGGCCACCGGCAGGAGCGCGGCGATCGCGCCGCGGAAGGCGACCAGCGACAGCAGGAAGAGCAGCGGGAAGGCCAGCATCTCCGCCCGCGCGAGGTCCTCCTGCACCTGCTCGCCGACCTGCGTGAAGGCGAGCTGCCCGCCGCCCGCGGTGACCCCCGGCTCGCGCTCGACCTTCGCCTGCAGGCGCTCGGCGGTCGCGTCCTCGTCAGCGCCCGCGGCGAACGTGGCGACCAGGTACGTCGACCGCCCGTCGCGCGAGACGAGCTCCGCCGGCTCGCCGCGCGAGACCGCCACGACAGCAGCGACCTCCGGGTCGCGCAGCGCCGCGGCCACGCGCGCGATCTTCGCTTTCCCCGGGCTGCGAGTCGACCGGCGCGCCGAGCCGCACCAGGACCACCATGTCGGGCGACGCGGAGCGACCCATTACGCGCTCGACCGTGTCGCGAGCGACGACCGACTCGGAAGCGGCGTCCTCGAAGTCGTCGCCCGAGTCGAGCAGGCCGACGACCGGGCCGCCGTACGCGCCCGCCACCAACACCGTCACGAGCGTGACCGCCAGGACGAGCCGGCGGCGGCGGTGGATCGTGCGCGCGAGCGCCTCCATCGTCAGGGCGTGTGCTCGGTCCAGGCCTTGGCCCAGCGGTTCCGGTCCGCGATCTTCGAGAAGTCGAGCGCGGTGACGATGTTGAGCAGCATGCCGGTCGCGAAGAAGGACCAGACCTCGTCGGGCGTGGCGCCCGACAGACGGCCGACCTCGTCGACGACCTCGCCGTAGCCGTGGCGCACGTGCGCCTGGATCTCGGGGTCGGCGACCGCGGCGTAGCCCTGCATCAGCATCAGCAGGGCATGCCGGTCCGCCAGCAGCTCGTGGACGTAGGCGTGGCCCATGTCCTCGAGCTCGTGCCCGGGCTGAGCCGCGCCGGCTGCACGCCGGAACGTCGCGATCACCTTCTCGCAGGCACGGTCGGTGCAGGCGAGGAAGAGCTCCTTCTTGGTGCGGAAGAGCCGGAACAGGTACGGCTGTGAGATGCCCGCCTCGCGGGCGATGACCTCGGTCGAGGTCCCGTGATAGCCGCCCTCGGCGAAGTGCTCGACGGCCACCGCGAGGATGTCCTCACGGCGCTCGTCGGCCGACTTGCGGCGGGCTGGGGCGGCCATGCGAGTGAGGTTAGTGACTGCTTACTCTGCCGTCAAATCCCGGTCTTCCCGCCAGACCTCGACCGAGACCTCCTCGACCGGGAGCGGGATCGGCGGCTCCGGCTTGGACGCCTTGACCGTCACCATCTGGGCCCCGAACTGCGATGCGAGCCGCTCCGCGATCACCGAGCACAGACGCTCGAGCGTCTTGTAGGAGCGCTGCTGCGCGAGCAGGGCGATCACCTGGCAGACCTCGCCGTAGTCGACGGTGTCCTCGACGCGGTCGGTGATCAGAGCGTCGGGCTCGCCGACGTCGAAGCGCACGTCGAGCACCAGCCGCTGGCCGACCTCGCGCTCGGCGGCGCTGACGCCGTGGTGCGTGTAGAGCGACAGCCCGACGATCTCGACGGTGACCCCGATCTCGGGGCCGTCCTCGTCGTCCTCGTCGTCGGTCAGGTCGTCCTCGTCGAAGTCCTCGTCGGGGTCGGCCATGGCGCGAACGTAGCAGCCGCCACCGCCAGCGCGTCCGCCGTGGCGGCGACGTCGTGGACCCGGAACACCCGCGCGCCGCGCTCGTACGCGATCACCGTGGTCGCCACCGTCGCGGACACGCGCTCGGTCACGTCGCGTCCCGTGATGCGGCCGAGGAAGCTCTTGCGGCTCGTGCCGACGACGATCGGGCGCCCGATCGCGGCCAGCTCGTCGAGCCGCCGCAGCAGCTCGAGGTTGTGCTCGAGCGTCTTGCCGAAGCCGATCCCGGGGTCGAGCTGGACGCGCTCCTCGGCGATGCCGGCGGCGACGGCGGCCGCGAGGCGCTCCTCGAGGAATGCGCGGATGTCGTCGACGACGTCGTCGTAGCGCGGGTCCTGCTGCATCGTGCGCGGCTCGCCGAGCATGTGCATGAGGCAGCAGTCGACGCCGCGGTCGGCAACGAGCGCCGCCATGTCCGGGTCGTGCCGGAAGGCGCTGACGTCGTTGACGTAGCTGGCGCCGGCGTCGAGCGCGGCCTCGGCGACCCGCGCCTTCATCGTGTCGATCGAGACCCGCACGCCGGCCAGGCCCTCGATCACGGGGATCACGCGCGCAAGCTCCTGCTGCTCGGGAACGGGATCGGCGCCGGGGCGGGTCGACTCGCCGCCGACGTCGACGATCCCGGCTCCCTCAGCGGCGAGCCGTCGCGCGTGGGTGATCGCCGCCTGCGCGTCGTCGAACGCGCCCCCGTCCGAGAACGAGTCGGGCGTCACGTTGACGACGCCCATGATCGTGTACGCGCTCACGCGCCGACGGTAGCCCATCGCGTGGCCGGCGCAGCGAGCCGAGCGCGAGGCCCGCGAGGATCGCCGCCGCGCCGGCGAGCTGGACTCCACCGAACGGCTCGTGGAAGGCGACCGCCGCCGCCAGCGAGCCGACGAGCGGCTCGAGGTTGACGAACGAGCCCGCGACGTCGGCCGGCACGCGCGCCTGCCCGTAGGCGAACAGCGAGAACGCGAGCAGCGTGCCGGCGATCGCCAGGCCGATCGCGGCGAGCACGGGGCCCTCGGCGCCGGGCGCCGGCGGCATGCCCTCGGCGAGGGCGGCGTAGGGCAGCGCGGCGAGCGCGCCCGCTGCCAGCTGCACGGCGGTGACGGCGACGGGATCGCGGCCGCGGAGCAGGCCGGGCTGCGCCACGATGAACGCGGCCGAGAGCACCACCGACCCGAGCACGATCGCGTCACCGGCCAGCGACGATCCGGCCCCGCCCGCGCCGGCGACCAGGCCGACGCCCGCGAGCGCCAGCACGTGGCCGGCCCAGCCGAGCGGCCCGGCGGTGCCGCGGCGGAGCGCGAACGCGATCAGCGCCACGAGCACCGGCACGGCGCCGACGATCAGCGACGCGTGGCTCACGTTCGTGCGGGCGATGCCGGCGTTCTGAAGGACGATGACGAGCCCGAACCCGATCGCGCCGGCCACGACGACGCGCGGCGCCAGCGCGGCGCGCAGGTGCGCCCGGCGGGTCGCGAGCAGCAGCAGCGGCGCGGCGAGGCCGAAGCGCAGGACGGTCAGCCAGCCCGCGTCGAGCCACTCGAGCGCAAGCTTCGAGAGCGGCACGGTCAGTCCCCAGAGGACGCCGGCGGCCACGAGCGCGACGAACGCGCCGCGGCGGTCATCGCTGGAGCGCGCAGGCGCCATCGACCGGCGGTCGTCGCCGGCGGCGGCCAGTCGGTTGTTCATGCGCCGGAAGGTCATACCTACAAGTGTCGGCCTTTCGCCCAGATTCTCAACTTGGATTTGACAGATCGGTGTCTAGACGAAATATTCTCTTGTCAGATGGCAGTTTCGCTTGATCATGTTGATGTGCGCCTGCTGGCCGAGCTGCAGACCGACGCCGATCGCCCGAACGTCGAGCTCGCGCGCATCGTCGGGCTGTCCCCCGCGGCGACCCTGAACCGTGTCCGGCGGCTCAAGGAGTCGGGCGTGCTGCGGCGGATCACCGCGCGGCTGGACAGCACGGCGGCCGGCTTCCCGCTGCAGGTCTACGTGACCGTCACGCTCGCCCGCCACGACGACGCGGCCCACCGGCGCTTCGAGGAGGCCGTCCTCGCGCTCCCGCAGGTCATCGCCGCCGATTGGGTGACCGGCGAGGTCGACGCGATGGTGATGGTCGTCGCCCGCGACGTCGCAGAGCTCCAGCGCACCCTCAACCGCCTCGCGGCGCGAGGAGGCAGCCGCGTCGTCACGCTGCTGCGACTCGAGGAGCTCAAGCCCTCCTCGCCGCTTCCGCTCGAGCCCACGCGCTGAACAAGGGCGGCGGGTGCGCCGGCGGGGACGTCAACGACGGCATCGCGGCCGATCTCCTCACCCTCCCTACCCAGCCGCAGTTGACGTTCGTCGGGGCCAACCCCGCGTCGGGCTTGACAAGCTCGTCACTGTACCGGTACAGTCTGTACCAGTACAGATGACCCGTCGCCGACCCGACCACTCCCGCCCGAACGTCACGCTCGCCACCGTCGCCGCGGCGGTCGGGGTGTCCCGCATGACCGTCTCGAACGCCTACAACCGCCCCGACCAGCTCTCGCCCGAGCTGCGCGAGCGAGTCCTCGCGAAGGCCGCTGAGCTCGGCTACTCGGGGCCCGATCCGGTCGCCCGAACGCTGTCGCGCGGCGAGACCGGGTCGATCGGGCTCGTGCTCGACTATCCGCTGACGCTCGCGTTCACCGACCCGGCCGCAGTCGCCTTCCTGCACGGGGTGGCCGCGGGCAGCGAGGAGCGCGGGCTCGGGCTCACGCTCGTCCCGCGCATCGACGGCCGCCACTCCGCGCTCGTCCGAGCCGCGCTCGTGGACGGCTTCGTCCTCTTGTGCGTGCCCGAGCACGATCCGCGCATGGACGCGGTGCGCGCCCGGCGGCTGCCATACGTCGGTGTCGACTTCGCGCCCCAGCCCGGCCTTGTGCGCGTGAACGTCGACGACCGCGGCGGCGCCCGGTCAGCGGCGCACCACCTCGCGCAGCTCGGGCACCGGCGCTTCGGGATCGTGCTCGGCCTCGACGCGCCGGGCTCCACCGGCGCACAGGCCGAGGCGGCCGCCACGCATCACGTCGAGCGCGAGCGCCTCGCCGGGTGGCGGGAAGGGCTCACCGCCGCGGGCATCGACTGGGACGAGGTCCCCGTCGCCACGCCGTCGGGCAAGGGCATCGAGAGCGGCCGGCTCGGCGCCGCGCGCCTGCTCGACCGGACCGAGCGCCCCACCGCCATCCTCGCGCTCTCGGACCTGATCGCCATCGGCGTCATACAGGGCGCCCGCGAGCGCGGCATCGCCGTCCCCGACCAGCTTTCCGTGACCGGCTTCGACGACGTCCCCGAGGCCGCCCTTTCCGATCCTCCCCTCACCACCATCCGGCAGCCCCACAACCTGAAGGGCTCCGAAGCCGTCCGCCTGCTGCTCGAAGGCGACGCGGCCCAGTCCGTCGTCCTCCCCACCGAGCTCGTCGTCCGAGCGTCCACCTCCCCCGCTCCCTGAAAGGAAGCTCCCCATGTTCGATCACGCCATTGCCGGCCTGATGGCCCGCGAGTCCCGCAACCGCCTCGTGACCGAGGAGAAGCCCCGCCGCCGCACCGTCCGCCGTTAGGCGAAGTCGGGCTTCTCGGGACGGTCGAGGCCGCGTGCCTCGGCCGTCCCGCCCGCGAGCCCGGGTCGCGGCAGCGGCCGCGGCGGGGCGGGCGTGGCGGCACCGGGGAGCTCGGGCCGCTCGGGCATGCCGGGCGCCGGCGGCGCCTCGGACCCGAAGACCTCCTCCTCGGACTTGCCCTCGAGCAGCGCCTCGAACTGCTCGCGCTCGATCGTCTCGCGCTTGAGCAGCAGCTCCGAGATCGTCGTGAGCTGCTCGCGGTGCTCGGACAGGATGTCCTTGGCCTGCTGGTGGGCGCCCTCGACGATGCGGCGGATCTCGTCGTCGATCTCGCGCGCGATCTCGTCGGAGTAGTCCGGCTCGGCCGAGAACTCCCGGCCCAGGAACGGCATGCCGTGGTCGTGGCCGAACACGCGCGGGCCGAGCTTCTCGCTCATGCCGAAGCGCATCACCATCTGCTTGGCGGTGGCCGTGACCTTCTCGAGGTCGTTCGACGCGCCCGTGGTGATCTCGCTGAAGACGATCTCCTCGGCGGCGCGGCCGCCGAGCGTCATCGCCATCGTGTCGGTCAGCTCTGCCCGGGTGGTCAGGAACTTGTCCTCGGTCGGCAGCGAGATCGTGTAGCCCAGCGCCTGCCCGCGGGAGATGATCGAGACCTTGTGGACGGGGTCCGAGTGCTCGAGGAAGTGGCCGACGATCGCGTGACCCATCTCGTGGTAGGCCGTGACCAGCCGCTCCTTCTCGCCCATCACCCGGGTCTTCTTCTCGGGCCCGGCGACCACCCGCATGATCCCCTCTTCGAGCTCGATCTGGGTGATCTCCTTCTTGCCCGTGCGGGCGGCGAGCAGCGCCGCCTCGTTCACGAGGTTCGAGAGGTCGGCGCCCGTGAACCCGGGCGTCTGCCCGGCCAGCGTGTCGAGGTCGATGATCTTGGCCAGCGGCTTGCCGCGGGTGTGGACCTCGAGGATCTTGCGGCGGCCGGCGCGGTCTGGCCGGTCGACGGTGATCTGGCGGTCGAAGCGGCCGGGACGGAGCAGCGCCGGGTCGAGGATGTCGGGCCGGTTGGTGGCCGCGATCATGATGATGTTGTCCTTGGCCTCGAAGCCGTCCATCTCCACGAGGAGCTGGTTGAGCGTCTGCTCGCGCTCGTCGTGGCCGCCGCCGAGGCCGGCGCCGCGATGGCGCCCCACGGCGTCGATCTCGTCCATGAAGATGATGCAGGGAGAGTTCTGCTTGGCCTGCTCGAACAGGTCGCGCACGCGGGACGCGCCGACGCCGACGAACATCTCCACGAAGTCCGAGCCGGAGATCGAGAAGAACGGCACGCCCGCCTCGCCCGCGACCGCGCGGGCCAGCAGCGTCTTGCCGGTGCCCGGAGGCCCGTAGAGCAGCACGCCCTTGGGGATCCGCGCGCCGAGCGCCTGGAACTTCTTGGGGTTCTCGAGGAACTCCTTGATCTCGTGCAGCTCCTCGACGGCCTCGTCGGCCCCGGCCACGTCGCGGAACGTGATCTTCGGCGAGTCGACCGACATGCGCTTGGCGCGCGACTTGCCGAACGACATCACCTTCGAGCCGCCGCCTTGCACCTGGTTCATGAGGAAGATCCAGAACCCGATGAAGAGCAGGAACGGCAGCACGTACGTCAGCAGCGAGAGGATCACGCTCGTGCGCGCGGGCTTGACGTCGAAGCTCTGGATGTTGTTCTGCTGCTCCGCCTGGCGCAGCTTGTTGACGAGGACGTCCGAGTAGTCGACGGGGTAGCCGACCTCGTACTTCTTGTCGTTCGGGAGCGTGACCTCGGCCGAGTTGTACTTCGTCTTCAGCGTGACGCTCTTGATGCCGCCCTGCTCGACCTGCGTCAGGAACTGGGAGAAGGTCGTCTTCTCCGCCTGGTCCGAGCGCGAGATCAGCTTCGACGCGAAGAACGCGAGAACGATCACGATGATGATCGGGAACGCTGCGCTCTTGAAGAAGCGGCTCATGTGCGCACCCCGGCGCGAGGAGCGTGGAAGAAACTGCTGGACAAGGCCATCAAGGCTACCAGTGGTCGAGGGGCGATCCGGAAGCCAGTGTGGGAAGGCTCCCTATGGATTCCCTAATCGGCAAATCCCGTCAAAGCCGCGACATACGGCAGGTTTCGGTACCGCTCGTCGAAGTCCAGGCCGTAGCCGATGGCGAACTTGTCGGGGATCTCGAAGCCCACGTAGCGGGCGGGCGTCTCGACCTGGCGTCGCTCCGGCTTGGTGAGCAGTGCGCAGACCTCGAGTGAAGCCGGGCCGCGGGCCTCGAGCGTGCGCATGAGGTACTGCAGGGTGAGCCCGGAGTCGACGATGTCCTCCACGATCAGGACGTCGCGGCCCTCGAGCGGGGCGTCGAGGTCCTTGAGGATCCGCACCACGCCCGAGGACTCGGTCGACGAGCCGTAGGACGCGACCGCCATGAAGTCGACCTCGCAGTGCATGTCGAGCTGGCGCATGAGGTCGGCGAGGAAGAACACGGCTCCCTTGAGCACCCCGATCAGCAGCAGGTCCTTGCCCGCGTAGTCGCGCGAGACCTCGGCCGCCATCTCCCGGATGCGGTGCTGCAGCTCGTCCGCCTGCACGAGGATCTCGCCGATCTTGTCGTCCTGCAGCATCGTGAGGGCGGGCAGTCTAGCCCCAGGTGAGCTGGACGCGGTTGCGGGTGGCCGGAGTGGCCGCGAAGCGCTCGGCGGTGGCGATCCCCGGGACCCACGCGACCTCGCCGGCCGCGAGCACGACGGGGAGCTGCGGACGCTGCTCGCGCGGGACCTTGTGGTCGGTGAAGAGGTCCTGGAGGCTGCGGGTGCCGGCCGGCAGCCGGACGCGGTCGCCGGCACGCCACGGCCGCGCCTCGAGCTTGGCGCCGAGGGCGTCGGCGTCGAGCGCGCCGTCCTCGGTCTCGACGCAAGCGAGCGCGCCGGCGCCGTACGCGACACGCCCGGGTACCGGGAGCACGGTCGGGGCAGGTGGGGGCGGCGGAGGGCCGGTGGCGAACCGCAGGAGGCCGTACTCGACGACTGCGCGCATGCCGCCGCCGACGTCGAGCGCGGCGCTGCCGCCGCGCCGGCCGAGCGACAGGATCTCCTCGACTCGAGCACCGAGGGCTGGCGCGCGGCCACCGGCGGCTCGGTCGGCGAGCGCCTGCACGGCGAGCCGCGCGAGCGCGGGCGGCAACGCCGCCAGCCGGTTGATCTCCGGCGGCTGCGCGGCGGCCAGCGCCACGTCGTCGAGCACGGCGGCCTCCTCGCGCAGCAGCGCGAGCGTGCGCAGCACGTTGGCCTCGGCGGCCGGGTGCAGCGCCCGCAAGGCCGGCACGAGCCCGTGCCGCGTGCGCCCCCGCGCGTACGCATCGGTGTCGTTCGTCGGATCCTCGCGCCACGTCAGGCCGCGCCTGCGGCAGTACGCGGCGGTCTCCTCGCGCGTGCATCCCAGCAGCGGCCGCACGATCCGCCCCTCGCGCTCCGGCATCCCGAGCAGCGCCCGCCGCCCGGGCGACGCGGCGAGGCGGTAGAGGACCGTCTCGACCTGGTCGGTGGCGGTGTGGCCGGTGGCGATCACTGCGTCGAGCGGCTCGGCGAGCCGCTCGGCCTCCGCGTAGCGGATCCTCCGCGCCCAGGCCTGCACGTTGCCGGACGGCTGACCGGCCCGGACCGCGACGAAGCGGGCGCCCAGGCGCTCGCACAGCTCCGCGCAGAACGATCTCGTCCGCGTCGGCGCCCGGCCGCAGGCCGTAGTTGACGTGCAGCGCCGTGACCGGGCCCGCGTGGACCGCGACGTCGAGCAGGCAGACGGAGTCGCGGCCGCCCGAGAGCAGCACGACGATCTCCTCGACGTCCTCGAGCAGGGCGCGCGCACGCTCCTCGACGGTCGTCACACCGTCCTCGCGAGGAAGAGGTCGGTGGCCTCGCGGAAGCCCTTGAGCTTGACCTCGCCGATCTCCTCGAACGCGAGGTGGGGCCCGGCGGCGTCGACCACCGGCCGCGTGACCAGCACCTCGCCACCGGCGGCGCGGGCGCCGACGCGCGAGGCGAGGTTGACCGACCGGCCGTAGTAGTCCCCGTCGCGGTAGAGCGCGAGGCCGGCGTGGATGCCGATCCGCGGCAGCGGGCGGCGGTCGCCGTTGAGCACCTGGAAGCCGACCGCCCAGTCGACGAGCGCAGCCGGGTCGGCGCCCGCCACCATCACCTCGTCGCCGATCGTCTTGACCACTCGCGCGTCGTCGGGCAGCGTCTCCGCGACCGACTCGACGAAGCGCTCGACGACGTCGACCGCCTCCTCCTCCCCCGCCTCCTCGGTCAGGCGCGTGTAGCCGGCGAGGTCGGCGAACGCGATCGCCACGCGCAGGCGGCCGAGCTCCGCGCCCTCGCCCTCGGTCTCGAGGTGGCCGACGACGTCCTGCTCGACGAAGTGGTGCAGCGCGCGCTGGTGCACGCGGTCCATGATCGGCGAGGCGAGCGGCAGCAGCTGGGACGCGAGGCCGGCCATCTCCTCGGCCATCCGCAGGCCCGGCACGCCGTCGCGCATCAGCGGCTCGTGCACGTAGAGGTGGAAGAGCTTGACCTCGGCGTCGGCGATCTGCGCCATCGCCTGCCCGTACACGCGCACGAGCTGGAGGAAGGCGACCAGCGGGAACCCGGCCTCGAGCACCGCTGCCATGTAGCGCAGCAGCTGCATGTCCTCCTCGCCGATGTGCTCGAGCGAGTCGGTCGAGAAGCCCGCCGTTCGCCAGATGCGCTCGATCAGGGCGGGCTCGAGGTCGACCTCCTGCGCCGCCTCCGCCAGCGAGCGCGTGCGCGCCGGGTTCGGGAACAGGTCCTCCAGGTAGCCGTACGCCAGCCGCCCGGCCTCGGCCGCCTCGCGCAGCTCCGCCAGCGAGTGCCCGCGCTCGCGCAGGCGGGCGACGATCCGCGCCTGGGCGATCGCCGCCGGCGTCCACTCGCCGTCGGCCAGCGGCACGATCCCGTCACGGACCCAGCGGCGGAGCATGGCGGCGGGCACGTCGAGCCGGCGTGCGACCTCGCTGTGCGTCACGTCGGGCAAGGGTCTGTCCAAGAAGAACCGGTCCTGGACGTGGCGGGGTTCTTGGACAGGCCCTTAAAAAGAGCGGCGGGACCGCGGTCGTGGTCCCGCCGCTTGCGGGCAATGCGGCCCGCTGCCTCGGCCGGCGGCGTTCGTTCTGAGGCGACGCCTTGCGAGCGACCCGAGAGCCGCTCACTTCCCGGCCTGTTGCCTGGTTCGGGTGTCGCAAGGTCTAGCGCGGGAGCCCGCAGGTGTCAAACCGGCCGTCGCCGTCAGACCGCGAGATGCGGGTACTGGTCCTTGACGAACTCCTGGTAACGGGCGTAGATCGGCTTCGTGATCGGGATCAGGCTGAGCGCGGCCTTGACGTCGCCGCCGGACTTGATCCGGCGCCGCGCGAGCGCCATCGCGACGTTCTCCTTGCCCTGGAAGTACCTGTTGGCGGTCTCGGACGACATCTCCATCTTCACCTTGGGCTCCCAGTCGACGTCGTCCGACCACTCCCAGTGGAGGTTGCCGTCCTCGTCCGAGCGCGCGGCGCGGATGTTGACGACGAGGTCGAAGTCGGTGAACTCGAAGCGCTGCGGGACGTCGGCGTCGCGCAGCTGCGGACCCATGTCGGGGTCCTCGTCCATCATCGAGAACACCTGGTCGATGACGACCCGGAACTCCTTCTCGGACGTGAACTGGGCGCCCATGGCTCAGGAGGACGAGCCGCCGGAGGAGCGCGACGAGCGGGTGCCGCCGGAGGAGGAGCGCGTCGAGCGGGTTCCGGAGGACGCGCGGGTGGTCCGTGGCTTGCGGGCGGCGGCGGGCTTGGCGCGGGCGGTGCCGGCGGGCTTGGCGCGGGCGGTGGCCGCGGGCTTGGCGCGGGTCGTGCGCGCGCGGGATGCGGTGCGGCTCGCCGCGGGCTTGGAGCCGCGTCGCGGGCCTCGAGCGCAGCGATGCGCCGGCCGAGCGCCTCGATGTCGTTGCGCAGGCCCTTGACCTCGTCGAGCACACGCAGCTCCTCGATCGTCGCCCGGATGCGCGCAGCCGCGTGGGTGACCTCGTCGACGAGCTGGCGCGAGCGCTTCTGGGTGCCCGCCGCGCCCTCGGTGGTGGCGTGGAAGGTTCGCTCGATCGCGGCGCGCAGGGCCTCGACGGGATCGGACGGATTGGCGTCCTTCTTGTCCTTCTTGTTCTTCTTCTTGGGCATAGGGCAACTCTAATCTCCCTGCGCGTGTCGCACCTGCGCCCCCACGCCGACGTCGCCGAGCGCGTGCTCCTCCCCGGCGACCCCGGACGCGCGCTGCGGCTCGCCCAGCAGCTCGTCGACGCGCCGAAGATGCTCAACCACAACCGCGGGCTGTGGGGCTACACCGGCGTCGCGCCCGACGGCGAGCCGCTGACGATCCAGAGCACCGGGCTGGGCGGGCCGAGCATGGCGATCGTGGTCACGGAGCTGATCGCACTCGGGGCGCGGCGACTGGTCAGGATCGGCACCGCTGCCGCGCTCAACGGCGACCTCGAGCTCGGTGCGCTCGTGATCGCAGCGAACGTCGACGCCGGCGACGGCGCCAGCCGCGCCCTCGGCGCCGCCGGGGCGCTGGCCGCCGATCCTCTCTTGCTCACGGCGCTGCAGGAGGCGGGCAACTGCGCGGTGACCGGCAGCGTGGCGTCGAGCGACCTCTACTACGACGCGCCGCCTGCCGCCGCCGGGGCGCTCGCCGCCGACCTCTCGACCGGCGCGCTGTTCGCGGTCGCCGCCCGCTACGGCGCGGCGGCGGCGTGCGTGCTCGCCATCAGCGAAGCGCACGGCCGCGCCATCGAGCTCGAGGCGCTCGAGGCGGCCGAGGCCGAGCTGGGGCGCGTGGGCGCGGCGGCCCTCGCCTAGGCCGGCTTCTTCTTGCGGGGCGCGCGGCGCTTGGGTGCCGGCAGCGGCTCGTCGACCTTCAGGCGCTCCTGCTCGCGCGGCGGGGCCGCGGGCGAGCCGTCGAGCGTGTTCGCCAGCTGCGAGATCTCGCGCACGAGCTTGGAGAGCTGGGCCTCGACCGCGCCCTGGCGCTCGTCGAGCGCGCCGGCCGGCTGCGCCATCCCCGCGAGCCGTTGATCGAGGCGATCGACGGCCTCCTCGATGCCCTCCATGCGCTGGGACACCGACCGCAGGCGACGCGTCAGCCGCTCGACGTCGGCGGCCGAGGGGAGGTTGAGCGCGCCCAGCGCGGCCTCCTGGGCCTGGGTCGCCCGCTCGCGGGCCTCGAAGGCGCGCGAGAGCGCCGAGTTCACGAGTGGGTTCTCGAGCAGCTCCTGAGCGAGCTTGCCCAGCGCGTCCTCGCCCTGGCGGGCGATCCGGTCGCGGAGCCCGCTCGGGGCGCTGTCATCGTCGTCCATGTTCTCTCCTGATCGGGCTCTGTGGGTGCGAGCATCAAGCTCAAGTCAAGGGTGATTGTCAGCCAACATTTATGAACTGCGACGAATCACCGCAAGAGAATGCATCGTTAATCGTTCCAGAATGCACGTTGCCTCGTGGGACCGATAGCCTCAACGCTCATTCGAAGGGTCATTGCGCCGTGACGGCGCCCACGCGGGGACGTGGGAGGGACCCGTACCGGGGATGACAGGTCGCAAGCTGCTCATCGCGCTACTCGCCGCCACGCTCTACGCGGGGGTCCTCGTCGCGTCCGCTTCCGCCGAGGTGCATCGCGTGCAGGTCACGCTCGTCACCGGCCAGGTCATCGTCACCACCGTCGACGTGCCGCCGGGCGCGTCGGTGTCCTCGGTGCAGATCCCCGGCCTGCCGGCGCCCGTCCAGTCGATCGTCGACCTCGGGGCGATTCCCACGCCGACCCCGGTGCCGACGGTGCCGCCGGCCCCAGCCGTCCCGGGCACGCCCGACGTCAAGCTCCCCGAGGTCCCGAAGAAGACCGACAAGGACGACGGCGGCAGCGCGGGCAGCGGCGGCAGCGGTGGCGGAGGCGGCGGAGCGAGCGGCGGCAGCGGCTCGACCTACGGCGACGAGAGCCCGGTCAACCGCATCACCGGCAACCTGCGCAGCGGCGCGGGCCGCGCGACCGACAAGGCGCGCGCGAAGGCCAAGCCCGACACGCAGCGTGCCGACGGCTCGCCGACGCCCGCGAACCCGACGTTCTCGCTCTCGACCCCCGGACCCGCCCGCATCGGCGTCCCGAACTTCTTCATCGACAAGTTCCGGGTCCCGCCGTTCCTGCTTCCGATCTACCAGGCCGCCGGCATCCAGTACGGCGTGCGCTGGGAGATCCTCGCGGCCATCAACGAGATCGAGACCGACTACGGGCGCAACCTCAACGTGAGCTCCGCGGGCGCCCTCGGGTGGATGCAGTTCATGCCCGCGACGTGGCGCGCGTACGGCGTCGACGCCAACGGCGACGGCAAGAGCGACCCCTACAACCCCGTCGACGCGATCTTCGCCGCCGCCCGCTACCTGCGCGCCGCCGGCGCCGACACCGACATCCGCAAGGCGGTCTTCGCCTACAACCACGCGAACTGGTACGTCGACTCGGTGCTCCTGCGCGCCCAGGTCATCGGCGGCATGCCGGCCAACCTCGTCGGCTCGCTGACGGGCCTCACGCAGGGCCGCTTCCCCGTGCTGGCCAAGGCCACCTACGCGGATCAGCTCCAGCGCCGCGGCCGGCGCGTCCGCCAGGGCAACGCCGCGATGGTCGTCGAGCCCGCCAACCGCGACGACATCAAGATCTTCACCCGGCCGCGCTCGCGAGTGGTCGCCGTCAACGACGGCAAGATCGTGCGAGTCGGCGAAAGCCGACGGCTCGGCAACTACGTCGTGTTGCAGGACGTCTACGGCAACACCTACACCTACGGGCACCTGGGCAGCGTCGCCAAGCGCTACCCGTCGCCCAAGCCGCGCACGGTGACCGAGGCCCAGGTCAAGAAGGAGCTGGCGCTCCCGAAGCCGGACGCCGCGCCGGCGCAGGCCGCCTCGTCGACCGACCGCCCGGCCGCCCGCGCGCCGAAGCGCAAGGAGGCGCGCCGCGCCGCGCCGACGGGCCGCGCGAAGGCGCCCGAAGCCGCCAAGCAGCGCCTATTCGCCAACCCGGCGCGGCCGAACTCGTCCGAGGCCGGCGGCGCGCAGCAGGAGTTCGAGCGCACCGGCGTGATCGACGGCTGGCAGACCTTCGAGGGCTACTTCAGCCGCATCTTCGGGCTCGACCGCAAGGACATCCAGCTCAAGCGCCTGCGCCGCGGCAGCCGCGTCGTGGCCGGCACGGTGCTCGGCCGGGTCGGCCCCCGCACCGACGACGGCGGCGCCCCGCATCTGCTCTTCAAGATCCGCCCGGCGGGCCGCGGCGCGCCGGCGATCGACCCGAAGCCGATCCTCGACGGCTGGAAGCTGCTCGAGTCGACCGCCATCTATCGCGCGGCCGGCAAGAACCCGTTCTTCGGGCGCGACGCCGCCAACCCGTCGATCGGCCAGATCCTGCTGATGAGCAAGGAGGCCCTGATCGCGCGGGTGCTCTCCAACCCGCAGATCGACGCGTACGAGTGCGGCCGCCGCGACATCCGCGCGGGCATCATCGACCGGCGCGTGCTGGCCACGCTCGAGTTCCTCGCGGCCTCCGGCCTGCGGCCGACGGTCAGCTCACTGCAGTGCGGCCACGGCTTCTACACGAAGTCCGGCAACGTCTCCCACCACTCGTCGGGCAACGCGGTCGACATCGCCGCGATCAACGGCATCACGATCTCCCCGGCCACGCAGGGCGCCGGCTCGATCACCGAGCTGACGATCCAGCGCCTGCTGACGCTCCAGGGCACGATGGAGCCGACCCAGATCATCTCGCTGATGCAGTTCGACGGAGCGACGAACACGTACGCGATGGGCGACCACCACGACCACATCCACGTCGGCTTCCAGCCGCTCTACGGCACGAACTCGAAGATGGCGAAGCAGGTCAACGCCATCCTCAAGCCCAAGCAGTGGATCAAGCTCATCGACCGCCTCGGCGAGATCAAGAACCCGAAGGTCAGCCGGACGCCGTCGAAGTACGCGCTGAAGGCCACGCGCCGGGCGTCGGCATCGCACAAGGGCGAGTAGCCTCGCCGCCCTGAACCGCTTCGGCTTCGTCCAGTGGGAGTTCCCCGGGCGCCTCGGACCCGACCCTGGTCGCTACGTGGTGCGGCGCTTCGCGGGCGACGACGTGCAGCAGATCGTGGTCGTCGGAGGGCTGTCGGCGGCCCGCCGGCCGCCACGCCGAGAGGCGCGCGTGCGGCGGGCCTCGCCGGAGCCGACGGCCGTGGAGATCACGCGCGCGACGGTGATCGACGCAGCGCCCCTGGGGGAGCTCGAGGCCGCCGACGAGTGGCTGGAGCGCGCGGCCGGAGATGACCGCACACGGGTGACGGACGCCGCGCTGGCGCTGCTCAACCGCGCCGTCGCCGGCCACCGCGTGGCGAGCGTCGACCCGTGGGTCGCCGACGCCGACCCGGCGCGGGCGATCGGCTACCGGGTCGGCTACGGGACCGGCGAGCAGGTCGCCGAGGGCGACTGGGAGTCGGCGCGCGAGCTGCCGCGGCCGGAGCCGCGCGCGGCGCGGTCGGCGCTGCTCGCGCCCCAGGAGCGGGTGGCGGCCCTGCTCGGTGGCCGCGACGCCCCGCTGGCGTGCGAGGAGCTCACGTCCTGCGGGCGCGCGGGGATCTGCTGCACGGCCGTCCGCGCGAGGCGGCGCTGCAGCTCGCGCGTCGCACTGGACGCCGCGCTGGCCGAGCTGGCGGCGTGGCGGGACGTCGGCGACGTGGGCGACGCGGCTCGACGAGCTGGCGGGGATGCGCGAGGCGGTGGCCGCCGTGCAGGCCGCGCTGGAGGGACCGGTCGACCCGGCCGAGCTCGAGGTGCCGCTGGGGCGGCTCGAGGCTGCGCTGCGCGCTCGGCTGGCCGCGACGCTCTAGCCGAACGTCAACGGCGGCTGGGTAGAGAGGCTGGGGAGCCATCGGGCGTGCGGAAACTGGACAAGCACCGCCGACGATGACGTAGTTTCCCCTTCCGTACACCACCCTCCCTACCCAGCGCCTTTGACGTTCGCCGGCGCTACAGCGCCGCGACGACCGCGGAGAGCTCGGCCTCCACGTCGCCGTCGAGCCGCACCGCGGCCCAGCGGTCGTACGGCGTCGCGCTGCGGGTGACGATCGCGATGCGCCCGCCCCGCTCCAGGGTCAGCTCCGGCAGCCCGGCGGCCGGGTAGACCTCGAGCGACGACCCGATGCAGAGCAGCAGGTCGGCGCCCGCGGCAAGCGCCGACGCTCGCGCCATGGCGGTCTCGTCGAGCAGCTCGCCGAAGAGCACGACGTCGGGCTTGAGCACGTCGCCGCAGTCGCCGCGCGGTACGCCGTCGGGAGCGGCCTCGAGCCGGGCGCGGGTCTCGCCGAGCGAATAGCGCGCCCCGCACGCCAGGCACGAAGCGGACGCGATCGAGCCGTGGATCTCGATCACGTCTCGAGATCCGGCAGCGGCGTGCAGCCCGTCGATGTTCTGCGTGACGATCGGGATGTCGAGCTGTGCCAGCGCCCGGTGGGCGCCGTTGGGCTGCTTGCCCTCGAGCGCCGCGAAGCGCTGCCCGTAGAAGCCCCAGAAGCGCTCGGGCTCGTGCCGCCAGACGGAGATGTGGGCCACCTCCATCGGGTCGACGTTGGCCCACACCCCGGTCCCGGGCGAGCGGAAGTCGGGGATCCCCGAAGGGACGGAGACGCCCGCCCCGGTGAGCGCGACGACCGACCCCGCCGAGCGGATCAGCTCGGCGAGGCGGTCGTGGGCAACGCCGTCGCGATGTTCGCGAAGCGAACTCGCAAGGCCAAGCTTGCTTGGCCCGGTCACCGCCCCTTGAACTCCGGGCTGCGCTTCGCCAAGAACGCGCTGATGCCCTCGCGCGCGTCCTCGGACGTGAACGCGGTGAGGAAGGCGCCCTTCTCGGCCTCGATCCCCGCATCGAGGTCGCCCGCGTGCGAGACCTGCTTGATCTGCTCGAGCGCGACCGGCGCTTGGCGGGCGAACTTGCGGCCCCAGGCGAGCGCGGTGTCGAACAGCTCGTGGTCGGCCACCAGCCGGTTCACGAGGCCGAACTCGTAGGCCTCCTCGGCTGAGATCGGCTCGCCGACGGTGTTCATCTCGAGCGCCTTGGCCTCGCCGACGAGCCGCGGCAGCCGCTGGGTGCCGCCAAAGCCGGGAATGATCCCAAGGCTGATCTCCGGCTGCCCGAACGAGGCCGAGGCGGCGGCCAGGCGCACGTCGCACGCCATCGCGATCTCGCACCCGCCGCCGAGCGCCATGCCGTTCACGGCGGCGATCGTCATCGTCCGCGAGCGCTCCCACGAACGGAACAACGCGTGCGCACGGTCGAGCAGGTCGCGGCCGCTGGACTCGTCCATCTGCGTGAACGCCTTGATGTCGGCCCCCGCGCAGAACAGCGCCGGGTTCGGCGAGGCGAGGACCATGGCCTTGACCTCGTCGGCCGCCTCGACGGCGCCCCACGCCGTCTCGAGCGCCTCGATCACGGCCGGGGACAGCGAGTTGGCCGGCGGGTTGTCGAGCCACAGGACCGCCACCTCGCCGCGGGTGTCGAGCTTCACCGGGGCGCCCTCGAAGCCGGCATCGGGCTCCGGGTAGGGGTAGAAGCCCTGCCCACTCTTCGCCCCCAGGCGGCCCTGGGCGACGAGCCGGCGCAGGATCAGCGGCGGGTCGAAGCTCTCGCCCCATTCGTCCTCGGCGCGCTCGAGCGCGGCGAGCACCTCGTCGAGCCCGCGAAAGTCCGCGCGCGCGAACGGACCCGGGACCATGCCCGTGCCCATCATCATCCCGAGGTCGATGTCGCGGACCCCCGCGATCCCCTCCTCGACCACCAGGCAGGCCTCGACCAGCGCCTTGAGCTGGAAGCGGTCGGCGATCCGCTCGTCGATCCGCGCGGTCGTCTCAGACGTGCTCATAGAAGCCCTTCCCGGTCTTGGCGCCCAGTTCGCCGCGCTCCACCCGCTCCTCCATCCCGCGATGCACGTAGAAGCGGTCGCCGTAGGCGTCGCGCATGTCGCGCGCGACCTTGACGGCGGTGTCGAGGCCGGACATGTCGGCGAGCCGGAACGGGCCCATCGGCATCTGCGCCTTCTCGGTGATGAAGGCGTCGAGCTCGGCGACGTCGATGCCGGTCTCGTCCTGGTAGCGCCAGATCTCGCTCGCCGTGGAGATGAGGATGCGGTTGATGACGAAGCCGGGGCACTCCTGGGCGCGGACCGGCACCTTCTTGATCGCCTGCGCGAAGTTGGCGGCCGCCTGCGCGGTCTCGGGCGAGGTGTCGTCGCCCTCGATCACCTCGACCAGCCGCATGTAGGACGCCGGCCAGAAGAAGTGGAAGCCGACGACCTTGTCCGGCCGGCTGGTGGCGTCGCCGAGCTCGGTGATCGACAGGCCCGAGGTGTTGGAGGCGAGGATCGCGTGGCCGGGCGTCGCAGCGTCGAGCTCCGCGAACACCGCGTGCTTGATCTCCATCTTCTCCGGCACCGCCTCGATCACGAAGTCGACGTCGCCGAAGGCGTCGTACGAGGTCGTGCCGGTGATCAGGCCGAGCGTGCGCTCGGCCTGGGCGGCGGCATCCTCCTGCGCCAGCTTGCCCTTCTCGACGAGCTTCGCGACCTGGCCCTGGGTGACCTCGCGCGCCTTTTCCAGTCCCGCGTCGACGAACCGCTGGTCGACGTCCTTGAGCACCACCGGGACGCCGGCGGCGGCGATGACCTGGGAGATCTCGCCTCCCATCACCCCCGCGCCGACGACCCCTGCTTTGAAGACGAACATGCGGCTCACCCTAGCCGAGCCGTGGTCCTCAGTCCGCCGCTTCGGCGCGCCGCTCGTAGCCGAAGCGGGTGACCGTCCGGCGCAGCGAGTCGCCGAGCGAGCGGCGGATGAAGAGGCGGTCGACGAGCGGGCTCAGCGGCCCGGCCTCCTTGAGCTCGTACTCGAGCACCAGCGTCACGCGCACGTCGTCGCCCACGGCCTCGAAGGCCACGGTCTGGAGGCCGCGCAGGCGCTCGTCCTCGATCTCGAGCGTCTGCCCGGTGCGCGCCTCGAACGCGGTCACACGCTCCTGCACGAGCCCGCGGCCCTTGGGCGGCGACTGCCACAGCAGCCGTGCACCGGCCTCGGGCCAGTCGCCCTCGAGCTTGACCACGTGGCCGAAGCCGTCGACCCACGACGGCCAGCGGTGCGGGTCGTACCACACGGCCTCGACCTCGGCGAGCCGCCCCGGGACGCTCGTGCTCGCGCTGACGCTCGACACGGCTCCCGATTATGGGCCGATCGGGATAGGCTCAGCCCTATGAACGCGATCGTCGTCGGGTCCGACGGCTCCCCCACCGCTGAGGCAGCCGTCCAGAAGGTCATCGAGCTGGCCCAGGGAAGCGGAGCGACCATCCATCTCGTGTGTGCGTTCCCGGGCCGCTCGGCGCTCGAACGCCTGGGCTTGAGCGCCAAGGTCGAGCCCGTCAGCCTGCGGGGCGTGGCCTCGGACGTCGCCGCGCGCGCCGAGCGCCGGTTCGAGGAGGCGGGCTTCGACGTGGAGCTCCACGTCCAGGAGGGCGACGCGGCGGACACGCTGATCCAGGTGGCCGAGGAGACCGGCGCCGAGATGATCGCGGTCGGCGCGCGCGGCAACAGCTCCGTTCGGCGCTTCGCGCTCGGGAGCGTCGCGAGCAAGCTCTCACACCACGCGACCACGACGCTGCTGCTCGTCCGCTAGCGTCCGCCGCCGCGCGACCGCGATGCCGGCACCGAGTGCGGCGCAGCCCGGCCGCGGTGAGGACCGCGGCCTCGTAGGACGCGGCGTCGACCACGGCGCCCGCGAGCGCGTTGCCCACCGCGTTGCCGGCGACGATGCCCATGATCATCACGGCGAACGCCTCGGTTGCGGTCCCCGCGGGCGCGACGACGTCGAGCAGGGTCGAGCCGACCACCGCCACCGGCGCGACCAGCGTCCCCGCCAGCCACCAGGAGCGCGGCCAGCAGCGCGTACGAATCCGCGACGGCCAGCAGCGCACAGCCCGCGCCGAGCCCCAGCAGCAGCGTCACGAGGCGCCGCACGAGCGAGCCCGGCCAGGTCCTCGAGCCGTACAGCACCCCGCCGACCAGGCTCCCGGCCGAGAGCGCCGCGAGCAGCAGGCCGCCCTCCTCCGCGGAGCCCCGTTCGGCCCCGAACGCGGGCAGCGCGACCTGGAGGACCCCCATCGCGGCGCCGAACGCAGCGAGCACGGCGAACACGGTGCGCATCCCCGGCGCCGCCAGCGGGCCGAGCCACCCGACCTCGTGCGGCTCGCCGCGCCAGCCGCGCGAGCCGGCCGTGGCCGCGAAGCCGACGCCGCCGGCGACCGCCAGGCACGCGGCCGTGAGCACGGCCGCCTCGGGCGAGGCGGCGGCGGCGATCAGCGCCACGAGCGCGGGGGCCGCGACGACCGACACCTCGAAGACGATCGCGACGAGCGCGTATGCGCTCTCGCGCTGCTCCGGCTCGGCCACCAGCGAGCCCCACAGCGAGCGCATCGCGGCCGGCACCTGCGGGAGCGAGACGCCGCCCGCGGCGGCGCACAGGGCGAGCGTCCAGGTCGACGCGCGCTCGCTCGCCGCCACCACCAGCCCGGCGACCGCCACAGCGTGGACGGCGGCCGCCGTGCGCAGCACGCGCGGCTGCCCGAGGCGGTCCATGAGCCGGCCCTGCGCGACCGCCCCGAGGGCGTTGGCGAGGCCGAACGCCCCCGCCACGCGCCCGGCGTCCGCGAACGAGCCGGTCGCCTCGCGCCCGAGCAGCACGATGCCCAGGATGTACATGCCGATCGGCAGCGAGCCGGCGGCGGACGCGACGACCGGCCAGCGCACCCCGGGCAGGGCGAGCAGCGCGCGATAGCGCCCGAGGCCGGTCATCGGGCTGCACGCTATGCCACGACGGGCTCCTCGATGCGCCGCGGGAGCAGCGTCTCGCGCGCGATCACGAGCCGCTGGATCTGCGACGTGCCCTCGTAGAGCTGCATGATCTTGGCGTCGCGCATGAGCTTCTCGACCGGGTAGTCCTTGATGAAGCCGTAGCCGCCGTAGACCTGCACGGCGTCGGTGGCGACCTCCATCGCGGTGTCGGCGGCGAAGCGCTTGGCGTGCGAGGACTCGATCGTGTTGCGGGCGCCCTGGTCGAGCAGCACGGCGGAGTTCCACGTCGCCAGCCGTGCGAGGTGCACCTTGGTCGCCATGTCGGCGATCATGAACTGGATCGCCTGGTGCATCGCGATCGGCACGCCGAACTGGACGCGCTCCTTCGAGTAGTTGGTCGCGAACTCGAACGCCGCGCGGGCGATACCGGTGGCCATCGCCGCCACGCCGGGACGCGTGCGGTCGAGCGTCATCATCGCGATCTTGAAGCCGCGGTTCTCCTCGCCGATCAGGTGGTCGGCGGGGATCTCGGTGTCGTTGAACGTGATGGTCGCGGTGTTGGACGCCCGCTGGCCCATCTTGTCCTCCTTCTTGTCCACCGTGACCGTCTCGTCACGGGGGACGATGAAGCAGGAGATCCCACGGTGGCCGGCCTCCTTGTCGGTCTTGGCGTAGACCGAGTACCAGTCGGCGTAGCCGCCGTTGGTGATGAAGCACTTGGAGCCGTTGATGACGTACTTGTCGCCCTTGCGTACGGCGGTGGTGCGCATGCCCGAGACGTCCGATCCGGCGTCGGGCTCAGTCAGGCAGAAGGAGGCGAGCTTGTAGTCCTCCGCGAGCATCCCGAGGTACTGCTTCTTGAGCTCCTCGGAGCCGGCGAGCGCGAGCGGCGCGGCGGCGAGGCCGTTGGCGCCGATCGACGTCGCGATGCCGGAGCAGCCCCAGGAGAGCTCCTCCTCGATCAGCGTGCCCTCGAAGTACGACGCGCCGGGACCGCCGTACTCCTCCGGCACGTGCGTGTTCATGAGACCGAGCTCCCAGGCCTTGCGCATCACGGCCTCGGGCCACGTGGCGTCGCGGTCGTACTCCCAGGCGACCGGCCGGATCTCCTTCTCCGCGAAGTCGTGCGCCATCTCGCGGAGCGCCTTCTGTTCGTCGGTCAGCGTGAAGTCCACCATCGGTTCTCGGGCTCCTAGATTGACTCGTCAGTCAACAGCTCCCATGAGGGTACCCGCGGAGGGGGTGGCTCACAACCGGGAACCCGTCACAATGGCCACATGACGGACGCGTTCGCGATCGTCCTGTTCGTGGTGGTGGGCGTCGCGGCAGTGCTGGCGGTGTGGGCCCTGGTCACGAGCAGCGGCGCGTACGACCAGATCGGGCGCGGCGGGATGTCGATCGGCGACGACCGCCCGGCGCAGCGCCAGCCGTCGCCCATGACGGCGGCGATGCGCGAGGTGGAGATCCGCCAGATGCTGGAGGCCCGCAACGCCCGCCGCGCGGCGCGCGGCGAGGAGCCGCAGGACGTGGAGGCCGAGCTGCGCGCGCTGACCGCCCCGCCGGCCGACCCCGAGCTCCGCGACGAAGTGCGCGCGCTCGTGCAGGCCCGCAACGCTCGCCGCGTGGCGCGCGGCGAGGAGCCGCTCGACGTCGAGTCCGAGACCGAGCGCCGCCTTCGCGAGCTTCGCTGAGGCGAAGCCGGCGACGGAGGGCAGCCCCACCGGCTGACGCCTGCTGCCCCCGGTGCCGCGACGGAGCGCGGACGGGAACCTGGACTTATGCCCGCACGCATCGTCTCGCTCGTCGCCGCCTCCGTTCTCGGCCTCGTCTCGCTCGGGCTGCTCGCCCTCGGCGGCGGGCTGCTGTGGGCCGACTCCGAGAAGGACGATGGGGGCTACCTCTCCACCGGCCGCGACCCGTTCACGACAGAGACCTACGCCCTTGCCACCGAGAACCTCGACATCGACGCCACCGGGGCGGGCTGGCTCATCGACGAGGATCGCTACGGCAAGGTCCGCCTGCGCGCCGAGTCGCGCGACGGCAAGCCCGTGTTCCTGGGCATCGCTCGCACGCGTGACGCCGAGCGCTACCTGCGCGACGTCCGCCACGACCTGCTCACCGACCTCGAGTACGACCCGTTCCAGGCGCAGTACCGCGAGATCGGCGGCTCCGGCAGCCCCGGCGCTCCCGGCGCCGAGCGATTCTGGGCCGCCTCCGCGCGGGGATCCGGCACCCAGACGCTCACCTGGGACGTCGAGCACGGCGACTGGTCGGCCGTCGTCATGAACGCCGACGCCTCGCGCGGGGTCGACGTCGAGCTCAGCGCCGGTGCGGAGGTCCCGTTCCTCGAGCCCGCGGGTTGGGGCGCCCTGATCGCCGGCCTGATCGCAATCTCGTTCTCCGCCGTGCTGGCGTTCCTCGGGCTTCGCCCGCGCGCACGCGTGGCCGCCTGATCAGTCGCGCTGGGCGGGCTCGGGCTCGGGCTGTTGCTCCTCGCCGGGCGAGGCCGTCGTACGCTCGCCGCGCTCGGCGCGCTTGGCGTCGGCCTCGGGGTCGCGCGCGTCGGCGATCAGCGAGGCGGTGATGCCGATCGCGAACGCAACGGCCACCAACGCCAGCGAGGCGACCGGCCCGATCTTGTAGATGTCCTCGATCAGCAGCTTGACGGCCACCAGCGCGAGCACCACCGCGATCGTCTCGTCGAGGTAGCGGAAGCGGCGGATCAGCCCTTCGACGAGCACGAACAACGCGCGCAGGCCGAGCAGCGCGAAGATGTTCGCCATCCAGATCAGCACCGAGTCGCGGGTGATCGCGAACGCCGCCGGGATCGAATCGACCGCGAACGCGATGTCGGCGGCCACGATCGCCGCCAGGCAGACGAAGATCGGCGTCGCGTAGCGCTTGCCGTCGAGCTTCACGAACCAGTGGTGGCCGTGGAAGTCGCTCGACACCGGGAACACCTTGCGCACGCCGCGAACGATCAGGTTCTTGTCCGGGTCCACGCCCTCCTCGACGCCGCGCAGGATCCGCCACGCCAGTACGAGCAGCAGCACGCCGAGGACGTAGATGACGAAGTGGAACTGCTCGATCAGCGCGAGCCCGCCGAGGATCGCCAGGCCGCGCAGCACGAGCGCGGCGACGATGCCCCAGAACAGCAGATTGGCGCGGTGCTGCTCGGGCACCCCGAAGTAGCTGAACAGCAGCAGGAAGACGAACAGGTTGTCGAGCGAGAGCGAGCGCTCGATGAAGTAGACGGTCGTGTAGGTGATCGCGTCCTCGCCGTCGGACAGCACCCACACGAGGGGCGCCACGAGCAGGGCGAGCACGAGCCAGCCGATCGACCAGATGACGCCCTCGCGGAAGTCCGGCTCGCGCCCGCGGGCGAAGAGCTTGAGGTCGACCGCGAGCAGCGCGACCGTGACCACGGCCAGGACCAGCCAGGGTCCGGGGCCACTGATGAAGCCCAGGGTCATTCCACGAAGAAGAAGACGAGGCCCAGCACGACGTACACAGCTAGCAGCTGGAGACCTTCGAACCAGGTCGATTCACCCTCCTGCGTGACCTGGTTGGCGATCAGGATGGCCATGAAGATGGCGCCCAACTCCAAGCCGTTGAACACCAGCGCCATCGGGAACGGCCCGACGAAGAACGAGATCAGCACGAGCAGGGGTGCGGCGAAGAGCGCGATCTGGGCGCTCGAGCCGATCGCGATGTTGACCGCCAGGTCCATCTTGTCGCGCGCCGCGAAGTAGATCGCGACCCAGTGCTCGGCGGCATTGCCGACGATCGCGACGACGATGATGCCGACGAAGAACGGCGACAGTCCGATCGACTCGGAGGCCTCGCTGATCGAGCCCACGAGGATCTCCGACATCACGCCGACGGCCACGCCGGCGCCCGCGAGCGACAGCACCGCGCGCCGCACCGACCACGGCTCGCCGCCGTGATCCTCGGCGTCGTGGGTCGGGTTGAACAGGTCCTTGTGTGTGCGCAGCGAGAACAGCAGCCCGGCGCCGTAGGAGGCCAGCAGCACGATCGCGACGGCGAACGACATCGTCTCGAGGTCGCTGGAGAACTGCCGCGACTCCTCGGACGGGCTCGGCAGCGGGTCGCCGACGACGAGCTCGTAGATCGCGGGCATGACGAGCGCCACGGCGGCGAGCAGCAGCATCAGCGACTGGGCGCCGGCGGCGGTGCGATCGAAGTACTGGCGCTCGCGCTTGCGGCCGCCGACCAGCATGGCGGCGCCCATCACGAGCAGGATGTTGCCGAGGATGGAGCCCACGAGCGACGCCTTGACGACCTCCTGCAGGCCCTCGTTGAGGGCGAAGAAGGCGATGATGAGCTCCGGCGCGTTGCCGAAGGTGACGTTGAGGAAGCCGCCGATGCCCGGCCCCGAGCGGGCGGCCAGCTCCTCGGTCGCGCGGCCCATGAGCGCGGCGGTCGGGATCACGCCGAGCGCCGACGTCACGAAGATCAGCGACGCCGAGGCGTGCGCGAACTCGAGCACGATCGCCACGACGATGAACGGCACCAGCAGATACGGCCAGCCCTCCCCGCTCAGGAGGAAGCGCCGCAGGTTGAACGAGGCCCGCCCGTCGGTCGTCATCGGCGGATTATGCGGCGCGAGCCGCTATGGCGTAGTGAGGAGGTCCGCGCACTTGCGGATCTCGGCGTTGTCGCCCTCGGCGGCCTGGATGCACTGCGAGTACTTCTCGACGTTGGCCTCGCTCGGTGCGGAGCCGCTGCCGCTGCCGCCGGCGGCGCCGCCGAGCGCGCCCAAGCTTCCGAGATCGCCGAGGCCCAGCGACTGCAGCTTCTGGACGAGCTCCTCGAACGGCTTGGCGTTCTCCGGAGCCTCGATGTCCTGGTCCTCGTTGAGGTCGAGCAGCTGCAGGTCGAACCGCAGGTCGGCGGCCTGGGCGGCCTCGGGGCCCTGCACCTGCATCGCGACCAGCATGCGGCGCAGGATGCGGTCGTCGGCGCCGGTGTGGATCTCGACGCTGAGGTCCTTGACCGCGTCCGTGACCTGCTTGCGCTCGGCGTCGGTGAGCTGGTCGGGGAGCTGACCGGTGCCCTGCACGCCGAGCGAGCGGATCCGCTCGAGCGCGCCGTTGACGTCGTCGAGCAGCTTCGGCACGTCGACGTCGCCGGTGATCTTGATCGTGTCGGTGTCGCCGACCTTCGCCTCGCCCGCGTTTCGCGCGTTCGTGAGCCAGCGCCGCGGATCGATGCCGAGCGAGGCCAGCGACTGGTCCTTCTGGCCGGAGGCCTGCTTCGCCGACTCCTCGAAGCCCGCCTTGAACTGCTCGAACACCGGCCCGGCGATCGCGTACTGGGCGCCGGCCCAGCCGACGAAGGCCTGATCGCCGGTGGAGGTCACGCCACCCGAGACGCTCTCGCCCTCGCCCTCGAAGGACGCTTGGAGGTCGAGCTTGGGGAGCTTGCCGTCGCCGGTGCTCTGAAACGGTCCGGAGAGCTTCATGGCGACGTTGCCGTCGGCCTTGACGTCGACGGTCGCGTCGATGCGGCCCGAGGAGATCTCCTTGCCGCCGGCGAAGGTGTCCTTCAGCAGCTGGTCGACGTCGGTGCTGCTGTCGGCGGCGTCGCCTCCGCCGCCGCAGCCCGCGAAGAGGGCGAGGAGGACGGCGAGTACGAGGACGACCATGCGCATAAAGAGGTGCAGCGCACGCACACGCCGCAACTCGAGCCTAGCATCGGGGTCATGGGGGTCATGCCAGTTGCCCGCCTCGTGCTCCTCGCGCTCTTCGCCGCACTGCTGGGGGCCGCGCCGGCCTCCGCCGACGAGGTGCTGGTGCTCGGCCGTGACGGCAAGGTGACCGCGCGCGAGGACCGCTTCCTCCCGGCCGCGGACCTCCCCGCGCCCCCCGCGGCCCGACGTCCCGTGGCCACCGCGAGCGCGCGTTCACGGACCGTGAGGGGCGAGCTCAAGCGCCTCTACGGCGCCGGCCGGATCACCGTCGAGGAGTACCGGCTGCGACGCGACGTCTACTACGACGCGGTGCGCAAGACGCGGCGGCTGTCGGGCGCCCGACGCGTCCAGATGCGAGCCGTGCTCGGCACGCTCGAGGCGATCGCCGCCCGCGGGCAGCTGACGCTCACCCGGCTGCCCGCGCTGTGGCTCACGCTCGACCGCAACCTGCGCTGGTGGTACGGCGGCGAGCGCCTGCTGAGCTCCGGAACGCGCGTGGAGTTCGAGGGCTCCGAGGTGGTCTGGCAGTACTACCCGGGCCAGGGTCTGCAGCTCCAGGTGCTCGGCAACTTCGGCAAGCTCAACGGGCTCGTCACCGGCTACTACTACCAGCGGGCGGGCTTCCTGATGGACGAGCTGCTGCCGCTGGCCGCGAGCCGTGCCGGCGGGATCGCGTGGGAGTACTACTTCGCGTTCGGCGGGGGCCGCGCGCCGTGGGTCAGCGGGATGGCGCAGGGGACCGCCGTACAGGCACTGGCGCGCGCCGCGCACCGGCTGCGCCGGCGCGAGGAGGTGCTGCCGATCGCCGCCCGGGCGCTGCCGCTGTTCGAGCGCCGCACCCCGACCGGCGTGCGCGTGCCGGCCACGTACGGCGACCACTACGCGCTGTACTCCTTCGCCCCGTCGCTGCGCGTGGCGAACGGCTTCGTGCAGTCGCTGGTGGGCCTGCACGACTACGCGCGGATCTCGGGTGACCCGCGCGGCGCGGCGGCGTTCGCGCGCGCCGACCCGCAGCTCCGGCGCGAGCTCCCGACCTACGACACCGGGGCGTGGTCGCTGTACTCGCGCGGGAGCAGCTCGCGCGAGTCCGACCTGCATTACCACGACCTGCTGCAGGACTTCGTCGGCGACCTGTGCGAGCAGACGGCGACGCCCGTGTACTGCGGGACGGCGCAGCGCTTCCTCGCCTACCGGACGACGCCGCCGGCGGTCGCCGTCTGGCGGGCACGGCTGCGCGGCGGGCGTCCCGGCCGCGTGCGCTTCCGGCTCTCGAAGATCTCGACGGTGTCGCTGGCGATCTACCGCGGCACGCGGCTCGTCGAGTCGCGCTCGTTCGGGACCGTGGCGCACGGGACACGCTCCTTCGGCTGGGCGGTGCCGCGCCGCAAGGGCAAGTACACGGTCACGCTGGTCGCACGCGACCTCGCGGGCAACATCGGCTCGGGCAGCTCGACGGCAACCGTGTTGAAGCCGAAACAGCGCCCCTAGACTGCGGGGCTCGATGCCCCGGATCATCCTCTACACCGGCAAGGGCGGCGTGGGCAAGACGTCCGTGGCCGCCGCCACGGCCCGGCGCTGTGCCGCGAACGGGGCGCGCACGCTGGTGCTCTCGACCGATCCGGCGCACTCGCTCGCCGAGTCGCTGCAGGTGGCCGTGGGGGCGGAGCCGACCGAAGCGGGCGGCGGGGTGTGGGCCCAGCAGGTGCAGGCGCAGGACGAGCTCGAGCACAACTGGTCGGCGGTGCAGGACTGGCTCGGCGGGGTGCTCGCCGAGCGCGGGGTCGAGCGGATCGCCGCCGAGGAGCTGACGGTGCCGCCCGGCGCGGACGAGCTATTCAGCCTGCTGCGGCTCAAGCGCCACGCGGAGTCGGGCGAGTGGGACACGATCGTCGTCGACTGCGCGCCGACCGGCGAGACGCTGCGGCTGCTCTCCTTCCCCGACGCCGCGCAGTGGTGGCTGGACCGCATGCTGGGCCGCGAGAGCGCGCTGCTGAACGCCGCCCGCCCGCTGGCGCGCGCGTTCCTCGACCTGTCGCTGCCGGACGAACGCGTGGTGGCCGACGTCCAGCGCCTGGTGAGCAACCTGATCGGCATGCACGAGCTGCTGCGCGACGCCGCGCGGGTGACGATCCGGCTCGTGATGACGCCTGACCGCATGGTCGTGGCCGAGGCGATGCGCACGTTCACGTACCTGAACCTGTACGGCTACCTGTGCGACGCGGTGGTCGTCAACCGCGTCTTCCCGGAGGACGTGGGCGAGTACTTCGGCGCCTGGCGCGCGGTGCAGGCCGAGCAGCTCGCCGAGGTCGAGGCGGGCTTCTCCCCTGTTCCGGTGCTGCGGGCGCCGTACTTCGAGCAGGAGGTGCTGGGCGCGGAGATGCTCGACCGGCTGGCGGGCGCGCTGTTCGGAGACGGGGATCCGGCGGCGGTGCTGCACGACCGGCTGGCGCAGGAGCTGTCGCTCGAGGGCTCACGCGCCGAGCTGCGGCTCGACCTCCCGTTCGTGTCCAGGGGCGACGTGGCGCTCAAGCAGATCGGGCTGGAGCTGGTGGTGCGGGTGGACGGGTACAAGCGCACGATCGCGCTTCCGGGCGCGCTGGCGGGTTTCAAGCCGACGTCCGCCAAGCTCGACGCCGGGTCGCTCGTCGTGGGGTTCGACGGTGCCTGACCCCGAGGAGCTGCGCGCGCAGTACGAGGAGGCCGAGCGGCTCGTCCGCGAGGCCCAGCGCGCGGCCGAGGATGCCGCCGCGCGCAGCGTGCCGCCGCGCGGGTGGAGCGTGCCGGGCGAGGAGCCGCGCGCGAATGCCTTCCCGGACCTCGGACAGCTGACCGCGCTGATCGAGTCCCTGCGCGGCGTGGTCCCGCCCGAGCTCGCGCGCCAGCTCGCCGACGCGCTGCGCGAGCTGCTGATCGCGATCCGCGCGGCGCTCGACTGGTACATCGCGCGGCTCGAGCCCTCGGAGCGCGAGGCGCCCGAGGTGCAGGACATCCCGGTCGACTAGCCGTCCGGTCCACTAGCCTGGGGCGCAATGGCCGGTGCGCTCGAGAGGCTGCGCGAACTGCCGCCCGAGCTGCGCAACGCGGGCATCGCCGCGGCGGCGCTCGCCTTCTCGCTGGTGCTGCCGTGGTACTCGAAGTCGTTCCTGCCGCGCGGGGAGCAGGCCTTCGTGACCGACAACCTGAGCGCGTTTGGCGTGTTCACGTTCGTGGAGGCCGCGGTGCTGCTGACGGCCGGCGGTGTGCTGTTCCTCGTCTGGGCACGCAGCCAGCGCAAGGGGTTCCACCTGCCGGGCGGCGACGGCGTGGTGATCTCGCTCGCCGGCGGCTGGGCGCTGCTGCTGCTGGTGTGGCGGCTGTTCGACAAGCCCGACGTGTCCGATCCGGGGGCGACCGTCGGGATCGAGTGGGGCATGTTCGGCGCCCTGCTCGCGGCGGGCGCGCTGCTCGTCGCGGGCGCCCGCGTGCGCGCCGTCCACCGGCCCGAGCCGCCCAATCCGGCGGCAGATTGGGAGGAGCCCTCGACGCAGCGGCCCGCGCCGCGGGCGGACCGCCGCCCGGTGGATCCCGCTGCGGTGACCGAGGTGCTCGGCGAGCGTCCCGACTGGTCGGGCGAGCCGCCGGAGCCCCCCACTCCCCGTCGGTAGGTTCGGGCCGGCGGTCGTGCCGTCGGTTACGTTGGACGCAGATGAACGAGCTGCCGGTGCTCCAGGACGCGCCGCCCGAGCGGGCGGACGCCGCGCGCAACCGCGGGAAGGTGCTGGCCGCCGCCGAGCGCCTGGTCGCCGAGTGCGGCGCGAGCTGCGTCTCGATGGACGCGGTGGCCAGGGAGGCGGGCGTCGGCAAGGGCACGCTCTTCCGGCGCTTCGGCGATCGCGCCGGGCTCATGCAGGCGGTGCTCTCCGAGCGCGAGCGGCTGTTCCAGGAGGACATCATCCGCGGGCCGGCCCCGCTCGGCCCCGGCGCCCCGCCGGTCGAGCGCCTGATCGCGTTCGGCCAGCGCCTGCTGGCGCATCACGCGGACTACGGGGAGCTGCTCGCCGCCGCCGAGGCCGCGGGGGCGCGCTACCGGTCGCCGCCGTTCGGCTTCTACCGCACCCACGTGTCGATGCTCGTGCGCGAGGCTGCGCCTGACGCGGACTGGGAGTACCTCACCGACGTCCTGCTCGCCGCCCTGGGCGCGGAGCACCTCGCGTACCTGGAGCGGGTGCGAGAGATGGACCAGGCCCGCGTCGCCGCCGGCTGGGCCGAGCTCGCGCGGCGGCTGCTCGGCTGAAGGTCAACGTCAAAGTCAACTGCGGCTGGGTAGGGAGGCTGGGGAGCGATCGCGAGCGTGCATAACCGGACACGCGCGACCGTCAAACGGGCGCGTGGCGCGTTTTACACCGCCACGGATACACAACCGGCCAAGCGCCCCTCCGACGAGGGACCATTGTCCCCTCTTGCACCCCCACCCTCCCTACCCAGCCGCAGTTGACGTTGACGTTCGCTCACGGACCCAAGTAGAGCGCCGCCACCAGCAACCCCGAGGCGAGCGTGCCGACCACGTAGAGCGCGCCGCCGGCGACAGGCGGGCATGTCAGCTGTCGCTCAGATACAGGCCGAGGGGGAGCAGGAGCGTGGCCGTGAAGATCATCCCGATCCCGGTCGCGATCGCGGTCCGCGACTTGTAGACGTGGCCCCCGATCCCGATCACGAAGCCCAGCGCCATCAGCGCGATGAAGGGCAGCGGAGAGGGTTCGAAGGCGGCCAGCACTAGCTGGCCGGGATCGTAGACTCAGGCGCGATGACTGCGCTCCCCGCCTCCGTGGAGGACGTCGCCGCCGGCCTGCGCGCCGCGGGCTACCTCCCGGGCGAGTCGACGGCGCTCGTGAGCTACCTCGCCTCGCGGCTGGGCAAGCCGGTGCTCGTGGAGGGGCCCGCCGGGGTCGGCAAGACCGAGCTGGCCAAGGCGCTGTCCCGCTACCTCGACCGCCGGCTCGTGCGCCTGCAGTGCTACGAGGGGCTCGACGAGGCCAAGGCGCTGTACGAGTGGAACTACCGCAAGCAGCTCCTGCGGATCCAGGCGGAGGCCGCCGGAACGGGCTGGGACGCCGTGCAGGACGACATCTTCGGCGAGGAGTTCCTCCTCAGCCGCCCGCTGATGCAGGCGATCGCCACCGACGATCCGGTGGTGCTGCTGATCGACGAGATCGACAAGACCGACCAGGAGTTCGAGGCGATGCTGCTCGAGCTGCTGTCGGACTTCCAGATCACGATCCCCGAGCTCGGGCGGATCGAGGCGCGCACCCACCCGGTGGTGATCCTCACCTCGAACAACACCCGCGAGCTCACCGAGGCGCTCAAGCGGCGCTGCCTGTACCTGTGGCTCGACTACCCCGACACCGAGCACGAGCTGGCGATCGTCCGCCTGCACGCGCCCGAGCTGGCGGACACGGTTGCGCGCAAGCTCGTGGAGCTCATCCACCAGGTGCGCGAGCTCGACCTCAAGAAGCCGCCGTCGATCGCGGAGTCGATCGACTGGGCGCGCGCGCTGCTCCTGCTCGGGGCCGACGACATCTCGCCGGACACCTTCCGGGAGACGATGTCGATCATCGTCAAGCACCGCACCGACCTCGACACGGTGGCCGAGCGGGTCGGCGTACGGCTCGGCGCGACCGCCGCGTCGTGAGCGGGCCAAGCAAGCTTGGCCTTGCGAGTTCGCTTCGCGAACATCGGGGGTTCGACGCGCAGGTCATCGCCCTCGGCGAGGCGCTGCGCGCGGAGGGCGTGGCGATCGGGACGTCCGAGCTCAACGACGCCTTCGCCGCGCTCGAGCAGGTGCCGTGGACGGCGCCGCGCGACTTCCGCGAGGCGCTCGCGGCCACGCTCGCGAAGTCGCCCGAGGACCGGCGGATCTTCGACCTCGTGTTCGACCGCTTCGTGTTCCGCGCGGCCGAGTCGCAGGCCGTCTCGCGCGACGTGCGGGAGGCCGACGAGGACGGCGTGACCGGCGGCGAGCGGATCGAGCTCGACAACCTGCGCGAGCAGCTGCTGCAGGCGATCCGCGACGGCAACGACGACGCCATGCGCGACCTCGCGCGGCTCGCGATCGCCGCGCTCGGGCGGCGCGGCGAGGGGTCCGGCGTGCTCGGCGTCGACGTCCAGCGCATCCGGCGCGCGCTCGGGCTGCGGTCGGAGCCGTCCACGCAGCTCGAGCAGGAGCCGCGCCTGACGCGCGAGCAGATCCGGCGCTTCGAGCAGCACCTGCGGCTCGAGCTCGAGCGGGCCCAGATCGAGCGCACCCAGTCGCTGCCGCCGTCGCGGCCGCTCTCCGAGCTGGACCGCGCGCTGCCCACGGGCCCGCTGCAGGACCTCGCCGCCGTCCACCGCGTGGTCGCCCAGCTCAAGCGGCGGCTCGCCACGCAGGGTCACGAGACGCGCGGCCGGCGCCGGCACGCCCACGTCGACGTGCGGCGCACGATGCGGGCCTCGCTGCAGACCGGCGGCGTGCCCGTCGAGCTGCGCTACCGGCCGCGGCGCCCACGGCGGCCCGAGCTGTACGTGCTGTGCGACGTCTCGACGTCGGTCACCAGCGCTTCGGTCTTCTTCCTCAGCGTCCTGCACGCGCTGCACGACGCGTTCCGCAAGATGCGCTCGTTCGTGTTCGTCGAGCGCATCTCGGAGGTCACCGACGTGTTCGAGCGCGAGCGCTCGTTCCGCGCCGCGTCCGAGGCGATCTCCAAGGACGCCGGCGTCGCCGACGTCTCCGGCTACACGGACTACGGGCGCGTGTGGAGCGAGTTCCTGGTCAGCGTCGAGGACGACCTGCACCCGCGGGCGACGGTGATCGTGCTCGGCGACGCGCGTACCAACGGGCGCGACCCACGCGCGGACGTGTTCGCGCAGATCGCAGCTCACGCCGGACGCACGTTCTGGCTCAACCCCGAGCCGCGCCTGTACTGGAACTACGGCGACTCGGTGATCGCGACCTACGAGCGCTTCTGCGAGGCCCACGAGTGCTGGACGACACGCCAGCTCGAGGACTTCGTGAAGGCCCTCACGCGCCCGGTGTGGCAGTGAGCGCCCGCGCGCGGTAGGTCTTCAGCGGCGCGGCGAGGCCCTTGAGCTTCTTCTCGCCCGCGTACGACCAGTCGAAGCCGTCGCCCGCCGCGTCGCGTACCGCCTCGGTGACGAGCACGGAGTCCGGCCGGGCGCGCTCGGTCAGCCGGCTGGCGACGTTGACCGCCGAGCCGTACCAGTCGCCCCAGCGGTTGACGGCCGGCCCGAACGCGATCCCGGCGCGCAGCGCGGGGAGCTCCTCGCCGTCGGAGGCGTCGACGAGCGCGAGCGCCGAGGCCACGAGCTCGTTCGCGTCGGGTGAGACGAGCATCACCGCGTCGCCGATCTGCTTGACGACCTTGACGGGCGGCTCGGCCACCGCGCCGGCCAGCTTCGAGAGCCGCCCGGCGACGCTGCCCAGCTCCTCGACCGGGATCGTCTCCCCCAGCTCGGTGAAGCCCACGAGGTCGGCGAACGCGACCGCCGTCTCGCGGCCGGCGCCCACCGTGCCCGCGGCGAGCTGCTCGGCCGAGATCGCCTCGCGCCGCAGCATCTCGCGCAGGTGGAGCGAGAAGACGTGCTCGAGCCAGGGGCCGGCGAGCGGCAGCAGGAGCCGCGAGAGCTCCTCGAGGCGCGCGCCGAGCGCGTGCTCGTCGGTGCCGCCCTCGATCGCGCTCTGGGCCACGAGCGTCCGCACCGCCTCCGCGTAGCGCGCCATCCCGCGCCCGAGCACGCGCTGGACCTCGAGCGCCTCGTCGTCGGGCAGCCCGGCCCGCCGGTACTCGAGCCCGAGCCTGGCCGCCTCGAGGTCCGGTTCGCCGTACACGCGCTCGTCCGGCCCCGGCACCGCCAGGCCGAGCGCGCGCTGCTGGTCCTGGAAGAACTCCAGCTCGAGGCCGGCCCGCTCGGCGATGTCGCGCGCGGTGTAGATCGACTCGGACTGCAGCAGCCGCTCGACGGGGAGCAGCGCGAGGCGCTCCTCGTCGACCGCTTGGCGCAGCTCGTCGAGCGGCACGCCGTCGCCGTGCAGCTTGTCGAGCAGCGCACGACGTGCGGCCCGCGCGTCCTCGTCGGCGCACCCGTCGAGCAGGCCCTCGGCTTCCCAGTCCATCGCGGGGAAGCTAGCGCTCGCGGGCTGCTTGAATCGTGGCGTCTTGGGGACCGCGACCTCCCTGCACGCTGCCGTCCGCCGCAACACGCTGCTGCTCGCGGGGACGATGGCGATCTACTCGGCGGTGCTGCAGCTCGTGGCCGCCGTGTCCTCGCTGACGTTCGTGCTCGTCACCGGCGTCGAGGGCCTGCTCGGGCTCGGCCCGGCGATCTTCCTCGCCGCGTCGGCCGTGGCGGCGCTGCCGGCGGGGCGGGCGATGGACCGGCTCGGGCGGCGGCCGGTGATCGCCGGCGGCTACCTGCTGGCGACGGCGGGCTGCTCGGTGACCGCGCTCGCCACCGCCACGGAGTCGACGCCGCTCGTCGTGTTCGGCTTCGCGCTCACCGGGTGCGCGAGCGGGATCGCGCTGCTCATCCGCACCGCGGCGGGCGACATGTACCCGCCCGCGCGGCGCGCCCGCGGCATCTCGTACGTGCTGTTCGGCTCGGTCTTCGGGGCGATCCTCGGGCCGGCGGTCTTCGGGCCGCTGTTCGCCGGCCGTGACGTGGAGGCGAGCGCGCTCACGGTGCCATGGCTGGCGGCCGGCGGCATCAGCCTCGTCGCGGTCGGCCTGGTCCTGCTCGTGCGCCCCGACCCGCGGGAGATCGCGCAGCTGCTCGCCCGCGAGACGTCGAGCGCGCCCGAGGCGCCCCCGGCGCCGCTGCGCGAGATCCTCGGCCGCCCCGGCGTCCGCCCGGCGATGCTCGCCGCGCTGGCGAGCTTCGGCGTGATGGTCTCGGTCATGAACCTCAGCGGCTACGTCGTGGTCGAGCACCACCACCACTCGCAGGACTCGGTGTTCCCGATCATCGGCGCTCACGTGCTCGGGATGTACGCGCTCGTGCTCGTCACGGGGGCGGTGATCGACCGCATCGGCCGCACCGTGGCGCTGTCCGGCGGGCTGCTGGTGATGGCGGCGTCCACGATCGGGCTGCTGTGGCTCGAGAGCGTGCCGGCGACGGCGCTGCTGCTGTTCGGCCTCGGGGTCGGCTGGAACCTGTCGTTCGTGGCGGCGACCGCCCAGCTCGTGGACTGCGCCCGGCCGTCCGAGCGCGGCAAGCTGCTCGGCTTCAACGACCTCTTGTCGGCGCTGCTGGGAGCTGCCCTCGCGCTCGCCGGCGGCTACGCGCTCGACTCGATCGGCGTCGCCGCGTTGGCCCTCGGCGCGACGGCGATCGTCGCCGCGCCGATTCTGTGGATCGTGCCAGGGCGGCTCGGGGCGAACGTCAACGGCGGCTGGGTAGGGAGGCAGGGCTCCCCCCGCGGCCGTGAAGGCGGGATTACGTGTCAAACGCCGTGGCGAGACGCACCGAGTGACACGTTGATGCTCCAGACGAGCACTAACGTGTCAATCGACGGAGCGGTCCGCCCCGATTGACACGAAACCCGGCCTGACCACCTTCCTTACCCAGAGCCGACGACCTGGACCGTTCCGACGTAGTCGGGCCGTCTCCGCTCCCTCCCTCGCAGTCGTAGTCCGCTGAGTTCGGATCGAGGCAGGCACCCGCGTAGTTCGGATCGCAGCCCGCAGCTTCCTCGCCGCCGTCGGGACGCGGCGCTAGTACGCTTGGAGCCATTGGAAACAGGGGGGCTGGCGGCAGGCCGGCTGAGATAGCGCCCGGAGGGCGGCGCTGACCCTTCGAACCTGTGGGGTAATGCCCGCGAAGGGAGCGATGGAGACGCAGGTCCAGGATCGCGGCGCGGACGCGCGTGACGGCTTCGGCGGCGGGGTGGCCGTCGTCGGCGTGCGGAAGGCGTTCGGCGCCGTGCGGGCGCTCGACGACGTGTCGCTGCACGCGGCGCCGCGCGAGGTCGTGGCCGTGGTGGGACCGAGCGGGTGCGGGAAGTCGACGCTGCTGGAGCTCGTGTGCGGGCTCGCGGAGCCGGACGCGGGGACCGTCGATGCCGCGCCGGCCGCGCTGATGCCGCAGCGCGACGGGCTGCTGCCGTGGCTGTCGGCGCTCGACAACGCCGCGCTCGCGCTGCGGGTCACCCACACGGGGCGCGCCGCCGCCCGGGCCGCGGCCCACGAGCACTTCGCCGCGTTCGGGCTCGAGGGCTTCGAGCGCGCCCGGCCGCGCGAGCTGTCGGGCGGGATGCGCCAGCGCGTGGCGTTCCTGCGCACGCTGCTCGCCGGGCGGCCGGTGCTGTGCCTGGACGAGCCGTTCGGCGCGCTCGACGCGCTCACCCGCGGGCAGATGCAGCGCTGGCTCGCCGAGGCGCTGGAGCGCGAGCCGCGCACGGTCCTGCTCGTGACCCACGACGTCGAGGAGGCGGTGCTGCTCGCCGACCGGATCGTGCTGCTCTCCCCCCGCCCGGGCCGCGTGGTGGCGACGCTCGAGGTCCCGCTTGCCCGGCCGCGCCACCGTACCGACGCCGAGGTGGTCGCCCTGCGCGAGCGCGCGCTGGAAGCGCTGGGAGCCGACGCATGATCGCCGCGCTGATCGTGCTCGCCGCCCTCGGCGCCTGGGAGGCGATCGTCCGCGCCGGGCTCGTCGACGAGCTGATCCTGCCCGCCCCGACCCAGGTCGCCGAGGCGCTGTGGACGGATCGCGACCTGCTGGCGCCCGACCTCGCGGTCACGAGCTGGGAGGTCCTGCTCGGCCTCGCCGCGGCGATCGCCGCCGGCGCCGCGCTCGGCATCGCGATGCACATCTCCCCCGTCGCGGCGCGCGCGCTGCGCCCGCTGGTGATCGGCTCGCAGGCCGTGCCCGTGCCGGTGATCGCGCCGCTCGTCGTGCTCGTGCTCGGCTTCGGCCTCGCGCCCAAGGTGCTGCTGGTGGCGCTGGTGTGCTTCTTCCCGGTCGCCATCAACCTCTACGACGGGCTGCGCGACGCCGACGCCGACGCGCGCAAGCTGCTGCGCTCGCTCGACGCCACGCGCTGGCAGACGCTGCGCATGCTCGAGCTGCCGAGCGCGCTGCCCGCCGCCTTCACGGGCGTCAAGGTCGCCGCCGCGGTGGCGGTCATCGGCGCGGTGTTCGCGGAGTGGTCGGGCTCGGACTCCGGTCTCGGTCACGCGCTGCTGACCGCCAACGGCCAGCTCGCCACCGCCCGCGCGTTCGCCGCCACCCTGCTGCTCTTCCTGCTCGCCGTCGCGCTCTACGGCGCCTTCGCGCTGCTCGAGCGCCGCGTCGTCGACTGGACGCCACGAACGACTCACGGAGGACCATGAAGCGCCTGCTCCTACCGCTGCTGCTCGTCGCCGCCGCGCTCGCCGGCTGCGGCGAGAAGCCCGAGCCGTCCGGCGCCGGATCGGGCCGCACCGAGCCGTTCACCGTCATGCTCGACTACTTCCCGAACGCCGACCACGCCGGGATCTACGCCGCCCAGGCCAGCGGCGAGTACGAGAAGGCGGGGCTCGACGTGAAGATCCAGCCGCCGCCGGACGCCGCCGCCCCGCTCAAGCTCCTGCAGGCCGGCCGCGTCGACCTCGCGATCTCGTACGAGCCCGAGCTCCTGCTCGCCCGCGACAAGGGCGCCGAGCTCGTGTCCGTCGGCGCGCTCGTGCAGCGGCCGCTCACGAGCCTGATGTCGCTCGGCGACAAGGCGATCACGCGGCCCGAGCAGCTCGCCGGCAAGCGCGTGGGGACCGCGGGCCTGGCCTACCAGTCCGCCTACCTGCGCACGATCCTCGAGCGCGCCGGCGTCGACCCCGGCTCGGTCAAGGAGACCAACGTCGGCTTCAAGCTGACGCAGGCGATGCTCTCGCGGCAGGTCGACGCCACGCTCGGGGCGTTCTGGAACTACGAGGGCGTCGACCTGGAGCGGCGCGGGCGCAAGCCGCAGATCCTGCGCATGGACGACCTCGGCGTGCCGACGTACAACGAGCTGATCTTCGTCGCCCGCGAGGACGACCTGAACCCCGAGGGCGGCTCGCGCCTGCGCCGCTTCCTGCAGGCCACCGCGCGCGGCCACGAGCTGCTCGAGCGCCGGCCCGAAGCGGGCGTGGACGCGCTGCTGGACGCCGACGGCGGCCTCGACCGCGGGCTCCAGCAGGCGGTCGTCAAGGCCACGCTGCCCGTGTTCTTCCCCGAGGACGAGGAGCGGCCGTTCGGCTTCCAGGACCCGGCGCAGTGGGCGGCCTACGAGCGCTGGATGCGCGACAGCGAGCTGATCACGCAGCCACCGGCCGATCGGCCGCCGCTGACCAACGAGTTCCTGCCGGGCGAGGGCGTGGACCCGGGGGCCTCGGGGCTGGAGTGAGCCCTGAGGCCGCGGCCGCGCGCAGGTACTCGCCGGCCAGGCCCTTCCACTCGCCGTAGGGCTCGAAGAAGCCGCGCACCTCGGCCTCGTCGGCGCGCGCCTTCGGGTGCCCGGTCAGCAGCCGCCCGACGATCTTCACGAACCCGAGGTCGCCGGCCGGCACGACGTCGTAGCGGCCGTGGCCGTGGAGGGCGAGCATCTCGACCGTCCACGGGCCGATGTCGCGGATCGCGAGCAGGCGGCGGACGTCGTGGTCGGCGGGATCGATGCGCCCGCGGGCCACGGCCTCGGCGCAGCGGCGCAGCGCCATCGCGCGCCGCGGCGCGAGGTCGAACGCGCACAGCCGCGCCGGGGCCTCGGCGGCCAGCGCGGCCGCCGTGGTCGCGTCGCGCATCCGGGTGTCCGGACAGCGGTAGCCGTAGGCGGCGTTGAGCCGGCGCTGGATGACCACCGCACGCTCGAACTCGATCAGCTGCTCGGTGATCGCGGCGACGAGCGCCTCCCACGCGTGCGGCTTGCGGCGCACCCGCAGCGTCAGGGCGCGAGCGCACCGCCTTGCCGATCACGCGATCGCCGGCGAAGCGCTCGTAGAACGGGCGCAGGTCGTCGTCGACGCCGGTGGCGAAGCGCATGCGGGCGATGCCCTCGTGGGCCGCCTCGGCGGTGGCCGAGCGGGCGGCGAAGAGCACGCGGTCACGCGCGGGCTGGACGATGCCGACGAGCACGGGCTCGCCGCCCACGCGCAGGAGCCGCTGCAGGGCGGCGCCGCGGCGTCGCAGCAGCCCGTCGGCCGAGCCGCCGCCGAGCCGGAACGGCCACGGCGGCCGCACCTCGACCCGGACCTCGACGGGCGGGCCGAGCCCGGATCCACCGACGACCCGTGGCGCCGCGGGGATCGGTGGATTCGGGCTCAATCCCGCTTGAGCAGGTGGACGTCGACCAGGAACGAGTTCGAGCTGACGATCTGGCCGAGCGCACCGGCCTTGCGGCGCCGGCGCGAGACCCGCGAGCGGCGCCGGGAGACGACCGCGACGGTCGCGGCGCCGGCCACGAAGCCGGTGGCCGCGAGCGCGGCCGCCTGGCGCGCCGGCACGGCGGCCCGCGTGCTCTCGATCACCCTGGGCTCCGAGACGACGGGCAGCCCGTCGACCACCTCGCCCTCGTCTTCGTCCGGCTCGTTCACGAACAAGACAGCATGAAGCAGCGCACGGACGGCTGCCTCATCGCCGCTCGGCGTAGGTCCGGAAGACGACGTCCCAGTACGGGGCGCTGATGCCGAACCCCTTCTCGTCGTCCTGGAAGTGGTGTCGCATGTGCAGCTCCCGCATGCGCTTGCCCAGCCGCGACTTGGGGACGTGATGGTGCATCGCGTAGTGCAGCTCGTCGTAGATCAGGTAGCCGACCAGGAACCCGGCCGCCACGGCCGGGGCGTGCACGGTGCCGGCGATGACGAACATCGCCCCGATCACGACGATCGCCAGCGGGATGCTGGCCGCCGGCGGCATCACGAGGCGCATCGGGTCGTTCGGATGGTCGTGGTGGACGCCGTGGATCATCCAGTGCAGGCGCGCGCCGAGGCCCTTCTCGGGCTCGAAGTGGAACACCAGCCGGTGCAGCCAGTACTCGAACAGGGTCCACACGGCGTAGCCGATCAGCACGAGCCCCGCGGTGTCCCACCAGCCGTCGCTGGGTCGCCGCGAGCACGAGCATGAGGGCGATCACCGGCAGGTAGATGAGCACCGGCACGACCGGATGCACGCGTGTGAAGCGGTCGAGGAACGGCGACTGGAACATCGGCGGGGAGGCCTTCAGCTGGTCCGAGCGCGGCATAGTCAAACGGTACCTGTTAGGCAGGCCTAATTGGAAGCTCGTAGACGCGGAAGCGCCGCACGACACGCCCGCCCATGGCCTCCATCGCGCGGTTCATGTTGCGGTTGGTCTCGAGGATCCAGCCCATCTCGCCCCACTTCTGCGGCGTGGCGGTCGCCATGTCGAAGTGCTCGACGTACATCGCCGCCGCGACGCCGGTGTGCTGGAACTCGGGCTTGACGCCGAGGAAGCCCACGCGCACGCGGTCCATGATCCGGTGGCGGCGCAGGAAGTGCCACCAGCCGAGCGGCAGCAGCCGGCCGTTCATGCGCCTGAGCACCTGGTTGATGTCCGGCACCGTGATCGCCACCGCCACCGTCTCGCCCTCGGCCGTCTCGGCGACCATGCACCAGTGTGCGTCGAACACGAGCTGCATGTCGACCGCGAGCTGGTCGAGGTCGGCCTTGCCGTAGGGCGCGAAGCCCCAGTTCTCGCTCCAGGCCGAGTTGTAGACCTCGGCGAAGCGGTCGAGGTCGCGCCGCAGGCTGCGGCGGGACATCTTGCGCACGCGGATCCCGTGCCGCGACTCGACCTCCCCGGCGAGCTTGAAGATGACCGGCAGGATCTTCGTGCGGTCGGAGATGTGCAGCTCCCACATCAGCAGGTCGACCGCCTTCGCCAGCCCGGCCTCCTCGCAGCGGGCGGCGTAGTAGGGCGGGTGCCAGGGCTGCTTGATCATCGGCTCGCGCTCGAAGCCCTCGATCAGGACGCCGGACTCGTCGTTGATCGTGAAGTCCATCGGGCCGATCATGCGGTCCCGCCCGCGACCGCGCAGCCACGCCTCCGCGGCCGCCAGCAGCGCTGGCAGCACCTCGGGGTCGTCGGCCAGCTCGAGGAACCCGAACATGCCCCAGCGGTTGCCGTGGAACGTGTTGAACGCGTCGTCGTAGTGCGCGCTGATGCGGCCGACGACCACGCCGTCGCGCTCGGCCAGGAAGAGCTGCGCGTCGCCGTGCTTGAAGAACGCATTCAGGCGGCGGGAGAGGAACAGGTGACGCTCGAGCCGCAGCGGAGGAACCCAGACCGGGGAGTTAGAGTGCAGCCGGTACGGGAGGTCGATGAACTTCCGCAGGTCCCGCTGCCCCCGGACGGGACGTACGTCAAGCGACACGAGAGCGCACCCTATATGCCGACCGCCATCGACATCTTCGCCAAGGTCCGCGGGCACGAGCGGGCCGAGCAGCTGCGCGCGGCGCGCGAGGCGGACGTGCTCCCGTACTTCCGGCGGCTCGAGTCGCCGGCCGCGCCGGTGGTGGAGATGGAGGGCGCCGAGCGGATCATGCTCGGTTCCAACAACTACCTCGGACTCACGAACGACGAGCGCGTCCTGGCCGGGGCGCGCGACGCGCTCGAGCGCTACGGCACCGGCCTCACCGGCTCGCGGCTGCTGAACGGGACGATCGACCTGCACCTCGAGCTCGAGCGCGAGCTGGCGGAGTGGATGGGCACCGAGGACGCGCTCACGTTCTCGACCGGCCACCAGGCGAACCTCGGGGCGCTCGGCACGCTGCTCGCCCCGGGCGACACGGTGATCGCCGACTCGGGCGACCACGCCTCGATCCTCGACGGCTGCCTGCTGTCGCGGGCCAAGCTGCGCCCGTTCCGCCACGGCCGGCTCGACAAGCTCGAGAAGATGCTCGAGCGCGCCGGAGACGACGGCGGCGGCGTGCTCGTGGTCGTCGACGGCGTGTTCTCGATGGAGGGCGACATCGCAGACCTGCCGCGGATCGTCGAGCTGTGCCGCGCCCACGGGGCGCGGCTGATGGTCGACGAGGCGCACGCCGCCGGCGTGCTGGGCGCGCGCGGCGCGGGCTCCAGCGAGCTGTACGGCGTGGAGGGCGAGGTCGACCTGCGGATGGGGACGTTCTCGAAGTCGCTGGCCAGCTGCGGCGGCTTCCTCGCCGGCTCGCACGAGGTCATCGACTTCCTGCGCGTCACCGCGCGAGCATTCCTCTTCACCGCCGCGGCCGTGCCGGCCTCGGTGGGCGCGGCGCTCGCCGCCCTGCGGATCGTCCGCTCCGCCGACGGGCCGCCGCTGTTCGCACGCGTGCTCGAGAACGCCGCCTACCTGCGCTCTGGGCTGCGCGAGCTCGGCCTCCAGGTGCTCGACGACGGCTCCGGCCACGTGACCCCGATCGTGCCCGTGGTGGTGGGCGACGACTGGAAGGCCGTGCTCCTGTGGCGCGCGCTCTACGACACGGGCGTGTACGTCAACGTCGCCCTCCATCCGGCGGTTCCGCCGGCCGGCGCGCTGCTACGCACGAGCGTCATGGCTACCCACGACGAGGCCACGCTGGACCGCGCGCTCGAGGCGTTCGCGGCCGTCAAGCAGGCCTTCGAGGCGGAGCACGGTCCGCTTCCGTCCAGCCCCACCGCTTAGCACATTTTCCGCTCTGGCGCGCGGTTAATCTTTGTTTGAGAAATTGGGCGCTGCTTGCGGGGATTCGGCGCGTGGGGCGGTTGAACATCGCGCGAGCGTTTCCTAGCCTCGGGCCTCGGCCGAGAGCGAGGTGCTTCGGGGAGACGCGAGCGGCAGGCCCCGCACGCCCGTGTCACGTCGCTCCGGCCGGCGAATTTGATTGTCAACGACGAAGGGCGACGCGCCACGACGGTGCCTGTCGCCGCGGGGAGGTTCCATGGACGCAACTGCGACAGCTCCTGCCGCGCAGCACATGCGGGCGCTTGCGCAGGCCAACCGAGTTCGGCTTGCTCGTGCCGAGCTCAAGCGGCAGGTGTCGGACGGTGAGACATCGGTGGCCGACGTGGTGCTCGAGTGCCCCTGGGAGGCCGACAGCATGTACATCGGCGACCTGCTCATGAGCCAACACCGGTGGGGGCACACGCGGTGCCGGCGGTTCCTGGCCGCCATCCCGATGTCCGAGACCAAGACGGTCGGCTCGATGACGGATCGCCAGCGGCGGCAGCTTGCCGGGTTGCTCGAGGGCGACTCCGCCGCCGTGCCCGAGCTCAGCTGGGTGCGGTAGCGCGTACGTTCGCGGGGCGCCGGCGCGGGGCCGTCTACTCGGTCTCGCCGCCGGCGCCGCCGAACCCCGGGCCGCGGGTGGCGATCTCGACGATGTGGCCGTCGGGATCGCGGATGTAGATCGAGCGGAACGAGCGCCGGTCGAAGACGTCCGTGCACTCGACGCCGTGGCCACGCAGGTAGTCGCGCCAGGCCTCCTGCTCCTCAGGGGAGTCGACGATCAGCGCGAAGTGGTGCGTCGACCCCGTGCCGACGCTGCCCTTCGGCAGCTCGGGATACTCCATGAAGCTCAGCAGCGTGCCGGCGGCGCCGTCCAGCGCGCCGAACCACACGTGACGGGTCGACGGATCGTCGTCGGACGGCGCGTCGTGCACGATCGGCAGGCCGAGCAGGTCGCGGTAGAACGCGATCGTGCGCTCGAGGTCGGCGGAGATCGCGGTCAGGTGGTGCAGCCCCCGGAGCTGCATGCGTTTCTGCTCGGCCACGGCGGGCAGGGTACTCACGTGACTCGACGTCGGTAGGCGCGTGCCAGCAGCCACAGCGCGGCGGGGAAGGCGAGGACGGGGCCGGCGATCACCGCCGGCCACGGCGCGCCCGCGAAGTACAGCAGCGCGGCGAGGGAGACGGCGGGGATCGCGGCGAGCACGGTCGTGTGCGAGCGGTAGCCGGCGAAGTGCTCGCGCAGGGCGGTGTCGAGGCCGCCGAGCGAGCCGAGCAGCATCCCGCTCACGAGCAGCGCGCGACCGCGGTCGGAGCCGTAGTCGAGCAGCCCGAGCACGAGCAGCACGATGCCGGCGAGCACCGCCAGCTCGACGAGCGGGAACGGGTGCCACGGCGCCTTCGGGCGCTGGTCGTCCGTTACGGGCAACCGGAGGAGATCTTGACCTGCCACCAGCCCATCAGCATGCCGACGATTCCGGCGCGCGGGCGGACGTGGTAGGCACCGCAGCCGGGGAGGCCGAGGTCGGCGTTCGTGAGCTTCTCCCAGCGATGGGCGGGCGGATCGGCGAGCATCTGCTCGAGCTCGCGCCGCGCGTCGGCCTGGCGGGCCTGCTGGGCGGCCGCGGCCGCCTGCAGATCGCCGGTGCGGGCGGCGAGCGCGTCGCGGACGCGTTCCAGCTCGCCGAGCGAGAGCAGCCGCGGCCCGGCGAGCGACGAGGCAGCGCGGCGGGCCGGGCGCCAGCGAGCCGCGGACAGGACGCGGCGACGATGGCGGCGTGCTCGCGCTCCAAGCGCGCGATCTGCTCGCGCAGCGTCCGCCTGGCGGCGCGCTCGTCGAGCGGCGTGACGACCGTCGGCGGGGCGGTGCGGATCTCGTCCGAAGTCACCATGGCCCGGTTCGAGGCAGCGTACCACCGCCTTCTGGGCCGTATCCTCGCTTGCGCGATGCCACGCACGGGGCGGCGTTCGCGCCCTATCCTCGCTTCGCAATGCCCCGCAACGACCCCACGGACACCGGTGGCCTGTTCATCGGGCGGCGGCCCGGCACCGGGCCGCTCAAGTACCGCGGGGCGCCCGAACGGGGCGGCGCGGGGCGCCGGCGGGCCGACGCCGCGCTCGCCGCGGCGGTGCTCGCGCTCGAGATCCTGCTGTGTTTGACGTTGTGGGGTCCGCAGCCGGTGGCGTGGCTGTGGGTCGGCTCGCAGGTCGACTACCTCACGGGGTCGGTCAGCCTCGGCATCGCGGCCGCGTTCGCGGGCATGATCGGCACGCTGATGGTCACGCTCGGGCTGTGCGCACGCCTCGACCGCGCGTGGCGGATCCTGCGCCGTGCGGCGGGCTACGAGCAGCGCGAGGGAATGCTCGTCCGGATCTTCGCGGTGACCGCGGTGGTCGCCGGGCTCGCCTTCCTCGCGTGGTTCGTGGTGCTCGAGGGGCCGGCCCCCAGCCTGGCGCCGCAGTGACCTGCGCCATTTCCTGACGCTCTCGTGATCCGGCGCCTGCGCGACTACTACCGCCAGTTCGAGGAGCTCTCGCCGGACGAGATCAGCCGCGAGCTGCGCGAGCGCCGCGACGTCGAGCGCGCCCGCGAGCTGTCCGAGGTGCCGCGGCTCGACCTCGCGTCGGCGAGCTGGCACCAGCCGCCCGACGCCGAGGCGGTCAACGCCGCCACGTACGCGCTGCGGCGGGCGGTCAACGCCTACCCCGACGACACGCCGCTGCGCGAGGCGCTCGCCCACCGCCACGGCGTGGAGCCGTCGCAGGTGGCGCCCGGCCACGGCGCCGGCGAGCTGCTCCACGCCGCCTTCCGCGCGATCGGCGCGGACGGCGACGTCGCGATCGCCTGGCCGGCCTGGGGACCGCTGCCGAGGCTCGTCCACGAGGCCGGCGGCACACCCGTCCCCGTGCCGCCCGACCTCGACGCGCTCGCGGCCACCCGCGCCGGCGCCGTCGTGCTCTGCACTCCGAACGATCCGACGGGCGAGGTGGTCGGGCCCGACGACCTCCTGGGCGTCGCCCGCGACCTCGACGAGTCCGCGTGGCTGGTGGTCGACGCCGCCCTCGCCGAGTTCGGGCCGGACGAGGGCGACGACGTGGCGGCCGCGCTGCTGAGCGCGCGTGAGCGGGTGCTCGTCGTCCGGTCGTTCTCGAAGGCACACGCGATGGCGGGGATGCGCGCCGGATACGCGCTCGCCCGCGACGAGGAGCTGCTCGAGCGGCTGACCCCCGCCGGCGGCGTGTCGGCACCCGCGCAGGCAGCGATGCTGTGGGCGGTGACCGAGGGCGGGCCGGTGGTGGCCCGGCGCCGGGCCGCGGCAGCGCGTGAGCGTGCCCGCCTCGCAGCGGCCCTGGAGGGGACGTCGTTCTCGTTCGCGGACGGCCATGGGCCGCTCGTCTGGCTCGCGTCGGACGAGCACGACGGCGGCACGATCTCGCGCCATCTCGCCGGCCGCCGGATCTTCGTCGCGCCCGGCCAGGCCTGGGGCGACGAGCGCCACGTGCGCGTCACGCTGCGCGACGCGCCGGCGACCGACCGCCTCACGGCCGCGCTGCTCGAGCTGTGACGCCGCGGACCTCCGTGGGCGGCGCCCCCGCCTGCGCCTTGACGCGGCGCGAGAAGTGGTACACGGAGCGGAAGCCAGTGCGGGCCGCGACGTCCTTGAGCGGCAGGCCCGTGCTGCGCAGCAGGTCGACGGCGAGCGCCACGCGCCGCTCCCACAGGTACGCGATCGGCGTCGTGCCAAGCTCGGCGCGGAATCGCCGCACGAGGTGGGCGGGGCTGACGTGGGCGGCGGCCGCGATCTGCGCGAGGTCGAGCCCAGGGTCCCCGAGCCGATCGTGGATCGCCGCCCGCGCGCGCGGGACTGCGTCGCTCACGCCGGGCGGACGCGTCTCGGCGTCGGCCGCGTAGCGCCACAGCGCGGCGGCGGCGAGCGCGCGCAGGAGCGGACCGGGCGGCGCCTTGGCGGCGGCCACCGCCTGTCGCACGAGCTCGGCGAGCGCCGCCGACGTCGGCAGCGCCTGCGGGAGCGCGACGAACGGCGTCGCGGCGATCCTGACCTGCACCCACGAGTGGCGGGTGGGGCGGCCGGCGTCGAACGCGAACCGCTCGGCGTGGCCTGGCAGGAGCAGCGCCGTCCAGCCCGGCCGCAGCACGGGGCGCTCGGCGCCGTCGACCTCGATCCGCGCGGCGCCCTCGTGCAGGACCACGAGCTGCACATCGAGCTGCCGGCGCGGGCCGAGCCGCCCGCCGGGCGGGTAGACGACCTCTCCCACGCTGAGCCTGAGATCAACCTCAGACAACACCATGCGCATTGTGGCTATTGGCAGTGGCGATGTCGAGCCATAGCGTGGTCGGCATGGACATCACGGTCGAGCAGTACCGCCGCTATCACGAGGACGGGTTCCTGATCGTCCGCGACGTCTTGGACGGCCACGAGGTGGCCGAGCTGCTCGACCACGTCGACGCCCGCCACGCCGGCGCGCTGCGCGTCCACATGCTGCACCGCCACGAGGAGATCCACGAGCGCTACATGCTCCACCCGCGGATCGTCGACGTCGTGGCCGGGCTCGTCGGGCCCGACGTGCTCGCGCTCCAGACGATGCTGTTCGTCAAGGGCCCCGGCAGCCCGGGGCAGGGCTACCACCAGGACTCGTACCACATCATCACCCAGCCGGACACGCTGATCGGCGCGTGGGTGGCGCTCGACCGCGCCGACGAGGAGAACGGCTGCGTGTGGGTCACGAGCGGCAGCCAGAACGAGCCGGTGTACCCCGATGCCGACGAGAGCCGCGGCCACGGCGGCGACGCGCACCTCGCCGACATCCCCTCGGTCGCCGGCGCGGACGACCCGGACGAGGAGCGCAACGAGCTCACGCCCGTGGCGGCGCGCTACGCGGGGCGGGAGCGGCCCGCGGTGCTCGGCCCCGGCGACGCCGTGTTCTTCGGCGGTCACGTCCTGCACCGCTCGCACATCAACCGCAGCGCGACCCGGTCGCGGCGCGCGTTCGTCGCCCACTACTGCAACGCGCGCTCGTTCGTGCCGTGGGACGAGGATCCGCGCGAGGTCGGGCGCGGGTGCAACGACCGCCACATCCTCGCGCGCGGTTCGACCCACCTGCCGCACGCGACCGCGCGGTTCGGCGCGCCGGTCACGGCCTGAGAACGTCCCACGCGGTCCACAGCGCCTCGTCGACGAAGACCTCGGGGACGTTCGGGACCGCGACCGCGACGAGCGCGATCCGCCGGGTCCGGGGCGTGACTGCCGCGCGTGGGAGCGGATCGCCGAACAGCGTGGCGAGCGGGCCGGCCTCGTCGGCGAGGATCAGACGCTCGTCCTCCCGCACCTCGGGCGCGCCCACGATGGCCGCGGCGTCGAACGCCCACACGCCCACGCCGGTCTCCAGCACCGCCACCGTCAGCGCGTCGGCGACCAGCCCTTGCGGGCGCAGGCCGCCGTCGCGCATGCGCCGCAGCACGATCGCCTCGACCGGCGTGCGGACGACGTCAGGGTCGAGGCCCACGTGGCGGAAGAACACGCGGTGCAGGTGCGGGACCTCGCGGCGGCGCAGCTCGATCGCCTGGGCGCCGCCGATGCGGTTCGCCATCGCCCGCAGGCGCTCGCGCAGCTCCGGCGGCGTCGGTCCGGGAGTCGCCTCGACCTCGGCCCACGCCAGCCGCAGGCCCGGGTGCTCGGCCGCCACGGCCGGTGCGACCAGCCCGCGACGGACCTCGGGGCCGTCGTTCATCCCAGCTCCCGCACGGCGGCCTCCAGGACGCCCGCGTCCTGGCTGCCCAGCAGCGTGCGCCGCACCTCCCCGCCGCGCGCCGCGAGCGTGACGACCGGGCAGATCGCCACCGCGTAGGCGTTGGCCACTGCCCCGTCGCGGTCGTGGCCGACCGGCAGCCGCCAGCCGCGCTCACGCACGCGGCGCCGTAGGTCGTCGCGATCGCCGCGGATCGCCACCGCGGCGAACTGGACGGCCGGGAAGCGGCCGCGCAGCTCGTCGAGCACGTCGATCTGGTCGTCGCAGCGGTCGGCCGGCTCGGCGAAGAAGCCGAGCACCACCGGCCCGCGCTCGACCAGCTCGCAGCTGTTGAGGACGTCCGGCCCGCGCACGTCACACGCCCGCTCGGAGAGGTTCGCGTCGCCGTCCAGGCGCGACAGGGCCAGCGGGGCGGCAAACGCGGGCAGCTCGCTCCCCACCTCGATGCCGCGCGAACCCGGGCCCTCGGTCCGCAGCGAGTTGAAGGAGATGTAGGCGATGGCGGCGATCGCCAGCACGCCGACGATCAGCCCCGGGCGTTTCACGCCGGGACGGCGGGCGCGGCCGGCGCATCGACGGCGCGCACCGCCGCTCGGCGCTCGGCGAGCACCAGCACCGCCGGGAGCACCGCGAGCACGCCGAGCAGGGAGACCGTCAGGTCCACGACCGTGACGAGCCCGAAGTCGCGCAGCATGCGCACGTCGGACAGCGCGAGCACGGCGAAGCCGGCGATCGCCGTCGCCCCCGAGGCGAGCACCGCTGCGCCCGTGGAGCGGTAGGTGCGGCGCAGCGCATCAGCCGACCCGAAGCCGGCGGCGCGCTCGGCCTCGAAGCGCGCCGAGAGCAGGACCGCGAACTCGGTCGAGATCGCAAGCACGAGGGCGCCGAGCGCGGCCGAGAGCGGGTTGAGCGGCACGCGCAGCAGGAACAGCACCAGCGCCGACCAGCCCGTGGCCAGCGCGATCGGCACCAGCGGCACCCACGCGCGCTGCCAGGCACCGCGCCACGTCCCGCTCCGCCACCGCCCGACCAGCAGCAGCACCACGAGCACGGCCGCGAGGCCGAGGACAAGCGTCGCCAGGCGCCGCAGCGGGTCGGACAGGTTCGCGTTGGCCTCGGCGGCGAGCACCGGCAGCCCGGCCAGGCGCGCGCTGACGCCGGCGGGCGGGTCGAGCCGGTCGCGCAGGTCCTCGATGATCTCCTGCTGGCGCTCGAGCGAGACCAGGCGGATGCCGAATGCCAGGGCCGCCGTCCGCCGGTCGTCGGTGATCACCGCCTGCGAGAAGTACGGCGGCACCGCGTCGAGCAGGGACCGGATGCGCGCCTGGTCGCTCGCCGCCTGCTCGCTGCGGAAGAGGTCCGAGAGCGACAGCGCGGGGCACAGCTCGGCGCGCGCGCAGCCGCGCTCGGCGGTGTAGCCGTAGCGCCGCAGCACAGCCGTCTGGTAGTCGCGCATCCACTTCACCACCGCGGGCTGGGTGAGGTCGCCGCCTTCGATCACGACGTCGATCTCGCCGGCCACGCCGGTGGCCTCCTGCAGGGCCTGCAGGTCCTCGACCGCCGGCAGGTCCTGGGGGACGAGCCGCTCGATGTCGGAGACGACCTCGGTGCGCGAGTCGACGGCCCACCCGACGGCGGCGACCGCCAGCCCGACGGCAAGCACGCGGCCCGGCCGCCGCAGCGCCGTCCGCACGGCCGCGCCGCCGGCGCGCCGCGCCGGCCGGGCGAGCGCCCGGCCCGGCCCCTCGAGCAGCTCGCCGGCGCCGCGCAGAGACCGCGCCACCGTGCCGTCGTGCGGGCCCCCGCCGCGCCCGCGCAGCGAGAGCGCCGCGGTCCCGGCCGTGAGCGCCAGCGCGAACGCGATCCCGATGCCGGCCACGAGCAGCACGCCGAAGCCGCGCACCATCGGCACCGGCGACAGCAGCAGCGCGAGGAAGCCGGCTCCCGTGGCCAGCGCCGCGGTGGCGATCACGGGCGCCGCGACGCGCGCGGCGCGCGGTGCGTCGCCCTCCTCCGCGACGCGTGCCTGATACTGGATCGCGTAGTCGACGCCGAGCCCGAGCAGCACCGGCAGCGACGCGATCGACGCCATCGTCAGCGGCGCGCCGAGCAGGCTCATGCCCCCGAACGTCACGGCCACCGCTGCCAGCGCGACCGCGAGCGGCACGAGCCGCAGCCGGCTGCGGAACACGAGCGCGAGCACCACCGCCATCAGGACCAGCCCGATCAGCAGCAGCCGCAGCGTCGATCCCGCGAGCGCGTCGGCGAGATCCTCGGCGACCACCGGCGCGCCCGTCACGGTGTATGTCGCATCGCCCTTCATGTCCCACTGCGGCATGCGCACGGCCTCGCGGACGAGTGCGACCGCCTCGGCACGCTGATCGTCCGAGAGGTCCGGCTTCAGGCGCACCTGGACGACGGCAGCGTCGGTCGACGGCAGCAGGTAGGCGAAGCGCGCCTTGGGCGTGGTGGCCCCGCGCGAGGGGTCGAAGTAGAGCGCGGACACGAAGTTCGGGTCGTCGACGCTCGGCAGTCCGGTGAGCCCGAGGCCGTAGCGCAGGTTGATCTGCAGCAGATCGCGGACGAAACCGGCGTAGACGAGCTGGCGCGCGGAGGTGGCCACCCGCTCCTGCTCGGCGCGCGACTTGCCCTGCGCCCGCGCCACCTTGCGCGCCGCGCGCGCGGCCCGCTCGGCCTCGGCCGCCTTGGCCGACGACTGCCGCTCGATCTGGTTCCGGATCTCGCCCGCCGAAGCGTTGGCGAACGTGCCCGGCCCGTACACGACCTGCACTGGCTTGAGCTTGGCCAGCCGGTCGCACGGCGAGCCGCGGCCGCCCGGCGCCGCCCCGCCCTCGGGCTTGTTTCCCGAGAGGCACCCCTCGAGCCCGATCAGCCGCCCGAGGTTGGAGGTCAGCAGGATGTCGGGCAGCTCGCCGCGCACGAGCACGACGACCGAGTGGTCGCCGAACCGCTCGCGATAGCGCTCGGTCGCCTGGTAGGTGTCGGTGCCGCGGCCCACGAGCGTCTCCGTGGCCGCGCTCGGCTCGAGCCGCAGCGCCAGCAGGCTGCCGACCACGGCCAGCAGGCCGCACAGGGCCAGCACCCGTCCCGGCCGGCGAGCCGACGCCCGCGCGATCCGCTCGAACACCCTCATTCCACGCTCGAAGATAGTGCGCTACCGGTCGTTCACGTGGGGGTACTGCGTCGTCTCGCCGCCGAACGTGTACGGGCCCTGCGGGCGGCAGGGGACCGCGGTCTGGCTGCCCGGGCGGCCCGCGAAGCCGAACTGGATGATCTGGTCGAGCAGCGCGGCCGGGATCAGGTCGGTCGGGATCGGCACGGGGCTCGGAGCTGGCACGTTGGTGATCGTGGGCACGCCCGAGCTGCAGTGGCGGTCCTCGAACACCGGCAGCCCGCGCCGCAGCTGGTTGAAGTTGCCCGGCTTGGTGTACGCGTTCGGCCGGTTGCCGCCGAGCCGCCGCGGATAGACGGCGAGGTTCTCCGGGTTCAGCGGGTTGGTGGTGCGCAGGTAGTGAACGCGCGAGGAGTCCTTGGCCTGGGTGGCGGCCGCGGTATTGGCGAAGAACGCGGTCAGCTCGGGCTTGTAGAGGCCGACGAAGTCGAGCAGCGGGGTGAGCTGGCGCATCGCCGGGTCGAGCTGGGCGATCAGCGGCCGCGCGTCCTCGAGCACGCGCTCGGCCGCCGGGAAGCCGGTGCGCGAGGCGGTGATCAGCGGATTCAGCTCCCGGAACAGCGCCTCGAGGTCGGGCGACAGCGCACCGAGGTCGCGCAGCGTCGGGCTCAGCTGGCGCGCGGCGGGCCGCAGCTGGGTCACGAGCGGGTCGGTGTCACGCGCGAACTCGGCCAGCCGGTCGAACGTCACCGTCGACTCGCGCTCGAACGTCGGCAGCGCGAGGAACGCCTGCTTGAGCTCCTCGTCGCGCTGCGCCGTGGTCTCGAACACGCGGTTGGCGTTCTCGATCAGCGACCGCAGCTGGCCGCCGCGCTCGGTCAGCGCCTCGAACACGACGCCGGTGTTGGAGACGAGGCCGGTGACCGCGCCCTCCTGGCGGTTGAGGATGTCGACCAGCGTGGCCGTGTCCTCGGCGAACGGCGCGAGGTTGCCGAGCGCGTCGTTGACGTCGCGCCCGTAGTCGCCGATGCCCTTGGCCTGCTCTTGCATCCAGGTCTGGAACGCCTGCCGGGTGTCGGCGTCGAAGGTGCGGTAGATCTCGTCGAGCTGCACCGTCGGCGAGATCTGCGCCGCGGCGAGCGTGCCGCCGTCCGCCACAGGCTCGGCATCCTCGCTGCCGGGCGTGAGCTCCACGTACGTCTCCCCCAGCAGCGTCTTCTGCCGCAGGATCGCGCGGGCGTCCGACGGCAGCGGCGCGTAGCTGCGACTCGAGCTCGATCACCACAATCGAGAGGCCGGTGGTCTTGTCGGGCTCGATCGTCTTGACCTTGCCGACCGGGACGCCGGAGATCCGCACGTCGGCCTCGGTGGCGAGCTGCGTGGCCTCGGCGAACGAGGTGTTGAAGCGGTAGCCCTGAGGCTTGAGCGGGATCGGGCCGCCGAACGCCAGCCACAGGAACAGCAGCAGGCCGAAGCACGACAGCGCGAACACGACCATGGCGGCGATGCGGGCGAAGGAGGGGGCGGCCTTGTTCATCCGTCGCCCTGGGTCGACTGCGGGCAGATGTCCTGCGTCTGCGGGCTGTTGAGAAGCTCGACCAGCGTCCCGAGCTGCGGGTTGGACTCGGCGACCACGTCGAGCAGCTGGGCGGTATTGCAGGAGAGCACCACGAGCCCGTGGCGGATCGGCCCGTGGGCGTCCTGGGTGGCGAACACGGTCGCGCCCACGTGGTTGGCCCACGAGAGCCAGAACAGGTAGCCCTCGCGCGTGCGGCCGGGCGGGTTGTAGGCGAGCGTGTTGACCAGCGCGTTGAGCACGCGGAACGTGCGCGTGAGGTCGGGAGTGGCGGCCGCGAGGTCGCGCATGGCCGGCCGCAGCTCGCGCACGGTCGGCAGCGCGGCGCGCGTGAACGGCCGCAGCTCGTCGCGGATGATCGGCGTCGTCTCTGTCAGGAACGGGCGCGTCTGGCGCAGCGCGGGCCCGAGCGCTCGGGCCGCCGGGCGCAGGTCCTGCAGCGTCGGCCCGAGCCGGGTCGCCATCGCGTCGGCGCTCGCCAGCGCCTTCTGCGTCGCGTCGAGCGTCGACGGCAGCTCGCGCAGCGTGGCGCGGATGTTGGCGTCCTGGTTGGCGAGCGTGGCGAACACGGCGTTCGAGTTCTCGACGAACTCGGCGACCTGGTCGTCCTTGCTCCCCAGCTCCTCCATCAGCAGCGAGAAGTCGTGGATCACGCGCTTGATGTTCTGGCGGCGCTCGGCGAGCTGCTCGTTGACCTGGCGCGCGTAGTGGGCGGTCGGCTCGATCCGCCGGATCGTCTGCGCGAGCTCGCGCCCGTTCCCGCGCAGCGCCTGCGCCCCGTCGCCGAGCAGCAGCCGCAGGTAGTCGCGCGTGTCGGCGTCGAGCGACGCGAGGATCTCGTCGAGGTTGACGTCGGGCAGCGTCTGGGAGGCCGGGATGCGCTCGCCGTCCGGCAGCTCGCCCGCCTCGCGCGTGCCCGGCGTCAGCTCGGCGACCATGTCCTTGAGGCCGGTCTTGGGCCGCAGGAGGATGCTCGCGTCGCGGTAGATCGTCGCGTGCTCGCGCTCGATCTTCATCCCCACGATCGCCTTGCCGTCCTCGAGCCGCACGCTCGAGATCTGGCCGACCTCGACGCCCGCGATGTTCACCGTCTGGCCCTGACCCGGCGTGACCGCCTGCGCGGTCTCGAGCTCCGCCTCGACCTCGCGCAGGTCGGCGCCGAGCACCGGGACGCCGCTGGGCAGCGTCAGGCGCTGGTTGTCGAGGATGACCACGATCACGACCACCGCCACGAGGATCAGGCCGAGGACGGCGGCGAAGTCGCGCACGTGCTTCCGGATCGCGGTCACGACTTCGCTCCGAAGTCGCGCAGGTGCTTGCGGATCGCGACGCTCATCGCTTCTTCTTCTTCGCCGCCGACGCGGTTCCGAACGGCCGCAGCTTCGCCTGCAGCAGCGGCAGCGAGTTGCGCGCGGCCCGCGCGGCCGCGGCCTGGCCCGTGGGCGCGGACTTCGCGGCCGCCGGGCCGTTGAGCTCGGGCAGCCGCTGGCGGTAGCACGGTGCGTCGGGCCGGTAGGGCGAGCGCGAGCCGGGATAGAACGGCCGGTTGCCGAGCGGGACGGCGACGTTGTTGCCGAACAGCTGGCCCGAGTTCGAGGACTGCGAGCCGAGCGACAGCTGCTGCGAGCCGCCGCCGGGCTGGAAGCGCACGTACATGCCGTTGCCGTCGAAGTTCTGGCCCTCGCCGGAGAGCCCGACGAGCGTGTAGAAGAACTCCTTGTAGTTCTCGACGCCGGTCGTGAACTCGTCCTGGATGACCACGTCGCCGGTCGGCAGGATCACGTCGCGCGCGCAGCGCGAGACGAGCGTCGTCTGCGGGAGCAGCTCGATCGCGCGGTCCGTGAGCCGCGCGAGGTCGGCCGTCGCCGGCGAGAGCTCGCGCGCCAGGCCGCCGAGCTCGCGCGGGCCCATCAGCGGGCGCGCCTGCTCGATCCACGGGAACGCGGCCGCGATCGTGGCCGGCGTCTCCCGCACCCCCGGGAGGATCTCGCGCGCGAACGCGCGCGTGGGCGGGAACGCGGCGTTGAGCGAGGCGAGCGCGCCGTTGGCGGACTCCAGCGTGCCGGGCAGCTCGGCGATCGAGGTGCGCAGGTTGCCCGCCTCGGAGGCGAACGCCGCCAGCGTGGTGTTGAGGTTCGAGATCAGGCCCTGGAGCGCGTTCTCGTTGCGCGCCAGTGCGGCGGTCGTGCGCGCGGTGCCGTCGATCAGGCGCGCGAGGTCGCGGCTCGGCTCGGTGCCGAGGAACGCCTCCAGCACCTGGGCGGTCGAGCGCTCGGCCTCCGGGATGTCGTCATAGGCGTCGTTGAACGACTCGGCCGCCGTCTCGCCGCGCGCCAGCGGGTCGGCGTCGCGGTTCTGGGCGGCCGTCGGCTCGGAGGTGAGCGCCACCGCGAGGCCCTCGAGCAGGTCCTTGAGATCCTCGCGCGAGTCGGACTGCAGCGCCGTGAGCACCTCGTCGAGCTGCACCGGCGACGCGGTCTGGGTCACCTTCAGCGTGCCGCCGTCCTCGAGCTCGGGCGCCTCCGGCGAGCCGGACTCGAGGTCGACGAAGAAGTTGCCCTCGAGGAAGATGCGCGGGCGGATCTTGGCCGTGGCGTCGGCGTGCAGCGGCAGCCCGTCGTCGTCGATCTGCATGACCACGACGGCGGCGTCGGTGCCCTCGTGCGGCTTGACCTCCTGGACCTTGCCGACCTCGACGCCCGCGATCCGCACCGGCGACCCCGGTCGGATCGAGTTCGCCGACTCGAACACGCCGTTGACCTGGTACGGCGTGGTGAACGGGATGTCCTTGGTGAAGCCGAGGTAGACGAGCGCCAGGACGGCGGCGAGCGCGATCAGCCCGAGCGTGGTGTTGCGAGGCGGGCGGCGGCGCATCAGGGGTTGCCCTCCGTGCTGCCGCGCTGCGTGCCGGCGACGTTGCCGATCACCGTCTCACCGCTGGCGTAGGGCTCGTTGCCGGCCTCGCATTCGCGCGGCTGGCCGGGCGCGCGCGTGTGCGGGTACGGGTTGGTGTGGAGGTGGTTGTCCTCGGTCGGGCCGTCGGCCGGCGCACTCGCGGGGCCGCCCTCGCTGTTCGGGCCCTGCGGCGTCGCGATGATGATGAACCGCTGCCAGGTGCCGTTGCGGTCGCCCTCGCTGAGCAGCGAGGCGACGTTGCGGAACCACAGCGTCACGTAGTTGCACGACGTCTGCGCCGGGGTGAGGTACGCCAGCGTCGGCTCGAGCGAGTTCAGCGCGCCGGTCGTCGCTCGCAGCCCGCGCGGGACCATCGGGTCCTCGGCGAACGTCTCCAGCTCCCGCAGCAGCGACAGCAGGCGGCGGTTGAACGGCGGCGTGCGCGGCAGCACGCGCGTGCCCTCGACCAGCGCGTCGGCGATCGTCGGCGCCGACGTGCGCAGCGCCGCGGCGCCCGGGCGCAGCTCGCGGAACAGCCCTTCGGTGTTGCGCAGGAACGGCCGCTGGATCGGGAACGAGCGGATCCCCGCGTCGAGCGGGGCGCGCCCGCCGGTGATCGAGTCCTGGATGTAGGGCCGGGCGACCTCGCGCAGGGCGGCGAACGTGGTGTCGAGGTTCACGAACAGCTCGGCCTGGGTCTCGGCCGCGGGCGCCACGATCGCCGCCGCGTCGGCCAGCTCGCGCACGAACCGCCGCACGTTGGTGTCGCGGGACGAGAGGTTCTGGGCGACGGGGATGATGTCCCGCAGCAGTGGGCGGAAGGCGCCGATCGCGGTGTTGATCGACTCGCCGCGGCCGGCGAACGCGTCGCCGAAGCCGGTCGTGGTGGCGGCGGCGGCGTCGCGCGTGTCGTCGTCGAACATGCTCAGCACCTCGTCGAACTCGACGGGCGCCGGCGTGGCGGCGGCGATCGGGATCGTCGCGCCGTCGGCGAAGCCGCGCTCGTCGCCGCCGCGCGTGACCTCGACGAACTTGAGGCCGAGCGCGGAGCGCGGGCGGATGATCAGCGTCGAGTCACGGGGGAGCGGCGAGACGTCGCGCTCCATCGTGAGGTCGAGCACCGCGATCGTCGAGCCGTCGTCGCGGCGCTTGGCCTCGATGCCGCTCACGAAGCCGACCCGCGAGCCGCCGATCCGGACGTCGTTGCCGACCACGAGATTGGCGGCGCTCGGCACCTCGGCCTTGAGCTCGTAGGTCGGGACGAACGGCAGCCCCTGGTTGGCGTTGTAGGCCAGGAAGACGGCGACGAGGACGACGAGGATGGTCGCCGCTCCGATCAGCACGGGGTTGCCGGCGACTCCGGCTCGGCCGCTCATCCCTCGCCTCCGAACAGGTAGTCGAGCAGCGCGTCGGTCTGCGACGGTGCGGGGCTCGGCGTCGCGGACGGGGCGGGCGCTTCCGTCGGCGCCGGGGTCGGCACCGCGGGCCCGGGCGCCGGCTCCGGCTCCGGCTCCGCGGGCGTCTTCGACTCAGCCGGAGCGTCGTCGCCGCCCGGGAGCCCGAGCGCACGGGCGAGCGCGCTCGCGGTGCGCTGCAGCACGGGGTCGCGCGGCTTGCCCGACGACGCGCTCGCCGTCGCCGAGGCGCCCGACCCGAAGTTCGACGAGCACCCGAAGGCGGCCGTGATCGCGTAGTTCGAGCACTGGTTGACCAGCAGCGCGGCACGCAGGTAGTGGCCGAACGAGTCGAACCCGTTGATGGCGGCCACCTGGTAGAAGATGTAGTCCATCGCGCGGTTGATGCCGCCGGTGCGCTGGAAGGACTCGAGCAGGCGGCGGGCGTTCGCGCCCACCGGCCGCACCGCGCGCGCCAGCTGTCGCAGGTCGCGAACCACCGGGCGCGCCGCGCGCACCGCGGGGATCCCGGCCGCCGCCGCCTCGCCGAGCGAGTCCAGCGCCGGCCGCCCGGCCTGCGCGAACGGCCCGAGCTGCAGCACCAGCCGGTTGATGTCCGGCGCCACCTCGCCGAGGTCGGTGAGCACCGGCGTCATCTCGTCGCTCAGCGCACCGAGGCGGACCATCGTCGGCCGCAGCTCGCGCAGGAACTCCGGCAGCCGCTCGATGTCGGCCTCCAGGTCGGCGCGCCGCTCGGCGGTCGCCTCCGCGACCTCACCCATGTTCGTCAGCGCCCCGCTCACCCGCCGCCGCTCGCGCGCCAGCGGCTGCATGATCGTGTCCGAGTCGACCGCGAGGTCGGCGAGCCGGTCGTTCTGCTCGGCGAGGATCTTCAGCACCTCGTCGACCTCGCGCAGCGCCGGGTCGGCGCGGCGGATCACCTCGGCCAGGTCCTTGCCGCGGCCGGCGACGCCGATGCCGAGGTCGGACAGGATGATCGAGAGCCGCTGGCGGACCGGCTCGCGCATGATGTTGTTGACGAGGTCGAGGTCGACCGACTTGGCCGTGCGGTCCACCGGCAGCAGGTACTGGCCCTCCCCGGGGCCGTCCTCGAGCCGCTCGAGCTCGGGCGGCGGATCCGTGCCGGCGGCGCGCGCCTGGGTCACCTCGCACTCGACGAAGCGCTCGCCGATCAGCGACTGCGGGCGCACCAGGCACTCGGCGTCCTGGCGGAAGTCCTGGTAGCCCTCGTCGGTGATGTCGAGCACGACCGCGGCCTTGAAGTCGTCGGTCACCTCGACCGCGTCGATCGAGCCGACCTTGACCCCGGCGACCTTCACGTCCTCGCCCGCGATGACGAAGCCGGCGTTCTCGAAGATCGCGCGGACCTTGTAGTCCCCGCCGCCCTCGTCGCCGGCGCCGAGCGCGACGACCGCGAACGCAGCCGCGGCGGCGAGCAGCAGGAAGATGGCGGCCACGCGCCTCACGGGCCGGGGAGCCTCAGCGTCGGGTCGCAGTCGAGCCCGCCGCCGTCGGTGAACGGGGCCGAGCCGTCGGCGGGCGCCTGCGTGGCCGCGCCCGGGCAGCGGCGGATGACGCCGGTCTGGGCACCGTCGAAGCGCTGCGACGGCGGGATCGGCGTCAGCAGCCCGCCGGCCGGGTTGTCGGCGAACGAGAAGGCGTTGAAGATCGGCTGGATGCGGGCGAAGTGGCCGTTGGCGTCGTAGTTCGCGGCGCCCTGGCCGAAGTCGCGCAACCAGCCGACGAGGTCGGGCGTGTAGGGCCGCACGAACTCGAGCACCGGCTGGGCTCGCACCAGCGCCTGGCGGCCGGTGCGGAACGCGGGCGTGGCTACGCGCTGCAGGCGCGGCAGCTTGCGCGTGGCCTCGACGAGGTCGTTGTCGCTGCCGGGGCGGCGCACGAGCGTGCGCAGGTCGCGGATCGTCGGCCGGGCGGCGGCGACGAGCGGCCGCAGCTCGCGCAGGAACGGCGCCAGGTCGCGCGTGGCGGGCTTGGACTCGGCGACCAGCACGTCGAGGTCGTCGAGCGTGGCGCGCAGGTTCACGAACGTCGTGTTCGCGCGCCGCAGCGTGGTCGGCAGCAGGCCGAGCGCGCGCGCCAGCGCGACGTTCTCCTGCCCGATCGCCGTCGCGGTCTGGTTGGCGTTGCCCACCAGGCTCTGAGAGGTCGTCGCGGCGCTCGGCGATCGCCGTCACCGCGCGCGAGGAGTTGACGAGGAAACGCGTGAGCGCGCCCTCGTCCTCGGTGACCTCCTGGACGAGGCGGCGCGAGCTCGAGAGAAGCGGGTTGAAGTACTTGGCCGACTGGCCGGCTTCGTCGCCCTTGCCCTCGTACTGGGTGGCGAAGCCCTTGATGACGTCGGCGAGGTCGCCGCGCGTGCGGTCGTCGAGCGTGTTGAAGATCTGGTCGAGGTCGACGACGTCGGTGGTGGCCGAGGCGCGCAACGTGGCGCCTTCGGACAGCTCCTTCGCGTCGCCGGGCGCGGGGGTGAGCGCCACGTAGCGGTTGGCGATGCCAGATAGCGAGGTGAGCCGGATGACCGCCGTGGTGCCCTCGCGCAGCGGCGCGTAGGGCTCCTCCACGGTGACCTTCACGGCCGCCTGGTTGTCGTCGGTGAGGGTGATCTCGCGGATCGACCCGACCCGCCGGCCGCCGACCTGGACGTCGTCGTCCTTGACCAGCTGGCCCGCGCTCTGGAAGAGCAGCGTGTACTCGGTACCGCCGTCGGATCGGAAGAGCAGCAGCCAGACCGTGAGCGCCACGACAAGCGCAAGGGCGCTTGCCGCAGCGGCTCTGGCCACGGTCACGTACGACGCTCCCTCATCCGGCGGAACCCTACCGGCCTGCTTGGCGAGCAGGGCCGGTACTTCCGTCCAGAGGGCGGGCTATTCCATGCCGAGCGGACCCTGCGAGGCGCCGCTCAGGAACTGGCGCACGAACTGGTTGTCGGAGCTGAAGAGGTCCTCGGCCGGGCCGGACTCGACGATCCGCCCGCGCCACAGCACGGCGATGTACTCGGCCACCCGCTTGGCGGACATGATGTCGTGGGTGATCACCACGTAGGCCCCGCCGTTCTCCTCGTGGACCTCCTTGATCAGCTCGCACAGGAGGGCGGTGCGGACGGGGTCGAGGCCCGAGTCGGGCTCGTCGAAGAGCACGATGTCGGGATCGAGCACGAGCGCGCGCGCGAACCCGGCGCGCTTGCGCATGCCGCCGGACAGCTCGTTCGGCATCTTGTCGAGCGACTGCTCGAGGCCGACCTCGCGCAGGCGGCGCATGACGATGTCCTCGACCTCGTCCTCGCCCTTGTCGGTGTGCTGGCGGAGCGGGAAGGCGACGTTGTCGTAGAGGTTCATCGAGCCGAACAGCGCGCCGTCCTGGAACAGCACGCCGAAGCGCTTGCGCATGTCGAACAGGTCGTCGTCGCGCATGCCGGGCACCGACTCCCCGTGGACGAGCACGTCGCCCTCGTCGGGGTACAGCAGGCCGACCATGTGCTTGATGCAGACCGACTTGCCGGTGCCCGAGGGCCCGAGGATCATCGAGATCTTGTCGTTCGGGATCCCCATGTTGAGCCCGCGCAGGATCTGGTTGCGGCCGAACGCCTTGTGCACGTCGACGAACTCCACGGCGTCCTCGACGCCGGTGGGGCGCTGCTTGCCGGTGTGCCACTTGTACTCGTCGTGGTGTTGCTCTGTGCTCACGCTCATCCTCCGATGGGGGCCCGGGGATTGGCGCCCCAGAAAACCTGGGTTCCCAGCATCCCGATCAGGTGCACCAACACGATATTGAGCACCATCGACTTCGCGGTGGCGGTTCCGACCCCGACCGGGCCGCCGCTCGCCGTGTAGCCGTAGTAGCACCCGACGAGCACGATCACCGTCGCCATCGCCATCGCCTTGAGCACGCTGTATATGAGGTCGGGCGGGTTCTGGAACATCCAGAAGATGAGGAAGTAGCCGCCGCTCGAGACCTCCCCGATCTGCTCGACCACCGCCAGGTACGAGGCGAAGAAGCCGGCGCCGATCCCGGCCAGGTACATGAACGGGAGCACGAGCCAGGCGGCCAGCAGGCGGGTGGCGCACAGGAACGTCATCGAGGAGATGCCCATCACCTCGAGCGCGTCGATCTCGTCGGAGATGCGCATCGAGCCGAGCTCGGCGACGATCCCGGTGCCGACCTTGGCGGCCATCATGTAGCCGAACGCGTACGGCACCAGCTCGCGCAGGTCGCACCAGGCGGCGAACACGCCGGCGTAGGCGGGAGCGCCGACCGCGCGGTTGAAGTACGCGCCCTCGATCCCGCACTGGAGGCCGATGATGAAGATCAGGCCCCAGATCACGAGCGTCGAGGACAGGATCAGCAGGCCGGCCTGGCGCAGCGCCTCGCCGAAGAAGCGGAACACCTTCAGCGTGAACACCTCGGCCACCACGGTCGAGCAGAAGCGGACGATCTCGCCGAAGGAGGCGAGCCAGTCGCGCGGGAGTGCGAGCCATTGCCGTCCCATGGCTACTTGATGTTCACGATCTCCGGGTGGGTCGCGAGCAGCGTCTGCGTGAAGACGTAGTTGAAGGCGAAGACGCCGAGCGTGGAGACGACGACGGCCTGGTTGACGGCGCGGCCGACGCCCTGCGCGCCGCCCGACGCGGTCATGCCCTTGTAACAGCAGACGATCGCGATGATCGCGCCGAACATCGTGCACTTGAGGACCGAGCCCCAGAGGTCGACGACCGACGAGTTGGTGAAGAACGTGGCCCAGAACGGGCCGAGCGGGGCGCCGTTGGTGAGCGTGGCGACGACGCCGCCGAAGATGCCGAACAGCAGCGCGTAGACGTCGAACAGGCCGGTCACGAGCATCAGCGCGAGGAAGCGCGGGACGACGAGGTTCTTGACCGGGTCGACGCCCAGCACCTGCAGCGCGTCGAGCTCCTCGCGGATCTTGCGGGCCCCGAGGTCGGCGGTGATCGCCGTGCCGGCCACGCCGGCCAGCACGATCGCGGTCACGAAGGGAGCGAACTCGCGGATGCTCGCCAGGACGAAGAAGCCGCCGAGGCGGTCGATCGAGCCGAACAGGTTGAGGAAGTTCGCCGCCTGCAGGCCGGGGGCGCCGTAGCCGAACGCGACCGTCGAGACGATCAGCGGGAACCAGCAGAGCTTGAGCGCGAACAGGAACTGCGAGACGAACTCGCCGCCGTAGGGGTACGGCGGCCTGACGGCAGACATGATCGTCTTGCCGGTCAGGATCATCATGTCCCCGACTTCCTCCAGCAGGCTCTTGGCCGGCAGGAAGGCGCGATCGGCGACGGTGCGGACCAACTTCTCTCCCCTTGGTAGGCCGCCGACCCCCGGTGGGCGGCGGACGGCGAAGGTTATGCGACGGGCTGTCAGAGGCACAAACGCGAACCGTCGCGTTTCCTTGCGGGTGGCGCGTAAACTCGCCCGCCGTGAGAGGTGCTGCGCTGTTCGCGCTGGTCCTGTCGGTGGCGCTGGCCGGCTGCGGCGGCGAGCGCCAGGACGAGGACGAGCCCGAAGGCGAGTTCACGCTTCGGTCGTCGACGCCTCGTTCCCGGAGCGCCAGTCGACGGCCCAGAGGGCGACGCTGCGGATCTCGGTCCGCAACACGGACGACCGCGAGCTCCCGAACCTCGCCGTGACGATCAGAACGACGGCGCCGGGCGGCGGCGAGGTGGCCTCCGCGTTCTCCCGGTCGTCCGACGACCCGCGACTGGCCGACGACGACCGCCCGATCTGGATCGTCGACGAGGGCCCGACGGGCGGGGCGAGCGCCTACACCAACACGTGGTCGGTCGGCCGCACGTTCCCCGGGCAGACGCGCGACCTCGAGTGGAAGCTGACCGCGGTGCGGCCGGGCGCGTACACGATCGACTACTCGGTGGCGCCGGGGCTCGACGGGCGCGCGGTCGCGGCCAACGGCCAGCGCACCACGGGCTCCTTCGACGTCGAGATCACCGACGATCCGGTCCCCGCGCGGGTGGGGCGCGACGGCGAGGTCATCCGCGGCGAGCCGGAGGAGTAGCCGACTCCGCGCCCTCTGAGCGCCTCGTTGCGCCGGCGAACGTCAACTGCGCTGGGTAGGGAGGGTGAGGGAGCGGGCACGGCAAGTGGAGCATTGCGTCCACTGTCGCGATGGCGCTGGCTCGCGAAGTGCACCGCTACTTCCCGTACAGCGGAGCACTGCGCCAACTCACGAGCGAGTCCGCGCGAAGTGGCCACGAAATGCTACGCCCGTGCTCTCCCTCAATGCGCAGTTCGAAGTTCGTCCCTACAGCGCGGCAACCCGGGCGCGATGATCCGGTAGGCCTTCAAGCCCGAGGCCGAGGCGCTCGCGGTCCTCGGTCTGCATCGGGTCGAGCCCGCTGAGCTCCTTCACGCGTTCGAGCCGGTACGCGACGGTGTGCCGGTGGGCGTAGATCGCCGCGGCGGTCGCGTTCATGTTGCAGTTGTGCTCGAGGTAGGCCTCGAGCGTCTGCACGAGGTCGGTGCGGTACTGGTCGTCGTAGCGGACGATCGAGGCGACGGTGTCCTCGTAGAACGAGCGGACCTCCTCCGGGTGCGAGGCGAGCACGCGGAAGAGCAGCCGGTACGTGCCGGTGCCGATGTCCTCCTGGATCGGGCCGCCGAGGCCGTCGCCGCGCTGGAGCACCTCGAGCACGAGCTCGGCCTCCTGGATCGCGCGGCCGAGCTCGGCCGGGTCGGCGTAGTAGGAGGAGAGCGCCACGACGCCGTGGCGCTGCAGGCGCCCGGCCAGGGCGCGGGCGGCCGCGACCGTCGCCGTCTGGTCCTCGCCGTCTCCCATCCCCGGGAGCAGCGCGTACACGCGGCCGGCCGGCCCGCCCTCGACGTGCTGGGCGAGCGCGCCCGCGTACTCCGAGGCGATCAGCGCGACCACGTGGCGCGGGCGCTCGGAGTTGAGCTCGGCGCACAGCACCACCGCGCCGCGCTCCAAGTCACAACCCAGCCGCGAGGCGCGGCGCACGACATCGGCCCCGTCGAGGCCCTCGGGGCGCTCGCGCAGCTCCTCGAGGAACGAGCCGCGGACGTTCTCCTCGACCTCCTCGCGCGCCTCCTCGACCGCCACCTCGGTGAGCGCGGCGACCGCGGCCAGGTGCAGGAACTCGACCGCCTCGGGCTCCGGTCGCCCGGGCGCCAGCAACACCACGCCGCCGATGCGCTCGTCGCCGGACGCGATCGGCACCTCGGCCACGACCTCGGCGGGCACCGGCGCGACACGGCCGCGGCCCTGCTCGCCGATGTAGCGGCGCACGGCCTGCAGCGCGCCCTCGCCGCCGTCGGAGACGACGGCCACGCCGAGCCGCGGCACGACTACCGCGACCGGCCCGCCGGCCGCGCCCGCGGCGAGGTCGGCCACCGCGGCGAGGCCGTCGCCGGTGAGCACCGCGTCGAGCATCTGCAGGTGCACCGCGCGCAGGCGCTCGACGAGCGACGTGGCAGCAGGGCGGCGTGAAGTCGGGCTCAGCCGGCATGAGAGGGAGAAGAAGCGACGGGGCGGCCGCAAGGGCCGCCCCGTCAGCGATCACGCGGTGGCCTGGGCGGCCACCTCCGGGTGGGCCTGGAGCGTCTCCTCACCGGACTCGCCGGTGCGGATCCGGTAAGCCTCCTCGACCGGCATGACGAACACCTTCCCGTCGCCGATCTGGCCCGTCCGGGCGTGCTTGAGGATCGCGTCGACCACCGTCTGCACGTCGTGCGACGCGACCACGCACTCGAGCTTGACCTTCGGCCGCAGCCAGTTGGTCAGCTCGGCGCCGCGGTAGCGCTCGGTGATGCCCTTCTGCCGTCCGGAGCCCTTGACCTCCGAGATCGACAGCGACGGGAACCCGAGGCCCATCAGCTCCATGCGGATGGGCTCGAACGCTTCGTGTCGGATGAACGCCTCGATCTTCTTCACGAGACCGGCACCTCCTTGGTGGTGGCGCCGCGGGGTGTCTCACGCGCCGGCACCTTGCCGGGCATGGGGCTGTAGCCGATGAGCTCGGGCGCCGGGATGAACTGCTCCGGATACCCGTACATACCATGCTCGGAGATGTCCAGGCCGGCTTCTTCCTCGTCGGCCGTGACGCGCAGCCCGTACGTCTTCTTGATCGCGTAGAACGTCAGCCACGAGACCGTGAAGACGAACGCGAACACGGTCACGACACGCCGAGCGCCTGCGTCGCGAGCTGGTCGAACGAGCCCGTGTAGATCAGGCCGCCCTCGCCGAACGCGTTGTACTCGGCCAGTCGCGGCGACGTGAAGATGCCGCACGCGAGCGTGCCCCACACGCCGCACAGGCCGTGTGCGGTGAGCGCGCCCACCGGGTCGTCGATCTTCTTGTCGATCGCCCAGACGCCGAACGGGACGATCACGCCGGCGATGGCGCCGATGATCGGGGCCGTCCACGGCTCCACATAGCCCGACGGGGCGGTGATGGCCACGAGCGCGCCGATCGCGCCGTTGCCGGCCATGCCGATGTCGATCGTGCCCGTCCTCCAGCGGGCGACGCCGATCGAGGCGAGCACGCCGGAGCCCGCGGCCAGCATCGTCACGAGCGCGACCTCCGGGAAGCGCCCGTCGAGCGCCCCCAGCGTCGAGCCCGGGTTGAAGCCGAACCAGCCGAGCCACAGGATCAGCACGCCGAGGCCGAAGAACGGCATCGAGTGGCCGGGGATCGCCCGTGGCGTCCCGTCGGCGCCGTACTTGCCGCGCCGCGCCCCGAGCTGCAGCAGCACCGCCAGGGCGCCGGTGGCGCCGATCAGGTGCACCGCGGTCGAGCCCGCGAAGTCCTGCATGCCGAGGTTGCTCTGCAGCCAGCCGCCGCCGAACACCCAGTGCGAGGCGATCGGGTAGATCAGGCCCGCGAACACGACGGCGTAGATCACGTACACGCCGAACTTGATCCGCTCGAGCGTCGTGCCCCACACGATCGCCAGCGACACGGCACAGAACGAGAACTGGAACATCCACTTCGTCTCGATCGTGGCGTCCGACAGGCCCATGACCGCGAAGGCCTCCTGCGGATCGCCGTAGTCGCGCAGGAAGAACCCGCTCGACCCGATCAGCTCACCCGAGCCGAAGGCGAACGCGAACCCGCAGGCCCAGTACATGAGCCCGGCGATCGAGAAGTTCGTGAGGATCTTCGCAACGACCGTACCGGCGTTCTTCGCGCGCGAGAACCCGATCTCCAGGAACGCGAAGCCCGCCTGCATGAACACCACCAGCAGGGCCGCGACCATCACCCAGATCGAGTTGATCGCCACGCTGTCGGCCAGCACTCCGTTGTTGGCTGCCTCCAGCGTGTCCGCGTGCGCAACCGCGGGCAGCAAGGCGTAAGCCAGCGCGCCCCCAAGCAGCGCCGCGCCGGTCCTTCTCATGAGACATCCTCCTCTTCCGGGAACCATCCGTCGGAATGGTGCGCCGGGGAGGCGGAAGCTTCTTTGTCCCGGTGTCGAAGATTCTCGCCCCGGGTTTCTCCATCCGGTCGAGGGCCAACCGCGGCGTGGGATCTTTGGCCAGGCGGCCAACGACGGCGCACGCGAGCGCGAGACAATGCGCGCGGCCCTGCGACAGAGGAGACGCCATGGCGATCGCGGACCTGGTGAACGCGAAGACCACCGACCCGCTCCACGTGCGTGCGCTCGTCGGCGAGCGCGACGCCACCCCGAGCGACGTGCTCGACCTCGCCGGCCGCCACGACGCGCGGCTGGTGGACCTCAAGTTCACCGACCTGCCGGGCACCTGGCAGCACATGGGCATGGCGCTCGAGAGCCTCGACGAGGACGCCTTCACCGAGGGCATCGGCTTCGACGGCTCGTCGATCCGCGGCTTCCAGGAGATCTACGAGTCGGACATGCTGTTGATGCCCGACCCGTCGACGGCGATCCTCGACCCGTTCTACGAGGCGCCGACGATCTCGATGATCTGCACGGTCCTGGACCCGATCACGCGCGAGCCGTACACACGCGACCCGCGCTACATCGCGATCAAGGCCGAGGAGCACCTGCGCTCGACCGGCATCGCCGACATCTGCTACTTCGGCCCCGAGGCGGAGTTCTACGTCTTCGACCACGTCGCCTTCGACCAGCAGGCCCACACCGCCTTCTACGAGGTCGAGTCCGAGGAGGGCCACTGGACCTCCGGGCAGGGCTTCCAGCGCCGCGGCGAAGGGCTGTCCGCGCTCGGCTACAAGAACCGCTCCCAGGAGGGCTACTTCCCGGCCCCGCCGAACGACACGCTGAGCGACCTGCGCGGGACGATGGTGCTGGTGCTCGAGGCGCTCGGGATCCGGACCGAGAGCCATCACCACGAGGTCGGCGGGCCGGGCCAGGGCGAGATCGACCTGCGCTTCCTGCCGCTGGTCGCGATGGCCGATGCCCTGCAGCTGCACAAGTACGTGGTCAAGAACACCGCCAAGCAGGCCGGCAAGACGGCCACGTTCATGCCCAAGCCGATCTTCGAGGAGAACGGCTCCGGGATGCACGTGCACCAGTCGCTGTGGAAGGGCGGCGAGACGCTCATGCACGCGGCGGACGGCTACGCGCTGCTGTCGCCGCTCGCGCTCCACTACGCGGCCGGCCTGCTGGTGCACGCGAAGGCGCTGATGGCCTTCTGCGCGCCCACCACCAACTCCTACCGGCGGCTCGTCCCGGGCTACGAGGCGCCGGTGCTGCTCAAGCACTCGCAGCGCAACCGCTCGGCGGCCGTGCGGATCCCGATGTACTCGCCGACGCCGAAGGCCAAGCGGATCGAGTTCCGCCCGCCCGACCCGCTCGCGAACCCGTACCTGACGTTCGCGGCGATGATGATGGCCGGGCTGGATGGGATCGAGCGTGAGCTCGACCCCGGCGAGCCGATCGACCGCAACCTCTACGAGCTGCCTCCGGAGCAGCTCGCGGACATCCCGACGGTCCCGACCACGCTCGACGAGGCGCTCGACGCGCTGGCCTCCGATCACGCGTTCCTGACCAAGGGCGGCGTGTTCACCGACGACCTGATCGAGACGTACGTCGAGTTCCGGCGCGAGCAGTCCGACCGCGTCAAGATCCGGCCGCACCCGTACGAGTTCCCGCTGTACTTCGACGGCTGAGCGTCGAAGCCCGCAGTCCCGATCTTTGGACATGTGGACAAAGAGGGGCGGCGTCCGTCCTTCTACTCTGGCCCGCTGACCCAGGACCTGTCCCGGAGGAGACCCTCGGAACCCATGCCCTCGCGCACGCGCACGTCCAATGTCCATTCGGCCCAGTGGAGTCCCAACGGTGGCTCGCTCGGGCAGGCCGACCTCACCCAGCCCGGCGCCAACGTCTTCGGCGAGGCCGTCTTCTCGACCGCCGTCCAGCGGCAGCGGCTGCCGAAGGCGGTCTACGGCCAGCTGCAGGAGACGCTCGAAGCCGGCGAGCTGCTCGATCCCGCGCTCGCCGACGCCGTCGCCACCGCCATGAAGGAGTGGGCGATGGAGCGCGGCGCCACCCACTTCACGCACTGGTTCCAGCCGCTGACCGGCATCACCGCCGAGAAGCACGACTCCTTCTACGCGCCGACCGGCGACGGCAACGCGATCGCCGAGTTCTCCGGCAAGGAGCTGATCCAGGGCGAGCCCGACGCGTCCTCGTTCCCGACCGGCGGCATCCGGGCGACGTTCGAGGCCCGCGGCTACACGGCGTGGGACCCGACCTCGCCGGCCTTCATCCTCGAGAACCCGAACGGCGCGGTGCTCTGCATCCCGACCGCGTTCGCGTCGTGGACGGGCGAGGCGCTCGACCACAAGATCCCGCTCCTGCGCTCGATGGACGCGCTCTCGAACGTCGCCCTGCGCGCCGTGCGCCTGTTCGGCGACGTCGACAGCACGCGCGTGTTCACCACCGTCGGGCCCGAGCAGGAGTACTTCCTGATCGACGAGCGCTACTACTTCGAGCGCCCCGACCTCATCACCACCGGCCGCACGCTGTTCGGCGCCAAGCCGCCGAAGGGCCACGAGCTCGACGACCACTACTTCGGCTCGATCCCCGAGCGCGTGCTGGCGTGCATGCTCGAGACCGAGCAGCAGCTGGCCCGCCTGGGCGTGCCCGTCAAGACCCGCCACAACGAGGTCGCGCCCGGCCCAGTACGAGCTCGCGCCCGTGTTCGAGAACTCGAACGTGGGCTGCGACCACCAGCAGCTGACGATGCAGGTGATGCAGAACGTCGCGCGCCGCTACGGGCTCGTGTGCCTGCTGCACGAGAAGCCGTTCGCCGGCGTCAACGGGTCGGGCAAGCACAACAACTGGTCGATGGGCACCGACACCGGCGTCAACCTGCTCGAGCCCGGCGACACGCCGCACGAGAACCTGCAGTTCCTGTTCTTCTGCGCGGCCGTGCTGCAGGCGGTCGACAAGCACCAGCGCTGCTGCGGGCGTCGGTCGCGTACGCGGGCCAGGACCACCGGCTCGGGCGCCAACGAGGCGCCGCCGGCGATCATCTCGATCTTCCTCGGGCGCCGAGCTCGAGAAGGTCTTCAGCGCGATCGAGACCGGCTCGGGCGACGCGGCGACGCCGCAGAGCTACCTCGAGCTCGGCGCCTCCGTGCTGCCGTCGCTGCCGATGCACGGCGGCGACCGCAACCGGACGTCGCCGTTCGCGTTCACGGGCAACAAGTTCGAGTTCCGCGCGCTCGGGCTCGTCGATGTCGCTGGCGCTCCCGAACACCGTGCTCAACACGATCGTCGCCGAGGCGATCGACGAGCTCACCAAGGCGGTCGAGGATCGCGAGGCGAAGGGCGACTCGCTCGAGGAGGCCGTGCTCGAGGTGGTCCGGGCGGCCTACGCCGCGCACAAGCGGATCGTGTTCGACGGCGACAACTACGCCGACGACTGGTACGCCGAGGCCGAGTCGGCGCGGCCTCGCGAACCTGCGCCAGTCGCCCGACGCGCTGCCGTGGCTGGTCGAGCCGAGCACGGTCGAGGCGTTCTCCAAGTACGACGTGCTGTCCGAGCGCGAGCTCGAGTCCCGCTACGAGGTGCTCGTCGAGCAGTACGTGACGACGATCAACATCGAGGGCGAGACCGCGGCGTCGATCGCCCGCACGATGCTCCTGCCGGCCGCCATTCGGTGGCTGGCGACGCTCGAGGCCGCCGACGACAGCAAGGGCGTCGCCCGGCTCAAGAAGGAGCTCGACGGGCTCGTCGACGAGTTCGTGGAGACGATCTTCGCGCTCGAGGGCGGCTCAAGACGGAGCTCGACGGGCTCGTCGACGAGTTCGTGGACGCGATCTTCGCGCTCGAGACCGCCAACCGCGACCACCCGGAGGACGTCGAGCCGATCGAGGCGGCGCGCTACGTGCAGACGAGCGTCGTGCCGGCGATGGAGGCCGCGCGCGAGGTCGCGGACCGGCTCGAGAAGGTCGTCCCGGACGACCTCTGGCCGCTCCCGAAGTACGCCGAGATCCTCTTCATCAAGTAGGGGGAGGCACCTGGTCGGGCTCGGGCGGCGCCGCGGGCGTCGGCTCGGGCTCCGGCTGGGGAACCGGCGACGGCTCGGGCGACGGGGCCGGATCAGGCCCTGGTGCCGGGATCGAGGGCGGCTGGGGGCCGGGCACCTCGGCTGTCGTGGTCTGGTCGAAGGTCATCTCCGCAGTCTTCCCGGAACGCCGCGTCGCACGCGTCAGAATCCGCTCAAGAGCAGCGACGAGCGTGCCGATTACGGGGGTGGGCCCGCTCGCCTCCTCTCGCTTTCGCCCTCCTCCCCCTCCCAGGTGGAAGCCTCAGGCGAGTGGGCCCTTTCCTTTCTTCAGTCCGGCAACGGGTAGCGCAGCGTGGCGACCCGGGTGTCGTCGACCTCGATGACCTCGAGCACGGCGCCGTCGAGGTCGACGGTCTCGCCCGGGTCCGGGACGCGGCCGAGCGCTTCGATGATGTGGCCGCCGATGGTGGCCTCGTGGGGCGCGTCGATCGTCACGCCGAGGCGCTCGGCGACCAGCCGCAGCGGCGCGGCGCCGTCGATCCGGAGGCCGCCTTCGTCGGGTTGCAGCAGCTCGCGCGTGCGCGGGTCGAACTCGTCCTCGATCTCCCCCACCAGCTCCTCGAGGATGTCCTCGAGCGTGATCAGGCCGACGACGGTGCCGTGCTCGTCGAGCACCAGCGCCAGGTGGCGGCGGTCGCGGCGCATCTCGCGCAGCACCTCGTCGAGCCGCGTCGACTCGGCTACGCGCGCGATCGGGCGCGCCAGGGCGCGCAGGTCGCCGCCGTCGGCCTCGCCGAAGGCCACGCGGAGCAGATCCTTGGCGTTGATGAAGCCGATCGCGCCTTCGAGGCCGCGATCCGGCTCGCACAGCGGGAGCCGGGTGTGGCCGCTGCGCATGGCCTTCTCCGCCGCCTCGCGCGGGCTCTCGCCGGTGGTGACGAAGACGATGTCCCAGCGCGGGGTCATCACCTCGCGCGCGCGGCGGTCGCCGAAGATCAGCGCCGCCTCCGAGAGCCGCTGCTCGTCGCCCTCGATCATCCCGCCCTCGCGGCTCTCGCGCAGAAGGTCGCGCAGCTCGCCCTCGCTATGCGGCGCGTGGCCCGCCTCGGCGGCCGGCGGGATCCCAAACGGCTTCAGGACGAGGTTGCCCATGAAGTTGAAGACGTCGACGATCGGCTTCGTCGCCAGGTAGAAGCCGCGCATCAGCGGCGCGAGGACCAGCACGACGGGGACCGTCCGCGAGATCGCGGCGCTCTTGGGCGCCAGCTCGCCGAGCACGACGTGCAGCACGGTGATGATCGAGAACGCGATCGCCGAGGCCAGGCCGAAGCCCAGCACGCGCGCGCCGTCGCCGAACACCGGCTCGAGCAGGTCGTGGAAGGCCGGCTCGCCCACGGCGCCGAGGCCGAGCGAGGCGACCGTGATGCCGAGCTGGCAGGCCGACAGGTACGAGTCGATGTGCTCGACGGCGTGCTGAGCGGACCGAGCGCCCGGGCGGCGCTCGCGGACGAGCTCGCTGACCTGCGTCGGGCGCAGGCGGGCAATCGCGAACTCGGCAGCCACGAAGAAGCCGTTCGCGAACACCAGCACGATCGCCACGATCAGTCCGCCGGCCACGGCCTCCACGATAGGACAACGCCCAACCTTGCCAAAGGTGTGTCAAGGTTGCGCTAACCTTCGCAACCATGCGCGATTTCCTGGCCGCCGTGCGCGATCACGTCGTCGTCTTCGACGGCGGAATGGGCGCGACGCTCGAGCAGTTCGACCTCTCGCTCGAGGACGACTACCGGCTTCCCGGGCGCTGCCACGAGGCGCTCGTGCTCAACCGGCCGGACGTGATCCAGGGCGTCCACGAGTCGATGATCGAGGCCGGCGCCGAGGTCGTGGAGACCGACACCTTCCAGGGCTCCCGGATCAAGCTCGAGGAGTGGGGCCTCGAGGACCACACGCTCGAGATCAACCGCCGGGCGGCCGAGATCGCGCGCCAGGCGGTCGGCGAGGACCGCTTCGTGGCCGGCTCGATCGGGCCCACCGGCCACCTCCCCGCCTCCGAGGACCCGACGCTCGGGAAGGTCACCTTCCGCGAGCTCGTGACGGTGTTCACCGAGCAGGCCCAGGGCCTGCTCGAGGGCGGCGTGGACCTGATCATCATCGAGACCGCGCAGGACATCCTCGAGGTCAAGGCCGCGGTCTTCGGGGTGCGTGAGGCGTTCAAGCTCACGGACCGCCGCACGCCGATCCAGACCTCGGTGTCGCTGCTCCCCAACGGCGGCAAGATGCTGCTGGGGACCGACATCTCGGCCGCCCTGGCCACGCTCGAGGCGCTGAACGTCGACGTCATCGGCCTCAACTGCTCCACCGGCCCCGAGGACATGCGCGACGCCGTGCGCTTCCTCGGCGAGCACTGCCCGCTGCCGGTCCACGTGATCCCCAACGCCGGCATCCCCCACCAGGGGCCGAACGGCGAGACGATCTTCCCGGAGACGGCCGGAGCAGATCTCCACGGTGCTCGGCGAGTTCGTCGAGCGCTACGGCGTCAACATCGTCGGCGGCTGCTGCGGCACGACGCCCGACCACATCTACGCGCTCGCGCAGCGCGTCGAGGGCCGCAACAGCTCGACCCGGCCCGACCCCCGGCCGCCGCACGTGTCCTCGATGATCGCCGCCGCGCCGCTCGTGCAGGAGCCGGCGCCGACGCTCGTGGGCGAGCGCGTGAACTCGCAGGGCTCGCGCAAGGCCAAGGAGCTGCTGCTGGCCGAGGACTACGACGGGCTGCTGCAGGTCGCCGAGGACCAGGTCGAGGGCGGCGCGCACGTGCTCGACCTGTGCGTCGCGCTGACCGAGCGCCAGGACGAGGACGAGCAGATGCGGCTCGTGGCCAAGAAGGTCTCGCTCACCCAGCCGGCGCCGATCCAGGTCGACTCGACCGAGCCCGAGGTGATCGAGCGTGCGCTCGAGCAGATCCCCGGCCGCGCGATCGTCAACTCCGTCAACCTCGAGGCCGGCCGCGACAAGCTCGACAGGGTCGTCCCGATCGCGCTCGCCCACGGCGCCGGGCTGATCGCGCTGACGATCGACGAGACCGGCATGGCCAAGACGCGCGAGCGCAAGCTCGAGGTCGCCCAGCGCATCCGCGAGCTGGTGTGCGACGAGCACGGCATGGACCCCGAGCTGCTGATCTTCGACGCGCTCACCTTCACGCTGACCACCGGCGACGACGAGTGGAAGCCGTCGGCCGTCGAGACGATCGAGGGCATCCGGCTGATCAAGGAGCAGCTCCCCGCCGTCAAGACCTCGCTCGGCGTCTCCAACGTGAGCTTCGGCATCGGCCTCCAGGCCCGCTCGGTGCTCAACTCCGTCTTCCTGCACCACTGCGTGGAGGCCGGGCTCGACCTCGCGATGGTCAACCCGAACCACATCACGCCGTACGCGGAGATCCCCGAGGACGAGCGCGAGCTCGCCGAGGACCTCGTCCTCAACCGCTCGCGACGACGCCCTCGAGCGCTTCATCGCGCACTTCGAGGGCCGGTCCGAGGAGGCGGCCGAGGTGGCCGACCCGACGGCGGGCATGGAGCCCGAGGAGGCGCTCCACTGGCACGTCCTGCGCCGCAAGAAGGACGGCGTGGAGGCCCAGATCGACGCCTCGGTGGAGAAGATCGGCGCGGTCCCGACGCTCAACGACGTGCTGCTCCCGGCCATGAAGGAGGTCGGCGACAAGTTCGGCGCCGGCGAGCTGATCCTGCCGTTCGTGCTCCAGAGCGCCGAGGTGATGAAGAAGGCCGTCGCCCAGCTCGAGAAGTACCTCGACAAGATCGAGGGCTACACCAAGGGCACGGTCGTGCTGGCGACGGTGTTCGGCGACGTGCACGACATCGGCAAGTCGCTCGTCAACACGATCCTCACCAACAACGGCTACACGGTCGTCGACCTCGGCAAGCAGGTCCCGATCGGGACGATCCTCGACGCCGCGCAGGAGCACAAGGCGACCGCGATCGGCCTGTCCGCGCTGCTCGTCTCCACCTCCAAGCAGATGCCGCTCGCCGTGCAGGAGCTGCACGAGCGCGGCATGCAGTACCCGGTGCTGGTCGGCGGCGCGGCGATCAACCGCGACTTCGGTCGCAGGATCCTGTACCCGAAGGGCACCGAGTCCGACGAGACGTACGACCCCGGCGTCTTCTACTGCAAGGACGCGTTCGCCGGCCTCGCCGTGATGGACCAGCTCGTGGAGCCCGACAAGCGCGGCGCGCTGGTCGAGAAGACCCGCGACGAGGCCCGCGCGCTGCGCGAGAAGGGCCCCGAGCCCGAGCTCGGGCCGACCGACGACGAGTCCGTGCGCTCGGCCGCCCGCACGGACGTGCCGGTCCCCGAGCCCCCGTTCTGGGGCGCGCGCGAGATTCCGGTCGAGCTCGACGACGTCTTCCCCCACCTCGACACCCACGTGCTGTTCAAGCTCCACTGGGGCGGGCGCGGCAAGAAGGGCGAGGAGTGGCGCCAGCTCGTCGACGAGGAGTTCCAGCCGCGGCTCGAGCGCATGTGGCGCGAGCAGGACTACCTGCATCCGCGCGCGCTGCTCGGCTACTTCCCGTGCAACGCGGTCGGCAACTCGCTCGAGCTCTACGACCCGTCTGACCCCGAGCGGGTGCTCGAGACGCTCGTCTTCCCGCGCCAGCCCGGCCACGACCGGATCTGCATCACCGACTTCTACCGCCCGAAGGAGTCCGGCGACCGCGACGTCGTCGCCATCCAGGCCGTCACCGCCGGCCCGCAGGTGACGGAGCTGATGGCCGAGCTCGAGCAGCAGGGCGAGTTCGCCGAGCAGCTCTACACGCACGGGCTCGGCGTGCAGACGGCCGAGGGCATGGCCGAGTGGATGCACGCCCGCGTGCGCGCCGACCTCGGCATCGAGCCCGACCAGGGCCGCCGCTGGTCGTGGGGCTATCCCGCCTGCCCGGACCAGGCCGAGCACACCAAGGTCTACCGCCTGCTCGACGCCGAGCAGATCGGCCTCTCGCTCTCCGGCGGCCACGCCGTCGAGCCCGAGCAGTCGACGCTCGCGATCGTCGCCCACCACCCGCAGGCCGTCTACTTCGGCATGAAGTCCGGCTTCATCCCGAAGAAGAAGGCGCCGGACGAGATCATCAAGGGCACGGAGAAGGACCCGAGCCGCGCCGGCGTCACCGCCGGGTGAAGGTCCTCGCGCTCGACGGCGGCGGTATCCGCGGGCTGATCCCGGCGCTCGTGCTGGCCGAGATCGAGCGCCGCACGGCCCGGGCGATCAGCGAGCTGGTCGACCTCGTGGCCGGCACGTCGACGGGCGCGATCCTCGCCTGCGCGCTGACCCGACCCGACCCGCTCCCGGCGGCGCGGATCGCCGAGCTGTACGTCGAGGAGGGGCCGCGGATCTTCGACCGCTCGCTGCTCAAGCGGATCACGTCGGTCGACGGGTACGTCGACGAGCGCTACGACGACGACGGCCTGCGCGCCGTGCTCGAGCGCTGGCTGGGGACCGCGCGGCTCGCCGACGCCGACCCGGCTCTGCTCCTCACCGTCTACGACCTCGAGCGCCGCCGGGCCGTGCTGCTGCGGCGCGCCGACGACCTCTCGATGGTCGACGCCGCCCACGCCAGCTCGGCGGCGCCCACCTACTTCGAGCCCGTGCGCGCCGGCGGCGCCACGCTCGTCGACGGCGGCGTGTTCGCGACCAACCCGGCCGCGCTGGCGTACGCCGAAGTGGACGGCGCGCTCGACCTCCTGGTCTCGCTCGGCACCGGCGAGCACACGCGCCCGCTGCCCTACGACGAGGTGCGCGGCTGGGGCCGGCTCGAGTGGGCCGAGCCGATCCTCGACGTCGTCTTCGACGGCAGCGCGGACGCCGTCGACCTCCAGCTCTCCGCGCTGCTCGAGGACGCCTACGTGCGGCTGCAGACGCCGCTCGTGGAGGCGAGCGACGACCTCGACGACGCCAGCGAGGACAACCTCGCCGCCCTCGCGCGCGAGGCCGAGCGGCTGATCGCCGCCCGCGACGCGGACATCGACCGCGTCTGCGAGCGGCTACTCAGCGCGTCTACCTAGGGAGCAGGCAGTAGAAGGCGGTGTCGGGCGAGAGCGCGACGCGTGGGCCGGGACTGGGAGGCGGCGAGCGCCTGGGCCGGCGTCATCCATGTGCCCTGGGCGGTCGATGCCGCCCCGGCGGCCGTGAACTTGTAGACGTCGAGCCCGCGGGCGATGTCGTTCCCGTAGAGGTAGAAGTCGCCGTTGGCATCGATCTTCGGCGTCTTCGCCGACCACGAGTTCATGCCCTTGATCTGGTAGAAGCCGAGCTCCTTCATGCCGGCGCCGGTCAGCAGCGTGCCGCCGAGCGAGACGCCGGTGAGGCCGGAGAGGTCCACGACCCGCACGCCGCCGTTGTAGTAGGCGATCGTGAGGATCTGCTCCTCCTCGTGGATGTCGAAGACGTGCGCCGTGCACGAGTGCGTCGGGTCGTCGGTGGGCCGCACGTCGGCGATGTTCCAGTAGCCGACCTTGCGCGGCTCGCGCTCGAGCCCGCCGGTGGTCTCGTAGACGTGCACGCCGCCGTTCGGGCACTGCCCGGTGCCGACCGCGCCGGCGACCTCGTCCTCGGCGATCAGGAACTCGCGCTCACGGCCGTTCTCGTCGGTCAGCGTGAACGGGTCCATCTGGTGCCAGACGTTGATCGACGGGTCGAGGAAGCTGGTGATGATCTTCGGGGCCGCGGGGTTGCGCGTGTCGATGATCACGCCCTGCGAGAGGGCCGCCGAGTACGCCGCGCGAGCCGTCCTTGTTGAAGGTGATGTCGTGCGACTCGGTGCCGAGGCCGGGGCGCAGCGGCAGCGCCAGCTCGGCGACCGTCTTCGGCGCCGACAGGTCGGTCATGTCGATCACCTCGATCGCGGGCTCGTACGAGGTGATGAGGTCCGAGTTCGAGTTGTACATGTACTTGCCGCCGGGGTGCACGGTCTGGTTGTGCGAGCCCTGCGGGACCTCGGCGAACGAGAGCGTCTTCGGGTTCAGCGGGTCGGTGACCTCGAGGATGAACGTGCCGTTCTTGCCCTGGCCGTTCGGCTTGAGGACGCTGAAGCCGAGCGCCGCCGCCTCGCGGTAGCAGGTCGACGTGCCGTCGCCGAAGGTGTCGGACGTGTAGGTCGCGAACGTGCGGCCCGGGAGGTCGGCGCGCTTGAAGACCTGGACGTCGCCCTGGGTCACGCCGCAGTCGTAGATCGCGGCGATCCGCGCCTGCTCAGGGCGCGAGATGTCGACGATCTGCATGCCGTTGCGGTATGAGCCGGCAAGCGCGTACTGCTTGCCCGCCAGCCGCGCGAACTCGATGTCCGTGCCGTAGTTCGCCGTCGTCCCGTTGCGCGCCTCGTACGGCAGGTTGGCGACGTGGCGCATGTTGCCGCTGTGCCGGTGCGTGTCTTGAGCGGCTGCCGGCGCGGCGAGTGTGAGCAGGGCGAAGAGGGCTG
>CAWIRW010000001.1:0-25420 GCA_963838655.1 uncultured Solirubrobacteraceae bacterium | reverse complement strand
CTCATCGACGCCTCGATCGTGGCCGAGGCAGCAGACGGACCAGACTAGGAGTGCGGCTTACTCGCACTCGCAAGCTCGCACGAGCGCCTTGATTACTGTTTGAACGGGTCCGTGTCCAGCCACTCGGACTTCACGAGCACCCACCAGTCGACCGCCGCGCGCCGCAGCACGTACTCGTACGGCAGGTAGCCGTAGCCGGCGTCGCCCCAGCCGCGGCCCCATGAGTTGCGGATGATGAACGCGCCCTTGGTCGGTGCCGTGGCGCCGCTGTGGCGGATCTCGATCGCGTCGTCGTAGCCGACCGCGGCGACCGCGTGGCCGCCCGCGACCCGGTCGGTTGCGATCGGGAACGGGATCCGGCCGCGGCCGGTGCCCTGGGCCTGCGAGATCGAGTCGTAGACGGTGAAGCCGAACATCGGCGGCAGTCCGGCTGCGACGTGCTGCTTGATCGCCGCGAGCAGGTCGGCGGGCGGCGTGCCGCCGGGATCGAGGCGGTAGAACTTCTCCGCCTGGAACGTCTGGCCGAGCGCGTAGACGAACGCGGGCGGCTCGACGTCGTACTTGGCGATGTCGTACGGCCAGAAGCGCTCGGGCGGCACGCCGAACAGCGTCAGCGCACCCATCGCGCTGCGCAGCCACGCGCCGGTGTCGCCGGTCAGCCCGAGCAGGTTGCGGGTCGCCTTGTAGACGAACAGCCGCGAGCCGTCGAGGTGCTTGTCGAATGCGCGGCGCTGGTAGTACTCGACGATGCCGACGCCCGCCTGGGCCGTGCACGAGCCGATCGTCCGCTGGTCCTCGATCGGCGAGCACCACTGGCGCAGGTCGACGCGGGCGGGCAGCGGCGGATCGGCGCCCGCGGCGACGCGCTTGCCGGCGGGCACGGCCGCGAGCAGCGGCGCGATCTCCTCATGGGAGGGCGTGTAGTCGCGCACGTCGGGCAGGTCGCGCATCCAGCCCATCGCGTACGGCACGGCCGGGTCGCGGATCTCCGCTGCGGTCGCGTGGCCGTTCCCGACGGCGGTGTCGGCCTCGTAGGGCCCCGCCTGCTCGATCGTCGCCGACATGGCTGCTCCTAGGGGAGAGGGGTGTAAGCCATGTCTACACCGAACCGCGGGCTGTGCCTAGGGCACGTTCACCGCTGCGAAATCCCTAGGCGGCGCGCGGCAGGTCGTCGTAGTGGGCCAGCGCGACGGGGCCGCTCGCGCCCGGCCGGACGCCGGCGCGCAGCGCGGCGCGAGCCAGCGCTCGGGCGGCGTCGCGCAGCTCGGCGCGGGTGTGGGAGGCCATCACCGCCAGCCGCACGCGCGCCGCGCCGTCGGGCACCGCCGGCGGGAGCACGGCCTCGGTGAAGACGCCCTGCTCGAGCGCATGGTCGACGATGCGGGCGGCGGGCTCGGCGTCGCCGACCAGCAGCGGCACGACGTGCGCACCCGCCCCCGCGACCTCGAAGCCCTCGCGCGCGAGCTCGTCGCGCAGCGCATCGGCGTTGCCCAGCAGCTTCTCGACCCGGCGCGGCTCGGCCTCGAGCAGCTCCAGCGCCGCCATCGCGGCCGCCACGGCCATCGGCGGCGGCGCGGTCGAGTGGTGCAGCGTGCGGGCGCTGTTGACCAGGAAGCGGGCGCTGAGGTGGTCGCAGCACGCGAAGCCGCCGTACGAGCCGAGTGCCTTGCCGAGCGAGCCCGTGACGACGTCGACCTCGCCTTCGAGCCCGGCGTCGGCGACCGCGCCGCGCCCACCCGGCCCGAGCGCGCCCAGCCCCAGCGCCTCGTCGACGAGCACGCGGACGTCGTAGTGGTGCGCGAGGCGCACGATCTCCTCGAGTGGCGCGACGTCGCCGTCGAGGCCGAACACGCCGTCGGTGGCGATCAGCGCGCCGCGGCCGTCGGCCTGCGCGAGCCCCCACGCCAGGTGCTCGGCGTCGGCGTGGCGGTAGGCGAACACGTCGGCGCCGGCGAGGCGGCAGCCGTCGACGATCGAGGCGTGCGCCAGCTCGTCGTGGAACACGACCTCGCCCTTGCGGGCGAGCGCCGGGATGACGCCGAGGTTGGCGAGCGACCCCGAGCCGAAGACGACGGTCGCGTCCGCACCCACGAAGCGCGCGAGGCGCTCCTCGAGCCGGCGGTGGAGCGTCATCGTGCCGGAGGTCACGCGGCATGCTCCGGCGCCGACCCCCCAGCGCATGGCGGCGTCGGCGGCCGCCTCGCGCACCCGCGGGTGGTCGGCGAGCCCGAGGCTGTTGCCCGAGCACAGCACGAGCACCGGCCGCCCGTCGAGCACCACCCGCGGGCCCTGCGGGCCGCTCACCATTCTGGTGCGGCGGTAGAGGCCGAGCTGCTTGAGCTCGTCCAGGCGGTCGTCGAGGTCCAGCATCCGCGCTCCTTGGCTTGCCGACGCGCGGAAAGCTACGGCTGCGCTCGGACGGCCTACTCGAGCACGATCAGCACGTCCCCCTCGGAGACCGCCTGGCCCTCCGCGACGAGGATCTCCTTCACGGTTCCCTCGTCCTCGGCCTCGACCGGCATCTCCATCTTCATCGACTCGAGGATGAGCACCGTGTCGCCCTCCTCGACGGTGTCGCCGACCGCGACCTCGATCTTCCAGATGGTGCCGGTGATGTGCGCCTCGATGCCGGCCACGCCGCTCCTCTCTCGGGGGTGGGAAAGGAGGGCACCATACTCTCGCCATGACCTACGTCACGCGCGAGGCGCGGGAGCAGCTGCTCGCCACGATCGCCGAGGCGACCGAGGAGATCGGCGTCGCGGTCGCCGCGCTGGGCGCGGCGTACGAGCAGCTCGACGAGGCGAGCGGCGACCGTCTCGAGGAGCAGCTCTTCCGGCCTGTGCAGGCGGCGTACGGCCGCGCCCAGCGCACCCATGCGAGCTTCGCCGAGCGCCACGAGCTGCCGGGACGGGCGTTCGCGGCCGCCTCGGCCGGCCGACCGTCGCAGGGGGCGCGCGGGTTCGTCGAGCAGACCGCGGACGCGCTCGAGGAGGCCGACGGCATCCTCGCCGAGCTGCAGGACTCGATGATGCCCGTCGAGGTCGGCGACGCCGAGCTGCGGGCAGGCCTGGCCGCGGTCCGCGAGCTGATCGCCGACGGGCCGGACCGCGCGCGCCGGTTCCTGAGCCTCCTGGGGCGTTAACGCGGCACAATGGACGCGATGACGGAGGAGCAGAAGCTTGCCCCGATCCGGGAGCAGGTCTACAAGGACCCACGCCCGGCAGAGCATTTCGCGCGCTTCCACGAGCGCTCCCGCACCCGCGACCCGGACTGGGTCTACGAGGCCGTGCGAATCGCCACCACGCTCTACGCGTGGGTCTTCTTCCGCGCGCGGGGGATCGGCGCCGAGAAGGTGCCCGCGTCGGGCCCGGTGATCCTCGCGCCCAATCACTCCTCGTTCATGGACCATTTCTTCGTCGGCACCGCGATCCGCCGCAAGGTCCGCTTCATGGCCAAGTCGCAGCTCTTCCAGCCGCCGATGCAGTGGATCTACACCCACGGCGGCGTGTTCCCGGTGCGGCGCGGGTTCGCCGACGAGGAGGCGTTCGCGACGGCCAACAGCGTGCTGAGCCGGGGCGGCTGCGTGGCCATGTACAGCGAGGGCGGCCGCTCGCGGACGGGCAAGCTGTCGGACACGGTCCGGCGTGGGATCGGGCGGCTGGCACTCGAGTCCGGCGCCACGGTCGTGCCGGTCGCCATCCACGGCTCCTCGCACGTACGGAACTGGAAGCGCCTGCAGTTCCCCAAGGTCACGATCCTGTACGGCGACCCGATCCGCTGGGAGCAGATGACGGAGCCGACCCGCGACCAGCAGCAGCAGGTGGCGAACGCCATCTTCGCCGAGGTGCGCAAGCTCTACGCCCAGCTCGACGCCGTCGGGCGCCGCGGGGTGGCACGCGAGCGACGCGAGCTGCGCCGCGCGTGACGGAGGTCCTGCGGGCAGGCCTGCTGGCCGGCATCCGCCTGCTCGTCGCGGCGCCGCCCGGCTCTCCGAGGTTCGCCCCCGACGTGGCCGCCCGCGCCACCGCGCTCGGCGCGGCCGTCGAGCGAATCGAGGTCGACCCCGCGGGCGACGAGATCGGCATCGAGGGAGAGGTGGGTGTGCTCGTCTGGGACGCGTCGGCGACCGCTGCGGCGCTGCGCGCGATCGACGGGGCGTGGCTCGCCGTCCGGCCGGTGGCGACGCGAGCGATGTCCGGCGGCGGGCTGATCGCGCTGCTCGCGCCGACGCCGGGCGACGCCCAAGCCGAGGCGTCGCGGGCCGGCCTGGAGACGATGGCGCGGACGCTCTCGATCGAGTGGGCGCGGCTGGCGATCCGGCCGGTGGCGATCCTGCCGGGCGCGACGACGCCGCCCGCCGAGGTGGCCGAGCTGGTGGCCTACCTCGCCTCCCCGGCGGGCGCGTACTTCTCCGGCTGTCGCTTCGCGCTCGGCTCGGTCTAGGCGGCGGCGGGCACCGGCTCGCCGATCGGGGCCTCGTGGCTCCGCCGCCTCCCGGGCACGAACAGGGCCGCCAGCGCTCCCGCGGCGAGGACGGCGGCACCGACCCAGACCGCGCTCGTCATGCCGTCGGTGTACGCCTGCGGCGACTCGTAGGAGCCGTTGGAGGCGAACACGGTGGCGAGGACGGCGATGCCGAGCACGCCGCCGAGCTCGCGGACCGCGTTGGTGGCGCCCGAGGCCTGTCCTGCCTCCTCGGGACGCACGGCGGCGAGCACGGCGTTGGCGGCGGGCGCGAACACGAGCGCCATGCCGATGCCGGCGAGCACGAACGGGATCACGAAGTCGCCGTACGGCGTGGTCGGGGTCGACACCGACGCCAGCCACCCGATCGCCACCGCCTGGAGCGCGAGCCCGGTCGCCATCAGCGGCCGCGAGCCGATCCGGTCCGAGAGCAGGCCGGCGATCGGCGCCACGAGCATCGGCATGCCCGTCCAGGGGAGCGTGCGCAGGCCGGCCTCGAGCGGCGAGTAGCCCTGCGTGACCTGGAAGAACTGCGCAAGCAGGAAGATCGAGCCGAAGACGCCGAAGTACATCGCGAGCGAGACGACGTTCACCGAGGCGAACGCGCGCGAGCGGAAGAAGCCCAGCGGCAGCATCGGCTCGGGCGTGTGCCGCTCCCAGGCCAGGAAGGCGGCGAGCAGCACGACGCCGGCGAGCATCGAGCCGAGCACGGTCGCGCTCGTCCAGCCCAGCTCGGCGCCGCGCACGATCCCGTAGACCAGCCCGAGCAGGCCGGCGCTCGCGAGCGCCACACCGGGCAGGTCGAGCGACCGCGCCGGCCCGTGGCTCTCCGTCAGGCGGCGAAGGGCGACCGGCACCAGGGCGACGCCGATCGGCACGTTGATCCAGAAGATCCACTGCCACGAGATGCCGTCGACGACCGCGCCGCCGATCAGCGGCCCGAGCGCGACGGCGAGGCCGGAGATGCCGGACCAGGCACCGATCGCCAGGCCGCGCCTGCCGACCGGGAACGCGTCGGCGAGCAGCGTGAGCGTGAGCGGCGTGACAACCGCGGCGCCGACGCCCTGCACGGCACGCGCGGCGATCAGCGCGCCCGTCGTGGGGGCGAGCGCGGCGGCCGCGGACGCGGCGGTGAAGAGGGCGAGACCGAGGACGAACATGCGCCGCCGGCCGAAGCGATCGCCGAGCGCGGCGCCGGTCAGGAGCAGCACGGCATAAGAGAGCGTGTACGCGTTCACGGTCCACTGGAGCGACTCGATCGTCGCCCCCAGATCAGCCTGGATCGACGGGAGCGCGGTCGTGACCACCAGGTTGTCGAGGACGACCATGAAGAGCGCGATGGAGACGATGGCGAACGTCCAGCGAGGACGAGCTTGTGAGTGATCACTCTGCATAGCTTGTGAGTATTCACTCACTTCGGTGATCTGTCAAGGGTGGTTGGCATGCTCGGCGAACGTCAACGACGGCTGGGTAGGGAGGCTGGGGTGCCGACCGCCGCGCGGGGAACTGACGCGCTGGGGGGCGGGCGGTCGCGAACGATCCCCGATTAAGCGTCGGAAACCGACGCCAATCCGGGATAGTTCGCCGAACCTTGTCCATTCACCCCCGGAAACCGGGGGCAATCCGACAAGGTTCGCGCGATCGCCGACCCGGCCGGCTCCCTCACCCTCCCTACCCAGCCGCAGTTGACGTTGACGTGCGGTGGCGGAAATCAGCCGGCCCAGGGAACCTCGACCGAGTCCTCGGTCGGTGAGTCCCGGGCGACGACGTACTCGGCCGCTTCGGAGTCGGACAGGTTCTGCAGGTAGTGCGTCTCGCGCGGGGGGACGTAGACCATGTCCCCCGGCTCGATCGTGACCGTCTGCTCGAGATGGTCGCCCCAGCGGACCTCGAGCGTTCCGGACAGCATGTAGACGGCGCTCTCGCAGGAGTCGTGGTAGTGGGGCCGCGACTGGGCGCCCGCCGGCACGCGGAAGATGCCCATGTAGAGGTTCGTGGCCCCCGTGGTCGCCTGCGAGATCTCGGCGCCGCCGACCACGCCGCGAGGCGTCTCGCGGTGGTGGCCTTCTGGCTTGACGACCTTCATGCGCCCAGACTATTGCGACGCGAGCTCAGGTCGTCATCCCGGTGAACTGGCCGCCGGTGACGTTGAGCACCTGCCCGTGCACGAAGTTCGACCACGGCGAGCAGAGGAAGAACACGCCGCCGGCCGCCTCCTCGGGCGTGCCGCCGCGCCCCAGCGGGATCAGCATCGACTTCATGCCGCGCATCTCGTCGGGGATGCCGAGCTGTACCCGCTCGCCGCCGATCTCCATCGTGTTCTCGGCGTCCTTGGAGGCGGTCAACCGCGTCTCGATCCACCCGAACGCGACCGCGTTGACGTTGATCTTGAACTGCCCCCACTCCTTCGCCAGCGTCTTCGTGAGGCCGACCACGGCGGCCTTGCCCGCCGCGTAGTTGGCCTGGCCGGCGTTGCCCATCGTGCCCGAGATCGAGGAGACGTTGACGATCTTGCGGAAGACCTCCTCGCCGCGCTCGCGCTCGGCCTTGGCCGGCTCGCGCAGGTGCGGGGCGGCGGCGCGGACGACGCGGAACGGCACCACCGTGTGGATGTCGAGCATCTTCTGGAACGCGTCGTCGCTCATCTTGTGGATCGGCGCGTCGACCGTGTAGCCGGCGTTGTTGACGATGATGTCGAGCTTGCCCCACGCGTCGATCGCGGTCTGGACGAGCGCGTCGCAGGCGCCCGCAGCGGTGAGGTCGCCGCCGTAGACCACCGTCTCGCCGTCGATCTCGGACGCGGTCTGCGCGGCGAGGTCGGCGTCGAGGTCGTTGATCAGCACCTTCGCGCCGTGCTCGCTCAGCAGCTCGGCCGTCGCACGACCGATGCCGCGCGCCGAGCCGGTGACGATCGCCACCTTGTCGTCCAGCACTCCCATTTCAGCCTCCAGTCAGGACCAGGAGGCGGGATCGTGCCAGCTAGGCGGCCACGCGCGCCGCAGCAGGCGCGACCACGCGGCCGCCGTCGAGCTCGACGACGCGGTCGGCGACCGCCGCCGCGGCCTCGGCGTCACGCGTGAAGAGCACGACCGTGACGCCGTCCTGGTGTGCGATGTCGCGCAGCAGCTCGAGCAGCGCGGCGCCTTCGGCCGGGTCGAGGTCGCCGGCGGGCTCGTCGGCCAGCAGCACCGAAGGGCTGCCCGCGATCGCACGCGCCAGCGCGGCCCGCTGCCGCTCGGCGACGCTGAGCTCGCCTGCTCGGTCGTCGCGGTGGGCGCTGAGGCCGACGCGCTCGAGCAGCGCGTCGATCGTCGCGGCGTCGTGCTCGCGGCGGGCGATCAGCAGCGGGAGCGCGACGTTCTCGCGCACGGTGATGGTGGGGAGGACCGACGCAGCCGGGAGCAGGAGGCCGATGCGATCGCGCCGCAGGCGCGTGAGCTCGAGCTCGTCGAGCCCGCGCAGAGGACGCTCGTCGACGCAGAGCGTGCCGCCCGCGGGGCGGTCGAGCCCAGCCAGCAGATGTAGGAGTGACGTCTTGCCTGCGCCCGAGGGCCCGACGACGGCGGTCAGCCGTCCGGCCGGCGCCTCGAGCGAGACGTCGCGGAGCACGTCCACGCGGGTGCGCGTGTCCCCGACGCGGTGGAAGAGATTGTGCGCGATGACTCCAGGCATGGCCCGGAACTCTCCCACCAGGCCGAACCACGCAAAGGACGGGTAACCGAACCTTTGGGGTGCGCTCCACTCCCCAATACAGCGCCGCTACAGGCCGTACGAGCGGCCGATGACCTCGAGCATGATCTCGTCGGTGCCGGCGCCGATCCGGTTGAGCCGCAGGTCGCGCCACACGCGCTCGATCCCGTACTCCTCCATGTAGCCGGCGCCGCCGTGGATCTGCAGGCACTCGTCGGACACCTCGCACGCCATGCGCGACGCGAACAGCTTCGCCATCGAGATCTCGCGCACCGGATACTCGCCGTTCATGTGCCGCCAGGCGGTCGTGTAGACGAGCTGGCGCGCCGCCTCGATCTTCGTCGCCATCTCGCCGAACTTGTGGCGGGTGACCTGGAACTTGCCGATCGGCCGCCCGAACGCGTGCCGCTCGCCCGCGTAGGCGAGCGTGCGGTCGAACACCGCCTGGGCGGCCGCCACCGCGCCCGCGGCGCCGATCAGCCGCTCGCCCTGGAGCTCCCACATGATGTGGTAGAAGCCCTTGCCGACCTCGCCGAGCACGGCGCTGTCGGGCACCCGCACGTCCTGGAACGCGAGCAGCGCGGTGTCGGACGCGTGCATGCCGAGCTTGCGCAGGCGCTCCTCGCGGATCACGCCGGGCGCGTCCATGTCGACGATGAACAGCGTGAAGCCGTCGTAGCCGGCGTCCGCGTCCGTCTTCGTCACGAGCACGATGAAGTCGGCCCGGTGGCCGTTGGTGATGTACGTCTTCGAGCCGTTGATGACCCACTCGTCGGCGTCGCGCACCGCGCGGGTCTTGATCCCGGAGACGTCCGAGCCCGCGTCCGGCTCGGTGATCCCCAGGCAGGAGATCTTCTCGCCCCGGATCGAGGGCACGAGGTACGCCTGCTTCTGCTCCTCGGTGCCGAACGCCAGGATCGGGGGAGTCGCCATGTCGGTGTGGACCGCGACGCCCATCGCCAGGCCCCCGCACCGAGCGTGCACGATCTCCTCGGCGAGCACGAGGTTGCACGGGTAGTCGCCGCCCTGCCCGCCGTACTGCTCGGGGAACGAGAGGCCCAGCAGGCCCAGCTCGCCCATCCGGGAGAACACCCAGTCCGGGAACGTCGACTGCTCCCACTCGGCCGAGTGCGGGCGCAGCTCCTTGAGCACGAACGCCCGGATCGACTCCCGCAGCTGCTCGTGCTCGTCGGTGAAGATGAAGTGCCGCCGCGCGGCGCCGTGGTCGGGCTTGAGGACGTCGCTGGCGGCCATGGACCAACGCTAGTCGACCACCGCCGATAACGTGCCGATAGTGCCAGGCACCGTGCGCTACGAGCGGGCCGACGGGGTCGCAACGATCGCGCTCGATGAGCCCGACACCCGCAACGCGCTCTCCGACGAGCTGCTCGACGACCTGATCGCCGCCTTCGAGGCCGCTCGGGACGACGACGCCGTGCGCTGCGTCGTGCTCACCTCGACGCACGAGAAGGTGTTCTCGAGCGGCGGCAATCTCGCGGGCTTTGCGGCCGAGGCGCCGCTCGTCCACAAGCATCTCGGGACCGGTCGCTTCCCGCGGCTGTTCCGCCTGATCGGCGAGCTCGGCAAGCCGACGATCTGCGCGGCCAACGGGCACGTGCTGGCCGGGGCGCTCGGGCTGGCGCTCGCCTGCGACCTGATCGTGGCTCGCGAGGGCGTGCGCTTCGGGACGCCCGAGATCAACGTCGGGGTGTTCCCGTTCATGATCATGGCGCTGATCTACCGCAACGTGCCGCGCAAGAAGGCGACCGAGCTGCTGCTGCTGGGCGAGCAGATCTCCGCCGAGGAGGCCGAGCGGATCGGGATCGTGAACCGCGTCGTGCCGGCCGGCGAGTTCGAGGCCTTCGTGCGCGACTGGGCGGAGCGGCTGGCGGCGAAGTCGCCGGTTCTCATGCGCCTCGGCAAGGACGCCCTGTACCGCCAGCAGGACATGGCGCTGGCCGACGCGCTCGAGTACCTGCACGCGCAGCTCACGCTCGCGTTCTCGACCGATGACATCCAGGAGGGCGTGAAGGCGTTCTTCGAGAAGCGGGAGCCGGAATGGACCGGTCGCTGAGAGTGACCTGCCTGCGAGCGCGGACCTCCGACCGCACCGACGGCGCGGGGGAGGGCGCCGAGGCGCTTGCACGGGCGCTCGGCGGCCGCGTGGTCGGCGAGGCCACGCCGGGTGCTCCGCGCGACTGGTCGGAGGACCTGCCGGACTCGCGTCCGGTGCTCGAGGCGGCGGCGGCCGAGGTGTCGGCCGCGCTCGACCAGGGCGAGCTGCCGCTGCTGACGGCGTCCGACTGCACGATCTGCATCGCCAGCCTGCCGACCGCGGCGCGGCGGATCCCCGGCCTCCAGGTCCTGTGGTTCGACGCGCACGGCGACTTCAACACGCCCGATTCGACGCCGAGCGGCTTCCTCGGCGGCATGTGCCTGGCCGCGGCCTGCGGGCGCTGGGACGCCGGCTGGCCGGACACGGTCGATCCGAGCGCCGTGTCGTTCGTGGGCGTGCGCGACCTCGATCCCGCCGAGCGGGTCGAGGTCGAGCGCGCTGGAGTCGGGGAGGGCGTGCCGGACGACGGGCCGGTGTTCGTGCACCTCGACGTCGACGTCCTCGACCCGTCGGTGATGAACGCCCAGTTCCCGGTTCCGGGCGGGCTTGCGCCCGACGAGGTCCGTGACGTGCTCGCGCGGCTCGTGGCCGAGGGCCGCCTCGTCGGCCTGGAGGTGACGGCCGTCGAGGACCCCGCGACGATCGACGTCGTCGCGGGGATCCTCGAGCCGGTCAGGTAGCGGCTAGCGCAGCGCGTGCGAGCCGTCGAACGCCTTCGAGCGCGCGACCTTCCGGGCGCCGACGCGGCTCCCGTCCTCGAAGAAGCCGGACCGCGAGCGGGCCAGCGTCAGCGACGCGTGCGCGGCGGCGTCGGACATCTCGCTGAGCGCCTTCGTGCTCAGGTTCCTGATCGTGTCGCAGGCCTGGTGGTAGCACGGGTCGTACGCGACGCCCGCGGTACCGCCGTAGACGGCTGCCTGCTCGGCGGTCTTGATGCCCTCGGCGCCCGTGAAGAGGCCGCCGGCGGGGATGCCGGCCGCGATGAACGGGCCGTAGTCCGAGCGTCCGTCGAACGCCGTCGGGTCGCTGGCGAGGCCCTGCGACGCGAAGTGGTTGACGAACAGCTCCTCGATCTGGGCCGAGCCGGGCGGTCCTGCGTCCGGAGTGTCGGAGCCGTCGCCGTCGTACACGAAGCGGACGTAGTTCGGCGAGCCGACCATGTCGAAGTTGAGGTTGGCGTAGACGTCGCCGACCCCGTTCGGGCCGAGCTGCTCGACGTAGTACTCCGAGCCCAGCAGGCCGGACTCCTCGGCGCCCCAGAAGGCGAACTTGAGCTGGCGGCGCGGGGTGACGCCCAGCTCGGACATCTCCTCGGCGATCTCGAGGATCGCCGACGTGCCGGAGCCGTTGTCGTTGATGCCCGGGCCCTCGACGACGGAGTCGAGGTGCGCGCCGTTGATGACCTGCTCGGTCGCGTTGCCCTTGCGGGACGTCGCGATCAGGTTCCACGTCGTGGCCTCGAGGTCGGTCTCGGTCGAGGCGAACACGCGGACGACGACGTCGCCGGTGCGGTCGGCCTGGGCGAGCGCGTTGCCGTCGGCGAACGAGGCGCCGACGACCGGGATCGTGAACGGGCGGCCGAGCGTGCCGGTCGAGCAGCTCGGTGCGGCCCGGCTGGCCCTCGTTGAAGATGATCACGGCGTCGTAGCCGGCGGCCTGGGCGTTGGCGGCCTTCTCCTCGAACGTTGCAGGCTGCCGCGCTGGACCAGCGCGACCTGCGGCTCGGTCGCCGACGCGGCCGGGAAGTCGCCGCGGCACAGCCGGCGGTCGAGTCGCTCGGCGGTTGGGCCCGGTGGCAGCTGGTTGTTCGTGGGCTCGACGAGGTCGCCGGTCACGTCACCGCTGCCCGAGTACTGGAACGTCGCGGTGTCGTAGTCCGTCGGCGTCGGCGAGACCTGCGCCAGCTCGGCGGGAGCGAGGTCGCGGAAGAACGGGAACGTGAACTCCTGCTCGGCGACGTCATAGCCCGCGTTCTCGAGCCGGCCCTTCACGTAGTCGACCGACGCGCGGTAGCCGGGCGTGCCTGAAGCCCGCGTGCCGCCGTTGAGGTTGGCGATCGTCTGGAAGGCACGCTCGTGCTGCAGGATGCCGTTGACGGTCACGTTGTCGCGGAGCTTCTTCGTGTTGACCTCGTCGAGCTGGGCCGACGCGGTCGACGCGAAGGCCAGCGAGCCGGTCGCGATGCCGAGAACAAGGCCGGCGCGAGCCAGCCGTGCGCGGTGGCGCATAGGAACTCCCTTCCCCCTGAAAACGGGTGTCTTACCGGCGGACACACACCCCTGCGGTCCACCGGTGCGTTGCAACCACCGTAGCGAACGGGCCGCGCCGACTATGTTCCCCGGATGCTCCGGCCGCTCGTCGACGACCTTCGGGAGCGCCGCGCGAAGGCGATGCTCGGCGGCGGGGAGGAGCGGATCGCCCGCCAGCACGAGCAGGGCAAGCTCACCGCTCGCGAGCGGGTCGCGCTGCTGGTCGACGAGGGGACGTTCACGGAGCTCGGGATCCACGCCGGGATCCACCACTCGGTGCGCGCGCTCGAGGACCGCGAGGCGCCGGCCGACGGCGTGATCACCGGCTACGGGCGGGTCGACGGGCGGCTGGTGGCGGTGTGCGCCTACGACTTCACGGTCATGGCCGGCTCGATGGGGATGACCGGCGAGCTGAAGGTGGCCCGGCTGCGGGAGCTGGCGCTGACCAAGCGGATGCCGTTCGTATGGCTGCTCGACTCGGCGGGCGCGCGGATCCAGGAGGCGGTCGGGTCGCTGTTCGCGGGCTCCGGGCACCTGTTCCGCGAGGAGGTCGTGGCCAGCGGCGTGATTCCGCAGGTGGCCGCGCTGATGGGTCCGTGCGCCGCGGGCACGGCCTACATCCCGGGCCTCGCCGACTTCGTTCCGATGGTCTCCGGGCGCGGCTCGATGGCGCTCGCGGGGCCGCACCTCGTGCGCGCCGCGGTCGGCGAGGACGTCACGCAGGAGGAGCTGGGCGGGGCGCGCGTGCACTGCCGCACGTCGGGCGTCGGTGACCTCGAGGTGGCCGACGACGAGGAGTGCGTCGCGCGCATCCGCGAGTACCTGTCCTACTTCCCGTCGCACTGCGAGGAGCGGCCGCCGGTGCGCGCGAGCGCCGACCCGGTCGAGCGCATGGACGACGCGCTGCTCGACGTGCTGCCCGACTCGAACCGCCAGGCGTACGACATGTACGACGTGATCCGGCGCGTGGTCGACGACGGCGAGTGGCTCGACCTCAAGCCGCGCTTCGCGCGCACGATCATCACCTGCCTGGCGCGGATGGGCGGCCGGCCGGTCGGGATCGTCGCGAGCCAGCCGAAGCACCTCGGCGGGATCCTCGACAACGACTCGGCCGACAAGGCGGCGCGCTTCGTCAACCTCTGCAACGCGTTCGGGCTGCCGCTGGTGTTCCTCGTCGACGTGCCGGGCTTCATGGTCGGCACCAAGGTGGAGGCCGCGGGCATCATCCGCCACGGCGCGAAGATGCTCTACGCGGTCGCCAACGCGACCGTGCCGAAGATCACCGTCGTGATCCGCAAGGCCTACGGCGCCGGCTACTACGTCATGAACGGCCGGGCCTACGAGCCCGACCTGATCGTCGCCTGGCCGAGCGCCGAGATCTCGGTCATGGGCCCGGAGGGTGCGGTCGAGATCGTCTTCCGCAAGCAGGTCGAGGAGGCGGAGGACCCAGCTGCCAAGCGGGCGGAGCTGATCGACGCCTACCGCGGGCTGATCGACGTCTACGTGGCCGCCCGCAACGACATGGTCGACGACGTGATCGACCCGCGCGAGACCCGCCCGACGATCATCCGCGCGCTCGAGATGGCCGAGGGCAAGCGGGTGGAGCGGCCGTTCAAGCGCAACGGGGTCGTCCCCGTCTGACGCTAGTCTCGCGGCCGTCGTGATCGGCATGGACGGCTTCACGCTGCTCGGCGCCATCCCCGTCGGGCTGCAGATCTGGGGCGAGGAGCCCGGCGGCGTCTCCCTGCGCTGGGCGAACCACGACGACGCCCGCGAGGTCGGGCGCTCGGCGGCGGTGGCCGCGCTCGGCGGCGACGACGTCGACGCGGTGGAGGACTGCGGCGAGGCGGGCTGGTGCCGCGTGCGGGCGCGCCCGCTCGGGAACGGGACCGTGCTGGTCAGCCTCGAGGACTTCACGGACGTGCGCGAGCGCGAGCAGATCGACGCCGCGATCGTCGAGAACCTGCAGGACGGCCTCGTCGTCGTCGACCTCGCGGGGCGGATCACGCGCGCCAACCGCGCGGCCGCCGCGCTCTTCGGCGCCGGTCCCCTCGAGCTGGTGGGCACGCGGCTGCGCGACCTGCCCCTCGAGCTGCGCCGGCGGGGCGGCGCTCGGCTGGAGGCCTCGGCGTCGCCCGTGCGGCGCGCGCTGGCCGGCGAGACCGTCCGCGGCGTGCTCGTGCAGGTCGAGCGCGCCGACGGCACCGCCCTCTGGGTCGACGTCGACGCGAGCCCGCTGACCGAGGCCGACGGCCGCCCCTACGGGGCGCTCGGCACGTTCACCGATGTGACGGGGCGCGTCGAGCGCGAGCGGCGGATCCTGCAGGAGGCGGACACCGACGAGCTGACCGGCGTCGCCAACCGCCGCGCGCTCGGGCGCATGCTCTCCGCGGCGTTGGCGCGCGCCCGCGCGCACGAGCACGTGGTCGCGGTGCTGGTGCTCGACCTCGACGGCTTCAAGCAGCTCAACGACCGACTCGGCCACGCGGCCGGCGACGAGGCGCTGCGCGAGATGGCGGCGCGGCTGCGGCACGCGGTGCGCGAGCGCGACCTCGTGGCCCGTGCCGGCGGCGACGAGTTCGTCGTCGTGCTGCCCGACCTGCCGCCGGGCGACGGGATCGCCGACGAGGCCGCGGCGCGCGTGCAGGCGGCGTTCGCCGAGCCGCTCGAGATGGCGGGCGGGCGCGTGCGGCTGGCGGCCTCGGTGGGCATGGCGTGCTTCCCGGACGACGCCGACGACGTCGACGAGCTGCTGGCGGTGGCCGACCGCGCCATGTACCGGCGCAAGGGGTCGGGGCGCTTCCTTCGCAGGGCGTCGTGACCCTCGACGATCCGGTCATCCTCACCTGCGCGATCTCCGGCGCCGTCGCCGGGCGCGACCAGTGCCCCGCCATCCCCTACACGCCGCAGGAGTACGCCGCCGAGGCGCGCCGGATCGTCGACGAGGGCGGCGCGATGATCCACATCCACGCCCGCCGGCCGGACGGCACGCCGTCGCACGAGGTCGAGGACTTCCGGGCGATCACGGAGGCGATCCTGGCCGCGGTCGGCGACGTGATCGTGAACTTCTCCACCGGCGCGATCGGCGTGCCGGTGGAGAAGCGCATCGCCTACCTGCGCGAGCTGCGGCCGGACGTCGGCGCGCTGAACATGGGCTCGATGAACTACGCCAAGTACTCGCGCCGGCGGCGCGATTTCGTGTTCAAGGCGGTGTTCGAGAACTCGTTCGACACGATCCTGGCGCTGCTCGGCGCGATGAACGAGTCCGGCTATCCGGCCCGAGCACGAGTGCTTCGACTCCGGCCACCTCGCCAACCTCGACCCGCTGCTCGACATGGGCGTGCTCGAGCCGCCGCTGCAGGTCTCCTGCGTGATGGGCGTGACCGGCGGCATCCGGCCGACCGCGCGCAACCTCGCGCACATGGCCGAGCAGGTGCCGGACGTGCCGCACCAGTGGGGCGTGATCGGGATCTCGCGCGAGCAGTGGGGCCTGGTCGCGGCCGCGCTCGCGCTCGGCGGCAACGTGCGGGTCGGGCTCGAGGACAACTTCTATCTGCCGGACGGGACGATGGCTCGCTCGAACGGCGAGCTGGTGGCCAAGGCGCGGACGATGGCCGAGGACGCGGGGCGGCGCGTGGCGACGGTGGCCGAGGCGCGCGCGATGCTCGGCCTACCGCGATGAGCGCGCTCGCGGGGATCCGGGTGCTCGACCTCTCGCGGCTGCTCCCCGGCGGCTTCTGCTCACTGCTGCTCGCGGACTTCGGGGCCGACGTCGTCAAGGTCGAGGACACCGCGATGGGCGACTACGTGCGCTGGGCGTCGCCGCAGTACTCCGGTGCGGACCCGAGCGCGGGCGGCGCGATGTTCCTCGCCCTGAACCGCGGCAAGCGCTCGGTGCGGATCGACCTCAAGACCGCGGGCGGCCGGGAGGTGCTGCTGCGGCTGGCGCGCGACGCCGACGTGCTGCTCGAGTCGTTCCGCCCGGGGGTGATGGAGCGGCTCGGCGTGGGCTGGGAGCGGCTGCACGAGGAGAACCCACGGCTGGTCTACTGCGCCGTCACCGGCTACGGCCAGGACGGGCCGTTCGCGGGGCGAGCCGGCCACGACATCGACTACCTCGCGCGCGTCGGCCTCCTGGGGCTGACGGGTGATCCCGAGGGACCGCCGGTCCAGGCGGCGGGCCAGATCGCCGACCTCGGCGGCGGCGCGCTGATGGCCGCCTTCGGGATCCTCGCGGCCCTGCGCGAGCGCGACCGCTCGGGCGAGGGCCAGCTCGTCGACGTCTCGATGGCCGACGGCGCGCTGTCGTGGCTGGCGATGGAGGCGGCGCGCGTGCTCGCTGGCGGGCGCGCCGTCCCCGGAGCGAGGGCGGGCCGAGCTCGCCGGCGGGCTGCTCTGCTACCGGCCGTACGCGTGCGCCGACGGCTGGGTGGCCCTGGGTGCGCTGGAGCCGAAGTTCTGGCGGGCGTGGTGCGAGGGCGTCGGCCGCCCGGACCTCGTCGCGCGTCAGTTCGACGCCGTCGGCTCGGACACGCAGCGCGAGGTCGAGGCCGTGTTCGCGGGTCGCACGCGGGCCGAGTGGGAGGCGTTCAACGACGAGCACGACTGCTGCGTCGAGCCCGTGCTCGGGCTCGACGAGGCGCTGGAGTCCGAGCTCGTGCGTGCGCGCGAGATGGTCGTCGAGCTCGAGCAACCCGGCGCGGGTCCGGTACGACTCCTCGGCACCCCCGTCAAGCTCTCCCGGACGCCCGCGGACCCGCGGCGCGCCGGCGGCCCGGTCCTCGGAGCCGACAGCGAGGCTGTGCTCGCCGAGGCCGGCTATTCGCCGGAGGAGATCAGCGCGCTGATGAAGGCCGGCGCGATCGCCGGCCCTTCTGCAACCGCCGACGGCTCGTTCCTCTCATGAGCGCTGACCCGTCCGGCGGCGGTGGAGTCGCCGACGCGTTCTTCGTCGGCCTCGGGGACGGGCGGTTCGGGGCGACGGCGCACACGCGCGGGCCGTGGAACCCGGATCACCAGCATGCGGGGCCGCCCGCGGCGCTGCTCGGGCGTGCGCTCGAGCGGTGCGAGCCGCGCGAGGGGATGCTGCTCGCCCGGCTCACGTTCGAGATCCTGCGGCCGGTGCCGGTCGCCGACTTGGCGGTGGCCGCGCGCGTGGTCCGGCCGGGCCGCTCGGTGCAGCTGCTCGAGGGGGAGCTGACGGCGGGCGGCGAGCCCGTGATGACCGTGCGCGCGTGGCGCGTCAAGGCAGCGGACGCGCCCTCGTCCGCAGCGGACGGCGCGCCTCCGGCTCGGCCGGCGGAGGCGACGCCGCCGCCGCGCTCGAGGGCTTCGGCTATGGCGATGCGGTCGAGCTGCGGTTCGCCGCCGGGAGCTGGTTCGAGCCCGGCCCGGCGACGGTCTGGACCCGCCTGCGCGTGGCGGTGGTCGACGGCGAGCAGCCCACCGGCCTCCAGCGCGTGCTCGCCGTGGCCGACTCGGGCAACGGCGTCTCCGGCGTCCTCCCGCTCGACCGCTGGCTCTACATCAACCCCGAGCTCACCGTCCACGTCCTCCGCGAGCCGCGCGGGGAATGGATCTGCCTCGACGCCACGACGGCGATCTCATCGGGCGGCGCCGGCCTCGCGACGTCCGTGCTCAGCGACGACGACGGCATCGTCGCCCGGGGCGCTCAGTCGCTGCTCGTCATGCCGCGGTGAGGGGCGAGGCGAACGTCAACGTCAACTGCGGCTGGGTAGGGAGGGTGAGGGAGCCGGCGTGGTCGGCGATGGCGCGAACCTTGTCGGATTACCCCCGGTTTCCGGGGGTAAATGGACGAGGTTCGCCGAACTATCCCGGATCGCCGCGGTTTCCGCGGCTAATCGGGGATAGTTCGCGCCCGCCCGACCGCCGCGCGCATCTTCCCCGCGCGGCGGCCGGCACCCCAGCCTCCCTACCCAGCCGCCGTTGACGTTGACGTGCCCCGGCGGCGAACGGCAACACGCGGCAGACCGACCACTGCCACGAGCAAGCCGAGCCAGATCACCGCCATGACCCCGAACCGCGACGGCCTTCTCGGCCGGGAAGCCGCCCGACGAGGCGACGACCGGCGAGACGTCGGGCGCCGGCAGCGGGACCGGGTTCGGCGTGGGATCGCCTGTGGTCGGCACGACGATCGGCGCCAGCCGGTGCTTCGTCGTGTCGGCCCAGCCGTCGAAGATCTGGGTCTTCCACGTGCCCTTGGCCGGGAAGACCACCTCGGCGACGTAGGTCCCCGGGCGGCCGGCGTGCTCGGCGAAGAACTGCTTCGTCTCGCCACGCCCGTTGTCGATCAGGATGCTCGGCCGCGCATCGTCGAGCGGGGTGATGCCGTGCTGCTTGACCACGAGCGTGGCCCGCCACGTGTCGCCCGGCCCGATGCCGCCAGGCGGCGCGGCCACCTCCACCGTGGCCCAGCCGCCCGCCGCCGCGGCGGCGGGGAACGCGAGGAGGACGAGCAACGCGAGGGCGATCCGGCTCACAGGTCTCATACGACGGCTACACCGGCCGCGGTCCTGCCGTTCCCTACCAGCGCACGTCGTGACGCTCCATCACGCCCCAGCCCTCACGTAGCTCCCCGGCGACCGGCAGCTCGCCCGCGAACGTGCCGAACGGCTGCTCGTACTCCGAGCGCAGCACGAGCAGGTTCTCCCGCCGCGCGCGGACGGCCTCGGCGGAGAAACGCAGCCCGCCGACCCACGAGAGATCGTCGGCGAACTCGACCGGGGCGACCTCGTGCGGCTCGCCGTCGACCCAGACCGTGCGCTCGGACGCTTGTACCGCGTCGTGGATCCCGTCGACGAGGTTCCACGCCACGGCCGCGCCCGACGAAGCGACGCCGACGCCTGCCGACCACCGCCACGAGGTGTGGCGCGCGTGGTAGCCCGCTGACTCGTCGACGATCGCGCGCAGGTCGAGCGGCCGGCGCTCCCCGTCGAGCTCGAGCCAGCCTCGGGCGCGCACGCCGCCGCGCTTGCGAGTCCACGCGTACTCGTGCCCGTGCGGGGACACGACCTCGATCGGCGCGCCGTCCTCCAGAGCGAGCTCGAGGGCGAGCCGCCGGCCCGCCACGGTCAGCCGCCGCGCGTCGACCGCCACGCCGCCCCGTCCGCGAGCGGTACGCGCGAGCATTCGCCCGGAGCCGCGGTCCCACACCGCCCACCACGCCAGCGGCACCGGCCCGACGCGCGCACGGGCCGCGCACAGCATCACGTCCGGCCCGTAAGCGCCGACGTAGGTCCACGCCTTCAGCGGCCGGCCGCCCCGCCAGCCGGGCATCGGGTCCGGCGGTAGGGGAACCGGTGGGCGGACGGGATTCCCGCCCTCCCCGCGCCACGGTGGGATCGGCATCGCGCTGTATGCTGGCGATTCCACGGGTTGACTGACGAGTCAATCTCGGGGGAAGGAGAAACCCGTGCGCGTCGCTGCCGTCCAGCTCACCTCCACCGCCGATCGCGAGCGCAACCTCGCCACCGCCGACCGCCTCACGCGCGCCGCAGCCGCGGCCGGCGCCGAGCTCGTCGTGCTGCCGGAGAAGTGGCCGGTGCTGGGCACGCCCGAGCAGACGGCCGCCGGCGCCGAGCCGTTCGACGGGCCGGCGCTCACGTGGGCGCGCGCCACCGCCCGCGAGCTGGGCATCGACCTCGTCGCCGGCTCGATCGCCGAGCGCGTGCCCGATCGCGACAAGGGCTCCAACACGTCGGCCCACATCGGCCCCGACGGCGAGGTGCACGCCGTCTACCGCAAGCTCCACATGTTCGACGTCGAGGTCGCCGGACGCACCTACCGCGAGTCAGAGCACGAGGAGCCCGGCGAAGAGATCGTCGTCAGCGAGACCGCCGAGGGCGTCGAGCTCGGCCTGACCGTCTGCTACGACCTGCGCTTCCCCGAGCTGTACCGCATCCTCGCCGTGCGCGGCGCGCGCATCATCACCGTGCCCGCCGCCTTCACGCTCGCGACCACGCGCGACCACTGGGAGGTGCTCCTGCGAGCGCGCGCGATCGAGGACCAGGCGTTCGTGATCGCCGCCAACCAGGTCGGCGAGCACGCGCCCGGGCTGCGCTCGGGTGGGCGCTCGATGGTCGTCGACCCGTGGGGCGTGGTGCTCGCGCAGGCGCCGGACGCCGAGACGTTCGTCACCGCCGACCTCGACCTCGAGCGCCAGGCCGAGATCCGCCGCACGCTCCCCTCGCTTGCCAACCGCCGGCCGCAGGCCTACGCCTGGCCGCAAGAGGCCCACGCGTAGTGGCCACCGCCGCGGTCGACAAGCGCCGCATGATCCTCGACGCCGCCGTGCGGGTGTTCGCGCGCCAGGGCTTCCACACGTGCCGGGTGTCGGACATCGCCGACGAGGCGGGCGTGGCCTACGGGCTCGTCTACCACTACTTCGGGTCCAAGGACGAGGTGCTCGACACGCTGTTCCTCGAGCGCTGGGACGTGATGCTCGACGCGATCCGCGAGGTCGACGCCGGCGCCGCTCCCGCGCGCGACAAGCTGTACGCGATCGCCTCCTTCATCGTGGACTCCTACCGTCACGACCCTGACCTCATGAAGGTGATCATCGTCGAGGTCACGCGCGCCGCGAACTCGTTCGGCGCGGTGCACCTCGACAAGATCGCCGAGGCGTACGCGCAGATCAGCGGGATCGTCGAGCAAGCCCAGCGCACAGGCGAGTTCCGCCCCACCGTCAGCGCCGAGTTTGCGGCCATGGCCTTCTACGGCGCGATCGAGCAGGTGCTCACCGGCTGGATCTTCGGCACCCTCGAGCAGGGCGAGGATGCCTACGACCGCGCCAAGGACTACGTGGTCGAGACCATCTGCAGTGGCCTCGCGGCCTAGTATCCGCGTCCATGACCGACAACGACATGGTCAAGCGCCTGATGTGGGCCGGCCTGCTGGCCGGGCTCGGGGCACTCGCCTCCGTGGCGACGACGAAGGCGGCCGGCCTGATTTGGCGTCGCGCATTCGGGGAAGACCCCCCGGAATGAGCTCAGAGGACCGCACCCGCTCGACGGCCCGCGGCGAGGAGCTGCGCGAGAACCTCGCCGACACCGACGCACGCCGCGCAGAGGAGGAGGCCGCCAAGGCGCAGGAGGCCACGGCCGCCGCCGCCTCCGAACAGGAGAAGCGCGAGAAGGAGGCCCAGCAGGAGCGCGACCGCGCCCGGCGCGTGCACGAGGCGTCCGACGAGGCGCGCGCCCGCGCCGACGACGCCGTGGCCGCCTCTGCCGGCACCGCATCCGGCCCCGCTCCCTCGTCCGGCAACGGCGCCGCCCGCTCGCTGCCGGGACTCGACAAGCTGCCGCCGGCCGCCCAGCGCCCGGAGGTCCTCGTGGGCGCGGCGTTCGCGGGGTCGTTCATCCTCGCCCGCGTCCTCAAGAGCATCTTCGACTGACATGGCCGACAATCACGACACCACCGAGCTCGGCCAGGCCGTCCAGGACGTCACGGAGCGGGCGAGCCTGCTCATCCGCGAGGAGATCGAGCTCGCCAAGCGCGAGGTGACCGACAAGGTCACGAAGCTCATCAAGGGCGCCGTGGTGGGGATCGTGGCCGGCATCTTCGCCGTCTTCGGCCTCGTCTACCTGCTGCACGCCGCGTCGTGGGGCATCTGGGAGCTTTTCGGGTGGGAACGCGACTTCTGGGTCGGCTTCCTGATCGTGGCCGTGGTCCTGTTCCTGCTCGGCGGCATCGCCGGGTTCCTCGCCATTCGCTTCCTCAAGCGCGGCGCGCCGCCGACGCCGCAGATGGCGATCGAGGAGGGCAAGCTGATCAAGGAGACCGTGACCGGCTCGCACCCCGCGATGCCGCAGGGCCCCACGACCGAGACCCGCACGAAGGTGCCGCGCTGATGGCCGAGATCCGCACGCCCGAGGAGATCCGCCAGTCGATCGAGGCCAACCGCGCCGAGCTCGGGCTGGCCGTCGAGCGCCTGCGCAACGAGGTCACCAGGGCGACCGACTGGCGCGGGCACTTCGACCGCCACAAGAAGGAGGTCCTGATCGGCGCCGCCGTGACGGGCTTCGTGCTCGGCGGTGGGATCGCCGCGGTGACCGGGTTGCTCACCGGCCGCCGCCGCAACCGCGAACGCTTCTAAGTAGGAGGCGTTCGCCGGCCTGCGGCGAATGGCGAGCGGATGAGCTCGCGTCCGCCCGACGAATTCCCGCGCATCCGGGCGGTCCTCCGCGTGGTGCTCACCGTCGTCGTGGTGGTCGTGACGCTGTTGCTGATGTACCTGCTGCGGCGCCCGCTGACATGGCTCTTCATCGCCGCCTTCATCGCGGTCGCCCTCTCGGGGCCGATCAACGTGCTCGCGCGCCGCATGCGCCGCGGCTCCGCGATCGCGCTCGTGTACCTCGCGCTGATCCTCACGCCGTTCGCGCTGATCGGGCTGCTGGTGCCCCCGATCGTCACGCAGGCCGACAACCTGATCCAGAACCTGCCCGAGTACGCCCAGCAGGTGACCGAGTTCGTCAACGACAACGAGCGCCTGCGCGCGCTGCAGGAGGAGTACGACATCACCGGCCGGCTCGAGGAGGAGGCCTCCAAGCTGCCGAGCCGGGCCGGCGACGCCGCCGGCGTGCTGAGCGACATCGGCGTCGGGCTGATCAACTCGATCTTCGCCGCCGTCACGATCCTGGTGCTGTCGATCTTCATGCAGGGCAGCGGCCGGCGGTTCCTCGACGCGTGGGCCCGGCAATACCCGCCGGACCGCGAGGACTGGATGCGCAACCTGTTCCAGCGCATCGGCAACGCGATCGGCAACTACGTCGCGGGAGCGCTGCTGCAGGCCACCGTGGCCGGCTTCACGAGCTGGTTCGTGCTGCTGATCCTCGGCGTCGACTACGCGCTGCCGCTCGCGGTGATCGTGTTCCTGCTCGACCTGATCCCGCTCGTCGGCGCCACCCTCGGTGCGCTGATCGTGGGCGTCGTCACGCTGTTCTCGGACTTCCCGATCGACACCGCCATCTGGGCGGTGTACGCGATCGTCTACCAGCAGGTGGAGAACAACATCATCCAGCCGCGCATCCAGGCCAAGGCCGTGCAGCTCGACCCGCTGATCGTGCTCGTGTCCGTGCTGTTCGGATCGACGCTGTTCGGCATCCTCGGGGCGCTGCTGGCGATCCCGGTGGCCGCCTCGATCCAGATCACCGTGCGCGAATACATGAAGCAGCGGCGGGCGGAGGGCCCGGCGCCGCCGGCCGGCGACACACCGCTGCCCGCGTGAGTAGGGAATAACGCGGGTGCTCGCATCGTCATCCAGTGGCGATGCGCATCCTCATGACCTCGAACACGGGCGCCGGCCACGTCGGGCCCCTCGTCCCGTTCGCCCGAGCCTTCCTGAACTCCGGCCACGACGTCCGGCTCGCCGCGCCCGCCAAGGCGCGGCCGACCGTCGACCGTGCCGGCCTGCCGTTCTACCCGCTGGCCGACCCGCCCGCGGAGGAGACCGACCGCATCTTCGCCGAGCTCCCCGGCCTCCCCCAGGAGGAGCAGAGCGTGCGCGTGATGCGCGAGATCTTCGCCGGCATCGACGCCCGGACCTCGTTGCCCGGCGTGCTGCGCGCCGTCCGCCGCTACCGGCCGCACGTCGTGCTGCGCGAGCCCACCGAGTACGCCGGCCTGCTCGTCGCCGAGCGGCTCGGGGTGCCGCACGGGCGGATCGCGATCATGGCTGCGGGCACCGAGACGTGGGGCGTCCCCGTCGTCGCCGGCGTGCTCGACGAGCACCGCGAGCGGCTCGGGCTGCGCCCCGATCCGGACGGCCGGCGCATCACCGAGAGCCCGTACCTGACGGTCATCCCCGAGGCGCTGGAGGACCCGGACGACTTCGGGCCCGTACACGCCGTCCGCTTCCGCGAGCCGCCGGCCCGAGCCGCGCGCGCTGCCGGACTGGTGGGACGGCGACCGCCGGCCGCTCGTGTATGTCACCTACGGCTCGGTCACGCCGACGCTGCCGTTCTTCCCGGAGCTCTTCCGCGCCACCGTCGCCGCGCTCGGCGAGCTGCCCGTGCGCGCGCTCTTCACGGTCGGCGTGGACGTCGACGTCGACGCGCTCGGGTCCGTGCCCGGCAACGTGCGGATCGAGCGCTGGATCCCGCAGGCGGACGTGATGCCGCATGCAGCCGCGATGGTCGGCCACGGAGGCGCGGGCTCGACGCGGATGGCGCTGGCCGCCGGCGTGCCGTCGGTGATCGTGCCGGGGTTCGCCGACCAGTTCCGCAACGCCGAGCGCGTGGCCGCGCTGGGCGCGGGGCTGCAGGCCGGCCCCGAGGATCTCGCCAGCGCGCTGCGGCAGGTGCTCGGCGAGCCCGCGCACAGCGAGGCCGCGCGCCGCGTGGCCGCGGAGGTGGCCCGGCTGCCGCTCGTCGACGAGGCTCCCGACGTGCTCGCCGGGTGGCTCGAGGCCGCGCGAGCCGCGTAGCTTCTATACGGGGCCGAGCAGCGAGCTCGGCAAGCCGGTGACGCCGAACAGGCCGGGGCCGACGTGGGTGCCGATCACCGGCCCGATCTCCGACACGAACTCGGGGTCGCGGCCGTAGATCTCGCGGCCGCGCTCGGCCAGGCGGTCGGCGACGTCGCGGGCCTGGATGTGCTGGATGACGAAGACGTCGGCGCCCGACTCACGCGCGGCGGTCAGGTGGTCGACCAGCCGCTCGAACGCGCGGCCGGCGGTGCGGACGCGCTCCATCGGCTGGATCTCGCGCTCGATCGTGAGGATCGGCTTGATCTTGAGCGCCGAGCCGACCCACGCCTGGGCGGCGCCGATGCGCCCGCCGCGGCGCAGGTACTCGAGCGTGTCGACGGCGAAGATGATCCGCATCCGTTGCCGGAGCGCGGTGGCGGCCTCCGCCGCGCCGCGCAGGTCAGCCCCGTCGTGCAC